>JBCLLY010000001.1:0-133768 GCA_039738415.1 Candidatus Levyibacteriota bacterium
AACGGCTTTCCTGAGGTCCCGTTTGAAATTTATATTTTGCAAATTTTTTCTTCGTATAAGGATTTTGCGAAGGAGACGATAGTTGTTCAAATGTCATGGCACAAATCCTCATTTCAGGATATAGAGCAACAGGCATTCTGCCTAAATTACCCAACTCCAGAACGCACTGCCCGTCCCATCCGGGATCAAAAACACTTGCAGTTGAATGAACCACTATCCCAAGCCTCCCCAACGATGACCTACCCTCTAGTCTTCCCAGCAAATTATCGGGCAGCTTAATACGCTCCATGGTGACGGCAAGCACAAAATCCCCCGGCTGCATGATAAAGGCGTCTCCTTTTTTAACTTTTATCTCAGAGGTTATTTCGTTCGTATAGTCTTTTTTTGTAGGATCAAGATACGGAGTCTTGCTGTGCTCAAAAACGCGGAAAGTATTTCCCAATCTTAAATCCAAAGAACATGACCCTAACTGAACTGAAAAATCCGGCTTAGGTGTAACACCAATTATTCTCTTATTTACAAATTCCTTTATGTCTTTGTCTGATAATACCATTAAAAAATAATACTAACCTTTTTTGGATAAGAAATCAAGAAACTAAACTGTTATTGGGAAATTTTTTATTTCTATTTTAACTAACTCTTACTCCTATTAACTAGTCCTGAACTATGTAGCTTATCTCAACTGCGCTAAATCCTTTTCTTTCAATTTTTTCAAACTGGGGAGGATGATTGTTATCAGAAATAGCTCCACTGTCATTTATGAAAAACACTATATTTGTGTAAGAGTCAGGCTCTGGGGTTATAAATAACGGAAGCAGTTTTTTGGATATTTGGTTTGAGAAATGTGAAATAAATATTCTGCTTGATTTGGTTTCTGATTTGATATATTTAATAAAATCATAAGTTTCCTTTTCATTCATACCAAGATTATTTGCATAATTTTTTAATTCATTATCTAAATTCATTCTATTTATGATTATTCCTCTTAACGGAAGAGCGTAATTTGAAGCTAAATCATAATCAAATTCTAATGATAAATATTTTGCTCCCCCTATCTCAATTCCACCGTCCCCCGTTAAAGTACCTGAGAAACCTGTCAAGGGACTATAGGAGGCATTAGTGTTTGAAACAGTAGTCCCAACGCTAATATTTACATCCATTCCTTTTTGACCATATAGATAAAGTGGACTATTGGAACACCCTGCGGATTTTGCTGCCGAAAATTGCTCCTTAAAACACGCATCAAAAGTCTCGTTCTGAGTTCCGGCTTTAGCCTGACTGCCAGTAAAATCAGCTCCTAAAAGCTCATTGCACGCGGCAGAAGCAACATCTCTGCATCTTTCACCGCTCTGCTGCTCCACACGCTTTGGCTCAAGTGTAGGCTTTATGGTAAATGTTTGTAGCTGAAGCTGCTCCTTTGTTTTACCCTTTATGCCTCCGCTGTCTGTGTCTGAACTAGAAGAAAAAAGCACCATAGAGTCACCAAAATATGAAGATGGCTTTACTGCAATTGACTGAACAAAACCACCCATAATATCCAAAGAAACTATATCATTCTCATTTTCGTTATAAATATAGACCCCATCCAAAACTTGCTCATAAGAACTACCCAAATTTCCCAAAGTACTTTTTGTAGTAGTAATACTGCCAACCAGCAAGACTCCTGGACTAAGCACAGCTAGAGTTTTTTTGGGACTTTTTGAAATAGATTCTAAATCATTAAGCATAATCTTATCAAACAAACTCGAGGGTAAGTTATAAGAATAAGTACCTGTTTGATCTACATTTGTAGATACCATAGAAAATAGAACATTTCCATTAGTCTCATCCCACCAGGCATTTGCATAATAGTTTTCATTTGACAAATTCGAAAGTCTTCTGCGACTCAAGGTATTCAACTCCAAAACATCTACAGTATTTGCAGATAAAATAGCGCGTCTAACATCACGGACAATCTCGGTACCCGCCCCTTTACTACCATCGTATCCTGTAAACACTAGCATATTGCCGTCTGGAGATAAAACAGGCTGTGAACCATAAGTTCCGTTACTAACCGCTACCAAATCTTGAATATTAGCACCCGTTATGTCAGCTACGCTCATCCCATATGCCCACCCTGCGCTATCATTAGTCAGGAATAGATCCATGAATACTTTGCCTTCATTTGTAACCGCCACAGGATAATGTACCGGCGCATTTGCAACCTCGCTATAAATCTGGTTTTTAACACCCGTATTTATATTTGCTCCATAAACTCTGGATATACCATTGTAAAGCTGTACAGAATCAGGAGGGAGAGCAACCTCCCATGTGGCTATATATTGCCCATCAGGAGATACACGATAATCATCTATTTTTACATCTTCATTTGCCTGTAAGACGACCCTTTCCTGTCCATCTGGAATTGTCTTTACAACTATACTTGCCCCATAGTCATTTTCATCTGTTTCATTAATATAAATAATTTCATTTGATGAAAGTAGTCTCACATGCTTTACATTAAGAGGAAGTGTTGCGAGGAGAATCTCTTTACCCGTAGCAAGATCCAGGCTTTTTACTTCACTTTTATCTCCCGCCCAATAAGCATATACAAACACATTTGGAGATGAAAAACGAGTATCGGCAACTTCATCAATTACTTTCACTTCATCATTCGTGGAGGTTATAACCGCAGCCCCAACTGCTATACCAAGACCTGCTAAAATTAAAAGGCCAATCAAAAAACCTCGCATATTCTGTCTGGGATTAACAAGGGAAATGTATTTATCCATAAATTTATAATAGAGGATTTATATCAGGCTTGTCAATCTTTTTTGAACTTGCCTCGGGGGAATTAGGTAAAATGGTGGGTGATCTTGGGATCGAACCCCACACATCTTGCCGTTCGCCTTTATGCACTATTCGTGCACGGCTCACGGAGCGATTTGTGCGGGGCAGGCCAAGTACCTGTTCTTACCGTGCCCTCCGCCTCCGGGCTGCAAACTGTTGTGGGCTGCCTAGGAATCGAACCTAGTACCTCTTTCTTACCGTGCCCGACTGCCACGGGGCTGCAAACTGTTGTGGGCTGCCTAGGAATCGAACCTAGTACCTCTTTCTTATCAGGAAAGCGTTCTACCAATGAACTAGCAGCCCAATTTTAAATTTACGCGCCCTGCCTGTAACGCTTGCTTAGCATAGCGGGCAGGTCTACTACTGTCCGATGAGCGATTGATGTCGCTATCGGACTCCGATCTTCTCTGAAGCATCGGAGAGCCAATCACCCAGATAACTAACAAATGATAACGAATTTCATAAACTAGCTACTAATATCTAACAACTAATAACTAGACTGTTATTTTACTAAAGATCGGGTGTTCAAACAAGAGAAACAAAACGTTGCGTCATATAAAATGAAATAATATACTCACATAGTGAGCAATCATTCATTCAGTATTTTTAAGTTTGTCAAAAAAAACCTTCTTATAGTTTTTATAATTACTACGTCACTAATCTTTGACGTACTGATATCATTGGATATTTTCGAGGGACTACGCGGACCAAATGATTTAATACTCGAATCCAGGTGGCCATATTATTTTGTAAATACTATGGATAAATTTTGGGCGCCTCTAAGTATTTTTGCGGTCTTATTATCTTTATACTACTTTGCCACAAAAACAAAACTAAGTCGAAAAAAGGAAATTTTTTTTCTTTTTGCATTTGTAGTTTCAAGTTTTGCATTTCAAATAGCCCTAGTCTATTTTAGTAGATTTGATATACCTGTTCTGTTCCGAAGAACCGTAGATCCTGGAATCAATGGATATTTTTCAAGCGCAACAAAAATAGAAAGTGTTTCTGGGTTTGTTACAAATTATGAGGATGAATTTCCCATACTAGATAACCATGGAAGAGGTCACCCGCCTGGAGGAGTTATCGTTCTTAAGTGGATAATACAGTTTTTTGATTCAAATGAGAAAATCACCAACATATTTACTTCCTACATAAGACCCCCAAATAATGATGGGATCTCCCTATGGAAACAGTTAACGTCTTCAGAACGCGCCGCTGCAATATTTAGCGCCTTCTTCTTGCACCTTCTAGCATCCTTAACTATCATACCGCTATACTACCTAACGAAAAAAATATTTAGTTCAAAAGCTGCTATTAAAAATATTGTCCTGCTGATTCTGACCCCAAGCTTTGCCTTCTTTGCTTTATTTTTTGACCCATTTTACGCAGTTTTTCCTATTTTAGTCGGATTATTATTAACCCATTCTTATAAAGAAAAAAGTGGTGTTTACGCTTTCATTGCATCGTTATTATCGCTCGTTGGTTTGTTTTTCACCATATCCATTCTACCCGCATTAATACTGGTTTTTGTAATTTGGACGTTGTTTTTAATAAAAAAAAGGAAGGTTTGGTCGGGAGAATTTATGACGGGTGTTAGCGGAATGTTAGCTGGAATAACTTTTATGTATTTGATGGGATACGACTTCATAAATGTATCTTATCTAGTAATTAGAAATCAAATGCCTCGTGAATACCTAGCGTGGGTTTTTTATAACCCTTATGATTTCTTCATTTATTTGGGAGTGCCATCCGCGATTTTATTTATCTATATAACGGTTGGCATCATTAGAAAAACTCTTGAATTTAAAGTTCAAACTGTTTCCGTCATTTGTTTTTGGATAATATTTGTGGGACTGACAATTTCGGGTGCAAGTCGCGGAGAAGTGGGAAGGATATGGATACCGCTTATGATGTTGCCAATTTTTCTTTCAGGAGATTTTTTGCAAAATAAAATTAAATCTGAAAAACTATTTATAGCAATAGTAACCCTATTGTTTATTCAGATAATTGTGATGCAGGAATTCTGGGTTTCTATTTGGTAACAAATACGAAGACCGATTTGTGTTATTGAAGGAATAAAAAAGTTTTTTTTCAAGTGTATTAAAAAGATGTTTGAAAAGTGGTAGGAAGAACTAATAAAAATTAGTCCTCCCAATCTTGAAATTTCTTTCAAGACGTACTGGAAGAGAGTTTTTATTAGAAAGGAGGTGATCCATCCCCAGATTCATCTAGGGATACCTTGTTACGACTTAAGCCTCATCATCAATCTCTATCTCTCCCGCTAAGCGGGATTCAATAGCTATCGACTTTGCTGCCTTGACGGGCGGTGTGTACAAGACCCGATAACGTATTCACCGCGGCACGCTGATCCGCGATTACTACCAATTCCGACTTCATGGAGTCGAGTTTCAGACTCCAATCCGAACTGAGACGAAATTTCTGAGATTAGCTTGTCCTCGCGAACTTGCAACTCTTTGTTTTTCGCCATTGTAGTGTGTGTGTAGCCCAAGGCATAAGGGCCATGCTGACTTGACGTCCGCCTCTCCTTCCTCCTTAAAAAATTAAGGCAGTCTCTAATGAATAATTTAACATTAGACAAGGGTTGCACTCGTTTCCCCACTTAAGGGAACACCTCACGGCACGAGCTGACGACAGCCATGCAGCACCTGTATATCTGTCCCGAAGGAAGGCCTTATTTCTAAGGTTGTCAAATATATGTCAAGCCTTGGTAAGGTTTTTCGCTTTGTCTCGAATTAAACCACACGCTCCACTGGTTGTGCGGGTCCCCGTCAATTCCTTTGAGTTTTAGCCTTGCGACCGTACTCCCCAGGCGGGATGCTTAACGCGTTAGCTTGCGCCAGTGCAATAAATCACACTAGCTAGCATCCATCGTTTACGGCTAGGACTACAAGGGTCTCTAATCCTTTTCGCTCCCCTAGCTTTCGTGTCTCAGCGTCAGGATAATTCCAGGTGCTTGCCTTCGCCTTTGGTGTTCCAGCTGATATCAACGTATTTCACTACTACACCAGCTGTTCCAGCACCCCGAATAATCCTCGATCTTAACAGTATTCCTACACATGCTGGGGTTGAGCCCCAGTCTTTCAATAAGAACTTGAAAAGACGCCTACACACTCTTTACGCCCAATAAATCCGGATAACGCTTGCTCCCTACGTATTACCGAGACTTCTGGCACGTAGTTAGTAAGAGCTTATTCTACAGTCTGTGAAAGGACTGTCAAAAGGAGTTTACGACCCTAAAGCCTTCATCCTCCACGCGGTGTCGCTGGGTCAGACTTTCGTCCATTGCCCAATATTCCTGGTTGCTGCCACCCGTAGGTGTGGAGCCCGTGTCTCAGTGCCCCTGTGTCTGGTCAACCTCTCAGTCCAGATACCCGTCGTAGCCTTGGTGAGCCTTTACCTCACCAACTAGCTGATAGGACGCAAGCTCCTCCTCAAGTGGGCAGTTAAGCCCTTTAAACCGTAGTTATTATGCGGTATTAGCCAATCTTTCGACTGGTTATTCCCCGCTTGAGGGTAGATTCTTACGCGTTACTCACCCGTCCGCCACTGTCCCGATAAATCGGGACCGTTCGACTTGCATACCTAAAGCACACCGCCAGCGTTCATCCTGAGCCAGGATCAAACTCTCAAAAAAAATTTAACTCTGTTAAATTTTTTGCAGTCTCGCCGCAACCCTAAGGCGTAGGCGGACAAAAAAATCTAATTTTGCAAATTTTGTATGACCGTTATTAAATTCAACGGACAAAAATGTATATTTTGATAAATATACAAAATGTAGTTTATCCTGCTTTCCGTAATTTATTCTAAAGAATTCTAGTCCGATTTAGCATCGGACTGACGTGAACTCTATATATTAATTTGAAAAGCAGTATTACGCTTAGTTATTAGAATAAATTCTAATTTCCAAGCAAATTCCTACCACTTTCCAAACATCTTTTCTCACTTGTTAAGGAGCTTTACACCTAAAAATTCTCACAAACCAAAATGGTAAGTGAGGAATTTAAGGGTTGTTAAGCTGGAAATTTGAAGCGGGAGAGACTTTCTGCACGAATTGCTTCGTGTAGAAATTTAATATGTATTTAAGTGATGATAAGTCTCATCTGGTTTAATACTATTTTCAATTCTATCTTCTAGCCTCAAATTAAAGCTTATATATGATACTCTACGCGCTCAAATTTGTCAACTCCGACTTAATCGGAGTCAACAGGAACAAAGTATATGTATAATTAAATAGGTTGTGAAGATTAAAAAAGGAATATATAAACACTATAAAGGCAATTTATATGAACTTGTAGATATAGTTCGTCATTCTGAAACGCTTGAAGAGTTGGTTTTATACAAACCACTTTACAAGTCAAAAGAATATCCAAATCAAATGTGGATACGCCCACTCAAAATGTTTTTGGAAAATGTAGATTATAATGGTAAAATAACACCAAGATTTGAATTACAAAAATGAAAGAGTTTGATCCGACACAAATTGATTCCACGAGAGCATATATAGAAAGTCTGAATGCACCAGTCGAGACAACTGAAATTGACGGAATAGCATATTCGTATTATGTATTACCCCAATCTTTAAATCCTGATTTACCTGATTTTGCCTTCAGAATGACTGGGTTAAATCCTGAAACAGGAAATACTGAGGGAATATATGGAGTTTCAGATAGTGTTCCAGAATCTCTTCGACCATTTTGGGCAGCACACGAAGTAAGAGAATTTGCCCAAATTGGAATAAATGCCCCGGAACGCTGTATCACATCAGAGCAGCAAACAGTCCGAAGTATTCCCCCAGAATTACAAAGTGGGTATGTCAATAGAAGAATAGCATTCTTTAATAATCTATTAAAGTACTTTCAGACAGAAATTGAAAAAGACAGTGGAAATTTTTCCGTTGAAGATATTGAAGAAGCAAAAAAAACCAAGGCATATCTTGAATCACTTTCATAACTCTATCTCAATCCTCCGGTAACTTTTACCTGATTCAAAAGTTTTTCGTCACTCAGTAATTTTGCGCAACCCCTTACTACTGTAGTCAGGGGATCATCAACTATTGTTACGGGAATTTTCGTTCTCTCCATTATCAAATCATCAATTCCAGAAAGAAGCGCACCGCCTCCGGTCAAAAGTATCCCGTGTTCTAAAATATCACTGGTCAACTCTGGTGGGGTTTCCTCAATTACTTCCATTATTCCATCAATTATTTCATTAATAATCGGACCCATTGCCTCGCGGACTTCAGCCTCGGTTATTTTAAGGCTCTTCGGAAGTCCTGTCTCTACATTCCGTCCGCGCACTAAAGCAATTTTTTCTTTCCTTTCTTCAATTATCTCAACAGTTTTTGTCTCTTCCGGCAAAAGTATTTCCAAACTCTTCTCGCTAATCTTTGAATTTTCGTTTTTAGTTTTAAGTTTTAAGTTTTTCTTATAAACGCTTCCTATCTTTACCTTTACTTCCTCTGCGGTTTTTTCTCCGATAATAAGACCGTGACGAAGCCTTACGTAATGAACTAAAGCCTGGTCCATATCATAACCCGCGACTTTCATCGAACGGTTCACAACAATTCCACCCAGAGAGATTACCGCAATCTCTGTCGTTCCACCGCCGATATCCACCATCATAACTCCATTGGGTTCAAAAACAGATACCCCTGCTCCAATTGCTGCCGCCATAGGCTCCTCAATCAGATAACATTCGCGGGCGCCAGCAGTTAAGGCTGCCTCCCAAACAGCACGTCTTTCGACTTCGGTCACTCCACTTGGAATTCCCACAACAACTTTAGGACGTGCAAGCATGGGGAGTTTTCTGCCGGAATTTTCATTTATTTTTTTTATATAGTATGAAAGCATAAATACCACGCCGTCAAAATCTGAAATCACACCGTGCTCTAGGGGACGAATTGCAGAAATACTGGCTGGAGTTTTACCAAGCATTTTTTTCGCCTCAGTTCCGATCGCAATAAATTCCTTAGTCCTATTGTGTCTTGCGACAATTGATGGCTCGCGGACTGAAATTCCTTTGTCTTTTATAAAAACAAGGGTATTTGCCGTACCTAAATCTATTCCCAAATCTGTTGAAAAAAGCGAGAAAAACGAATCAAGAATCTTCATATCTTACCATTATAGCAGAGGCTGAATTGAATTTTGATATTACAAATCCTTGTCGGTAAGTTTTACCTATGCTACACTAAAATACATAATGACAACTTTTCAGGACAGAATTTCTCAATTTCTCAGATTCTCATTTTACACGTTGTTTTTTGTAACTCCATTTGCTATGTCAAATGTGAACCACGAGCTTTTTGAATTTAACAAAATGTGGATGGTGTATGGAATAACTGTCATAATTTTTTTTCTCTGGGGACTACGAATGATTTCCGAAAAAAGATTTTATGTAAGACGCACGGTTCTGGACATTCCGATACTTTTATTTTTAGCATCTCAAATAGTCTCAACGATAATCTCAATCGACCCGCATACATCCTTCTGGGGATATTATTCTCGCTTTAACGGGGGATTATTATCAATAATAACTTATATCTTTCTCTACTATGCACTTGTAAGTAATTTCTTCTTTAGTAAAGAAGACGCAAAAGAATTTGTAAAAAGAATTTTAGGAGTCTCTCTTATTTCAGCAGGACTTGTTGCGCTTTGGGGAATTCCAAGTCACTTCGGATACGACCCCACGTGTCTTGTTTTTGGAAGAGGTTTTACTACAGCATGCTGGACAGCTGCATTTGACCCAACTGCTAGAATTTTCTCGACTCTTGGTCAGCCAAACTGGTTGGCCGCCTACCTTGCCATCTTGCTCCCCATCACAATGGCATTTTTTCTAGACCTTTCTTTACCTCTAAAAAACCTGCAGGAAAAAATCAAAAACTACAGACTAATACTATTTGCACTGCTTTCTATAATTTTTTACATAGCAATTGTCTGGACCAATTCCCAATCCGGATTTTTGGGTCTATGGGCTGGGATTTTCACTTTCATAGGAATAATAAAACTTGTCGCTTTACGAAAAAAGGGGGTTAGTCCGCAAAAACTTTTGAGACTAAAATCTCTCAGACTGCTGGGGTTGTTTGTAATTATTTTTATATTTATAAATTTTATTATCGGAAATCCTTTTCCCAGATTTCAGAATATATCGCTTGAAGGACTAACAAAAGATAAAACACCATCCTCAACTACGCAAGTTGCGCCTGATGAAACGCAACAAGGCCCCTCTCTTGAATATAATATTACAGGGTCCGGTGAAATAAGACTTATCGTATGGAAGGGAGCTTTGGAGATTTTTAAAGCCAATCCAATTATAGGATCTGGTGTTGAAACTTTTGCATACGCTTATTACAAACACCGCCCCGTAGAGCACAATCTCACGTCCGAGTGGGATTATTTGTACAACAAGGCACACAACGAATATCTAAATTATCTTGCAACAACAGGCCTTTTTGGACTGGGAACATACTTTGCTTTTATCCTACTATTTCTAATAACAGCAATCAAACACTTTCTATCCCAAAAGACTATAACTCCGGTAATTCTTCCGGCAGCAATAGTGGGCGGATTTATTTCTATTCTTGTTTCAAACTTTTTCGGTTTTTCAGTTGTGCTTTTAAATCTATATTTATTTGTGCTCCCCGCGATATTTTTTATGATAGCAGGATATAGGGGGGAAATAATCTCCCAGCCAAAGAAAGCTAATGAAAGTTATAAGATGAACGACTTTAACTCTATGCAGTATTTAGCTTTGACACTAATAAGCGCTCTTTCACTTTTCTGGATTTGGTCATTAGTAAGCTTTTGGAATGCAGATAAGGCTTATGCTCTCGGATATAACTACAACAAAATCGGAGAATATGTCGCCGCAAATAAGCCTCTGGAAGAGGCAGTAAGAACTCGTCCCAATGAGGATTTGTTCAAAAATGAGCTATCGGTAAATCTTTCCTCGCTAGCACTTGCCTTTGCACAAAACAACCAAAACGAAAGTGCAGCACTTTTTGGTCAGCGCGCAAAGGAAATGTCCGATGAAGTAATAGAAAATAATCCAAACAACGTCGTGTATTACAAAACCAGAACCAGAACGTTATTTACTCTTTCGCAAATACAACCTGAACTTTTGGATGAGGCCTATAAAACAATTCTAAAAGCACAAATTCTTGCTCCAACAGATGCAAAAATTCTTTACAACAAAGCGCTTATTGAAGAAGTTGTAGGTAATGAAGAGAAAGCTTTAGAAACACTCGAACTGACAATTAAATTGAAGCCTAATTATCTTGATGCGATCTTCCGAAAAGCTATAATTTTAGTTAGCCTGTCTGAAAAGGTTGATGATACATCAAGAGCACAAGAATACAAAAAACAGGCAAAACAAACATTGGAATATATTACTAAAACTCTTGCTCCCGGTTTTACGCAAGCAGAAGAGCTACTAAAAACACTTGAATAATTACTAGAGCGTTAGTAAAATACATAACTTACAAATCAAAAAATTATGTACAAACTTGTAACTACTCCTGACCCGATTCTCAATAATGTCGCAAGACCCGTGACTGACTTTGATAAAAAACTTAAAGAGACTCTGGGTTCAATGGAACAAGCTTTAAGAATTACCCAGGATCCTATCGGAGTTGGACTTGCAGCACCTCAAGTAGGACTATCCCTGAGGATTTTTCAAATGCGTCCTGACGAAAAATCCCAAGTCCGTTCATTTATCAATCCGGAAATAGTGAGGATTTCTGAGGAAACAAGTGATTACATTTCTCAATCCGGAAAAAAGAAAAAGGCAATCGAAGACGGGAGAATTCCCCCACCCAAAGGTAAAAGGCTTTTGGAAGGCTGTCTTTCGATTCCAAATATTTGGGGCTATGTTCAGCGGAAAAAAGAAGTGACTCTTGCTTTTCAAGACGCGGATGGAAATAAACACGAGCAAGTTTTTAGCGGATTTCTGGCGATAATTGTCCAACACGAAATCGATCACTTAAATGGAACTCTCTTTACAAAACATGTTATAGATCAAAATGAAAAACTTTATAAATCCCACAAAGATAAAACCGGCGAAGATGTCTTTGAAAAAATAGAGATCTAGAGCTTTTCAACTTTTTCCCAAAAATCATCGGTCTCTTGGAGCTTACTATCGGCAAGAGTAAGTGCATTATCAATAACGCTTGAAATTTCTAACAATCGGGTGCGTCTTTCTAGAGGATTTAGTTCATAATAAGTACGAATTTCTCTTGCCTCTTCCGCCTTTTCTCTCCCAATATATTTTGCAAGTATATTTATATCCGCATCAGTATTTTTTCCAAATAATAAATATCTTACCTGTGCACCCATCTGCACATAAGGCGAGGTGTGTATTCTTTGAGGCTTAATTTGCGAGTACATTTTTCTTCTTGCAGTATTTGCAAGAGTAGCAGCCTCTTTATTACGCTCTCCCATGTTCTCCAACCGCTTAATTTCTTGGCTAAACTGCTGAAATGGAAATCTATCTCGTTCCCGCTCACCATAAAGCACCCCCTCAAGATATCGGTATTTATTTGCTTTCTGCTCATTTCCGAGTAACATTTTTGTTATTTGTGGATACAAATGTGCAAGCATAAGTCTAGTTCTGCTTGGATTATCGCGTCCAATTCTGTCTTTTTTTACAGCGTTTAAAATAATTTGCTTTACTAAAAGCTTATCAGTAGAACGAACGTTATCAAATCCATTCTCAACTAAAGCTTTTGCAGCAAGCTCTTCTAATTCTTCCATTGAGACTCGCGCGGTGTGCGTCTTTTGCAATTCTATTGCTATACCTCTCATTGCTCTGTGTATCCCAAGAAGTGACAACGTCTCTGAACCGGTCTTTCTATCATAACTATCGGCAATATGACGAGCTTGCCTAATTGCAGTTTCCACATCAGGGCTACGCATCCATAAAGATTCTGCAATACTAACACTATCAAATCCCAACTCATCTCTCTGAGAAAAATTTGGAAGTGATACCTGAATTTTTTTCCCACTAAATCTTCTTACAAAAACTTTGCCATCTTCGCTATGCCTAATTCTGGGATCCCCGAGTTCAGGCAACTGATAAATTTCTGCATTTGTCATAGCATCATGAGGAAAAGTTATCGTTTTCTCGCCTGCTATTTTTCCGGGAATATCCTTATGCGTCTGCAAAACAATTGCGCGTTCAATAGCGTCAGTTGGTCTTTCTGGATTCATAATGCTGACATTATATCTTATTTTTCAAATAAAACCTTGAAAAAATGGCATATTTCCTGTATAATATATGTACTATGGGATTATCAACTGAGTTTGGTCCGCCTACATCGTTTGAAAACGATCCTGATTCCACAACGCGTCTTGCAGAGCTTTATGCAAATATTGCTCTAACAGATGTATTTATGCATGGAGCTGCCATAACCTCTTTTGGTATATTACAGTATCCGAGCATATTGGAATATGATAAAGGCAACATGAATCAAAACAACATGGACCTCTATAATCAAGGAAGAATTATCACTGTGCGTCCAGACGAAATAAATGCTGATGTCACTGACTCTTCCCATCCTCCCATTATTTATCTTATCCCGCCTGGCTCTGTAAATAGACTAGTCATCAAAGAACATTTTAGAGGAAAAAGAAAATTACAACCCTCAATAATGCTTTATCATGGAATGGATGATTCTAACAAACCTATAACAGATTCCGTTACCGGAAGTTTTCATCTCATGGAGGGACTCAAACTAGCTGTTCTCCAAAAAATGCGCGACCATAATATTGAACCAAAAAGCACCTTAGACAGGGCGCCCAAAACTATAGCTAAAGAAGCTCTTATTAATATTGCTTTTTCAATGGGTCTTGGAAATATTGATGAGGTTATAAAAAAAACATTGGAAGAAATAGCTATGGAAAAGAATAGAGCAGTATCAGTTGCTGAATCTATAATGAATGGTGGCGAACACTAATGATGAAACAAAATATTATTTTTTTTGGTAGCGGGAGTTACACAATTCCTATTGTTAAAAAACTCCTAGCTCACAATTTGCTCCTTGTCGTAACTACAGAAAAAGTTGGGGAATTAGTAAAATTATGCGAGTTAGAACGGATAAAATATATTTGCACAAACTTAAAGGACGAAAATGACATAAAACTTATACAAGAGTCCAAGCCAACGCTTGCAATCCTGGCAAGTTACGGCGCAGTAATTCCGGAAAAGATTATCAAATCAATAAAAAACGGAATTATCAATATCCACCCTTCTCTTCTTCCCAAATATAAGGGACCCTCTCCTATTCAGTACACTTTGTTAAATTCCGATACTCAGACAGGAGTCACTTTGATAAAATTGGATAACGAAATTGATCATGGGAATATCCTTTCTCAAACAAATTACAAGTTAAAAGGAGACGAGACCACAAAAGACTTACTCGATATTTTATTTTTACAAGGTGCTGAAATGGTTGAAGACTTAATTATCAAACTTGAAAACGGAGAAAATTTAATCGAAACCCCGCAGAATCATTCTCGGGAATCCTGGAGTTATAAAATTGAAAAAAAGGATGGGGAAATAAATATGTCCAGTATACTGGACACTGGAAAATTAAAAAATATGATACGGGCTTATTATCCCTGGCCCGGAGTTTGGCTCCGCTATTCCTTACCCGTCATTGCAAACCCAAGTAATGTCATTGCGATCCCGACTAGTCGGGAGAAGCAATCCAAACCCCAACGTCATCCTGAACCTGCTCGCCTCGCTGAGTCGAAGCGGGTTTCAGGATCTTCAAAACTTACAAATAAAATAATCAAACTCCTACCACAAGACCTCATACAGGTTGAAGGAAAAAACCCGATAAACTATAATGATTTTATAAATGGTTTTGGAAATGAAGGAAAAGAATTGCTACAGAAGTTACAATTAATATGACTACACCTGAAGAATTTCTAAGGATCAAAGCACAACATAATGTTGACACGGGCAGTAACAAGGGCCCATCAAATTTTGCAGAGGCTAGTGAAAAAGCTGAGGCAACAAATTTTCTCTCGAATCTTAAATCTGATTTAAGGATTGGAAATATTTACTATCCTGGTTGTAGTGATGATTCGATTCTTGAACCGGTTTTTACGGGGCATATAACATATTTGGATGACAGAATTGTGAGGCGTGACGCGGGAAAGTTAGGTTTTTTATCTAACTTTATGTCGCCTCCCAAAGAGATTGTAGACAACTCTTTTGACGCAGCGTTTATTAAAGATCTTCATCTGCATCTGAAAGAAGATGGACAAACTGCATCACCTAGTGAAAAGCTTGAAGCCATACTACGAAAGGTAAAAACAAACGGAACAATTATTTACGGCATTAGGAGGGCATGTCCCGAATGGGAAGGCGAACTTGGATTTTTAAGTGCCCAAACCAACTTGAGAAATCTTCAACTACCCTATTCCAATCCCAATTTCAAAGTTTTCTTTAAAATATCTATCTAGTTCTAGCAACAATATTTTCTGCATTTTTTATAAAATCACTTTGCATAATTTCTGCTCTTTTTATCTCCGTAACAAATTCAGGTATATACTCGGGTGGTATCTCCTTAAACGAATGAGTGTTCAAAATATATTGTAAAGCAACAAGTCCAATGATAGGATTTTCAAGTTGTCTTGGATCAATTGGATAAATAAAATTTACACTTTTATTATTTTGTGCAGGAATTATCATTTCTTTTTTTCTGAACTTGAAAAATGTCATCATAATCCTTCATTTCCTCATCTAAAATTCTTCCCCTCTGAATTGGACTAAGGCGCCCAAATCTTTCAATAAGAGTTGCATTGGTGGATTGAAAGCGGGACACTAGTTTGGGAAAGTCAGGTTCTATTCTCATCAGCAAATTTTACTACAGGGTGAAGAGTAAATAAAGAAAAATGTAAAAATCAAGACTAAGCGGCGGCAGTTGGGATTGTGGAGACTTGTTCTTTCTGTTCTTTTTGTTCTTTAAGAGCAAGCGCTGCTTTTGCAAAAAATCGGATGCATTTTGTGCAAAGCTTCAAGTTCATCGCACGACCCGCAAGAACCACTCTCTTCTTGTGAAGATTTGGTTTCCAGGTTCTTTTTGAGCGGTTTTTAGCATGAGAAACTTTATTCCCATACATTATCCCCTTTCTGCAGTAATCACAAAGCATTGCCATAGGTAGATATTTTAGCAAACTTGAGGTTACTTTACAATCACTACTCAACCATTTCATGTGTTTTTATATAATGTTCCTCGCTTTCATAAAAAATACCCTCTTCCAAAGAATAAAACCATCCTGTCTGTTTAGCCAATTCCATGGGATCCATCTTGTTGACCTCGGGACTCATATATATGCCCGCTATCTGCTTCTGAGTATACTTTGGCGCCCAAGTCATTTTTTGCTTCACAAATTTAGACGCTAAATCAATTGAAACCACTTTTACCTGATGAGCTGTCGATGTAGCATCAATAGGGAATTCGAATTTAACTGCAAGTCTTCCATCAAAGTCTGGAAGCATAATACCATGACCCTCCGTAATCATCAGGTCAACGATTCTCCGATTTTCTTCGGATAAAGACCTATAATCGATAATTACATTTGCTGCAGCACCTTCAATCTGAAGATTTTCAAAACTTGCAGATGATGAAAGAGTCTGAACGTTTAAATCATAAAATGCTTCACATGCAGGCACTAAAGGCTCATCTACAATATTAGATATTTCTGCCTTATTTAATAATAGCTGATTTCTGCTATCACTTACTGGCTTTACCTCAGCTATTAGTTTATCTGGAACTTCTGGAACTTCTGGAACTTCTGGAACTTCTGGAACTTCTCCACCCACTTCACTCATTAGATAAATAATATCACATTCCCACTAAAAAAGCCCCATTACTGGGGCTTTTTTTGAGAAACTTTATAGCTTAATAAGCTAAGATTATTCTTAATTCATAATTCCTACATCTTAATTCTACTTTAGTGTAACCTTTGCGCCTGCATCTTCAAGTTTCTTTTTAGCCTCTTGCGCAGTAGTTTTATTTACTGCTGTCATAACCTCATTAGGTGCAGCATCAACTAAATCCTTTGCTTCTTTAAGTCCGAGTGTTGGGACAAGTTCACGTAAAGCCTTAATTACTGAAAGCTTTTGTGCTCCAGTTTCAGTTATTTCAACGTTAAAAACAGTCTGCTCGGAAACTTCCTCTGCCGGTACGCCTGCACCTGCTGAAGCTGCTGCAACTGCTAACGGAGCTTGAGCTTTAACATCAAACTTTTCTTCAATTGCTTTAACCAGCTCTGATAAATCTAGAACTGACATCTCCTCAATTGCTTTTAAAATATCGCTCTGTGTTAGTTTTGCCATATATCACTCACCTCCCTTCATTCGGTTGTTTTAGTTAAGAATTCAAAGTTAAAAATGAAAAATTATCACCGCCAAAGCGGAATCCCAACTGCAAACTATCAGCGGGACAATTATTAATTAAAGGTTTTTACAATTTCTAATTTTAAACTGCAACTTTGAACTTTTAATTTTAAACTTTTAACTTGCTTTTTTCTTCTCAACTTCATAAAGTGCGATTGCAAGGCTTGAAATCGTGTACTTAAGATCAAAAACCAGCCGTTGCATAGGGCTTTGAAGCGCTGAGGCAATCATCGATAGTAATTGGTCGCGTGATGGAAGATCTGCAATTGCTTTTACTTTATCGTCTTCGATTATTGCATTCTCGAATACTCCAAATTTTATAACGGGCTTTTCATATTGTTTATAAAAATTCATCAACGCCTTTGCAACACTTGCGGCATCGCCATAAGCAAAAATCATAGCGTGGGGACCATTTAGTTTTTCGGAAGCGTCAATATCTTTTTCTTTAAGGGCTATATTAAAAAGTGTATTTTTAAAAATTGCCATTTCTCCGTTCAAATTACCCAAAGTTTTGCGGAATTCCTCTAATTGCTGGTGGGAAAGTCCATGGTAATCTACGAAAAATACAGCAGAAGCTCTATTTAACTTCTCCTTTATCTGTTCTAATTGTTCTATGTTTTTCTGACTTGGCATAATGTTTTGTGTCATTCCGGACTTGATCCGGAATCTATATCTGTATCCCGCATCCCATTCGGCAGGCTCAGGGCCTGAGCGAAGTCGAACGGCAAGTTCGGGATGACAAACTATTGTCCCATTAAAAAAGCGCCCTTTGAGGAGCGCCAACTTTTCACTTTAAATTTTGAACTTTAAACTGAACGGCTCCTCGGCAGGTCTTATTTTTCGTTTACCCTGAGGTATTCGAAGGGCCCACTTTCTTAGGATTAAAAGTATTTTAACAGACGCCTTATTATTTTTCAAGCTTAAATCTAAATTTTAACTAAAGCACTACCCTATTGAATTTTTAAAAGATAAGGAATAGAATAAAAAGTTGTGATTGTTGAAAACAATCACTATTAAGAAGGCAGTTGTCTTCTTTTTTTAATTTTATGTTAGGCTTTATTAGAGAAATTATTGCGAGTAAGTTTTTTGGTCGTTCTACTATTATTAGTGTCGCGTTATTTTCTTATCTTAATTTTACCACTCCACTTTTTGCAGCAACCGAAGAAGCCGCTCACCAGGAAGCAGGAGGCGGACACGGCGCATTTGCTATCACCTTCTTATGGATTGCAGTAATTCTACTTGCCGCAAAAATATCTGGACTTGTTGAACGTTTCGGCCAACCTTCAGTTCTCGGAGAACTTCTTATAGGTGTCGTAATAGGAAACCTGGTCCTCTTTGGAATTACTATTTTTGAACCTATTAAAACTGATTCTATCATTGCCTTCTTGGCAGAACTTGGAGTGGTAATACTTTTATTTCAGATAGGACTAGAATCTAATCTTTCAGAAATGAGAAAGGTCGGAGCCCGCGCTGGACTAGTTGCAATTGTAGGAGTCGTCGTACCATTTATAGCTGGAGCGTACCTAATTGGTCCTTTAATTCTACCGGGTCTTTCAAGTAATGCATATTTATTTCTAGGAGCGGCTCTTACTGCAACGTCCGTCGGAATTACCGCCCGCGTGTTTAAAGATTTAGGAAAACTGAAAAGTAGTGAGGCGCGGATTGTTCTGGGAGCAGCAGTAATTGATGATGTTTTGGGACTTATAATTTTAGCTGTCTTATCTGCTTTAGTTGTAACCGGTGCTGTAAGTGTCGGAATCATAAGCATAATAGTTGCAAAAGCAGTTCTTTTCTTAGTAGGTGCGATAGTAATAGGACAACTACTTGCTCCTCAAATTGGGCGCTTCTTTGCGAAAATCCAAACAGGTTCAGGCATGAAATTCACTATTGTCATAGCGTTTGGACTTATTTTTGCATATCTGGCACAAGTAATTGGACTTGCTCCCATAATAGGAGCGTTTGCTGCGGGGCTTGTTTTAGACCCTGTTCATTTCAGATTCTTTAAAGACCCCGAAATTATTGACGAAGTAAGAGCAGCACTTTCCAAACTGAAAGTAAAAGCAGAAAGCAAGATTATGGCACGACTACGTTACCATGCTAACAGACACATCGAAGAACTAATCGAACCTATAGGGCTCTTCTTAGTGCCAATTTTTTTCGTCTATACAGGTATAAATGTTGATTTAACAACATTACTTAACCCTTCTGTTCTTATTGCAGGGCTTGTAATTACAGTAGTAGCATTTATTGGCAAAATGGCTTCAGGGTTAGTTGCTGGGAAGGTAAATAAGCTTATCGTAGGTATTGCCATGGCGCCTCGTGGTGAAGTCGGGCTTATATTTGCAACCATTGGAAAACAACTTGGAGTAGTATCAAACGAGGTATTTTCAGTCATTATCATAATGGTAATTTTAACGACTCTCCTAACTCCCCCCGTTCTTGCAACCCTTATTAAAAAGATTAAATAAATACTTATATCTCAAATTGAGATTTTTAGGTTCTATTTCCGATTCGAAGGATTTTTTGTGAATTTTATTGGTATGGAGGTGGTCCCGCTAAGCGGGACCACCAAAGGCTAAAACTAGTCAACGACCTTATATTTCGAGTTCTGAAGTCGAATGAAGGCCGGTATGCTTTCTGCGAAAACGCCCCACTCGGAGCAGATACGCAGAAGCAATTGCAACTCCGATTGCACCGAATGAACCGAGTGCTCCGAGACGCGACGCGTCCAGAAGAGGCCCTTCGTCGAAAGCAACTCCTGCGACGAAAAGTGAAACGGTGAATCCGATACCCGCGATCATTCCCATGACCAAAAGATCGGACTTGTCCATTCCTGCAGGAAGTTCGTACCCTCGCAATTTCATAGCGGCAACCGTAAAGGCATAAATACCCAACGGCTTTCCGATAATTAGTGCACCGAGTACGAGAAACGTCCCGTTCCCGAGAGTTGACATCTTCACGCCAGCGTTTACGAACGCAAAAGCGCAAAGAATCAGCTCCACAGGAAACTCCATGTGGTGCTCGAAACGGTTCAAAGTGTCCTTCCTCTCACCATTACGATGCGCTTCGGTAAAAATACCAAAATCGCGCTGCGCATGTGGCATGAGAAGGACAATGGGAACCAGCGAGATTGCCGGCTCGAGACCCGCTTTGTGAAAAGCAATCCAGGAAATTACTCCGGGAATCGCGTACCACAAATAGTTGGTCGCTCCGAACTGCTTGCGCAGAACAAGCGTAAGACCAACTGCTGCAATGGTTAGCAGACCGCCAATCCCAAGTCCCAAAAAGTCCCAGTCCTGGTAAAAAACTGCCAGAACAATAAGTCCACCTGCATCGTCTGCTATTGCGAGAACTAGCAGGAACTGGACGACTGGATGCTTCAATGACCCGAAAATCACCTTGCCTGCGAGTGCCGCGAACGCTATGTCTGTTGCCATCGGAATTGCAGTACCGGGAAGCATATCCGGTGCAATAATGAGTGCAGAAAGCGCGAAAAATCCGGCTGGACCTAGCATGCCTCCTGCAGTTGCTATGAATGGAAGCGCACGGCTTTCAGGCCGATTAAGCGCTCCTCCTCGCAAAAACGCCTCAAGAATTTCCTTACCTGCAAGGGCAAAGAACACTGCCATGAGGATTTCGTTGATGACCGAATGCGGTGTGAAATGAATACCCCACAACATTCCCAGGTCGTAATCAACGATGTCGTGGTACGAACCAAAGCTCGTATTTGCCCACGTAAGGGCGACTACTGCTCCCAGAATCATGAGCCCTGAGCTCTCGATGAGCAACCGGTGGGCATGGTGAATGGCTGGGGACCATCTGGACTGCGATGACAATAACTTACCTCTTTCTAATGTTGTTCGTTAACGATGTGTTGTTGCGTTGACTCTACCCACCCAAAAACTGACGGCATTTACACGAAAGCTAGTTCGCTTTACGTCGTCAATTATTGGCAGGATTAGCCTTGTTAAAGTACTTCCGCAGACGCGGAAGGAAATACTATAACACTAAAATTGAGGATATTCAAGATATAATAAAATTAAAAGTTAAGCACCAATCTTCCATTCTCCGTCAACATTTTTCAATATTGCTCTTAATTCCATTTCTGATAGAATAACCATAATTTTTCCGATAGTAATTTTTGTTTTTCTGGAAATTATATCAATTGCTAGTGATTCGTTTTCCAGAACCTTATAGATTTTCTTTTCTTCTTTACTTAATTTTAAATTTACAATTTTGTTTTTATTTTTAGTTTTAGGCTTTAAGTTTAATTCACTCAAAATCTCCTCCGCGCTTCCTACCGCAACTGCTCCGTCTTTAAACAAACCATTTGTTAAAATGCTTCAGAATGAAGCCCCCTCGGGGACACTTTAGGGGTTCTACCCCTATAAGGGGTTGAACCCCGATAAGCCCCCCCTATAAATCCCAATTATTTAATAGGATTGACTTATTAAAGTAAATTTGTCTACTATATGAATATAACTTATTTTTAAATGAGCTCTATTAAAAATCTTATCGAAGGTGCTTTTTTCCACTCGTGGCAGAGAACCTTAATGGTCTTGGGTGGAGTTGTTATGGCAATAGCCCTTCCCGCCACAATACTCCTCACCCAACAACAACAGGACCTCCGCCAGAGAGCAGAAAGTCTATCACCATTAAAACCCACTCAGGTAATGGTAGGCGAGCTTACCAATGGACTATACTGCTTTATCTATCACGGTCCAACCACACCATCTTCTGAGTTTGCAGAATTCTTTAATCAAGCAGTTGGAGTTGTCAACAAAGAATTTCCCCAAGAAGAAGGATTATGGCGCAGCTGGTCCCGCCTGGCTTCGTTTGAACCATCATTAAAGTCCATAAGTGATAAAGATACTTTGTGTGTGGGAAGTACCCCAGTCGGAACTCTTATCTTTTCAGACCCTGCAGTTCCAACAGCAACGCCTACCCCGACATCAGCATGCCCAACCTCTCCAACAACCGCAAGTATTTCATGCAGTGGAACTACTGTAACTTGTACGTGGACATCTGTTCCAAATGCTGTAAGCTGGAATGCAGATATTTACTCTATCGTGGGGGGGGGCAATGACTACCAACTGTAGAAGCGTGTATGGCGGAACGCCAACATGTGCGTATAATTCATCATCACTAACACTTATTCAAACAAGCGCATCACCCGGAACCTATAAATGCAGCGTAGGGGCGCTTGGAAGTCCAGACACTTGCACAACCCAACCGGTAGGCACATCTTCAATCTGTACTGTTTCATCTGCACCATCACCAGAGCCAACTGCGACTCCTACTGCGACCAGGACTCCAACTCCAACTCCCACTCCCACCCGCACACCTACTCCTACCGCAACTAGGACGCCTACCCCAACCGTAACTCCCGGTGCACCTACTCCCACTAGGACGCCTACTCCAACCCTTGGTGCGGGAGAAGCAGGGTTGAGCCTTACTGTAAATCTTCCCGGAATTGCCTCAAATGCACCGGTTGCGGGTCAGGGATTAAGTAAAAACACCGAGAGCCCTATCAGAACAAGCAGGGGAGTTGAAGTAAAGCTTCAGTCATCGGATGGAACCGATGTAACAAACTTTTCATCAAAATCAAACGCTAGTGGTATAGTTCCCGGAACTTTAGTATTTGACCCGGTTACGTTTACATATAAAGGAACTGTTAATATGGGCAACACTCCTACCGGAAGTTATATTGTTCAAATTAGATTTGATAATACTCTTTATTCAAATGCGCCAGGGTTTCACTCTGTAACCAACGGACAAACAAAAATAATACCTAACTTAAAGCTCATATCGGGAGATATCGATAGAAACGCAAACAGTAACGACATACTTACCGTAGACGACTACAATTTGCTTGTAGCTTGTATATTTAAAAAGCCAATCTGCACTCCTCAGGCAAAAATAAGAGCTGATCTTAATGATAATGGTGGTGATATAGATTCAACAGATTTAACTCTATTAAGAAAAGCTTTTTTTGAAAGGCAAGGAGCATCAGTTCAATAAACCCTGCCCGCAATGTTCCCGTAAATATCCGACACTCTACCTTTCCAAACGGGTAGCTGATTCAGTATATGAACGCGATAGGATGAAGGATTGGCTTGAATTTCCCGAACACCATATAATTGCGGCTGAAGTGCGCGGCGGAAGTGCTACTCAATTTATCGGGGCTGCTTAATACAATATTTAACTATAGATCTCCCACTTTCCGCTGTTATTTCTGAGGACATTCCTTAATTCCAAATCCGACAGATAAACCATCAGCTTTCCGATAGGAATTTTTGTTTTTCTGGAAATTATATCAATTGCCAGTGATTCGTTTTCCAGAACCTTATAGATTTTCTTTTCTTCTTTACTTAATTTTAAATTTACAATTTTGTTTTTGTTTTTAGTTTTAGGTTTTAAGTTTAATTCACTCAAAATCTCCCCCACGCTTCCTACCGCAACTGCTCCCTCTTTGAACAAACCATTTGTTCCCTTTGAAAGACTGGAAGTTATTGGACCGGGAATTGAAAAAACTTTTCTGCCCTGAGAAAACGCTTCTTTTGCAGTTATAAGTGCACCGCTATCTGAGGTTGCTTCAGGAATTAAAATAGCATCTGACAAAGCGCTAATTATTCTATTTCTTGCTGGAAAACTTCCCTTATTTGGAATCATTCCCAAAGGAAATTCTGATACCACCGCACCACCATTTTTAATAATTTCGTTGTACAAACCCCAATGCTCGCCGGGAGTAGGTAAATCCACACCCGAGCCAAGAACCGCAATTGTTTTTCCTTTATGTTTCAAGCAAGTTTTATGCGCTATACCATCAATTCCCATTGCCATTCCCGAAACAATCACAAATCCTACATCGACAAAATCGCGGGTGAAACTTTCAGTTACGGTTACCCCATAGCTTGTGGGACGGCGTGAGCCGACTATACCGATAGAATTTTTTTCAAATATTAAGCTTTTGTCTCCACGACCGTATAAAACAATCGGGGGATTGGAGATAGTTTTTAGTTTTTCCGGAAACTGCGCGTATGTAATTACCCAAATATTTTTATTTTTGATTTCCAGTAAAATTTTATTCAAGTCAAATTCACTTTTAAATTTAAGATATTTTTCTAAATTCTTTCCTTTAAATCCTGCATTAATTAATTCTTTTTCTGAAGCGTTGTAAATTTTCTCCGCAGTTTTAAATTTATCTAATAATTTTACTAAAGTTTTGGGACCAATCCCTATAGAGTAAGAAAAGAAAACATAATAGTCCGTCTCACTCATCTTTTAATTATAAACAAAAACTGTTAAATTAGTAGAAATGAAAATAAAACTTTTTCAGCTAAATATTTTCCAGGGAATGCATCTTCCGGAAATAATAGAATTTGTAAAAGAGAATAACTTTGACATCCTCCATTTTCAGGAAGTAACAGGGGGAACTTTTTCCCAAGGAGGCAGTTATATTATTCCCAAAAAATACTTAGGGGAACTAAGTGGCGAAAGACTAGAACCGAAAGCGGAGATAGAAAACGTAGGTCTTAATTGTTTTGAAGTCATAAAAAAAGAACTTTTACTAAACGGGATTCTCTCAAAAAATGCTGTTATTAAGGAGCGTAAAAATTCATATTTCGGTAACGCAACTTTTTACTCAGAAAACCTTAACGTTCTGGAGAAAAAAATATTTACTATAGAAAAAACCACATACCTAAATTCTTTCAAAGAGCTTAATCCAAAAACGATAGGCAGATCAGCAGTAGCGCTCAAATTTAAATTTTCAAACAACAGTATTTGGTTTGTAAATACACATCTTCTTTGGGGACCAAATTCTCTGGATGACAGCGCACGCATAAAAGACGGTGAGAAATTTATAGATTTTTTAAATTCTTTAGACGAACCTTTTATTCTGTCAGGAGATTTTAATTTAGACAAAAGCTCCATTGTGGTTAAAAAAATATCTGCTATGGCAACAAATCTTTCAACGGATATTACTAATACACTTAATCCTAATATTCACGCTGCAAAGTATTTATTTCCAAAAGGTCTTGCGGTTGATTATATTTTTACGAGTCCTCAGATAAAAATAGATAATTTCCAACTTGTAGATAAGCCAAATCTGTCAGATCATTACGGACTTTCTATAGAAATAAATATCTAGGAGGCGTCCTTAAGCTGGGTTTGCCGTATCTCTCCTCTCATTCTATTTGCTTCATTCCACAGCTCGTAACCTTTTTTAAGATAATCGCCGATATTTTTTTCCTGTTCTAAGAGTAACTTATTATTCATCGCTCCCCCACCTGAATTATTTCTGAAAATAGCTATGGCTTTTAATTTTGCTATTTCGTCAAAAAATATTTTCCTTTCTCCAGGAACCTTAAAATTGCTTGCGTGCGCAAATATATCTGAATTTTCTATGTTGGTATCCGCAAAGACCTTTGCTACCTCTACTATCTGCGTCTTTATACCTTCCGGCACCTCTCTTAATTCGTCACCCTCTTGCACACCACCGGTTGCGTCAATTATAGCCTCTCCCCTTTCATTGTATCTAAACACAGAACTTTCGCCATCAGGCGAAACGCTCCCAATAGGAGGAAACTCTTGTCTTCGAAATTGTGGGAGCGATTTTGCGGAGGCTACGATCGCGTCTGAGGGCAAATCAAAACTTTGCCTTTCTACCTCAGGCAACCCCAATCCACCTATTACTGCTTCTCCATCCCTCATACTTTAACTATATTATTAAAATAGTAAATACGTCAAGTTATCTTTTGTTTTTCTTACACAAGAATAGAAATGTCCGCTTTTATCTCTGTATGCACCTTAACTATATGTGTTCATTTCTTTTGTCATTCTGGCCCGCTTCGACTCGCTCGAATCGAGGCGAGCTTGTCCAGAATCAGATCCTGGATGCGTTCGTTCCTCGCTTACCAGGATGACGAATAGGACATTTCTATTCTTGTATGACAGTTATCTTTTGTTTTCAGAATAATCAGTTAATATTTCTTTTGCAATCTTAAATTAATCAAATTTTAAGATCCCTCAAGACAAAACTCTGTTAGAATCTTTGAGTATCATATATTAATATATGATATGTGGGACGAGTTGTCAGCTTTTCTTATAATGCTTCTTTTTGTTGACAAGCACGTGCATTTCCTGAAATACTAGATACATGGAACCTATAAATAACACTCTTCAAGGAAATTTTCCGCCAGAAAATCCTGTTAGCACGGATATTCAAGCAAATCAATCTACCCAAACCCACCCAACAAATACTACAAAAAGAAATAATCTAGGAAAAATAATAAGCATCATAATTATTCTAATTTTATTATCTGTATCTGGAGTTGCCGGATATTTTATTTATAAAAATTTAAATCAATCAAACCCTGAACAAGTCGCTTGCACTATGGAGGCGATGATTTGTCCTGATGGAAGTAGTGTGGGGAGAAGCGGTCCCAACTGTGAATTTGCTCCTTGTCCAAAATCAGAATCAACCTCAACACCTGATACCTGGCAAACCAAGTCCATCTCCCAAATAAGTCTTTCGTTTAAATATCCACAGGACTGGGAAGAAAAAAAGACAGCTACAGGAGGAGTTGTATTGATAGGGCCCAAAGATAATGAAACTACTTGGATTGGCATCAATGATTCAACTTATATAAATCTTGGCGATACTCCAGAAAAATTATCTGAGCAAGCGCTTGGGAATGAAACCCCAACGGGAAAAAAACAAATAACGATAGATGGACATAATGCTGTTTACCAAGAAAGGCGCTATCTAAATAGTGCAAGAATTGAAGTTTACATTGGAGAGGTGAAACAAATGACTAACTTTGCAGAAGGACCTAGATTAACAAACGGAACCCAAAGTGTTTTCATGGAGATCAAAGACTTAAGCGAACTGGATTCAAGTAGAAAAATTTTCGACCAAATCCTCTCCACCTTTCAGTTTACTAACTGACCCGCCAAAGATCGCTCTTCAAGTCGTGTTCGAATAGAACTGAAAAGACTTGAAGCAAGATCAGGAGGGCAAATTCACTGATCAACGACCACCTGGTGGACAATATTCAACCGAAGGACAATCTTGTGGGAAAAATGCTGGAGCTGCAGGAGATGCACAATGTGAACCAAGCCTTACCTGTGTATACCAAAGCGAGGAGGCAATACAAAATAAGATAGGTACCTGTCTTAAAAAGTAAAAATTAATAAGATTTCTTCTCAAAGTGATCTTTCAGAATGTCGCGGGTTATGGGTCCGGCGATTGACAACTTGATCTTATTCGTGAATACTAATCAAGTGGATAATCAAAATTCTAATCAAACTCAGACGGTTGAAAACGCTTTGCCTCAGCCTCCGGTTTCACCGATTGAACAGACGGCAGCTATTTCTCAGCCAAAGGCTGATGGGCCTCTGGCCCAAAACCCCAAACCAAAATTTCTAACTCTTCTTACCGGTGGAATCATAATCCTATTATTAGCTGTTTTTGCTGCCTTAGGATTTTACTTATTTAAAAAATCTTCAAACAATACCACACCAATCTCAACACCAGTTGTTCAAGAGACCGTCGTAAAGAAAAACCTCAATCCCAATACAGGTAATTTATATGAAGACATAAAGGTAAGATTAAAGGAAGAATTAAAATGAAGAAAATACCTATATTCATATTTTTGTGCATCTTTATGATTTTGGGTTCACAGAAAACCGAAGCAAAAATACTCAGTAAAGAGCTTATAAAAAAAGCGGTAATTGAATATGGTACCAGGGAGGAATTTTGCATTATCCCAAACCCTCTACTGGCCAATGAATTCCTTAGCCAACCATTAGAGTTAAGTGATGGTTATGATACTCCAAATACCGGATCGGAAATCACTGAAAAGGATTGCAAGCCAAATAGTAATACTGAAATAATTTTTGGGTATGTCCGCTTAGATTTTCTGGATTCTTTCAATGCACCCCCTGCTTATGAGAAAATTTTCCTATTTGATGATAAGATTTTGCGCCCTGATTCTATTGGATATGAGTACTATAAAAATTTTGACCCCAATTCTCAATCTAACAAAGATATATTTTTGGGGAAGGCAGTTGGGCAAAAATCAATCAGAGCAACCATTTTACACTGGACGGATCCTTCGTTCCCATATGGTCAAAAGACTCTTCACGATAACGGATTTGTCATAACATTTGATAAAAATGGGGAGAGAGAAAAACTTTTCTTTATCTATGATGGAAATGTCTATTTATCAACAAAAATATTAAAAGAAATTCGAGAAGATATAGTACTTGTGGATTATACACAAAATGAAACTTCCCCCACTCCCGACCCCGCGGTCACGGGCACGGGCACCACGACAGGCTCTACTTTCGGCGGCCAGCCCGATAGTAACCCTGGCAGTGGAAATGAATGGGTACAGATTCCTGGCAGCAATAATCAGTGGAAAGCGCAGCCCATCGGCACAGGCACTCAGCCGCCCCCTCTCACCGCCGATTGGAAAACATTTGTAAATAAAAAATATAATTATTCAATAAAATATCCTACTTCTAGGTTTAATAACTGTTGGACCGATAAATTTGTATTGCATACAGGCAATGAAAAAACATCAGAATGCTTTGCAGGAGAAGACAGGCCAATTTTTTCAATCGTAAATTCCCTCGATGGCACTGGTAAATTTAAAACCCCAGAATATCCCCAATGTTATATTGTCCAAGTAGAAAATATCACTCTTAATAACGTCGCTGGGAAAAAATACTCAAATAAATCTATCAGCGATAAAGAAAGTTGCAATAAAAATACTGAAGCATACTACTCGTTGAATACTGTAAATATTGTCCTTTACAAAAACGGCTCACCATACAACATAACTTATAGGGGAGATTTTGAACCTGAGCTTCTCAATACAATCCTCTCCACCTTTCAGTTTACTAACTGACCCGCTTCTGGGGGGAAAATTTCACAAAATAGTTATTGACAAGTAATTGGTAATAAGGTATATTTGTTATTGAAATGCAAACTACAACTACTATCACTCCAAAATTCCAAGTCCATATTCCTGTTTCAATACGTAAGAAGGCGGGATTGACCCAACATGGAAAAGCCATCATTCGTGCCGAGAAATCAAAGATAATTATTGAGCTGGTTGACAAGAAAAAGGGTATACTTTCTCTTGCGGGTAAATATAAAGTTAAAAATCCAATTCCAGCAGAAAAAATCCGAGATTTTATTGACTACTCCGAATAAATGACAAAAGTCTTTATTGATTCTAATATTTTCATCCGATACTTAACACAGGATGACCCCAAAAAAGCGTTAGATTGTATTCGTCTTTTTGAAATGATAGAGCAAGGCCAGCTAAGACCATACACATCAAACATTGTCATTTTGGAAATTCAATTTGTTCTGATAAAGCAGTATAAATTCCTAAAGGCTGGAGTAATTGAAGATATTAGAACATTGCTATCCCTTAGAAACCTCACTTTAATTGAAAAAACTGACACAAAAGCTGCACTCTTACTCTACAAGAAATATAATATCAAATTCGGCGATTGTCTCATTGCAACACAAATTCCAAAAGGCGTAAAACTAGCTTCATATGATAAAGAGTTTCAAAAAATTGGAATTGCTACATCTACCCCGAAAGATTTTATCTAAACCCTTCCCCTGTTATTGACATAGGTCTTCAATACTGAAATACTAAGAGTATGGAAGAAAATAATAATCCCTCACCCCCTGTTTCTAACCTTGGAATTTCAAACTCAGAAGTTTCTAATCCCTCCATTGAAACAACCCCTGTTTCAGAGACACCAAAACCAAAAAGTAAATTCCCACTTTCTGCAACAATCGGAATAATTATTTTCCTCCTCCTCGCAGGAGGTGTTGCTGGATTTTACGCATTCAAACCTCAATTAATGAGTCTTATCTCAAAACCCACCCCAACACTAACCCCTTCACCTACGCCAACCCTTTCAAGCGAAAATTCCGATACTTGCATTACAAATGGCGACGAACTTAACCCTGCAGAAAACGTGGTTAATGCCATTAATAATCATGATATGGAAGCACTTATTAAAAGTTTTGGGGGTACAGATGAAACTGATACTAAAAGTACACTAACTGACGTCTACTCCTCAGCTTCAGCTAGCTTAATAAAATACAACAAGGGTGTACGCAAGGTATATGATATACGAATTGATCAAGCAACAATTAGCATAACTTTTCCTCCCAAGCCTGCTAGAATTATGTCATGGGAATTTGCTATATCCCAATCTTCCGGTTGCTGGCAGGTAGTATCAGTTGTTCCTATTGCTTCCGAATCTGTCCGTTAAGTCACTTTTCCCCGAAGCATGATGTGGGGATTTGTTTTGCTATTGGGCCGGCAATACTTGACCCCCCCCTCCACCTTCAGGTTCGAGTAAACTCTCACTGCAAGCAAATTCACTGATCAACGACCACCTGGTGGACAATATTCAACCGAAGGACAATCTTGTGGGAAAAATGCTGGAGCTGCAGGAGATGCACAATGTGAACCAAGCCTTACCTGTGTATACCAAAGCGAGGAGGCAATACAAAATAAGATAGGTACCTGTCTTAAAAAGTAAAAATTAATAAGATTTCTTCTCAAAGTGATCTTTCAGAATGTCGCGGGTTATGGGTCCGGCGATTGACAACTTGATCTTATTCGTGAATACTAATCAAGTGGATAATCAAAATTCTAATCAAACTCAGACGGTTGAAGACGCTTTGCCTCAGCCTCCGGTTCCACCGGTTGAGCAAACTCCACCCGTTTCTCAGCCAAAGGCTGATGGGCCTCTGGCCCAAAAACCAAAATTCCCAATTGCTATCATCGTTGGAATAATTTTATTTTTACTCATCGCAGGATCAGCTGCTGGATTCTACGTTTTCAAACCTCAAATAATGAGTATAATTTCAAAACCCACTCCTACCCCAACCCTCACCCCTTCACCCACCGAAGCTTCAGCGAAGGCGGGCGACCCAACTTCGGATTGGAGAACGTACCAAGGAGAGGGTTTCAGTTTTAAATATCCCTCCGAGTGGAATTTAAAAGACTCATCTCTCCAAAGCCCGGACCTTGAATTTAATCAGCCGACAAATAGCTTGGAACCTGCATTAAGCATAAAGACAGGCTCAATTATATTTTGGGATATTTCTAAAAGTATCAGAACTGACGAAGAACTCATAAAAAGTATTCAAACAAGTCCGGGTATCGCAAATCCTAAAAAAGAAACAATTGGCGCAAATGAAGGGTACTTTCTAGACGATTATGAGTTTATTGATGGGCAAAGAGAAAGTTTTGAATTCATTTCAAATTCACAAAAGTATGGATTTTATAGGTCTTACAAATCAGGACAGAGAGAACAGTATTTCAATACTTTCAAGCAAATCCTCTCCACATTCAAATTCACGGACCAATCAGCACTTAATGTCATGAGCAAATACAAGAAACGCTTCTATGACTCCACAGCAGGTTTTGGCCTTTATTCTTTATCATATAAATATCCAGAAGAAATGACTTCCATGAGAGATGTAGACCTTGAAGATCTTTCATGTTCTCCATTTCTCCAGACCGATGATAATGGAAAATTTTTCTTCATTAAAGATTCTAAGCAAATCAATTTAACATCAGACCCATTACTAAGTGTTTTTAAAGAGGCTAACGAATTGTTCCCGCCGTACGGAATAAGTACCTCAATTTACTGTACTACAAAATCTAACAATGCAATTCTTGCATATGGAGTTAATGCAGGAGGTGGGGGAACAAGAAATATGAGTCATGTAGCAATTAAAGAAAACAATTCTGCTATAAGAGGAATTGTAACAATCGCAAATGATAAAGAAATCCCCTACTACGAGTGTTCAAAGCCATTACAGCTCACGAAAACAGGAGACTTATATATAGAATGCTCTGGAGGAGATGGTGGTAATGGCGGGAACATAATTTTTAAAGTTAATCTAGCAAACAAAACAAAAACAGTAATAATGGAATGTATCGGCGAAGGAGGTAAAGTTATAGGTACTAATTGTAAGCTATTATGAATGAACAATATTTAAGTCCCGCTCCTCTGGTTTCACCGATTGAACAAACACCATCCGTTTCTCAGCCAAAGGCTGATGGGCCTCTGGCCCAAAAACCTAAATTTTCTTTAGCTTTAATTATTGGCATAGTTTTATTTTTACTAGTCGCAGGCGGTGTTGTAGGATTTTATGTTTTTAAACCTCAATTAATGAGTCTTATTTCAAAACCCACCCCGACCCCCTCGCCCGCCGAAGTTTTAATGAAGGTGAGTACTCCCACACCCGACCCCACTGCAAATTGGGAAACATACACGAACAAGTACTATGGGATATCCCTGAAGTATCCTAAATCTTTTATTGTCAAAGACGAATTATTATCTTTATGGGGGACTTTAACCTTGCAAGAAAACATCACTGTAACAAACAACGGTAAAAGTGGTAATCCATATAAAATTACTATTTATCTCAGAGACGCACGCGGTTATGACAAATACGTAAACTTTTTAGCCAGTCCTGAAGCTGCAGAAGAAAAAAGACCTATTACAATTAATGGGATCTCGGGATTTGAGTTAAAATCAAATGGACACAGAGTTATTCTTTTGCCATATCACGTCAACGATATCCCGGATATGGGAGGACTCTTGATAGAAAGTCAGTATATGCCTCAAGAAGACGATCTTTTTAATCAAATTATCCAAACCTTCAAATTCACCAACTGATCCGCCTTTGGTGGACAAATTCACAAACTAATTTTTCTCCACCCCAAAATACATTCTCATAATAACACGCAGGACAAAATATAATACCTCAACTCATTATGATAAATTCTGCAACCATTTCGTCCATATGGTGAAATTTGTTGCAATCGCAACAAATTTCAATTACGATTTATTTGCCATGAGGAAAAAAACGTCTGACATTATTTCTGATGAACAAATCAAACATCTTGGAATTCTTCTCTTTCAAAAAATAAAGCTTGAAAAAGAGGATATACAAAACGCAAAAATAAAACATGTATTAACGCTTATTGCAAAAGCGGGAACAGTTGCGGTGATGCTTACTGCTCCAAACACAGCATTGCTTGCAAGGGAGCTTTTTGAAGATAAGAAAGATTTTAGAATCTGGAAGCAATTTAACGAAAGATTGCTAAGACAGAATTTAAAAAGACTTGCCAAGCAAAAAATTATAGACATTTCCCAAAAAAACGGCAATCAGATAATAAAGATTTCAGAGAAAGGAAAAAGGAAAATCCTATCCTATGTAATTGATGAACTAATGCTTAAAAAACCTACTAGGTGGGATGGCAAGTGGCGACTAGTAACGTATGATATTCCTGTAAAAAAAAGTCGTAAAGACAAGATAATAAGCAACACTCTTAAAAGACTTGGTTTTTTTAAAATTCAAAACAGTGTATATATTTCACCCTACCCTTGTTTTGATGAAATCGAATTCATGAGAGAATATTATTTTTTGGGTATGAATATCAAATATTTTATTGTTACGAAAATAGAAGACCAAGAAGCATACAGGACTTACTTTGGAATTTAGTCCTGGAATTCTTGCAACGATTTTATCCATATGGTGATATTGGTTGCAGTGTAAAATTATAAATATAATTCACAAGAATATAGGGAATAAATAACCCACGACACTACAGTAAAGGATCTAAGTAAGGAATGAATCAGAAACTACTTTTTCTCAAAATACTCAGTTAATATTTCTTTTACTATTGGTGCGGCAACTTGAGAACCTTCTCCTCCATGCTCGACGATTATCGTTACGGAAATTTCAGGATTATGATATGGCGCAAATACCGTGAACCAAGCGTGCGGTTTTCCTCCATCAAATGTTTCAGATGTCCCTGTTTTACACCCGACAGAAATATTTATTGAACTCCCTTTATTCCCTGAAGCACTATTACTGGCATACCCTTGCGAAAAATCCAAATCATCAATTTTCAAATTATTATTTCTGACAGTAAAGTTAAAAAACGGATATCCTGTGCCTCCAGTTTGACACGCTTCCAGCATTCCCTGCTTTACCAGTTTTAAATTCTCTGGTTTTATAAAGTTTTCCCTTATAACTTTCTTGTTATTAGATACTATGTGCGGTCTATATAATATTCCACCGCTGGCAACTACATTTGTCATTGCGTTTGCCTGAAGTGGAGTTACCTGTAAAAACCCCTGCCCTATACTCATATTGTATGTATCTCCCAAATACCAATCCTCGCTTATAACCCTTGCCTTCCATGATGGTCCGGGGACAATTCCCGCTATCTCTCCGGGGATATCGATTCCAATAATTTTCCCAAATCCGAATTTCCCCGCCCACTCGGAAAGATTTTTGGCGCCAATTCTCTCAGATGCTACATAAAAGAAAATGTCATTCGAACGCCTCAATGCCCCCACAACATTCAGAGGCTTCTCAAGCCTTCCGTATTGAAGAAAATTCCACGTGCCAAATGAAATCCCTCCTATAGTTCTTACCCCCGTATCCTCAATTTTTGTATTTGGTTCTATAGCACCTTCCTCAAGTCCCGCTGTTGCTGTAACCAATTTAAAAGTCGAGCCGGGCGGATAAGCACCGGCAATTGACCTATTTAAAAGTGGCTCTTTTTTATCATTTAATACTTCTTCAATGCTTTGATATCCTCCATCAGGTTCGTAACTTTTGCCGGCCTGCCCTGAGCTCTTGTCCTGAGCAGAGTCGAAGGATGTTGAACGGGCCTGCCCTGAGCCTGTCGAACGGGTAAATAAATTTGGATCAAACGAAGGCTTTGACAGCATTGCTAATATTGCACCATCACGTGGATCTGAAACAACTACCGCACCGGACTGCACATCCTCCATCGCATTAAAAACAGATTTTTGGATATCTAAATCCAAAGTCGTGGTAATATTTTTCCCGGGAGTTGAAAAATCCTCCCCAAGCGTTCTTACATAATTCCCCAGAGCATCAACTTCGATAAGCTGTCTTCCATTTTCTCCATGTAAAAGCCTTTCATATTCCTCCTCAATTCCCATTCTTCCCGTAAAATCAGAGTATCCATAATCACCATACTCGGGACGTAATACTTCATCTTCACTTAATTGCCCTACATATCCAAGTACGTGCGCGAAAATTTCCTTATATAAATATTCTCTCTGAGGAATACTAAGTACCAAATCCTTATTATTTTCCATTTTTGATAAAGCCTCATCGTGGGACATCCATTCTATCTTCTCGTCCTTTATAATTCCAAATGTCGGCGTGTTGCGTACCAAAGCCTCTCCATTTCTATCAAAAATTATTCCTCTGGGCGCAGGGATTAATGTGGTTCTTATTCTATTTTCATTTGAAAGCCTGTCATAATATTCACCGCGAACGACTTGAAGCGTAAAAAGTCGCAATACAAAAATCACAAAAACAACTCCCAAAAACATTAGAGGAAGTCTTCTCATAATGTCAAAATTATTATCTCCGTCGTTTCTTTGCTGAGAAAAATATTTTTTTGCTAGAAATACATGTTCGGAAAAAGCATATCCGATGTCGTTCTTTTTTTTCATAGAAAAGAATATTTGTTAGGTATAAGTCTGTAAATAATCCATGCGGATAGTAACAGCACAAACCATCCAAATAATGCCGTTGCGGAGTATCCAAATATGATAGCATAAAATACTATTCCAATTATTCCAATTAAAATATAGACAAGTGTGTCTTTTGAACCTAAATATTTTGCGTAAAGATAAATTGCCAAAATTAATATACAAACTAAAATTAAAGTTACACCAATTGGATTGAGTATTGCCGCATCACCCGCAATTGATAAAACTGCCGCTGGAATTAAATATCTCAATCTTTCATTAATAGAAAAAATTATGTAAGTAAAGAGAAAAACTAAAGGGATTGAAATTAATAACTGCTCTATAAAAATTGATAAAAACAAAAGTACCAGTAAAAAAATTCTTAATTTCATTTAGTTAAGTCCTACGATTACAAAGACTGTTGATATCTGAGAGTAATCTATGAGAGGTGTCACTTGAGCGGCTTGAAAAGAGGCAGTTTCCTCGCGGTCTACTGAGTCAATTTTTCCAACATTTAAATCGCTAGGCACTCCTATACCAGCATTATCTAATTCACCCATAGTGACAATTATCCCATCCCTTTCTAACGTATCGGTGATAAGTACATTTTCCATAATTAGATATGAATTGTATCCCCTAATAATTCCCCTAGCGGATGTTTTGGGATATTTCACGATGGTTGAAAAGTCAGGATGTAAAATTGTGTGTACTTCTGATATGTTTTGGGATGTTTTGAATATAGTCCCAACCAAAGTACTTCCAACTACAACTGCCGTACCGGTACGAACTCCTTGTTCTTTTCCAGCATCAATCAAAAAGGCTTCATAAACCCCCCGCCCCTTGTATCCTATGATATTTGCCGGTAAAAGCTTATATACTCCATGACTGTTTTCCTCAAATTGACTACGCAACGCGATATTTTCACGCTCAATTAGTTCAATTCCCGAAAGTTTTTCCTTCAGTTTTCTATTCTCCTCTAAAAGGCTTGTTTCCTCGTCAGTCTTTGAAGAATAAATAATTGCTCGGGTAGTAGAAATTGTGTTTTGAAAAAAAGAAGCAATTGAGTTAACAACAAAAGATTGTCTGAATAGGTAAAGAGTAAGGCCTAAAGAAAGGAAGATTGAAAGAACAATTAACTGCTTCTTGCGCATAGAGTTCATTTTAACCCCATGCCATTTTTTTTACAAATTTTATTTTTTAATTATAAGTTTTGGGTTTTAAGTTTTAAGTTTTTTATTACGCTGGTTTCGCAAACACCAGAAGTCTTTTCCATGCAGTCCCCGGAGGATAGCAGGTCTGTAAAATAAGTTCTTCACCCTGCCCTCTTGTACTAGTTATAAATTCTACCTGGTTGGGGTCCACCACTTCTTGTTTTTCTACGATATATTTGTAGCGCGTTCCCTGAAAAAAAATATTTATCTCATCACCGGGAACTAATTTACTGATTAAGTAAAAAACCGCATTATAGCGCCCCACATTCCAAAAATTGTCAGCGCTATGCGCGAATAAATAAATAGTTCCACCTAGTCCCGGAAATGATGTTCCTTTTGCGTGAGCTACACCTTCTACTAAAGCACGCAAATACTCGTCTTTATTACTAGGGTCTACATTTGTTATAACATTTGAATTTGCCCCAATTCTTGGTATTACTATAGAAAACTCCGCATTTTTTGGCAAGATTATTTGCTTCCGTTCTCCGCTTACTATTGCCCCAAATACATTTTCACTGCCTCCAGGATTTCGCCCCAATTTCTCCAAAAGCTGACCAAATTCGCTCAGCTCATTTGCAGGAATATCCTCTCTCAGGATAAATTCTACTCCAAAAGCCTGTCCTACGCGGTATTCCACTTCGTAATAAACTGCCGGACCAAATGTCAAAATAAGTCCTGAAAGCATAAATAAAATCAGAAAGTTTGAAATAGTTCTAATGACTAGAAATTTTATAATTTCGTGACGTCTGGCGTGATGTGTAATGGGTGGCGGCTTTGCCATAATGCTTTTTTGTATACAAAAAAGAAACTCTAATTTTTAAATTTTAAACTCTAAATTCTAATTTCCAAAAACCCTAAACTTTAGACTTTTAGAATTTTGATTCGTCTTCCTCCTCAGTCAGAATGAAAAACGGTTTTTTATCGGCTATCCATTTTAAAATCGCGTTTCGTAATGCAGGAGGAGCAAATTTTTCCTCCGTTAGGTCAAACGGTGAAAACCATAAAAATGTCAAATGATCCTCTTTGGAAGTGCCTATGTGACCATTAAGTTCAGTCAGGAATACGAAATTTAATTCGTGATTTAAAGACCCTCTCTGTAAAAAAATATTCTCAACCGTCCCAATAAACATACTTTTTTTGACTCTTAAGCCAGTCTCTTCCATAAATTCACGGTTGAGTGCTTTGCGCATATTCTCGCCGAATTCCACATGCCCGCCGGGTAGAAAAAAATAATCTCTATTTTCTGTTTTGCATACTAAAATTCTACCATCCTTTATAACTAATCCCCGGACGATAATTTCAAAGTCTTTGTGCTTCATAAATTTAAGTAGTTATATTATACATAAACCTCAAGTGTCTTGACACAATGACCTATTTTGCTACATAATGATTTAAATATGTCAGAAAGTGGAGAAGGAGAAGTAATAATTGGAGAAACTCATTTTTCGCCTGAGGAGACCGCTAGCCAAGAAACCAATACTAATCAAAGACCCCCTACTAAATCAAGGTTTGGAAGAATGGGTGACTGGATGAGAAAAGGATATGATTTTCTTGATGCGCCAACAAAGGTCGAAACTGTACCCGTAGAGGAAATTGATGAACGAAAGGTTGCTGAAATAATAAGAAACTATAGATTGGAAGTTGGTAGATTTAATAAATATGACCCTAAATTTGCCGCAATGCGCTTTTCTACTGCTGATATTCTTAACCAAATGGGATATAAGCCAAACTGGGAAGTAGGAAAAACTGATTGGAGGAGTAAATATCCTGTAGAATATGACGCAGTAAGAAGAGGTATTGATGATTTAGTTCGCGAAGGAGCACTAGATAGAGCTCCTACTCAAGAAGGTCACCCAGACAATGAACAAGCTTGGTATCAAATAGCAAATGAAAGTACAATAAGAGAACTCTCTCTACCTCAACCTCAGCAAGTAGAACAATAATTTTTATTTCTTCAAAAGATATAGCAAGAAGACGATTACCAGTAAAAATGCCGTAAGCGACATCACTGGAATTGTGATATATCCAAACTGCGCAAGTTGAATAGCGCTGCACTTTGCAACCTCTTCACTACACTCAAGTAAATTTGGAAAAAGCTGTATAACATAGTGATAAACAGCGATACCCGCACCAATTAGAGATAGGGGTAAAACATATTTGACTACTCCTTTGTCATTTTTAATAAGTGCTATAAAGAGAATAATTGCAGATGGGTACATAAAAATTCTCTGCCACCAGCAAAGCTTACATGGTGGAAATCCTACTATTTCTGAAAGAAATAAACTTCCCAGAGCTGCGGCGGATGCTGCTAAAAATGCAAAATTCAGCGCGTTTTCTTTGAAAAAGGAATATAGCCTACCTGCCCTCCCGTTCTTTTTTTTTGGTAACACCAGAAGTACTACTAAAAAAACTATTAAAAATTGCGTAAAAAGAGTTAGATAACCTAATACAGAGACTGTGGGTTGTATTAGTTCATTCATAAATTAATCTGTGGTGACAACGAGTCTTGCGCCGACGGCGTTGAAACTACATCATCTCCTATTGTATTTCCTCCGCCAATTTGAGCAAGCGCTGAGTCAATTGCCGTCTGAAAGCCTGAAATGTCTGCAGGATTTGCTATCTTTACCCCATTAATAAAAAATGTTGGTGTTGAATTTACTCCCGCACTAATCCCTTCGGTTCTTTGTGCTTCGATCTTTGCGGTTAAAGATTCATCCTTCATGTCTTTTTTGAATTTAGCCTCATCCAAGCCTAATTCCTGCGCATATTCTAGAAAAACATCTTCCGGATTGGCAAGTTTTGACCATGCCTCTTGCCGTGCGTAGAGTAAATCTAACATTTCAAAAAACTTACCCTGAACACCAGCTGACTCAGCAGCCATTGCGCTAACCACTCCGTTAGGATGAATTGAGCTAATAGGGAAATGCTTGAAATTAATCGCAAGAGTTTCAGGATATAAGCCTAAGAGAGTATTTACGATAGGATTATACTGCTTGCAGGCAGGACATTGAACGTCGGCAAATTCTACCAATGTCACAGGACGCTCTTTGATTGGAGTAGTTGATTCCGGCGCAATTCTGAACTCACCCGAGTCAGAAAGCACCACAGGCGCACTACTGTTTGGAGTAGCTAAATTAGGATTATTATTACGTAAAAACACTACTAAAAATAAAAACGCTCCTAGAAAAACAGTTGATATAATTCCTATGGTAATCCACTTAGTCATTGAGGCTTTTTTTTCTAAGTTTATGCGTCTTGCTTCTTCGATCTTACGCATTTCTTTTAGTTCTTTCTTACTCATTTCAGACATACCGTATATGATAATTGAGATTTGAAAATAAGTCAACGCTTCAAACGCGAAACATAATAAATCAACGATTGAAGCTCCCACGACCTTACGGTCGGGGAATCAGCAAAACGCTTCGTCGAGCGCAAATCCGCCGAAGCGGAAAATCACTCTGCATCCCACCTGACTTACATCCAGGGAATTTTGCGAAGGCGGATTCAAACGTTTCAACAGCGTTTAAATTGCAGAGCAATTTATTACGCTGCGCCAGTGAGAGGAGTCGGACCTCCAACCTTTCCCTTAGGACGGGACTGCTCTATCCATTGAGCTACACCGGCATATACACTTTTCTTAAATTATAACTAAGCTAAAAATGGCAAGCAAGTTCAATTCAGCTAAAAACTTGTCTGTACAAATCCGCCAGCTCCGATTGAATCGGAGCCAGCTGGCAGACTAGGAGGATTTTAACACAACTACAAGATTTTGAGGTCTTTTGAAAAATCCTTAATCAAATCCGCTACCTCTTTCGGTTTTTCGAGACTTACCACATGCCCCGCCTCCTCCACCCAGCGTACTTTTACGTTATTATTTGTTTTTCCAATTCTTACTGCTTCGGACAAATTCATGACTTTATCATAGCGACCTAAAATTATAAGCATTGGATTTTTTATTTCATTTAAGGTTTTTTCCAAATGATAATTATACATCGCCTTTCCCATTTGAAACAATGCTCTCGCATCTATACTCCTTCTTCCACGCATCCCATGCATATTTATCAAATCCCTATCGTAGTTATGCATATTTATGTATTTGGCAGTAAGGTGCCCATACCACCCGGAAGACATAATTTTATGCCCTGATTTCATAAGAATAATGTTTTTATTCATAAACTTTATCCAATCACGGTAAAGCTTTGAAAATTTCCAGTCATATTTAATAATAGGTGGACCAATTAACACCACAGAATTTATGCGATTACTATGCTTTTTCGCAAAATCCGCAGCAATTACTGTCCCCATAGATAAGGCGCACAAAATATCTATTTTTTCCCCGTTTTTCTTTTCGATAAACTCCGCCACCACATCAGAAAGCTTTTCTACTGAATACTCTTCCTTTAAAGTATCCGACTTGCCATATCCTGGTAAGTCAATTGCAATTACATGAAATTTATCTTTTACATTTTCTATCAAAGGAACAAATCCGCTCCAGTCATTATTCCACCCGTGAATAAGTAATAAAGTCGGACCCTGCCCAAATTCTTTGTAGTGAATTTTCAAGCCGTTATCTAGCGCAATAAATTCGTTCTCCATAATTACCTCCTTAATATTTTATGGACAACAAGGACTATTAACAAGTATTTGATGTTAAAATGCATACATGGAGGGAATTTTTGCAGTGAATAAACCTGTGGGAATTACGTCACATGATGTAATTTACAGCTTGCGCAGAAAAACCGGTATAAGAAGAATTGGTCACGCAGGAACTTTAGACCCACTCGCTTCCGGCGTACTGGTGGTTGCTATCGGGCGGGAATTTACGAAGCAACTTGACTCAATAGTTAAAAGTGAAAAGGAGTATATCGCGGAGATTTTCTTGGGCGCAAATTCTACAACTGATGATATGGAGGGCGTCCTTCGTCCCGCTTCGCCAAAGCTACAGCGAGGCGAGCAAACTCAGGATAAAAATGTACCAAATCCAACTTTAAAAGAAGTTCGAACGGCACTCAACCAATTTATCGGTAAAATCATGCAAACTCCCCCTGCCTATAGCGCAATAAAGGTAAAAGGACAGGTTGCCTACAAAGCCGCACGTCAAGGACGGTCCTTGCCATTGGTTCCCCGCGAGGTTGAGGTAAAGGAAATTGAAATACTTGAATATAAATATCCTATTGTAAAACTAAAAATAACTTGCGGTAAAGGTGTTTATATACGCAGTATCGCACGCGATTTAGGTGAAAAACTAAAAACCGGAGGCTATCTAAAAAGCCTAGTTAGAACCAGAGTTGGGGAATATACTATCGAAGAAGCGGTGCTTCTCAATGACTAAAAATTATTTATTAATTTCTTCACCTAAAAAATCTTGAATGTTTCTATATTGATGAATTTCCTCCGCAGTAAACCATAATCCTGCCTCAACTTTTGCCTCATCAACAGAACCCGACGCATGTACTATATTCATAACACCACGCCTTTCGACGTTCGCGTATGCTGCTGAATCAGTTGAAAAATCACCACGGATTGTTCCACCAACCGCCGAAACAGGCATAGTTGGTCCTACTAAAGAAATTACATTCTCAACTGCGTGTCGACCTTCCCACACCATTGGAACTACGGGACCGCTTTTCATGTATTTTAATAACCATCCCATTACTAATTTACCTAATTCGAGCTTATCTTTAGTTCCAAAATCTTTCTGCGCATCCATTCCATATTTTTCGTATGTAGAAAGAGTTTTTCCTCCAAGCGTCATTAGATATTGCTCATCTGTACTTTTATAATGTTTTTTAAGCAGCTCCTCGGGAGCTGAAACCATTTTTATAGCAACAAGTTTTAACCCTGCATTTTCAAATCTCTTTATAACTTCCCCGACCAAGCCACGCTTTACTCCCTCCGGCTTTACCATAATAAATGTTTTCTCCATAACCCATATCATACAAAGCATTAAGATAAAAATCAACACGAAATAATTTGCTATAATCTAATTATGGATAACGGTGAACCTGAAATAGACCTTCATCCCGAAGATCAAGAAGTAGAGGAATTATTAAAATTACTTGTTACAAAAAAACAAAAAGTTCAGGATGCCAAACAACAAGGTATCTTTTTACCCATCGACGAACCTACTAAATACGCTAGAAGTGAAACATATGCTACTCCAGAATTAAGAAAAAAAGTCCAAGAAAATATAGACAGACTTACTATAATTATTATGGCAAATGGAAAAGAGTCTTTGCTAAAAGAACAAGGGGACAGAAAGTACGAGTTCACCTCAGATTTTCTAAAAGCGAGTGCTACAATCCCAGATCCTGATGACCCCTACACAGATGCTCCCTCTGAAATAATTGAACTAGAATTTGATACAGATGGACGCAATGATATAAGATTTTACCACGATACAAGAGATGAAGGCGTTTATACGTTAAGTATTATTTTTAGTGAAGCGGAAGAACATGAAGTTTCAAATATTATTACATTTAATTCTGGTGAAACGCAGGATCAGGAAATGAGAGATGACGAGGCCATAATCCTAGATTTCTACATAAGGGAAGCTATGGAAATGATTGACCCATCAATGGCAAGTACCCAAGTAGTCAAATAAAGCCACTTCACTCTTCTGATATACTTAATTTATGAAAAATTATACCCCTGACATTTCCTTGGTCAGTCCTCTTCATGATCCGCAAGCGCGTCTCGCAAAATTAACCAGAACCTACGGTAAGGATTTGAAAAGAATTTATTTCGGGTATATTGCGATTAGAGTCACGAAAAATACCCACCCGGATACTCTAAAAGCCCTAACCTCTGCAAATATTTTTTATACCAAACAGAGCGCTCACGGGAATTATGTAGCTATGGGAAAAACATACAAAGAAGCGATAAGAATGGGATTAAAAATGAAAACACGCCATATTCATGTATGTGATTTTGATAGAATTTTACATTGGGCAAAAACTTTTCCAAATGAACTGCGCGATATCGTAGAAATATTACCTTCGAACACCGGTATCACATGGATAGGAAGAACAAGAAGAGCTTTCGAAACTCACCCCAAAACTCAGAGAGAGACCGAAGAAATTGTAAATACTCTAGCTTCAAAAGTTGCAGAAAATGAGGTAGATATCATGTCCGGCTCATTTGCCATGGATTCTCAAACCGCAAATATCATTTTAAAATTTTCAAAACGAAATGACTTTTCATTTTATGCGGAATTTCTGACTATCGCAAAGAAGAAAAACATCCAGATAAATTCCCTAGTTACCGAAGGACTCGAATGGGAAACACCGGACCAATATAAGGATAAAATTCAAAAAGAGGGTTACTCCGACTGGCTTGAAGAATTTATGTCGCTTCCGGAGTGGAAAAGAAGGATTGAGCTGATGGAGAAAAACGCTATGGTTCTGACGGAAAATATTTAGGAATTAAAACGGTCAAGGACAAAAGGTACTGCGCTATCGATAGAAAGATGTCCACCGGAAATTTCAGATAAATCCTCCCAGCCCCGTTTCTCTGCTTCTCTTGCTACTCTATCGTAGGGAAAAAGCACATCGCCTTGGGCGTGCAAGGTTATTATATTTACTCCCAGTTCCTTTAACCTCCCAAGATACTCATACATATCAAATTCTGTTATGATTTTTGCCATTTCGATAAAATCAGATTTACTTCTGGTTTCCTGAATGTTACCACTTGAAGCACCTTTCCTCAGTTCTCCATACCGCCTGATTAGCTCTTTAATACTATCATCTCCTATCATAGAAGCTGGATTTACTAATATTATTTTGCCCGCGGCGTTTGGGCGATCTAAGGCTGCTTTAACCACGCTTATAGCGCCAACCGAATGCGCAACCACATCAACTCCGCGTACTTTTTTACTATAAATCAATGAATTTATATCCTCCGCTTTCTGGTCTTCATCACCCGAAAGCTCAACAGACAAAACTCTCCTATTGTAACCAAAAAAATATCGCACAGGCTTTTTATAGTCGTTAATTTGCGCCCTCCAACCGGGAATAATTAAGATTGAATTATCTGAATGATTTGGAGGAATAACATCCAGAACACTAACTCCACGTTCTCCGAACCGCTCGCGCGCGGCAAATTGTTCTTCAAATGAGGGATATTCAATACCTTCTTTCATATTTACAAACATATAATAACACTAAATTGAATTGAAATCCTTCAAGCAGGAATATTGAAGCTCCCACTACCTTACGGTTGGGGAATTCCGCGAAGGCGGATTAAACTAGGAGTTTTTCGAACTTACTTTTATCCTCAAAATTTCCTATCACTGCAAGGGAGAGATTTTTAGTATCCAGATATGTTTTTGTAACTCTGTGGATATCGGAAAGATTTACTTTTTCTATTTTCTCAATTATTTTCTCAGCCGAATCTATATTGTTTTCCAAAATCTCCTGCATGGCATAAAGCACTGCTACCGACTGACTATCCTCAAGACTTAGTACAAAATGCCCCTTGCTGTATTCCTTTGCTTTTTTAACTTCCTCAGAGTCAATTTCCTTATGGTCAATTATTTTTCTATATTCGTCACATACTATTTTTATCGCCTCTTCTAGCCTTTTCGGATCCGCCCCGACAAATGTTGCCATATATCCGCAGTCTAAATATTCATCTGTATTTGTTCTCACATAATATGCAAGACCGCGGCGCTCGCGGATTTCATAAAAAAGACGTGATGACATTCCCCCGCCCAGAATTGAAGCCAATATTGACAGGGGATATCTATCGTTCTCATTAAACAAACTAACAGTTCTTACACCTAATGCAAAATGCGCTTGATCCGTTGTCTTTTTAACAAGCGTTACGAGAGGCTTATCCTGCGCATCTTTAACTTTTTCGTGACCTACGGTTTTGAATTTCTTAAGTCCTGAAAATCTCCTTTTAATTTCTTCTAGGATTTTTTCCTTATCGAAATTTCCGGCAACTACAACCACCATATTATCAGCGCTATAAAGACTATTCATATAATCTATAAAATCGGCTCGGTTAAACTTCGTGACAGTCTCTTTTCTACCCGCGATATCCCAACCCATAGGAGTATCTCCATAGAGAAGTCTTTCATAAACATTTCCGATATTTCTCATTGGTGTATCATTATACAGATTTATCTCCTCAACAATTACGCCCTTTTCACGCTCAATTTCTTCTGATTTAAACAAAGACTCTGTAAGCATATTTGAAAGAATGTCTAGTGCGAGCGGCACATGCTCCGTTGCGGATTTTATATAATATCCGGTCATTTCTTTTCCGGTAAATGCGTTACTCTCTGCGCCAATGCCGTCAATTAGTGTCGAAATTTCACGAGCCGTAGGACGAGATTTGGTACCCTTAAATGCCATATGCTCGAGAAAATGAGACACTCCGCTGTTTTTCGCATTTTCATAGCGACTCCCCGCACCAACCATAACTAAAGCTGTCGCGCTTTCTACTCCACCATTAGGAGCAAGAATTATTCGCAGGCCATTTGGAAGCGTTGTTTTTTCAAATTTCATAAACTCAATTTAAGCATAGAACTCCTATCTTTGCAAACAATATCAAATGGATTACAATATACACGTTTGGAGATTTTTCTTGAGTGCAAATGCGCGCTCAAAGAGAAGTCCCAGAACATATTCGAGACGGAGGTAATCGTGGCCCGCAAGGGCAAATTTAGACAAAGGTAAACCGTAGTTCGTCAGGGAGTCTTTCGGGATTCCCGCCAAGCTTTAGGAGAGCAGATGCCGGATAGTCAGCTTGAACTAGCAACTTCTGGTCGCCTCACGGCGAAGGAGAGGGTCGAAGCAGATCCCAATAGCCAAGTGCGTATGCGTATGATACGCAAAGCACAAGAACTACGTCATCAACCCGTAAAGCAGCCAGAGAGCGAGTAGTTCTCACCACCGTCTCACGACCGGAAGGTTACCTCGTCTTAACGAGGGTTTTGTAGGTTCCAAACCTTCACCTTCCGGCATTTTCTTTGCTTGAAATTATTCATACTATAAGTTATAATCACTCCTTATGTCACTCGAAAGTCAGATAGAATGTTTTTCAGAAAACGCCCATGGCTTACAAGTGATTCCTTCACCAGAAGAATTCTTGTATATCAAATGTGTTGATGCCGCCGAAGATGCATTCACAAGTTCAATCCTTAGCGATTCACGAGATTTAAGATTGCTGATAGTCCCAGAAATAGCAGAAAAAATGGAAATCGTTCATAATGCCACCAATGGCCGCATTAACTCTGCAAATCTTATGAAAGATGGCGTAAATGGGTTACGGATGATTGTCAGACACAAAGAACTTGAGCCAATAGCAATATCCGATACGGATCTAAAACCTTCCGACTTTGATCAAAAAGCGAATCAGTTCAAGCAGTGCATGAATACCGTTTTTGAACGTGCTTTTGCATATATGCAATCAGGGGGTCTAACTCATGCTGAACGTCAACGTCTAGCCTCTATTAAAAGAGGTGTCAGAGAGATTCCATCGGGACGATCGCGAAACATTCACTCTAGGCCTGCTTCATCTGACGACAATTCCCGCTAGCTACATCCTCGCAACAGTCTCTATTCCTAGTAAATTCAAGCCATTTTTAACGGTCTGACCCGTAGCCTTCGTTAATTCCAAACGGAAATTTTCATTTTCAGATCCGATAATTTTATGCTTTTGGTAAAAAAGATTAAATTTTTGAGATAACTCAAACAAATAATTACATATTACACTTGTCGCAAATTCAATGCTTGCCTTCTCCACGAAATATGGATAATAACTAAGAAATCTCAAGAGTTCATCCTCTTCAGCTTGTAGTCTGTAGTTTGTAGTCTGTAGTTCACTTGAATTTGTTTCAATATCATCATTTGTCATTCTGGCTTGCCCAGAATCGATTCTGGCGTCCTTCTCCGTGCTTTGCTCTGAGTCGTCCCCAGAATGACGGACAAAAGCCTTCTCCAGAACGCTCTGCGTTCTGACATAAGTGTACTGAATATAAGGCCCGGAGTTGCCTTGCATGTTCAAAATGTCCTCCCAATCAAAAACAATATCCTGCACCGAACCTCTTTTTAAGTCGTTCCATTTTAATGCCCCAATTCCAATTGCCGTAGAATCTACGTCGTGATTTTTTTCTTTAACCAAACCTTCTGCGCGTTTTTCCGCCTCATCCAAAACATCTTCAAGCCAAACAGTATTTCCGCGTCGAGTCGACATTTTTCCTTCCTTAAATCTGTAAAGTCCGTGTTTTATATGAATTCTCTGTCCATCCTTCACCCATCCGAGCATTTTTTCCGTTTCAAAAAGCTGGTAAAAATATAATGACTGCTCTGCTCCGACTTCATTAATAATGGTAATATCCGGGCCATATTTATCAAGACGAAACTTATCCGTTGCCAAATCACGAGTGGCGTAAAGAGTAGTACCGTCGCTTTTTACAATCATAAGCGGAGGATATTTATCACCTGGAAAATAGACAAGCTCTGCTCCTTCATGTTTTTTAAGAAGTCCTTTTGTTCTCAGTTCTTCAATTACAGGCTCCATTTTGTCTTCAAAGTACGATTCGCCGTAACCCTTACCGTCATTTTCTGTGAAAACAATATTTAATTTTTGATATATTTTTTCAAACTCCTTTAAAGACCAATCTGTGCACTTTTGCCAGAGCCTTTTTGCTTCAGGGTCGCCGTCTTCCAATTTTTTAAACCATGCGCGAGCTGCGTCTTCAAGCTTCGGGTCTTTTTCTGCTTCCTCATGGAATTTAACATAAAGGGCAACCAAATTTTTTACAGGATTGTCAGTCTTTTCAATATCCTCTTCATTTCCCCACGCTTTTATGGCAAAGATTTGTTTACCAAACTGCGTACCCCAGTCCCCCAAATGGTTATCTTTATATACTTCCCAACCGGTTGCCATTAATAGGTTTGCAACCGCATTACCTATAATTGTTGAGCGTAAATGTCCAACAGTGAAAGGCTTAGCAATATTTGGAGATGAGAATTCAACCACAGCTTTTTTTCCTTTATTCATATTAGACTTTCCAAAGTTTTCTTTCTCGCGCAAAATAAAATTTAAATTTTCAAAAAGATATTTTTCCGAAACCCAAAAATTCACAAATCCGGGTGCAACAGCCTCGACTTTTGAAATATATTCGTCGGGGGAAAATTTTGAGACAATACTTTCTGCCACATCCATTGGACTTCCCAGACCTAAGTCATAAGCAGAGCTTTTCTGCGAATAAGTCTTAAGCCTTAAGTCTTTAGACATGCGCATCGCGACATTTGTATAGTAGTCACTGTGCTCGAGGTTGTCTGAAATTTTTATTTCAGGCGAAATTTCAAACTTTAAGTCAGACAAATTCTCCCGAAGCTTTTTTGCAATATGTTTTTTGATATCCATTATCTATGTATATTAAGCTAAACCGTATTCTATTAACAATCGCAACCCCTAGGGACAATTAAGGTAATAATCAAACACTTCCTTAGGTGTTTTAAAGTTAAGACGTTTTCTGGGTCTGTTGTTAAGTTCCCATTCAACATCTCTTAACTCTTCATCAGTGATTGTACTAAAGTCAGTTCCTTTAGGAAAGTAGCATCTGATAAGTCCATTTGCATTTTCATTACCTCCTCTTTGCCAGGAGGAGTATGGATCTACAAAATATGTTGGTATTCCAAATTCTTTATGTCTTACATGTTCTGAACCATTATCAAGTGTTACTGTTCTCTTAGCATGGGGAGGAAGATGACTAAAGATCTTATTTACTGCAAGTACTGTTTCAAAAGAGTTGATTCTCTTTATATATTCCAACCTTGTTTTACTTGAAACCCTCTCGTACTCAGTGTGGAGTCCTGAGGTGTGACCTTTACCTACAATACTGTCTCCCTCCCAGTGACCAAATTGTATTCTTCTTTCAACAATTTTTGGTCTTGAATGTATTGATACTCTATCCGGTATTCTAACTCTCTGTGCTTTTCTTCCTACCTTTTTCCCAAAGCTCTTTTATCTCAGGATTTTCGTCGTAAATTTGTTTGTTTAATCGTTGAATTTCTTTCTTCGCCTCATCACTATTTTCAAACTCGGTTGCACCATAAGCATCAGCTAAATCTTCCGTAGCTAAATTTTGAGTTTTGTCCACCAGCTGGCTCCGATTCAATCAGAGCTGGCGTATCGTAATTTAATTGTCTCTTGTAGTTTACTTGTTCTCGCCCTTGAACTCAAGACACTAACGCTGTGTATCATATATCGATATATGATACACACAGCTGTTGCATCCTCCATCATAGTCTGCACGAAATTACACGGGAAAATAAAATAGTTGCTAATCCAACCGGAGTTCTTTCAGGAATTTCCTAAATTCTCCATTTAACGCAGGGTGCTGGAGGGCAAATTCGACTACTGTCTTCATATATTCAAGTTTTGACCCCGTATCATAGTACTTTCCATTCTCTATCTCTACTCCATACACGGGCACACCTTCATCACGAAGTTTATTTATCGCATCAATCAGCCAAATCTCCCCGCCTTTTCCGGGTCCAATATTTTTTAATGCTCCAAAAATTTCAGGCGGTAAAATATACGCTCCATGCGTTGCCATATTCGACGGAGCATGCTCGGGATCAGGCTTCTCAACAATTTCTTTAATTCTAAAAACATTACCTTCAACTGTTTCGATATCAGCAATTCCATAGCGCTTGAGGTCTTCTTTGTTCTCTATCCTTACACCGGAAATAACTATTCCTCCGTACTTGTCGTATACATCAATCATTTGCTTCAAGCGCGCGGGCTTTGAATAAATAAATTCATCTCCCCAAAGAACTGCAAATGGTTCGTTTTCTATTACCGGTTCTGCCGCCAAAACAGGTGTTCCATTTCCATACGGACCTTTTTGTCTAACATAAATAAAATTTGCCAACTCTGAAATCTTTTGTACTTCCTTAAGCATTTCTTCTTTTCCACCGTCTTTAAGATTTTTCACTAAATCTTGATTTAGAACGTCGAAATGATCCTCTATGGCACGCTTTAGCGCACCCGTAACAATAATAATATCTTCAATTCCGGATTCAACCGCCTCTTCAACTACGTATTGGATAACCGGTTTATCAACTACAGGAAGCATTTCTTTGGGCATGGCCTTTGTTTGGGGGAGAAACCGGGTTCCAAAACCAGCAGCGGGAATTACAGCTTTACGGATTTTAGTCATATAAACCCTCCGAATTAATACTATCTATAAAAACAGCTCGCCCGCCAGTAATTGCTCCGTGAGCCGTGTATGAATAATACTTTAAGGCGAACGGGAAAATGCGGCGGGAACCAGCAGCGGGAATTACAGCTTTACGGATTTTAGTCATAAATTTATTATCAAATATTTATAGTTCTATACTCTATATTCTATACTTGATACGCAATACTATTTTTAAATTGTAGTTTGTGTTGTCTACATTGTCAATCCGTTGTCATGTCTCCCCATAATCCCACTAAATCCCCCAACTATTTACTCTTTGCATTCTTAGGCTAAGCTGTGGTAAAATTAGCACTTATGTTGAGCTTCTTGACTGAAGTTAAAAATGAACTGTATAAGGTAACGTGGACATCACGGACTGATACTATCAGATTAACTTTAATAGTTCTGGGAATCAGCGTTGCCATAGGAATATACCTAGGCGGACTTGATTTATTATTTACAGAACTGCTCAAATTATTAATAGGATAAATTTATGAACGACAAAGACTTAAAACCAACTGACAATTTAGAGGAAACACCTCAGACAGATATCGTGGAAACACCTGAAATAATTTCAGATTCACCGGTCGACTCTGAGACTCTAGCCAAAGACGAAGCTCCTGTTGAGGTTACAAGAGAGGTTATCGAAAAACCTGCATCATCTAGTGAAGAGATTGTAGAAGCAACTGAAGCAAAAGAAGAAGGTACAGTTGAAAAAGAAGTTAAAGCAGATGACTCCAAAGAAGAAAAAACAAAAGTAAAGTCGATAAAAGATCTAAAAGGTAAATGGTACATCGTCCACACTTATTCAGGGCACGAAAATAAAGTCGGAAAAACCCTTATGCAAAGAGTCCAGAGCATGGGTTATGAAGACAGAATTTTTGACGCTATCGTTCCAACCCGCGAGACCATCAGAATTCGTGCTGGTAAAAAAGAAAAAATTAAAGAGAAAATTTTCCCGGGATATATTTTTGTAAATATGGACTTAACAGACGAAAGCTGGATTTTAGTCCGCACTACTCCAGGCGTTACGTCATTTGTAGGTGCTGAAAACAAACCTACTCCAATAAGTGATGCCGAAGTTGCTGCAATTATCGAATTCGTTGATAGAAAAGAACCTGTTTATAAAGCTCAGTTTTCTGTTGGTGAAGCTGTTAAAATTAATGACGGTCCTTTTTTAGATTTTTTGGGAACTGTTGAGTCAATTGATCAAGAAAAGGGCAAAATTAAAGTACTTGTAAGCATTTTTGGTCGGGAAACACCCGTTGAGTTAGATTTTTTACAGGTGACTAAAATTTAACGAAATCCTGAGTTTGTCGAAGGATTGAACTTGATTTTTTACAAGTCACAAAGATATAATCCCGAAGCAAGAAGCATGAATTACGAATTATGGTAGAATAGCATTATTCATGACTCAAGCTTCATGATTCATAAAAAAAGCATTATGGCAAAAAAAGTAAAAACATACATAAAACTCGCAATCCGTGGTGGACAGGCAAATCCTGCACCACCTGTTGGAACCGCACTTGGTCCTCACGGACTTCCTATTATGGAATTCGTGAAAGCATTTAATGATAGAACATCTGATCAGATGGGAACACTTCTTCCTGTTGTAATTTCTGTTTATGAAGATAGAACTTTTTCATTCATTATCAAAAAGCCACCAGTCAGCGAGCTTATTAAAAAGGCGCTAAAAATCGAAAAGGGCTCTGATAAGCCCGGACGTGAAGTTGCGGGTAAATTAACCCTACAGCAAGCAAAAGAAATTGCTGAAATAAAAATGGATGATTTGAATACGAAAAATGTAGATCAGGCAGCAAAAATCGTACTTGGTACTGCCCGCTCGATGGGGCTACAAACAGAGAGTTAAATTCTAAACACTAAGCTCTAAACTCTAAAAGTTTAGGATTTAGTATTTACAACTTATTTAGGATTTAGAAATTCGAATTTAGAATTTCTTTTTCCGGAGGAAAAAGCATTATGGGAAAAATAAGAATTAAAACATTTGACGAAGCCTCCATTGAGGATGAGGCAAAGCTGAAAACAAAAAAGGAATCCAAAAAGGCTGATAAAATTGCGGCAAAAAATGCGCTAAGAGCTTCGCAGGGCAAGAAAATCAATCCGCAAAGCGAGACTCCTGTTGATGTCAAAACCGAAGAAAAAATTGAAGAGACAAAAGTTGCACAAGATGATAGATTAGTAAGCGAAGCAATAATTCCCGAAACTACTCCCGCAGAAGTCATTGCGAATCCTGAGCTCGCCGAAGGAGAAGCAATCTCTGAAAAACCTGCAAAAGATAGCAAAGCGAGCGAAGGCAAGTCCGCCTCTGGCAGAAAAACCAAAAAGGAAAAATTTGTAAAACAGAAAACTCTCTCAGAAAGAGTAAACAGCAATAGAAAATTGGTTTCAAAAAACCAAACCTATCCACTAGAAAAAGCTGTTACTCTACTAACTCAATTTAAGACCGGTAAATTTGATGAAAGTGTTGAGCTCCACGTAAGTACACGCGAACAAGGCGTTTCAGGTGTACTAAATCTTCCCCACGGAAGCGGTAAAACTTTGAGAATAAAAATAGCAGATGATGCAATTCTCGCATCAATTGAGGCTGGAAAAATTGACTTTGACGTACTGGTCGCAACTCCTGACATGATGCCAAAGCTAGCTAAAGTTGCCCGAATCCTAGGACCACGCGGCCTTATGCCAAATCCTAAAAACGGAACAGTAACTCCAAAACCAGAGGATGCTGTAAAAAAACTTTCAGGAGGAGAAATACGATTTAAAACTGAGCCAAAAGCACCTATAATTCATTTGATAATCGGAAAAATGTCCTTTGGAGAAAAGAAAATTCTTGAAAACGCAAAATCAGCGATTGATGCAATAGGTGAAAATAAAATAAAGTCCGCAACGCTCACCTCAACTATGTCTCCGGGAATAAAACTCCAAGTTTCATCTATTTAAAAATCTTATGGAAACTCTCGCACCATCTTCTATTGAAAATTCTGTTGTAGGAAGGCCTTTCTTTTTATCAGGGAGTGTTCCTTTTCCTGAAGCAGAGCTTTCGGATAGAGGAAATGTTGCTCTTCGTGATGAGCTTGAGGCTGTCTGGCCACAGGCAGAAGAGGATTTCGTAACCTTTTATCAAAGTACCCATGGTAATCCTATCCAGGAAGCACTTGCACAAAGAGTTGATTATGAAAGCGTAACGCTTGAAGAGATAGGCAGTCTGGTAGACGTAAGCAGTCCCAATGCCTTACGAAAGGTAAGAGCTGCACTACAAGTTGGAGAGCTTATTTATAAAGCAGATGTAGGTCTATGGAATTTTACAAAAATCGAAACGGTACAACTAATGGTAGGTCTTATTGGGAAAAAGTACAGAAATATTTATGTTAGAAATCTCTGCAATTCTCAGGATCTCAACCCGAATTCTTGACCACTTTGAAAAAATTAGTATAATGCTTATATGAGACCTGAAGACTGGGACCATACCAAAAGAAACTATCTACAAGTTTTATATGATACAGAAAGCCAAGCAGAAATAGGCGAAGCAATGGGATTAAGTCCCGATAGGTCTACTCTAAAATCAAGTGAATCTCATCATCCTCAACATAAAGGACATAATTTACGACATTTAGGGCTTCTGCCAGAAGATATACTAGTTACTTCAATTGAAAATGGGGAACCAGAAATAAGAATTATTTCAGAAAGAGAAAATATAGCCACGCCAGAAGATATTGCAAAAAGAATGCATGAGCAAGATATTCGTATCGCAAAAATTCCATATGCAAAGCGAAGTCCAGTAGAGAGAAAATATCTAAAACACAGACAACAATAGATTACCCTGAAAGAATTATTTGATTAATTCGTCTAAATGAAACCGCTTGTAGCAATTTTTGCTCATCCTGACGACGAGGCTTTTGGACCCTCAGGAACCATTGCAAAATTTTCAAAAACCCACGATATTTACCTTATTTGTGCAACCGGAGGCGAGGTCGGAAAGAATAGCTTGCCTCAAACCGAAAAAGCACTTTCACAAGTCCGCAAACAAGAACTGCTAGCATCTTCAAAAATTTTAGGTGTCAAAAAAGTTTACTTCTTGGGATTTGAAGACGGAATGCTGTCAAACAATTTGTACCACAAATTAGCCTCGAAAATTGAGAGAAAACTTAAAGAATTAAAACCCGAAATAGTGATAACCTTTGAACCCCGCGGGGTCTCGGGACATATTGACCACATCACTGTTTCTTTCGTAACAACTTTTGTAGTCAAAAAACTAAACTTTGTAAAAAAACTTTTGTACTATTGCATAACGGACACTGAAAGGACCAAATACAAAAGAGACTATTTTATTTATTTTCCCGACGGGTACAAACATAATGAAATTGATTGGAAAAATGATATCTCCTCTGTATGGGATACGAAAGTTAAAGCAATGAAGGCTCATAAGTCACAAAAACACGATTGTGATGTAATACTGAAAGTTCTTGAAAAATTGCCCAGGAAAGAGAATTTTTTATTGCTCAAACCGTAGTTATTTCTTTAACGCTTCAATGCCGGGAAGCGTTCCAGTCAGCAACATCTATCTTTTCACTTAACAACTCAATAAAAGCTATTGTAATAATCAAAGTTTAAATTTATAATTCATTTTTATGACAGCGGAGAACCCTAATTTTTCATCACCAGAAGAGTTTTACCAATTTGGCACTGAACTTGGTTTAGAATTTACTGAACCAGCAATAGAATCCGCTGAAGTAGCTCTCGCTCCTGAACCAGCAAATTCTGGAACAAATACAGATAAAACTGTTACGGGCTGGAGTGCAATACAAAAAGAAAGAAGAGAAAGGCAACATAAAGTAAATAAAGAACCTCCTCCAAACAATAGCCATGCTCATCGTTGGAGAATTGAAGAGGCTAAAGGACCGACTTCAGAAGGGCATTGCACAAATTGTGGTACTATAGAGATCTTTAGAAATTGGTATGAAAATGATTATTCAGGGCTTAAAAAAACAAATAAACCAATAGATTTGTACGATTTATAGTCTTATCTCTTTAATGCTTCAATGCCGGGAAGCGTTCCGTTTTCGATATACTCAAGCATCGCACCTCCACCGGTTGAAATGTGGGTAATATTATCAAGATATTCCTTTTTTGAAATCGCCGCAATAGTATCTCCACCACCGACAACTGAAATCGCATCATTATTGCGAGCTATTGAATAATATAGAAAATCCGTTCCACGCTTAAACTGCTCGTTTTCAATATATCCTACCGGACCATTCCAGATAATAGTCCTTGCACCCATTATTATCCTCCCATACTGTGCCATAGTTTCAGGCCCTACATCGAGAATTACATCATCACTTTTTACATTTTCAACTTTTCTAATACCTCCACCATTCTCATTATTTTTTTTATCTCCCACAGCAACGTCCTCCGGTAAAACTATTTGAGTTCCGTGCCGTTTTGCCTCATCTATAATCTTTCTTACTTCTTTTTCCATATTCTTCTCACAAAGACTCTTTCCCACAGGAAATCCTTTTGCCGCAAGAAAAGTATTTGCAATTCCCCCGCCAAGAATTAATACGTCTGTTATTTTTGTTAATTTATGAAGTAAATGAAATTTTGTAGAAACTTTCGCTCCACCGATGATAGCAACAATCGGGTGCTTAGGATTTTTTAAAAGCCCTTCTATAACCTCTATCTCACGCTTCAAAAGAAGTCCTCCATATGAGGGCAAAAGCCCGGCCACACCCACAACTGAAGAACTTTTCCTGTGACAAACACCAAAAGCATCATTGACATAAATGTCGGAAATGTCTGCAAGTTGCCTAGTAAGTTCTTGTCCCGAGGCGCTCGTTGGATCTTCCTCGCCTTTATAAAATCTGATATTTTCCAAAAATAAAATCTCCCCGTTTTTCTGATTTTCAAGCTGTTTTTTTCCTTTCTCAGCCAGAAAATCCTCAACTAAAGTAATTTTTACACCCGGCAGATATTCGCGAAGTCTTTTTACCACAACCCCCAGAGTGTGTTTTTTATCACGCTTTTTCGGTCTATCCAAATGTGCTACCAGAATAAGCTTATTGTGTTTGAATAGTTTTTCAATAGTAGGAACGCCCTGTCGTATACGTTCATCGTCAGCAATTTTAAATTTTGGAGTTAAGGTTACATTAAAATCCACACGCAAAAGAATTTTTTTATTCTTAATCTTCTCGTTATCTATAAATTTAATACTTTCCATAATCTATTTAAAAAACTTTAAATATCTGCCAATTTCAAGTTTGCTACCCATGGCAATAGGACGTCTTTCCGAAATTTGACTAGGCTGATATTTTAATGGATTTACCCCTTTACTATCAACCGCTTTTCCTCCCGCCTGCTCAATTATATACGACATCGGATTTACTTCATACATTAGTCTCAATTTCCCATTTATATCTTTCGTATTTGCCGGGTACATAAATATTCCACCTGAAATCATAATCCTGTGAACGTCTGCGACCATGCAGGCAATATATCTGGTTTTATACTCATCCTTTTTTATATCTTTAAGATATTTTTTGTGCCCATTATCAAGTAAATCATACAAGCCTTCATTAATTGAATATATTTTTCCCTCGGTTGGAACTCTCATATCCGGATGGGAAAGAAGAAAACTTCCTATCGAGGGGTCAAGAGTAAAGCCATTGACTCCTTGTCCTGCAGTATACACAAACATAATACTGGACCCATATAAAGCGTATCCTGCGGCAAGTTGCTTGCTTCCCTTTTGCAATAATTCCTTTTCGTCGTGAGTGTCTTTTGACCTAATATTAAGAGGAGGCGCTTTATAAATTGAAAAAATAGTACCCATCGGGGCGTTGGTTGCGATATTACTCGAACCATCCAGAGGATCAAAAAAGACTACGTATTCACCTCTCAAATTATCAGAAAAAATCGGTTTTTCCAGCTCCTCAGAGCCTACTGCATAGACAAGGCCTGAATTGATAAGAGTATCTATTAAAAGCTTGTTTGCGTACTCGTCCAGCTTTTGCACTTTTTCACCATATGTATTTATACTGCCGGCAGCACCCAAAATATCAACCAGACCTGTTTTTTTAATATGAGAGCCGATTATTCTAACGCTGTTTTCCAAAATAGTGAGAAGAAGCGTAAATGAACCGGTTGCATCCTCAATTTTTTTTTCTTCATTGAGTATAAACTCCGTAAGTGTCGTTACCTTATGGTACATATTATGCGATATACTTGCGGACAGTATGAGCAGTGCCTGCTATATTAAAACTTTCAAACAGAAATGCCAACTTCCTTCCTAAAGCCTCTCTTATTTTCTCTCTATCATTTTCAGATAAACTCCAGCAATCTTTTTTGAATGGACCAACTGATTTTTTACGCATTTTATAAACAAACTGAGTATCATTCCAACCATCTTCGCGCTCGTCTGTACAGTTTTCCATAGTCCACTGATGCATTTTTTCCCGTAGAGAGCTAGGCAAATTATCAATCATAATATTCATAAATTCTGTCGCGAGGTGAACTTCTACCGTATCGTTTTGTACAAATTGTGTGAACATTTTTTCAGGTAAGGTTGACGCACCATGTTGAACCGAACCCGCAATTTTATATTTTTCCCGAGCAACACGACTTATATCTTTTAGAACGTTAAAGTCTATCGGCACTTCGATTACTTTTCCGTTTTCATCAGGAATTCCTCCATGTGAAGTACCCGTCTGGACGCTTACTTTTGTAATCCCCGAAGTATCTCTGCCGATTATGTCTAAGTACCCTTCCATAAATGCCTCGAAATCCTCAACTGAACTATTTTTACCTCCTATATGTCCAATTTCCCCACCTATTGCGACAGTTACTCCGGGAGGCTGAATACCTCTAATATATTTGGTCAACTCGGCAGTCATTTCAAAATTTACTTTTTGCTGCTGTAAAAGTTCTTCTTTTTCTAAATCAACCAGCGTCGATGCATCTATATCGATATTATAAAATTTCGCCATTAAAGAATCTTTTATCAAAAGCTTTATACTGTCAATTTCTTCCTGCGGATTAGTTTTAAATTTATCTTCTTTAAATTGGAAATGGTCTCCTTGGATAAAAACAGGACCGTTAAATCCTGCTTTTATCGCACCTGCCAAAACTGAAGCTGAAAACTCGTCAGGGTTTTGGTCACAATATTTCATTTCAGACCGGGCAATTTCAAAAATAAATGCGCCCGCCTCTATTTTTTGAGCCTGCTCAAATATGACTCTTGAAAAATCGTAATTCATCATTCTAATATTCATAGCTGGAACGCTAAAACCATTAACTTCCCCATCACCAATCGCTTTATATAAAGGGTATATTGAAGCGGAAGCAATACCAACCGCAGAGGCAATTTTACGTATAAAAATTTGTGCCTCATGTCTTAACGATGAGTCCTGAGAAAGCGCTGATGTGTAGGCAAGTCTATCAATTCCATCAGCGCGTAACTTTTGCTCATCACAAACTTTAACAGAATTGTCCTGCTGCAGTGTCAAAAAGGTTGATATAAAAGAAGAGAGCTCCTGACTGCTATTTAGTACCATTAAATCAACATTAATGTATTTTGGTAAGTTTTGTCAATTCTCTTTTTATGAGTTTTTCTGATATCATAGACTAAATTTGTATGAAAAATAATATATTTGGAGGTGCAATTTGGACCGACCATGCGCTTTCGCGTATGAAAGAACGAGGAATTCCAGATGATTATGCAATTTCTACATTCAAAAATCCCGATACTTCAAAACGCAATGAAGGTGGGCTAAAACTCTCAAAACAAATAGATGATAAAACGGTCATATTGGTTATAAAGAAGAATGAAGAGAGCGAATGGCTGGTAGTATCAGCTTGGATGGATCCACCCATGGAAGGGACAAAAGATTTTAAGAAAAAACAAAGATACAATGAGTACAGAAAAGGATCCTTGGGGAAGAAAATCTGGCTAACAATTCTCAAGCAGTTAGGTTTATAGAGGCTAGAAGCTAGAGGCTAGTAACTTACAAGTTTTACAATATCAGCGTCTTTTCTTAATTTCTCTATCCATGTTGTATATTGAGTTTGAAGTTTTTGCTGTTTTAACTGCTCTCTGAGCTGATTTCTTGTTTCCTCTTCGTTTTCAGCATTTGCCAAAAGGTCAGGATTTGCGCTAACAAATTCGTTAAATTCCTCGTCACTTACTTTCGTATTTTCGCTAAGCATTTTTTCAACTACAATCTGAATTCTTAGCTCTTGCGTAAATTCCTCTGAAGTTAATCCTTGAGCTTCTAATATCTGCTGGAAATTCTCTTCATTTCCACTACTTACCTGCTTAATAATTTCTTTTCTCTTAGTATCAACTTCTTCCTGTGTTGCGCTCAAGTTTTGCTTTCGTGCTTCCTGAAGAATTAATTTGCGGTCAACTAATCTAGTTATAACCTCTGCGCCGTGCTGTTTTTCTAATTCTCCAATAATCGCAATCCTAGATACAGGCTCTCCATTTACAAGTGCTGCTATAAATAATCCTCTATTTATAAATAGAACAATTCCCAGTAATACCACACAAACTATTCCAATTAGAATATATCTTGTCTTTTTGGGAAGTACTTCTAATTTAAAAGGATTTAACCGAAACTTATCTCCTGCTTTAGAGAGGATTGGTACTAAAGACTTTGCTGCTGTTTTTATAACAGTGCTTGTTTTTTTTGCAGAACCTGTCGTTTTCTTTGCTGTAGCCATGAGAACTAGTATAGATAAAATAAATCAAAAAAACAATAGTGAATTATTACATTCAAACTTATACCTAGTAACTATTCGCATTCGCTTACAATAGTATTTCCTAAAAACTTAATTTCATAAGTTGCTTTTTTAATTGCGATTATTTGATAAGGATTTGTAAGCGCCTCAGTTACGATACAGCTATCACCAGGAATAGTCTCATTCACCATAAATTCTATTCTATCCTCAGTAACTTCTATTTGCTTTAAGCCAACTGAATAACCCCCCGATGGCTTTTGCCCCATAATAACAGCAATAACCGTTTTCTCATTAAAATCAACGTCAGGGACAATTCCGCTTTCACCAAAAAGCACGTCCCATTCTTCCGGTGAATTTATAATGTAATTTCCTCGAGGAAACTGCAGGTTTATCTCGTTCGTCCCCTTTTTTATCTGTATTATCTCCAGGGGAGGAGTTTTGGTACTTTCAACAAAAGTCTTTTCTTTTACCTCGCACTGTCTGGGATAACTTTCCATAACAGCCCCTCCGACAGAAATACATTCTTCAAAGGAGGTTATCGAATTTCTTTTTATATTGTTAAACCCAAGATATAAAATGAATAGTGTAACTAAAAACACTCCAGATATGGCACCGTAACCTACGTGTCTTCTTCTTGAAACTTTTCTTGTAATTTTTTTTGGAGCTTTTGAAGCTCTCTTCTTGGGCATTAAGTAAAGTGTATCACAGGAAATGGTGGATGGTAAATAGCCAGCCACACATCGCTACGTTAGGACTTTAGCGGGCGGGTGAATTGTGAATAGGTTTCGAACTCAAACTAAAAGGGTTCAATATTGTATAATATACTTGTGAGCGAGGGAGATGTTGATATGGGAATAGAAGCTTCTGGGGAATTTGCGGGTTTTTCTAGAGAAGATCTTGAATTAAAGCCCCAATACCCGGTTATTGTTCCGGCCGGCTTAAGAGATAGTGAATTAATGAAGCAAAGACCAGATGGCCCCATAATATTTGTAGATTCGCGTGATCCAAATACAGCAACTGTAATTAATCAAGACACCTGGGGTCCAAAACTAAAAAGAGATGGAAGAGCCGAAACTATCGCAATATCAAGCATTGCACTAAGACGCTTTGCAGCTATTATTCTGCACACCTCTCCCAGAACTCCTGAAGATTCGCACGATAAAACTATTGAAATTCTTTCTGGCCTATTAAAAAAACCCAACGATGCTATCGCAAATCAACACCTTGGGGTTATTGCAGTTGTTGAAGACCAAGGTAGTGACACGAGAACCGGCTGGCGAGAAGATGGGCTAAGAAAACATGGTATCATTATAGACAGAAGGGGTGGTAAACAAGCGGTTTTTCAAAGCGGAGACTACACCATAAGCATGGGAAGGGTTGCTAAAAAAACTATTCTCCCAGAGCATCTTAAAGCAGATCCGCAGTCAAAAGATGTTAAGGAAAAAAGAGAACCAGGCGATGTTATTGAACTACCTACTACTTGCGGAGATTGCGGGCAACACCTTAAAGAAAAATATTACGAAAAATCCGGCAGACACGCAGTGCTATTAATACGTCAGGTTGAATGCGATAATAAAGCACATAGACGGGGGCCGAATGTAATTAGTAATATTTTTATCAGGACCTTGAGACCATTGGATAAAAATCCGAATCCAAAACCTTAATCATCCTCCACAGTCAAATCCAGATAAATCCTGCGGTTTGTTGCTATCTCTAGTTCTCGTCTGCTCATAGAACCTATTTCTTTAATCTTACTCCCACCTTCACCAATAATCATTTTCTTATATTTTTTAGGGGCCAGAATTCTTGCCTTTATATAAGTTAAATCCTTTTTCTTTCTGTTTTTTATCTCATCGACTACAACTCGAATTACATATGGCAGTTCGCGTCTGAGCCTCAGAAATGCTTTTTCCCGGATAAGCTCCTCGATAAATAAATTAGAGCTTATATTTAAAGCTTTATTGGGCATTTTTTCCAGATCAAATAATTTTCCCCCCTCAGGTAGCTTTTCAAAAATCCAATCGATTATTTGATTTATATTTTCACCTTTTAGGGCTGAAACATAAACGATATCCTCAAATTCGTCTTCCAAAAATTTATATTGCTCTGAATAATTTTTTTCTCTCTTATCAGTCTTGTTAAATACCAAAAGTTTTGGGATAGCAATTTTTCTCAACACTCCCAGGACTCTATTTTCTTCAAGTCCGCGCGCGCGAGTTGGGTCTATTACATAAACAACAGCATTTACTTCATCAGTTAGTGCGTGTTCTGCCGTAAGATTTATTTCCTTAAGTTTCGGATCATTTGTTTTTGCAAAAATTCCCGGTGTGTCTAAAAATAAAATTTGTCCTCGCCCCGGCTTACTCTTTGTCGCAGGATCTTCATACGCTGCCTGAATTAAAAATTGCGTAGTCTGGGGCCTGGGAGAAGTTATTGCAACTTTTTGCCCGATAATTCTATTTACAAGAGTTGATTTGCCTGCATTTGGCCGTCCGATAAGAGCTACTGTTCCCGATTTCATTTTAAACCCCAACCTCCTCTCTATATGTTTTTCCGATTTCAAAATATAAATTAACAAATGTGCGCACGCGCGCCTCAGTCACAGAACCGTTTTGAATTATTTCACCTAATCTTCTGTGCATTTCTGCCAAAGGAATTGCTCTTAATTTGAGGCTTGCGGTAACAAAATAATTGTGCCTATAAGGCAAAACTGAAGGGAAAAAATCTTCTGCTTCAATTGGCACTTCTATCCTTTTATAATGAAAATCTGAGAAATCTGTTCTACTTATTTCATGCTCCCATTCACCATTTTTATCAAAATAATGTATCTTTTCTGAACCAATGACTACCCCTCCATTATTAGGTAGTTTAACTTTAATATCTCTGTCTCTTCCAATCTCTATTGCTGGCAAATTACTGACAAGCTTCTCAGTAATTTCAACCTTACTTATTCCATGAGGGGTCGACAATACTGCTTCCTGAAGAAATTCTGCCGTTTGTGGGCTTATTTGAGGACGGATATTGCATTGCCAATCAAAAACTTCACCTTTATTATCTACACATCTTGAAAGAGAAAATGAATTCCCCCTCGATGTTCTACCATTTCTAATAATTTCACCCAAATCAGCTGAGCCTCTTTGTTCAACAATCCAATCTTCACCTAAAATCCTAGCATCTGGAAATCTGGAATCATAGGACACAACAACCATTCCCACTTCCCTTGCTCTATTAAAATCTGAAAATTCTGGAGTCATAATAACAATTATACCTTATTATAGGATATTATTCAACTTATGCACTTATAAAGTAGCTACTTTTGGTCTTTCCGCGTTCGTGCGAGGTTCGCCCCCTGGTCTGCCACCAAGTCGTCTTTCTCTTTTTGAAAAATCAATTATCGCCTCAACTATATCTTTTGAACCTGAGTTTGGCAAAAGCTTTTCTATAAAATATAACTCGGAGTTGGTGCAAAGCCATCCCAAATCCGAAGTTCTTTTCTCACCCGAAGTTCTAACTACCAAATCCGCCGGAGGTATTTCTCCTCCCCCGTCTCTGTATTTAATTAAAATTTCAGGTGTTATTTCCTTTACTTTATCCGCAAGCATTTTTTTATAAATCCTAAGCTCCTGATCTGCCCCTGAATAATCAACTGCAAGGGAGAATACTGTGCCCGTATTTTTTGCGGTCATTTTTTCAGCTTTTTCAAACCGCTCTCTTAAATACTCAGGAATTCTATCCTTTCTGCCGATATGAACTATCCTGCCGTTTTTTTCCATCGCATCCGGAATCATTTCCTTTAACGTACTATCAATTACCTTCATTATTCCATCTGCTTCCTCGCGCGTTCTGGACCAGTTATCAGCCGAAAATCCCCAAATGGTAACGTATTTTATAGGAAGCTGCCATAAATCGTTATAAATACGCTTTATTGCCTCAGCACCGGCTCTATGCCCGGCTGTAATACTTTTTTGAGCAAGCTTTGCCCAACGCCCATTTCCATCAGGAATTAAAAGAAAATGCTTTGGAAATTTTTCAGTAGGAACTTTTTTTAGTTCTGGAAATTTTTCCCAGACCGTTTTTTCAGTTTTTGAGAACATAAAAATTTGTTACAGGTTTATATTTTACTAAATGTGAAAATAAAGTACAAATCCTATTACATTTTAAATATAACGTGCGATAAATTGCGTTCTGTGAGAAAAACTGGGACCAAATTCCTTAAGCGCATTCCGATGATTTAAGGTTCCATAACCTTTATGCGCTTCAAATCCGTATTCTGGATATTTGGCAGATAAATCAGTCATCACTTTATCACGCTCAACTTTTGCGATAATTGAGGCAGCGGCAATTGAAATACTGCGGCTATCCCCTCTTATTATCCCTTTTTGCTTGCCCGCCATAGCCTTGGCGGCGGCGGGAGAAAACATTTTATCTGGAATTTGGAACGCATCAATAAGAAGGTATGGATTTTGTATTTTTCGAAACAATTCTTCAGCCACCTCTCTCATACCTTCATATGTTGCCTTACCAATTCCGATTTTATTTATTGTTGAAACAGGGATTAAACTTATGTGCCAACATTGAGCTAATTTTTTTATGACCAAACTCAACTCTTCGCGCCTTTTCTTAGAAAGCTTTTTTGAATCATTGATGCCAATGGAAAGTAAATATTCCTTTTCTTTTTGTTTTAAATTTGAAGAAAAAACTACTCCTCCAACCCCAACCGGTCCGGCAAAAGCACCTCTGCCTACCTCATCAATACCTATTACTGAAAAACCCTGATCCCACAATGGAGTCTCGTAAGACAAATCGGGAAGTATCATAAATTTAGTATATCAAAAGGAAATATCCATTTTGTCCCATGTATCGATTATCCTATCACAACAATCCACCCCTTCAGTTAAGCACCGCAAGCGACGATAAGAAATACCTAGTCCCCTTGTGGGGCAATAGTTAGTACCAATGGGGTATATAGTCCTTAATCAGAACCGAAATTGAAAATAGTTAAAGTGGGTGGAATTGGGAGGCGTCCCGAGTTTTACCTCGGGACGCCGGATCTGTTGAAAGTGTTAGTTGATAGTGACAACCCCTTCCCGAAAGAAAAGTGTGTGGTTGGCCTCAAGGTGGGCAAGGAGCCGTAGGAGGCCGCTGTGGATGAATTGATCACCCTCTGAAGCTAGCCCTTTGAGGCTGAACGGCACGAAAACGCACCGTTTGATGCCCTCGTAAGCATCAATCATGCCTGCCTCTGCGATCACGTAGTTGTCTCCTTCCGCAGGCTCGAGAGCATCGAAAGGAACACGGTTGGCCATCATGGCAATGCCATCAGGCTGGTTTTCTTCGTGATTGTAGGTCAAAAAGAAAGTAGAATTCGGGTTGATCCCGTCCCCACTCAACGCGAAAAACGTGTTTTCATCCGACGAGTACCCCGTTTCCTCGAGACCTTCCCGTTGGGCGGTCTGAAGAACGGTTTCGTAGCGGTCGCGCATTCCTCGAGGCAGTTCTGTGACAGTGTTTCCTTCACGCGGATCGCGGAAAGGCCGTCGTACCTCAACGGTACCTATGTACACCCTACCATCCGGATGGATAGCAAGGGGTACGATGACAACACCGCCGCCGTGAACCTCACGATATACGGGCTGCGACCACTTGCCGTCGGGGTGACTACCCCAATCCAACTGATGCCCTTGCGACTCATTGATTAGAGTCAAATGGCTCAGATGGATTTCCACCCCGTCAGAAAAGATCCTCCACCGCTGGTTGTAACCTGCAGGTAGAGGGTTCGGAACGGAATGAAGCAATGGTATCGGAACTTGGGAACTGTTGGACACAATGGTCCTCCTCAAATAATTTCTCCTTAACGGAGAATTCGTCCACTAAATATAATGGAAAAATTCCCCGCAAGGAGTTTGCTTTCAACAGATTTTTAATGTGCCTTTGTACAATAAAAACCGGAGCTGTTCCAGCTTCTTATACAAAACAAGATATTCTACCTGAAAATCAGCTAAATGTCAATATTATAGGATTCAATATTATGGGTTTTGAGCCTAAATCAGTGAGTGTATTAAAAAAGCTTTCTATCTATTATTGAACAAATATTTAAGAAGATTCGAAAGATTGAGTAATATCATCCTTGAGACTATAATCTCATTATGAGCGCAGAATTTTTTTTCCAACACCACCCCCCTGTCCCTGAACTAAAACTCGCTATTGAGTCAAACATAAGAGAACAAGGCTCTAAAGACGAACCGGTAATTTATCTCGCGAAAAAACTTGCAGAATTTGCCGAAGAAGGATTACATACAGTAAATAATAGATTAGCTAATCAATATAAATATCTCCATCCCCATAAATTTAGAGATACCCTTTTTGCAATAACAAAGCTAGATAATGCTTATATTATTTTTTCAAATACAATTGTATCGTTAGATGATGCTTTTAAGACGGGTAAATTTAATAATGCAGAATTTGAAAGAAGGATAAGAAAAGCATATGCAGGAACACCTTTTCGTTTTGAGGATATTGGTCTGCCACCTGTTGAGGAAATAAGTTCTGAATTTCTTGATACACAAAAATTAATGAGGGAAAAGGATCCAACATTCACCACATTCTTGCAAAATCCCCGCTGGCTTCCTGCTGGTCATCGACAAAGGCTTGAGGATATGGGAATATTGGATTTTTTCGCAAGACAAGGAATAATAGAGAGATGGAACAGCACTGCTATGAGTGCAGTCAATCTTTGCTCCGTACTACCTGAAAATGAATCTCTTGGGTTAGACTATAAACCAGATGAAGAATATATAGTGCAATTACTTAGAAATTTTTAAAACACCTAACACCCTCTTATACAAATACACCAGTAGTAAAATTATCAGAATTCCAAATATAGTATAAAAGTATGACAGATAATTATCCTTTAACCTCCATAAGCTTGAAGAAACGAATAATTTTGCAAACTTATCAAAATAGAAAAATACGATAGGATGAAGCGCAAAAAGAGCCAGGCCGGTTCATCAGGAAAATTAACAGTTTTTACAGTTGTTCTTGTGGATGTTAATGTAATTACAGTCAGATTATATCGCTTTTCCAGTAAATTTTACTTTTTTCGCAAATTTAAAGCTTCTTTCAATCCCCTCAAGGATGGCTTGTTTTTGCTCAGTAGAATAATCTGTATTTTTATTCACTCTTTCTGAAAGTCCTTGAGAATACTCTTCAAATCCATCCTCACCGTTATTCAGGTAATACGCAAAACTTAATCGGGCTAGAGGATGAAAGTGTAGCACAATGCCAGCGTCAGTCCACGTAACTCCCTTACCCTCCAACCATTCTTTTATTTCAGTGTTCAATGCTGTTTTTTGAGTGGGCGAAATTTCTGGCTCGGCTGGAAGTAACTCAAAATCCCCTCTTCTTGTTTTTGCAAGGGCAAAAGCAAAGCCAATTTTATATCCGTCTTGATAATGATTCAACGGACTTTTACCGAGATGTTTGTACTCGTCACTTTTAGGAACATTTAACCTCATGCCATCGGAAAGTCCTTCGATGCCGGAAGTGCCTTCAACTTTTGGATCTTGCACTACTATATGCATAAAACTTTCGTGAATACCAATCTGGTCAGGTTGGGTAATTCCAATTTCAGCAAGTCTCTTTACAACCGAATTCATGTAGCCCATGATGTATGCCGTTGCTATTTCCGGTGATGTTATTCCTCTTACTGCATCAACCACAATCGGTTTACCCGCCTCTGCTCGGTGCACACCTTGTTCATATCTATGAAGCATTTTTCCAGCAAAATTACCTCTTTCCATGACGGTATTATATAATAATTATCAGCTAAAGCATACATTATGTAAATAAACATTTTTATATGTCATGAGCGGCTGGATGGCTCTGCTGCGCCCGCTCATTCGAGTCTGAGCCTGAGGGCTTCGGCCGTGAGCTCAGCCGAATCGGCTCTTCCCTCAGAGTCGAAGATCTGCGGAGGGAGTCTGTCGAAGGGTTAGGACTTATTATTTAACGGAACAAGCGATAACTTTTAAGTAAACCAAGTCGTTTCCAACAGCGCTGTCATCGCGAGGCTACGAAGTAGACGGGGCGGTCTCATGAGATTGCTTTGTTACACTCCCTCCAAAGGCGGGCACAGCAGGGTAAACTTCTCATCCATTCAGCTTTATATTTAAAAAAACCAGACAAAAGTCTGGCTTTTTTAAATGCAGGGCCGGATGGAATCGAACCATCTTCAAAAGTTTTGGAGACTTCTATTCTACCGGTAAACTACGGCCCTAAGGTTTTAAAGTACTGCTATACATTATATTTCATCTCTTACCTCAAGTAAATCAAAAGTCCATACAATAACACCCGGCAGTTCTACATATCCTACAGAGACCCTACATACCCTATCATTTTTAATCTTGTGTATCATATATTAATATATAATACAATACCCTCAAATACCAAACAACATTCACTAAGCAGTAAATTACGGCTTCATTCTACCCGAGGCAGCGCTAAGAGAATATGAGGCAAAGTCAACAAGAACTTTTTTTAACTCCTGCATTATTTTATCTTCATTTATTTTATTACGAGCAATTTCAAAACCCCTAGGTCGTAGGTTTAAAAATAGCTGCATCCTGTTTATGGTTATCTTTGTAACTCCTAGTGCTTCTGAAATCGCAGCATCATCAATCCCTTCTTGCAAGAGTGTTATAATCGCCAAACGCTTGGCAAGCATTATGCGTTCAGTTTCTGATAGTATTGAAAAGAGAAATTCTTTAGTTTCATTATTATTTAACTTCCCCAGAACCATTGCAAATACTTGTAAAATTTCCTTCTTCGTCCTGGGGTCAAGTTCTCGTGGTGATAAATGCGGCATATTTCTATCATATATTAATATATGATATATCGTCAAGCTACTTTAAGTAAACAATTATGGAAGAATAGCAATGTACTTAAATGTACTTAAATGTGCTTATAAGAGAATCTCTCCTTGTCTTCCATAAGCCATATATAGAACAAGGTCTTTAACTTTCTAAAAATTCGCGTTTTAATATTAAAGACGAGGCGAAAACCAAAATAAAAATTAAGCAGTTTATGATTAAATCTACCCCAACCTTTCTATTGGAAAATCTTCAACTACTCGTTTGTGAATTATATATCGATATATAATTCACTGATATAAAAGGCTAATTTGAATATTGACACTCTGGTTGAACACTATTTAAAAGCTAAAAATCTGCTCTACCACCGGCAGCTTTTATGGAATATGAGGCTAATCTCACTAACATGTTTTTTATTTCTCTCATTGCCTGATCCTGATTTATTTTAGACATAGGCAGTTCAATTTTGCTATGATATAACCTAAGTGGAAAAAGTAAAAAAGCATATCAAGGAAAAACAGCTCACTGTCTCAAGGCACTGGAAATCCCTCCTGATTTTTGGTGTTGTATTTTTCACTATATTTATAATTTTTACCTTCATGGTTAGAGCAAATATGCTAACTGCTTTTGACTTTGATGCAACAGTAAGACTTCAAGACGATATTCCACTAAGATTTGACTCCTTCTTTTCAACGATTTCCATTCTCGGACGGTTTGAGTACACTTTTGGGGCATTTGTATTTGCTTTACTATTTAGAAGACGAATTTTAGGCATAATCCCCTTCTTCTTATTTGGATTCGCGCACGTAATTGAGTTAATCGGAAAAACTATTTTAGAACATCCGGGACCACCCCGTATGTTTTTACGCTCTCAATTCGGCGATTTCCCTGGACTTTATGTGTTTACAAATGGGTCTTATCCATCGGGTCATTCTCTACGGATAGTATTTCTATCAATCGTATTTACTTACTTTATATTTAATTTTAAAAGACTTCCAAAACATATTAGGTTTGCGCTTTTTGCGCTTATCTTCGCGGTATTTTTTATAATGCTCATATCCCGTGTAAGCTTGGGCGAACACTGGACAACCGATGTTATAGGGGGGTCACTTCTGGGTGCTTCTTTTGCCTTCTTAGCGCTAATTTTTCTTTAAAATAGAGGGTTACTTCAGCTTATCTTCTTCCTTGTGCGCCGTCTTTTTTTTGCAAGTACGACAGTACTTTACCAATTGAAGCTTTTCAGGTGTATTTATCTTATTTCTACTAGTAATGTAATTGCGTCGTTTACAAACTTTACAATCAAGCCCTAATTTTAGTCTTGTACCTTTTTTTGCCATGAGGGTAATTATAAATTATAAACTTTAAATTAGCAATATATTTGAAGGTATTTAATGTCAGTTAATCCGAGATAATCTTGAATCCTAAATCTTAGGTCTTAAGTCTTAGGTCTCAAGTCTTAGGTCTTAAGTCTTAGGTCTCAAGTCTCAGGTCTTAAGTCTTAGGTCTTGAGCATTACACTATTTGAGCCTTCGGTCCCGCTTAGCGGGACGACCTAGTTCTTATCCCAGTCGTTTCTTGTCGCGCAAAAAATGAGCCCAAAGGGGGAATCGGACCCCCGACCTAGTTCTTACCAAGAACTCGCTCTACCACTGAGCCATTTGGGCATACGCGCGACTTAGAACGACGGGATCCCGTACATCTAAGCCAATTCTATCAAATTGGCAAGATGGTACTGGGGCCAAGAACTCGCTCGGACCCTGTCCGCCTCTGGCGGAACTGAGCCATGCCGGCAACACTAGGCTATTTTATCAATAAGAATTACTAAAAACTAGACCTTGAATATATACTTTACGGATAGATTGGCTTGAAGGTAAACATATATTCAGGTAAAATATAGTTTGTGCTGCGATGGCGGATCACCGCCCTAGCGGGACAAGGTGGTCAATCGCATCCCGACGTTACGTCGGGGCGCCCGTTTGCAATATGTATTATATTTATATATTAGTAAACTCAAGTGAAAAATATTACGTTGGAAGCACATCGCAGATTGGAAAGAGACTAAAAAAACATAACGATGGCGGAGCTATTTGGACAAAAAAATACAGACCTTGGAAATTAATATACAGTGAGGAATTTGAACTAAAATCTGAAGCTGTAAAAAGAGAAAAACAAATAAAAGCTTATAAAGGCGGAAATGCATTTAAAAAACTTGTAAATAAAAAATAATCTAGTGCTGCGATGGCGGAGTGGTCAATCGCAACAGACTGTAAATCTGTCGCCCGTTTGGGCTACGTAGGTTCAAATCCTACTCGCAGCACAAATAGTTAAGATTGCTCAGTGGTCAATCGCATCCCGACGTTACGTCGGGGCGCCCGTTTGGGCTACGTTCCGCCAAGGCGGAACTCGCAGCACACATTCAGTATTCGGTATTAAAGCATTAGTATATTAAAAGATTAAAAAACTTCCCCTCTACCACTTTTTAGAAAGTGACGAACATAAATCCCATAATGATTTCCTAAGCACTGGCAAGAAATCTTTATACTTAGACTACAGGATGTTTATAACCTGTGGACAAATTTAACTATGAGTTTATTCTCTATCTATAGGATAGTTTGGGGGATTATTGAGGTAATCTCTGGTCTGAAGAATCCTTTTTGCAGCCTTTTTGGGGTCATCTACCTGTATTCCGTGTCCACCCTTAATCATTAAAACTACATCTATGGGCGGTGGGGATTGATTCGTAGGTTCATATACATTAATTGTTTCGTCAGCAAGGGGACGCCTTGCAAATGGCATAAGGACGGGCTGTTTGGAAATCCTCAAAAAACCTGAAGCTATAGTATCGTCAATATCTACTGCAATAAATTGGCAGCACTTCTGTCCTCTGTCAGTATTTGCCTAACAAATTCAGGCCTTGCGATAGTTCATGAGAAATAAGGTGAGGGTTGGATTTTTTTGAAGTGAAATCGATTTTCTATTTTTTTATGCCTGATTTGACACTACTTCTCATGAGACGCAAGCTTTTGGCTCAAATACTATCTTGCGTAACTTGCTAAGAAAAAGTACACGAATTGTCTTCCTCTCCATCTCAATTTCCTAATAACTGCTGTCATACCCCATCACCCCCTCTCTATTAATATGCAAATAGCCCAATATGCAAATTTCAAATGGGTCATTTGAATTAATTAACTTGTTAATTTTTATTGATTTCATAATTAATGCTTTAACCTTCTAATCTTTTAATTTTTAAATCTTTTAATACTGTTCCTCTCCCCTGATCTCTTGATTTACATCCGGTGTTGCAAAACTCTGCTCCATCTCAACCACAAAAAATGAAATCATTAGAACGGACACGATAAAGAAAAAAAATATTCTTTTCGGATGCGTGAAAAATTGGCTGTTCTGTTTAAAAGATATTAAAATTCTCATGGATATATCCATTGAATAGCTTCATTTGAACCTAGTCAAATCGGCTTTCATTTTGCATAATATTGCATATAATTACATAGTATTGTATACTGAAAATTAGAATAATTTTCAGATAGATATAATAGTAGAAATACAGTAGATATAAATTGATATTGATATTAAACAAATGGATACGAATAGCAACAACATAAAGGGTAAATATATTCCTTTAGATAAGCTCGAGATTTATCAGCTTTCACGAGAATTATCGTCTCTCGGATGGAAAGTCTATCAAGTACTTGGAGCGAGAGAAAGAAATATCATGGGTGATCAATTCATTCGTTCAACTGACTCAGTAGGCGCAAATATTGCTGAGGGTTACAGCAGATTTCACTACTTAGACAGAATAAAATTCTGCTATACCTCGCGTGCGTCGCTTATGGAAGCCTCAAATCATTGGCTAGAACTCTTAAAGGAAAGGGGATTAGTTTTAAAAGCAGACTATGATTCTTATATCCTGAATTCGAGACTGTTATCCATAAAACTAAATAATTATATAAGCTCTCTTTATAAAACAAGGTCCAAGAATTCACCATGAATATCTATGTATCAATGAATTTCAATAGTATATCTTAATTTATCATGGATAATTTTTACAACGTAAATCAGGCAGCCTATATCATGAAGGTCCACCCTCTAACTATCAGGAGGTATATCCGGGAGGGCAAGCTAAAGGCTGTAAAGCTGGGAGGAAATGTAAGAATAAAAGAACGTGATCTTCAATCATTTATGAAAGATTTTGAGCCGAGACAACAGGCAGACACCTTATCATTTAGAAGAATTATTCAGCAGAAAGAATTTACAACCGCAGACCCATTCCTCCGACTTAAGGGGCGTGCGGCTACTGTGGAACTTTAACCATGAATTATGAATAATGAAGTAAGAAGCATGAAGTAGGAATTATGAAGCATGAAGCAGGAAGCATGAAGTATGAATAATGAAGCAGGGAAGATAAAAAATTTTACCGATCTAAATGCATGGAAATATAGCCATAGTTTGGTTTTAGAAATTTATGAAATTACCAAGATTTTTCCTAAAGAAGAGCAATTTGGACTCACCAATCAAATAAGAAGAGCAGTCGTATCAATAAGTTCAAATATTGCTGAGGGATTTAGCAGAACTTCCTATAAAGATAAGTCTCATTTCTATTCAATGGCGTTAGGTTCTTTAACAGAGGTTCAAAACCAACTTATGATTGCGCGTGATTTAGGATACTTTTCAGTAGAAAAGTTCAATGAGTTAATAAAGGTCAGCATTACGGTAAGTAAACTTTTAAATGGACTGCTTAAAAAATCAAAAACCATGATTCGTGACTCATGATTCATGATTCGAGTTTAGGATTTAGAATTTAATTAATTATGGCACTATCTAAAAAAGTAATACTTGCCCCCGACTCTATCTATGCGTACATAGACCGTGTGTCTGAAAAACACCAGCAGGCGGTAGCATTTTTCCGATATTTTTCACAAGAGCATTACCGGCTCTTCATTGATTGCGTAAGTCTAAACAAGGTGTACGAGGACATATATCTTAAAATGAGCCAGGATTTGGCAAAGGATTTCATAAAGATTATAAGTGTCTCAGATATTAATATAGTCTACCCTGATGAAGGAGAAACAAAGGCAGCAATAAAGGCTTTGATTAATTACCGTACGCTTGATTTAACTTTCTCCCAAGCCATTCTTTCAGTTGTAGCAAATAGAAGAAGCATTAATCAGGTGGTTACATTCTCTTATTTGCCTCCATTATTTGGTCTGCAAACGTTCTATTTACCGATATAGAAAGAAGAATGCTTCATTCTTCATACTTCATACTTCCTGATTCATGCTTCATTCTTCATACTTCATACTTCCTGATTCATGCTTCATACTTCATGCTTCCTGCTTCCTGATTCATACTTCATGCTATATATCAAAAGGTTAATTAAGATATCAATATGTATCGTAATAATGCTAGTTTTGTCAGCAACCCCCGCACCCACGGGACTTATCGATCGGGGAATTGGGTGCGGGGCAAAAAAACCACAACTAATTATCTAATTCAATTAGAGGATTTTGAAATGCTATTTATTTTGCTATAATTACTTATCGCCGTCTTAGCTCAGTGGTAGAGCAGCTGTTTTGTAAACAGCAGGTCTAGGGTTCGAATCCCTAAGACGGCTCAACAATGTAGAGCATCCCGCTAAGCGGGACGGGTCGCGAGTTCGAATCTCGCCTCAGGCTCAAATTTTGGCAAGCACGACTTGTACTGGGATAAACAGTCCTTCGACAAGCTCAGGATTAGAAACAGGTCTAGGGCTTGCCCCGTATAGCCGCCACCGTGAGGCAAAGACGTAGACTTTGCGAACGGGAAGGTTTATGCGGGGTTCGAATCCCTAAGACGGCTCATAAAATTTTCTGCTAAATGGTACTGAAATTCAAAATGAGATGGGGATATTTTTTAACATCTATCCTTGTTGCTGTTATTGTTGGTGTAGTATCTGGAATTATTGTTGATGGAGAAGATTGGAGAATATACTTACTTGCCGGAGGAGTTTACCCTGAGTAAAACCGAAGGGCTGGGACTGATTTTCTGGAAAATCTTTATAAATTAAGGCTTGCTCAATTCTTTAAGATATCTTGACGCTTAAACGGCATTAACTGACTAAGAAGTCCTTGACATGAGGTGGGGGGGGGAGTGTTTAATATATATTATATGAGAGTTTTTCTGCCTAAAAGATCAAAGAAATCAATTTCGGTCATAGGGTTGATCGTAGTATTAATAAACCTTATGGTATTACCTCTTTTTGTAAGTCAAGTTGATGCCGGAACTTTTACCAGCCGTACAGTAACCATCTCTGACTCACGGGCAGGAAACACCGGCACAACGTATGATTTTGCCTTTACCGTTGTCGCAACCACAGCAATCAAGCAGTGGAACATTAAGTTTTGTACTGTTACAGGAGCCTACGATGACGCTTGCACAACACCAACCGGAATTGTAACAACCGGCGCAGCCATCGGATCAGACAACGTAACCGGCTCCGGCAGAACTAACACGTTTGGAGGAAACGGTGTTTTACAAACAGTTGTTACCACTCCTTCTACCCAAAGCCCGACAGGGGTTACTGTTTCTTACACCGGAATCACAAACCCAACAACAGCCGATACCACCTTCTTTGCCCGTATCATTACATATTCAGATCCGGGAACAACAGAGATTGACAGTGGGACAGTTGCCGCTGCCATTTTAACCTCCACCTCAATTGCCGTAACTGCCGCCATTGACTCAGCGCTTACTTTTACTGTGGCAGCTGTCAATAGCGGAGGAACCGTCAATGGAGCAACCACCAATATTACCACCACTGCTATCCTCATTCCTTTTGGGACGCTTTCTTCCGGTTCAACCAAAATTGCCGCTCATGACTTGACAGTGGAAACAAATGCTTCTGGCGGATACACGACCACTGTCAAGGCAACCGCTACTCCACCTTTAGTTAATGGCTCAAATAATATTGATGTCTTTACCGGTGCTAATTCAAATCCAACAATTTGGAGTTCACCGGGTGGTACTGCCAACTCTGTTAATACCGGATTCTTTGGGTATACCACCAATGATGCGACTCTAGGCACAGGCACAGCCGACAGATTTACAGATACGGGTAATGAGTGGGCCGGAACTACCACCTCTCCTTTAGAGGTTGCCTTTTCCGCAACCGGTGCTTCTTCAGAGACAACAAGGGTAGGCTGGCAAGCTGAGGTTAACAGCATCCAAGCCGCAGGATCATATACCGGAACTGTTATTTTAACGACTACGCCAACGTATTAACTACGCGTACTATCAGAAAGATCACCAAGCAATTCTAGAACCTTATCCCTGAAGAAACCATAATCATAGCGGAGAAACTGTATACTATGTGTTGGACACCGTACAAGAAGTCCTTGACATGGAGTGAGGGGGAGTGTTTAATATATACTATATGAGAGTTTTTCTGCCTAAAAGATCAAAGAAATCAATTTTGGCCATAGGGTTGATGGTAGTATTAATAAACCTTATGGTATTACCTCTTTTTGTAGGTAAAGCCAATGCCGACACCCTCACAACCCGCAATCTAACCATCTCTGACTCACGGGCAGGAAACACCGGCACAACGTATGATTTTGCCTTTACCGTTGTCGCAACCACAGGAATCAAGCAGTGGAATATTAAGTTCTGTACTGCTGCGGGAGCCTACGCTGACGCTTGCACAACACCAACCGGAATTGTAACAACCGGCGCAGCCATCGGATCAGACAACGTAACCGGCTCCGGCAGAACTAACACGTTTGGAGGAAACGGTGTTTTACAAACAGTTGTTACCACTCCTTCTACCCAAAGCCCGACAGAGGTTACTGTTTCTTACACCGGAATCACAAACCCAACAACAACGGATACCACCTTCTTTGCCCGTATCATTACATATTCAGATCCGGGAACAACAGAGATTGACAGTGGGACAGTTGCCGCTGCCATTCTCACCACCACCTCAATAGCCGTAACTGCCGCCGTTGACCCAGCGCTTACCTTTACTGTAGCTGCTGTCAATTCCGGAACCGTCAATGGAGCAACCATCAATGTGACGACTTCAACTGCCGTCCTTATTCCTTTTGGGACGCTTTCTTCCGGTTCAACCAAAATTGCCGCTCATGACTTGACAGTGGAAACAAATGCTTCTGGCGGATACACGACTACTGTCAAGGCAACCGCTACTCCACCTTTAGTTGATGGCTCAAATAATATTGATGTCTTTACCGGTGCTAATTCAAATCCAACAATTTGGAGTTCACCGGGTGGTACTGCCAACTCTGTTAATACCGGATTCTTTGGGTATACCACCAATGATGCGACTCTAGGCACAGGCACAGCCGACAGATTTACAGATACGGGTAATGAGTGGGCCGGAACTACCACCTCTCCTTTAGAGGTTGCCTTTTCCGCAACCGGTGTTTCTTCAGAGATAACAAGGGTAGGCTGGCAGGCTGAGGTCAACAGCATCCAAGCCCCAGGATCATATACCGGAACTGTTATTTTAACGACTACGCCAACATATTAAGCTAAAAAAAATTAAAAATGAAAAATTCAAAGTTCAAAATGTTTAGCAAAACTCTTAATCAGAATAAACTGGTAGTAATTGCCTCTTTAGTCGCATCAACTTTGTTCTTATCTGTTTTTCTAGGCTTCACGCTCGCTCAAAATACTGTTTCCAGCCAGTCTCTTGAGGTTTCTCCTCCATCACAAGAACTAAGAGCAGATCCCGGGCAGACTATTACTGCAAAAGCAAAGGTGAGAAACAAGAGCGCGGAGAGCATAAACATTAAGGTTAGAATTGAAGATTTTACAGCAATTGGTGAGGAAGGACAGGTGGCTTTAATAGAGAAAGGCCCACAATCTTTAACTTCCTGGACTGTTGTTGAATCGGACACTTTTCCTTTAAAGCCCGGTGAGGCGAAAGAGGTTATCGCCAAAATTAGCGTACCCAAAGAAGCAGCCGGTGGCAAATATGGTTCTTTTGTCTTTTCAATCGGCGGGGAGGAGGCAGCTCCAGGTACTGCTGCCATTGCTCAAGAACTGGCCTCTCTTTTTTTAATCAGGATTTCCGGGCCAGTCAGCGAACAATTAACCATAGCCGAGTTTAAAGCACCTGCCTTTTTGGAGTTTGGGCCCGTCCCCTTTACCCTAAAGTTTCAAAACTCCGGTAATGTCCATGTCAAACCATTTGGGCTTATTAATATCACGGATGTTTTCGGCCGCGTGGTTAAAGATGTAGTCGTAAGAGGTGAGACCAATATATTTCCAGGGGCATCAAGAATAGTGACAGTAAGCTACGATGAAAAACTGCTCCTTGGACCATACAAAGCCCAGGCAGTCTTAAATTTTGGCAGCAAGAATGAATCGATAACTGCCACCACCACTTTCTTTGTTTTTCCGGTTAGAATAGCTGCTGCTGTTCTTCTGGTTCTGTTCGTCCTTTACATTTCCAGGAAAAGGTTGGTTAAATCTATCAAAGCCTTGTCTGGAAAATGATACAATCGCGAATTTCGCAGTTGTCATTCTGGGGACTCAGAGCGAAGCGTGGAGGACTCCAGAATCTAATCAGATACGGATTCTGGACACCTGCCCGCAGATGCTGCGCATCAAGCGTTGCAGGCGGGAGCCAGAATGACGGGGAAGTGCGAAACTTGTAACAATGTTAATTAATGAAACGCTCAAAATTACTATTTCTTATTATCCTCGCGGCAAGCGCAGGATTTGCACTACGCTGGCTGATTACAAATTTACAAACCAAGCCTGATATAAGTTTAATCCTGCAACAAAATGTAACGGGAGAACAGACCACTGCCGATCAGTTTATCACCTATATAGACTATGATGGCACTGAGTTTAAACCGGCAGCAGTCACTGTTAAAAAAGGCAACTATATTGCCATTACCAATCAGAGTAAAGATAAGCAGATGTGGCTGGTGTCTGATAATGCGGATTTAAATACAAAAAGGGGTTATGGGGAAGGTGAGAGGTTGCAACTTACTCTACTCAAAGAGGGTCGTTACATTGTAACCAACAGGCTTGATACAAAAGCCTCCATAGAAATTGTTGTTGAGCCTTAACTTTTCCTGTATAATACCCAAACCTATCCTAAAATATGGCCCAGAGATTAGTTTTAACCCTAGTATTTATTACCTTACTCCTCATTCTTACTACAAGCCTGGTGGAGGCACAAGTATTAAGCGTCACTGCTACAGTACCTGTATCTGATGTTTGGGCAGAGGCTATTGTTAAAAATTCCAAGGTTCTTTCTGTTTGGGACGGACAAGAACTGTCTTATTTTGTTAGAGTCATAGGTCTAGATTATGAAATACTGGACAATCATAAAGTCCAACTCCAGGTCTTTTTAGATGATCAACTGGTTACAGCCTTAACCCAAGAGTCTAAAGATTTTACTAAGTTTTCATTTATCCCCAAAGAAGAAGGTCGATACCACCTTATTTTCACCGATATCACTTGGGATCGTCACATAGAGCTGAAAGAATTAGAATTTGATCAGCCTCGTATTAAGATTTTCAATGCTTTAGATACCTTTTTTCTATTGAGTAGTATGTATATTGATGAGAGCGTTCCTAATATTATCAGAACAGCCTTCGTAACAGGAAAACCAACAAAATGAGTTGTGGAATAGATGTAGTCGCCGTTTTCCAGTGAAACTGCAAGCGTAGCTGTATAGATTCCGCCGTAAAGATTGGGAATATCAAAAGCTCTTTGCCAGCGCCTGATCTTGCCTGGCAAAATAGTTTTTTCCTCCAGTTCAAAGGTTTGTTCTTCTCCGAATAATGGTTTAATAGTTAGAGCTGGTTTGGCACTGAAATAGTTAAGAGAAGTATTTTTGATCCTGATAGTTGCTCCGATAGGACCCCTTTCATAAATCTTATGGTCAAAATCAAAGGTGACAATTTCAGCCTTATTTTTTTGATCTTGTACTCCAATATTCGCCAAAGCCAACACCCCTATTTTAGAGCTAACCGGTACGCCTGGGAAGATAGGGGTAAAAAAGATCATGGCATAATAACCGCCTAGTGGTACCTTATCAGGCACAGTAATTTGGATAGTAAAATCCTTTGCGGTTTTAGCTGGCAAGATGGCATCTTGGTCGCTGAGGGAAATCCAATCCATCAGTGGGGAAGCAATGTTTTCTTCAGATATTGTAATACCGTATTCCTCATCAGAGGCGTCAAAGCCTTCAACCGAGGCTCTTAGCGGTAAGGGAGCATCAAGCAGGTTTTCTATTTTAACTTGATAATTTTGTTTTGTTCCCGGATCTAACTTCACTTTCAGGATAACCGGAGAAACACGAATCATTTGCTTAACATGGGGCTGAACTTTTTCTAAAGCTATCGCTCTATTACTTAATATACTAAAACATATAGCAATAGTTAAAAGTGCACCTGCCCGCAATGCTAGCGCAAGCGTTGCCCGCCGGCATGCCTTTGGCAATGCCAATGGCGGCCAGGCAGGCGGGAGGTTAAAAGTTAGATACTTCTTCATAATTTTCAATTTTTAATTTCTAATGAGATTGCCACGCTCCATTTCATTCCGCTCGCAATGACAGTAAGTGCGAAAGTTGCCTTTCATAGTCGTCATTGCGATCCGCCAGCTGGCGGATCCTCGCAATGACGGGTAAACTCATGATCGCAATGACGAGAGAAGGGAATTGTTTTTTAAAGTCTTGATTGTTCATAATTTTGCACTTTGAATTCAAACTTTTAACTTTTAACTTTTAACTTTTTCAGCCAGAGGCTGATCCGCCTTTGGCGGAAACTTAATACACCGGTACTACTACATAGACAACAGTATTAGTATAACTTCCTGCTCTGGTAGCAGAATCTCCTGTAACACGGTAAGTTATTGTAAATTGCTCGTTTGTTACAGTTGGATCCTCAATAACAGCCGTATGATCTGCTATCGGATCTCCAGGCGCTGATGTAGTAAATCCTGCATGTTTTGGCCCTCCAGTGGTAAACCTGTCTGCTGTGCCTCCCGCCAGATTATTATCATCAGTTGTATAACCAAAACCGGTTCCCGACCAGACAGCAGGGGCGGAATTAGGACTTGCAAAAGCTGGGATAGTATTTGATCCAGAGGTTAAAAGTCCTGTATTTCGACCATATATAGTATAACCGTTATAGGCATTAGTCGAGGTGGTTAAAACTGTTGTTTTGGCACTGTCGGTAAAAGAGTTTCCGGAATTGAGGTTGGCAAAGGTGAGAGTTGCCGAGGATATGCCAAAAGTAAGCGAGGGGTTAGAAGTGGCAATGGCAGCAGATTCAGGTCCATACCCGCTTTCAGTAAAATTGCCCCTTTTGGCCTTCCCTTTTATCTCATAAGTAGTGTTGGCGTTCAGGGTTCTGACAAATTCACCCGTTGCCCCACCCCAGTCAGTATAGGTTTGCCAATCCTCTGTTCCTAAAACTGTACCAACAGTATTATCATTTTGAACGTATTTAGTAGTAACAAAATCATCATCAGAGATAGCAATAGCAAATAAGGCGTCCGTGGGGTTACTCCCATTATCGATAACGAACTTAAGCCTGTCATAATTGGTGGCCGGATTGGACAAAGTTGGCACTGGCGGAACATTGGCCTGCATAGTAAAGATTAACCCTGTACCAGCCTTAAAGCTTGTCGAACTTAATTGTCCAAACTCCAATTCCCCTGCTACCCCGAATAAGGAAAAATTAGTCGAATTAAAACCATCCGTTCCCCCACTGCCAAAAGTATAGTCTTTTAATTCGTAGTTAGTGCTGGTCGGCCCGGCAAAAACAGATAGAGGAAAGATTAATACAATTATAAAGAGTAAGATCAGTAGTTTAGCCATAAATCAAAGATTAAAAATCAAATCTCAAAAATAAAAATCAAAAATCAAAAACTATCATCATCTGTTTTTCTTCATAGTGATGATACTTGCCGCTAAAATATTGGCTAACTGTTCTACTTCATCAATTAAAGGGTTGATTTTTTCTGATGGAACCCTTTTTGTTTCTTTTAACAAAGTCAGCCAGTATTTTGCTTCATTGGCACTTTTTAATGCATGAGTGTAAAAATTAATATAATCTCTTTTACTTGAGGCTGACTTTGCTTCGGTGATATTTGCCCCAATTGAAGTTGCACTTCTTATCAACTGATCTGCTATTACCCAACAAGAACGCACACTCGGCAAACTATCTGTTAATTCTATTACCTGAATTGAAAATTTAAAAGCTCTATCTAAAAAATTTTCTTTCTCTTTTTTTTGGTCTTTTATGTCCATTTTTGAGATTTAATTTTTGATTTTTTATTTTCTTTATACCTTAGTATAGTATATTGACCGTCCTTTACCATAAGCAAAAAGAAGTCCCAATCCCGCTAAGCGGGATAAATCCCTTGAAGCAGTAACCTGGGCGACCTTAAACATTGTTTGGACTTGATGGTTGGTTATCTTGACCTCCGGAGATTCAAGGTAGCGTAATATCTCTCTTTGTCTTTCATTAAGCTGTAGGAGTTTAGTCGGCAGGGAAGAAGAAAACCGCCGTCTGACAATTTTATCCTCCATCTTGACTAAATGAGTCAAAACTACTTGGGTAAAATCTTCTAAAAAGGGGGTTAAAGCAGACTCGCTCTGCAAAAGTAAGCTTTCACTGTGGGCGAATAAGTCTTCCAATACTAAGAAACCTCTCATATCATAACCATGCTTGTATAAAAATAGATAAGAGGTGAGAATAGCAACACGTTCGTTACCTTGGCGGAATACCGGATCTTTGAGGAGTTTGATAAAGGCTAAACCGGATTGAATTACTGGTATTTCTTGACCAGCTTGGAGGTATTTGAGAAATTCTTCCAACTGTACAATAAAGTTTTCAAAATTGAGAACCCTTCCCAGAGTTGGTGCACAGGCTATATTGTAAAGCGCTAGTATCTCCTCAGATGTCACCTTCGACTTTGAAGCAATCCAGGTATGATGCAGAAAATCCAGGGCTTTTTTATAATTTATTAGTTCCTGCTCCTTAGTAGTGGTTTTTTTGGGATTATAAGTGGAAAGCAGATTAGCAATCTCTGTTTTGGTGATTGGCTCCTGTGTGGTTGTTGGTAATGAGTGAAGTCTATCTATCATTGTTTCCCATCTAAAGACAAGCTCGTCTTTTGGTGAGATAGGAGTTACAAGTAACTTCGTTCTCAGTAGGTCAATATCATCAATGGTTTTTTTTAACCTTGGTGAGAAACTATAACTTAAATTTAACATAAAATTCTCTTTCTTTAAAAATCATACTTTAATGTCAAAAAGAAAGCAATAGGGTATCTTATCACTTTCTTATCATCCATATACTAAGCATAACAAGAATTGTTAGTACAGTCTAAACCTAATTTATTGATAAGAATAAGATAAGTTAAAAATTACGTAATTATATCTTGACAGACCACTAATAATCATTAGATACTTAAAATAAGGTAATTTACATAGGTAATTACATAGGTATTGTGAGTAACATCGAACCATGAACAGAGATCAAAAAATAATTGTGATAAGTAAGGCGGCCAAATTTTTGGGAGTATCTATTGATACGGTGCGCCGCTATGACAAACTGGGCATTCTGCACTCTACCCGCCCCGGCGGTAAAATTCGTTACTTTGATATTCAAGAATTAAAAGCAGTTAAGTCCTCAAAACCTTTTATCGCTAAATCCCACATGGAAGGAGTCCCGCTTCGCCGCGAGGCGAGCCGGAGGGACTCCTTCCATGTGAGAAGAAGGAAAATGGACAGCCAAGTTATTAACGCCATGAATACCTGCGTCACAACTGTCATTCCAGACTTTCTTACCATGAGCCTGTTGAATGAGATCCGGCATCTACATAAATATTTATGGATTCCCACTTTCGGGGTAATAATAGCACTTTTGCTACTCCTCCTCTTTTCTACACAAGCTCAGCCAGCTACAGGAACTAACAAACAGATCAATTTTCAGGGAAAAGTTGTTAACATTAATGGTACCAATGTTACCAATGGCAATTATTCATTTGTGTTCAGCTTATATACGGTTTCCTCCGGCGGATCCGACATCTGGACAGAAACAAAAACACTCACCGTAACAGATGGCATTTTCCGTACAGCTTTAGGATCAACCACTGCTTTTCCCGGATCGGTTGACTTTAACACCGATAATATTTACTTGGGGATTAACTTCAACAGTGACGGCGAGATGACTCCAAGAGTCCAGTTCACCGCCGTGCCTCAAGCGTTTAATGCGTTAAAGGTTGCAGGGCTGACTGTGACTGATACCACCGGCACTTTTACGCTGGCTGATGCCAAAACCTTAACTGTCAGCAACACTTTAACTTTTGCAGGTACAGACGCCACCTCTTTTACCTTCCCTAGTACTACTGGTGGGACGGTCATAACCAGCAATGCGCCAACCCAATCCATTACCTCAACCCAAACATCAGGTACTGTATTGAGTGTTTCTAACTCCACTGGACTAGAAGCAGCTATTAAAGGTCAAGTCATTACCCTCTCCGGTGCTAACGCTTTTGACCAAACAGGTCTAGAATTTAACTTATCAGGGGCAACCGGCGCTAACTTAAATGACATTGTGGGTTCTGGCTCCACTTGGAAAGTATCAAAAGCCGGAGTTATAACCGTTGCATCTTGTACCGGTTGCAGCGGCGGAACTACTTGGAACAACATTACCAACCCAACTGGTACTCAGTCACTCACCTTCGACGATGGAGAACTAACTGCCTGGACAGTAAACTCAAATACCGAAACTTTCCAGACTATTACCGCAAACTCCCTAACCACAGGTACCGGCCTGTATATCGCTTCATCATCACTCTCATCGGGTACTCTCATTAACCTTGTTATCACTGGTACAGCTGGACTTACTAACCAAAAAGGTATTAATGTTTCACTCTCTGGCGCTAATGGTGCTGGAGCTCAAACTACTTACGGTGGTTACTTTAGCAATACTCACACTGGAACTTCTACCAATGTCGGCCTGTACGCCACAGCCACTGGCGGAACAAACAACTACGCCGCAATATTTGCAGGCGGCAATGTAGGCATCGGCACCACTACTCCGACTGAAAAACTCTCCCTTGCCGGGGGTAACTTCTTACACACTGCCTCAGGTAATCCGACCTTAAAAGGGACATATGATACGACCGGGAATGCGTATGGAGTATATGTAAGCGGAAAATATGCATATGTTGCAGATGATCTCTCAGGTCTTCAGGTCATTGATATAAGTACTCCTTCTAGCCCCACGCTTGTCGGGACATATAATACCAGCGGGAATGCGTATGGAGTATATGTAAGCGGAAAATATGCGTATGTTGCAGATGATGGCTCAGGTCTTCAGGTGATTGATATAAGTACTCCTTCTAACCCCACGCTTGTTGGGACATATGATACGAGTGGGCTTGCGCGGGAAGTATATGTAAGCGGAAAATATGCGTATGTTGCAGATTATGACTCAGGGCTTCAGGTGATTGATATAAGTACTCCATCTGCCCCCACGCTTGTTGGGACATACGATACGAGCGGGGAGGCGTATGGAGTATATGTAAGCGGAAAATATGCATATGTTGCAGATGTTGCCTCAGGTCTTCAGGTGATTGATATAAGCGTACCATCTAGCCCCACGCTTGTCGGGACATATAATACGAGTGGGCTTGCGCGGGGAGTATATGTAAGCGGAAAATATGCGTATGTTGCAGATCAGACCTCAGGTCTTCAGGTAATTGATATAAGTACTCCTTCTAGCCCTACGCTTGTCGGGACATATAATACGAGCGGGGATGCGTACGGAGTATATGTAAGCGGAAAATATGCGTATGTTGCAGATATTGGGCCAGGTCTTCAGGTGATTGATATAAGTACTCCTTCTAGCCCCACGCTTGTTGGGACATATAATACGAGCGATCTTGCGTGGGGAGTATATGTAAGCGGAAAATATGCGTATGTTGCAGATGGTGCCTCAGGTCTTCAGGTGATTGATATAAATGGCATCGAAACACCTTCACTTTATGCAGGAAATATAGCCACAAATGACCTTACAGTTACAGAAAATGCCGATATCGCCAACAACTTGTCTATCGGAAATGGCCTCAATGTCGGGTCTGGCGGAATATTCTCAGCAGGAACCATCGCCCTTGTCTCAACAGATGTTAGCAATTCCCTGATCATTACAGCAAACTCGGTGACTACAGCAACGAGTATCAAAGTTAATACTACCGGACTTACTACTGGCAATGCTTTGGAAATTCTGGGCCCCTCCTCAACCAACCTTCTGACTATCGGAAGAACAAATCAGGGCTTTCTTGATTTTGCCAGAGTATCCATTGGAACCTCTCAACAGCGCGATCAACTTCATGTTCAAGGCCGCATCAATACCACATGGGATTGGATAGATGAAAGTTTCCTTGGCTCAATTGCAGGAGGTGGTGCGGCCACTGCAGTAACAGCTGATACTCTCGTACGTAGTTTTGTAATGGATGAGATAACCGAATGTGGTTGGCGTTTACAGCAGTCAACGGGTTTTTCTGCCATTCAAGCTCGTGCCGGAGATGCCGCCGCCACCGCCAATGATGGTTGTCGCACAGGCTCTGGAGGTCTTGTTGGTCTTCGCAAGAATGAAAACCCGGTAATGGAAACCAAGGTTACGATGGACAGCACCGCCGAACATATTGTCAGAATCGGCTTTACCAGTGATGCGGCCGGCGCGGCTATTCAAACCGAGCCGGTTGACGGTGTCTTCTTCCGCAAAACAGCAGCGCAAACCAACTGGTTCTGCGTTACCCGGGCCACCAACACCGAAACTGCTGTTGATTCTGCCACCGCGATTTCCGCTAGCGGAACTTTCCAAACTCTTAGGATTGAGATTGAAAATACCGCCGACGACGGAGCAAGATTCTTCATTAATGGCACCTCAGTCTGCAGCAGTCCGATCTTGACTAACATTCCGACCGCCAATCTTGGTTGGGGTAACGCAAATGCTGAAACCAATATAACTGTCAAAAACCTATCTACCGATTACATAAAAGTCTGGCAAGACGCGCCACCAGAAGGAGCCGGAGCCTCCGCGCAAGCAACTGAGGCAGCGCCACAGGCTGCAGATATGATTGAGAGTGCCGATGTAGCGGAGTTTTATCTTGGTGACCCGACAATTCTTGTGCCAGGAACAGTCGTCAGTCTAAAAGATCCAACTAATTCTAATGAAACACGACCTAGTGTTGAAAAATCACAAAGGGCGTACGATCCTAGAGCGTTAGGTGTAGTCTCAACCTCCCCCGGATTGACTTTGGGTAATCCCGGAGATGAAAAGGCTGTTGAGGTTGCTTTGGCGGGAAGAGTACCAGTTAAGGTATCAACTGAAAATGGACCGATTAGGGCGGGAGATTTATTAACTTCTTCTTCCCAGCTAGGAGTGGCGATGAAAGCCACCAAAGCCGGTCGGATTATTGGGCAGGCCTTGACTTCATATGCAGGAGAAGAGATCGGCACCGTACTGATGTTTATTCATAATTCGTATTCACAGGGATCAAAATTAGCGGATATTTTGCCGGGGTTAACTTCCACCTCCGAGGAGTCAGAGCCCACCTCGGAGGTGTCTCTGGGCAAGCTTGCGCTGGCCCAGTTTGTTGCCGAGAGAGAGCAGTTGGCGCAAGCGGTGGATTTATCAGAAATAGTTACCGATAGAGTAAGCGCTGGACTTGAGGTGATTACGCTAAAACTTATCGCTTCGGAAGTTAATCTTGACAGTATTTCAGCGGCAACAGGAGAAGATATTGCCCTTAATCTAACAAGCAATGGTAAGTTTATAATCAAAGATGAAGAGGGACAGACTGCCATAAGTTTTGATAGCCAAGGAAATGCATTCTTTAAAGGAACTGTATCAGCAGACAAAGTTAAAGCAAACCAGATAGAAGGGTTGGAGATATTTACCAATAAATTGGCAAGCTTGAGTCAGCAAGTGGTCCAACTTCGCCAAGGCTTCGATGGACAAGCAGGAATTGCAACATCATCTGCTGTCATTCTGGGGACGAGTGAAACGAGGACACCAGAATCAGGATTCTTGACAAGCCAGAATGACCCCTCGACTACGCTCGGGGCAGGCAATATAGTTACCCTTGGTAACATCATATTTAAGAGTGGAAAAGTTACCCTCGACCTCACAGTTTTGGGCAGACTTGAAACACAGGGATGGCTAGTAGTGGGTGGCCCAGCTGAGTTTAAAGCTCCTACCCTATTTGAAGCACTGGTTACATTTGTTCAAAATGTGATTTTTAGAGGTGATGTCAGTTTCCTTGGGAACGTAAAATATCTTTCAGATATAACGTTCCAAGGTCGACCAACCTTTAACAAAGACACCGCAGGCTTTGCCGTTATTTACAAAGACGCCGACACAGTAGAAGTTGTGTTTGAAAAAGAGTACGCCCAGATCCCCCTGGTTAATATAAGTATTACTTTAGATGACTTATGTCATCCTGAACTTGATTCAGGATCTCAAGATTCTTTGGCTACGCCTCAAAATGACAATGAATGTAAAACCAAACAAGAGACACTTGAGCAAGCCATATTGAGTGGAGATATCCGATATATTGTTACAAAACGAACAACAAAAGGATTCATTATAAAAATTAATAAAGTTGCACCAGATGATGTAAAGTTTTCCTGGAGTGCCTTATCTGTAAAAGATGCAAAGACGTTTCAGTCTGTCATTCTGGGGACGAGTGAAATGAGGACGCCAGAATCTGATTCTGGACAAGCCGGAATGACGGCGTCAAACCCTACGCCTACACCTACTTCTACACCGGAAGCTTCCCCTTCAGCTACTTTATCAGATACTCCATCAGCTATCCCAACAAGCACAGCAACTCCTTGACAAAGGTTCAAAAATACCCTACTCTAAATTAAGATGAGAGTTAAATTTCCCTTAAAAAGGGTAGTATTTGCTTTAACAGCTGTTTTGATTATTACAGCGGCAAGCGCTCCTGCTTATTACTTTTATTATCAAAACCAAAAATCGCAGGAGCTTTTGAAAAATCCCACAGAGGCAGCCCGCGAGGAAGTAAGGGCTCTGATGGCAAAAGTTGGTCAGCTTTTAGAGCTACCGCAGGGGGAAGAACCCACTGTTGCTACAGTTTCTGATAAAGAGAAGCTAAAAGACCAGTCCTTTTTCGCCAAAGCAGAAAATGGAGACAAGGTCTTAATTTACACCAATGCAAAAAAAGCCGTCCTTTATAGACCATCTACCAATAAAGTTATTGATATGGCGCCGGTTAATATTGGTGCTTCGACAACCACAGGATCGGGACAAGCTGCGCTCTCACAAACACAGCTACTCAGAGTTGCTCTCTACAACGGTACAACAACCACAGGTTTGACCAGAACAGCTGAGGCGGATATAAAAAGTAAGCTGACCAATATTGAGGTGGTTTTAAAGGAAAATGCTAAGAAAAATGATTATACTAAAACTTTGGTAATTGACATCTCTGGTATTAAAAAAGAGGTAGCTGTGCAGGTGGCAAAAATCCTGGGAGGCGAGGTGGCAGAGTTGCCCGATGGTGAAACAAGGCCGGATGCGGATATAATGGTAATTATTGGTCAGGACTGAATTTAATTTTCCTCCTTGTAATAATCTTCTTTCCCAACGGACGCGGCCGCTACCGTCTTTTACACCAAAATCTAACCCCTGCCTAACCCATTCATGATTAATACCCTCTCAAGTTCCGTAAACCCCGCACCCACAACCTCACCACTCGCCTCGCTGAAGCTGGGGCGAAGCCAAGTCAGACTTGGCTTCGCCTAAGCGAAAAGTCAATCCCATAGAGTGAATCGAGAAGAATTAGTCCCTGAGAAATTGGCAAGGAAATTGGCAAGGACGGTCCTTGACATACCCATATGTTGCGGGGGGAAGAATTGAAAATTTCAAATTAAAAATTAATGCTTAATTTCCTTCCCGCAGCCATTTGGCACCGGCATAGACTAAAGGACTACTACTCATCCCCCAGATAATTTTAAAAATAAGATATGGAATTATCATTTGTATAATAAAGCCAAATGTAAACATAGGTGTCAGCATATAAAAAGCTAAAAACATAAATACGAAAGTATCAATTGTCATAGACATAAAAGTCGACAGATTTGTTCTGAGCCAAAGCATCTTTCCCTTGGTCTGAACTTTCCAAAAATTAAATGACCAGACATCGTGAAACTGAGAAAGAAGAAATGCTGTAATTGAGGCAAAAACAATGCGTGCTGAAGTTCCAAATATAGTCTTGTATTCTTCATTATGGGCAAAACGGCTAGCAGGAGGCAATACGACAAATAGTATTATAAAAAATAAAAATACGATAAGAGTTATTACTCCCGCGATAATAAAATCGTGCGCTTTTTTCTTTCCATAAACTTCTTCAACGATGTCTGTAATTAGAAACGAAAGCGGAACTATTAAAAAGGCAACGGACACCTGGAACGGTCCGAACGGAACAATTTTTCCGCCCAAAACGTTCATGGCGATAAGAAACCCGATAAACAAACCGAAAATTATATAAAGTCTTAATTCTTTTGAGATTGCAAACATGAATGCAATTCTAGCAAAAAATTAAGCTAATAACAATTGGATTGGAAAATTTGAATTGCTGAATGTGAATGAGTGCCGTGTCCCGAATTGATATCGGGACACGGCACAGAACTTGCGAGCGATGGAAGGATGTGAGCCCTCCTGTTGAACTTCCGCTTGAATTGGCGTCTCCGGTTTTGGATCAGATCTGTGAGCTGTTCGAACTCGTCTTGCCGACGAGGCAGATCTGGCAAGGCAGATCAGGCACAGTATCTGTCGGGCTAGGCTCAGGCACACATGGTATGAATGGTGGCTGACGTGGTCGTGAATCATCAGGGCATTGCGTTGATTGGTACGGTTGTGCGCTATCAGAACACACAACCACTAGAAAAAGCACAAATAGTGCCGGGATGAAATACCGCATGATTGTCCTACCTTACAAGGATTGCAAGCGCCGTATCGTAGATTTCGCGCGACGTGAATCGCGTGATGTGGGTCCTTCCGGGAACAACATGTACCCAAACGGCCACTTCGAGATTGCTCTCAAAAGGCACGCTAAGTCTGCTCCCCTTCGTACCAGGCAAGATGTTTCCATCTTTGATGACGATTCCCCGGCGCATGCGCCTGAAAACCTTGAGTCATTCCCGCGAAAGCGGGAATCTATGTCCTGGATCCCGTATCCCATTCGACAGGTTCGACAAGCTCACTGCAGGCAAGCTCAGGGCAGGCAAGTACGGGATGACAAAACCTCTCGTCCCGCTTTGCGGGACTTTTGTCCGATACATATCGGACCTCGCAAGTTATTAAAGAACTAATTCCACCCCCCTAAGCACAGCAAATGCACTTATTCGAGTGAATTTATGGAAATATTCTACCACAAAAGAGGCAAATAGTCAGATATACCTCCGAAGTGTATCAGGTAGGACACATCGGGATAAATTGAAATTGTAAAATTAAATTGAGCCAAAAGGTCCCGCTAAGCGGGACGACTTACTCTTTATCCCAGTACAAATCGTGCTTACCCATGTGAGCCAACGGTCCCGCTAAGCGGGACGACTTGCTCTTTACCTGCCCGCCAATGCTTGAGCCGACTATCAGATTCGAACTGATGACCTACGCTTTACGAAAGCGCCGCTCTACCAGCTGAGCTAAGTCGGCATAGGCGAATGCAGGCAGGCGAAAGCGTTACCCCGCCTGCAACGCCCTGCTTGCAGTGGCGGGCAGGTCTACCAGCTGTCCGATGAGTGATTAATATCGCTATCGGACTCCGATCTCGCGCATCGGAGAGCTACATCGGCACAGACTAAATTATAGCAAAGAAAATTGCTTTTTATATGTAGTTTAAGATAACTTTAGATATGACCGGTTTTAAAAAAATCATAAAAAAACGAATAAGAATTTTTCTTCTTCTTTTCTTTATTCTAATAACGCTTATCATACTCTCGATAACATTGATTTTGGTTCAAACTCAGAAAGATACCCGTAGTCGCGCCGCGTCGGGGACTTGCACCGTAGATAGTCCAATTATAGTTGATCTGGTAGAACAGGAGTTTTTACAAATCCTAAATGACAAAAGAGAAGGGATGGGAAGAGGCAAACTTAGACCCTCACAAACCCTGACAAAAGCCGCACAATGGCAAGCAGAAGACCTAAAGCAGCACAACTCATTTTCTCATTATGACTCTCTGGGAAGGATTACGCAGGAAAGATTTTTAGCCTGCGGAATATCCGCAACCACCGCTGGCGGAGAAAATATAGCAATGGCCACCAACGCCCAAAATGCATTCAATGCTTGGCAGAATTCCCCTAGACATAAGACAACTATGGAAAATGGAAGCTTTTCCCAAACGGGAATTGCCAGGGTTCAGCAAGGAAACACGTGGCTTTGGGTACAAACTTTTAGCAGTGGCAATGACGGAACCTCTCCGGAGCTCGAGGGATCAAACACTCCCACCGCAACTCCTACTTCTACACCTTCACTGACGCCAACACCGACAACGGTTCAGGGGGAAGAATATGCTCATTCATTAAGTATTTGGTTTTCCAAAGCAAGCTATCAATACGGAGAAAATATGAACATTGGTTGGCAATTAAGTCCAGCTCTTCAGCTTTTTTACGTTAATGGAATACTTGTATGTAATGGAACTAGAATTAGAACCTGGCGAATCGAACAATCCGGTGGCTCCGGTAAATATCAATGGCTTATCATTGGAAGCTACAGTCCCACAAGCCCTACCACGTGTACCGTAACGCTTACTGCAGATACGGGTACAGCTACTGCTGTAATCGCAAGAAATAACGCTTTAATAAGTTTTGGTACCTTGTCACCCACCGCAACTCCTACTTCTACTCCTTCACTGACGCCAACACCGACTAATGTTCCTGTATTAACAGCGACTCCAATTCTAATCTCTCAAGCGCCCTCTTCAACTCCAACATCAATTCCGACCACGACACCTCCACCAAATACAACGACAATTAAATTTTCATTTAAGCTCGTAGGAATTGGCGCAAATACCTCTCTAGGACAAAATCCCAACCCCAAAAGACCTCAAAGAAGCCTTCCTGTTTTGATCTCGAAAACTATTAGCACCGTCACAATTGCTCAATACAATCCTATTACTTCACTTTTTGAGGGGACACTTTATCTTCCTAACGAATACCTTAAGCCTGAAAACAACATAACTTTTATACTTAAAAGCATGCTGGAACATAAAGTCTTTTTATCCTCCCTCCTAACCGGCAATACCATTCCGCAATTTACATTTAGAAGCGGCGACATTACCTCAAGTGGCACTATTGACTTGAATGACTACATAGATATGATTGCCTGCATAAAAGAAATACGCTGTACACCGGACAAATCTAGCATAGATCTTAATGACGACTCACTCGTAGATATCCTTGATTTGAATATTTTGTTCAGAAGTTTCTTGAAAAATTAGCCTAGAAAAATATAATTAGCGGAAAAAGGCTCAGCCTCAGGATTTAGTGTTCAAAAGCGGTCAAACATAGTCATTTAACTACCTAAATATATCAACTCTTTGTGGTAATTTTTTAATCAATTATTTCGAGGGTAAGTTTGCAGGCTTACTAGCTTCTAGCTACTAGCTCTTGTGTCTAATTTCCAATAATTTCGGCTCGAAAGTCTTTGGAACGCACCGATTTCCCTAATATCTAAGTGAGTAAGACTCATTCATCCCGCAAAGCGGAACAAATATATGTCTCGTACCCTCAAATACATGATCGAGAATACTCGTATTGATTAGTGTAGAGAAAAACAATTGTGCGTTTTAAAGAGCTTTAGAGCCATTCTTAGAATATCCTAGTTTTATACTCTTGTCAAGAAATTTGACCAGCTCCTACTCCTACTCCCGACAACTATTTCCAAAGGTATAGAAGTATGATTTAAAGTATAGCAGTATACTAGATACTAGATACTAGATACTAGATACTAGATACTAGATACCCTTATGGAATTATTTCACGTCATTATTCTCTCTTTTATCGAAGGTGTCACCGAATTTTTGCCTATATCCTCTACAGGACATCTGATTATTGCCTCAAGACTCTTAGCTATACCCAATACGGAATTTCTGAAAACTTTTGAAATAGCTATCCAGTCAGGCGCGGTACTTGCTGTAGTTAATCTGTATTGGACTAAATTAATAAAGGATAAAAAACTTATTTTAAAATCATTTGTTGGACTCTTTCCTACAGTAATTTTTGGAATAGTTCTCTATCCCTTCCTGAAAAATGTATTATTTGAAAGTACTCAAACTATATCAATCTCTCTAATAGTTGGAGGCTTGGCGATACTTTTCATAGAGAATAGGCTCAAGGCTCGTGGAAATAATAATGGAAAAGATAATAGTGAATTATCGGATATTACCTATAGACAAGCCTTTTTGACGGGTTTAACCCAGAGTATCGCAATTATCCCGGGAGTAAGCAGAGCAGGCGCCAGCATATTCGGAGGAATGCTATTTGGCATGAGTAGAAAAACAGCCACGGAATTTTCATTTATACTCGCGCTTCCCACGATAGTCGCCGCAACAGGATTTGATTTAGTCCAAACTGGACCAAGTTTTTCTCAAACCGAAATTATTTACCTAATTGTTGGAATTGGGCTTTCATTTGTAATCGCTCTACTTGCTATTAAATGGCTTCTAAAATACGTCTCAACACACAGCTTCACAAAATTTGCCTGGTACAGGATAGTAATAGGAATAATATTCTTACTTTTGTTTTTGTAGGTTAGATAAACAAACCAAATCCTTAATTCATGATTCTTTATTCTTAATTCTTTCTTTGTTGTGTTATAATCGCCTCAAATGCCGTCACGTTACGTTTTAAGAGATTTCAAACAAAACGAATACTATCACGTCCTAAACTACGGCGTGGACAAACGCAACATCTTCGGGGACGAGGAAGACTTCCGGACTTTTCTCTACTATCTCAAAGTCTACCTTTTACCCAAAAGTACAATTGAGGAGAAAATGCCAAATCTGCCCAAAAGAATGCTTTCTAAAAATAGAAATAGTGAAGTTGAGATAATCGCATATACTTTAATGCCAAATCATTTTCATTTGCTTTTACGTGAAAAAGAGCTGGGAGGAATTTCACTTTTTATGAAACAACTATCCAATGCCTACACTAAGTACTTCAATGAACGTCATACCCGGTCAGGAAGCCTCTTCGAGGGTCCTTTTAAGGCAGCAAACGTAAAAAGTGAGGATATAACTCAAGTAGTACGATACATTCACCTAAATTCTTTTCTGGCAGGCATTGTAGACGATCCTGAAAAATACCGCTGGTCGGATTTCCCGACTTATACTAATTCAAAGGAAGTAAATATTTCAAATACAAAGGTCGTAATCTCACGCTTCAACACTCCGGCAGATTACAAGCATTTCGTGCACAACTACATGGATTATGCTGAAAAGGTGAAAACTCTCGACCACATTCTGATAGATAACTAATTAGTTGGCAGGAATAGAATTTAGGAGATAGTTCCAATGTGAGGTGGATTTAAACACGAGTTTCGCACTTCATTAAAAGATAGGCATACTTTATCAAACACCTTTGTCATCCTGAACTTGATTCAGGATCCAAAATAGATTCCGGATCAAGCTCGCCTCGCTGAGGCTTCGTCGAAGCGGGTCCGGAATGACAAGTGAGAAACTCGTGTTAAAAAGACTTTTTGGGAAAAACTGTTTATCTCAACTACTCCTACTCCTAATAACTATTAACTAGCTAGTTGGCAGGAATAGGAGCTGGAAGATAGTTTACGAAATGAATTATTGTTAACAAATGGTTTTTGGGGTTACGCTCAAACTACTCCTACTCCTACTCCTAACAACTAAATCCTAAGCTATATTTCCGTTTTCATCTGAATTCCTAGAAGATAATAAATCGCTTCTTTTTTATATCGTCTGTCACCTCTGGAGTTTATACGTATTGCAGGCAACTTTCCTCTTTTGCCCCATCTTTTTATAGTTAGGGGAGAAACTCTAAGCAACTCGGCAACCTCCCGTACTGTAAGAAGATCTGGTAAATCTGCTATTGATATCTTTTGATTACTCATTTTCTAAGTCTTATACTAACCTACTATATCTAATGTAGTAGAACACATACATAGTTGTCAAGTGGCAAATTAGTCAAAATTGACACGCAGGCCCTGAGTCCGCCAGCTGGCGGATCGAATGGGTCAAGACCCAAAATGAGTCGCAGACCTTGAGCGAGACTGAAGACTGATGACTGAAGACCCTTAAGACTTAAGACTGAATACCTAAGACCCTGAGCGAAGCCAAGTCAGACTTGGGCAAGACTGAAGGATGATAGCTTTTACATTACTTTGATATTAATTGTTATATGTTAAGCACAAAGCACTATCAAAATATAACAAAAGATAACAATCAAATACTAGAAACTGGTTGCTAGAAGCTAGTTTCTAGTTACTAGACTGTGCCTTCCCCGTTGATCCGGTACTTTTACCTGCCCCGCCTGCCAGCCTTTAGAGGAAGCATGCGCAAGGGTAAAAAGTACAAAGATGAACCTGAGGTTATTTCTCTTCTTGTTACCCAAAAAGGCGCTCTCTTATTACATAGTAGCCAAAAATAGGCAGTGAGAGCTGTCTTTTTAATCTCCAAGGCTCCATTATTAGTCTGAAGAGCCATTCAAACCCAGCTTTCCTCAAAAATCTAGGCGCACGAATAACTTTTCCACTAATAAAATCAAAAGATCCGCCTACTCCCATAGCACAAGTTACAGGAATACTTTCCAAATTTTCCGCTATCCACTCCTCCTGCCTGGGAAATCCTAGAGCTACAAACAGAATGTCAATGACATTTGTAGATGGTAGATGGTAGGTGGCAGATGGTAGATTTTTGTTACTAACTTGATACTTTTGCGCGGTAGTAAAACCTTCCTCATTCCAACTCTCGCCAACGTAGTTAACCACAAGACCTGGGAACTTTTTTATTAAGCAGTCGGCAGTTTTGTCTGCTACACCTGACTCCCCACCAAAAAATCCCACCGTTAAGCCCTCTTTTGCACATTGCTCAACTAGTGAAAGCATCATATCGATACCCGAAATCCTCTCCTCAACCCCCTTTTTTAACAATCTTGATGCCATGAGCACACCTATACCATCCGGAATTGACACTTGAGCCCCATTCAATACCTTCTGATAGGACCTATCACTCAAAGCGTGCATCATGATTTCGGGATTTGGTGTTACTATATAGAACTTTTCACTACCCCCTTTTAGTCTTTTAATAATATATTTAAGGACGTAGTCGCTATTTTGCGTGGAAACATTTGTTCCGAGAATTTTTGTTGTAGTAAGAGTGTTCATAATACTAAAGGCTACATATTATAAATGATTATCTCTTTATTTTCAGCTCTTCGTTCACTTTTTTTACTCTCTAATTTATACTTTAAATTCAATAATAACTATCTATCTAAATAAAAATGTTACCTAAATAAATAGATCAGTATAATTATTTATATAAGTTACTGCTATTTTACTGTTTCTTGGTCTATCCGTGAAAACTTTTTTCATTTTTTTTGTTATTTCGCAATTTTAATAAATTTATCTAAAAAAATTGGTTGTATATAATAATTTTATATAAGATATCTTTTAAATCAGCTATTATTTATGCTTCTTTTATAGAGTTCCAGATTTTCTATAGCGACTCCCGTTCCCCTTACTACACAATATAAAGGATCTTCAGCAACATATGCCGGAACTCCAGTTTCACGTGTAACGTATTTGTCAAAGTTGCGTAGCAACACGGTCCCACCGGTAAGAACTATACCTTTCTCTATAATATCTGACGATAACTCGGGAGGTGTCATTTCAAATACATTTCGTATGGTAGAAATTATTTTTTTTAAAATAGGCTCAATTGCTTCAAATACCTGCTCCTCAGTAATTTCCTCCTGGCGCGGCAAACCGGTAACACTATCCCGTCCGCGGATTTCCATTTTCTTGTCAGAGTTTTTTGAAGGAATAGCATTGCCTATTTTTATTTTTATTTCCTCAGATGAGCGCTCTCCTATAATAATTCCGAACTTTTTTCTAATATAATTGGCAATCGTATCCTGAAGCGCATCTCCACCAATCCTCGCCGAAGCATGATTTACAATTCCTCCGAGTGAAATAACAGCCACGTCTGTCGTCCCTCCACCGCTGTCTAGAATCATGTGCCCGGAGGCTGCAGCAATCGGAATTTTTGCGCCAATTGCAGCCGCAAGCGGCTCTTCTATCAAATAAACGGCACGTGCTCCTGCAGAATGGGTTGCGTCTATAACTGCACGCTTTTCCACCTGAGTCACGCCTGACGGAATACACACCATAACCTCTGGCTTAATTAGTCTGCTTTTGCCTGAAACTTTTTGTATAAAATATTCAAGCATCGCCTCGGTAATCTGATAGTCAGCAATTACTCCATCTTTTAAAGGTCGCGAGGCTACAATATTTCCCGGAGTTCTACCAAGCATTTCTTTTGCCTCAGCTCCAACTGCTACAACTTTATTTGTGTCAGCTCTCACCGCAACAACAGTTGGCTCGTTCAAAACCACGCCCTGACCAGCAACATATACAAGAGTATTTGCGGTACCTAAATCTATTCCAATTCTTTTTCCAAACATATATTATTAGTTATTTCGACCAGAGGTCAATCGGCCTCTGGTCGAAGTTATTAGGAGTAGGAGTTAGTTTTTAAACAGTCCTTCTACTCATTACATTTAACATTTTACAAATTTCCTCTAACAGTAATTCTGCTGGAGTATATTTTTTAGATTCAGAATAACCCAAGTTTTTTGCAATTAAAATCTGAGTATCAAGCTCTAAAGCAGAACCATACGAAATTTTGTAAAATCTTTTATAATCGTTTTCACTTTTTCGTCCATATCCTTCAGCAATATTTGATGGTATGCTGACAACTGCTCTTCTTATTTGAGATGTAAGTCCATACATTTCTTCCTTTGGAAAATCGTTCGTTAATTTATATACAGCCTCAACCAATAAAATCGCTTTTTGCCAAACAACTAACTCTTTATAAGACTTAATTTTCATAACTACTCCTACTCCTACTCCTACTCCTACTCCTACTCCTACTCCTACTCCTACTCCTAATTAACTATATCCCAATACTACTTTTATGTATCATTTTTAGCTTGTTTATATTCACTATATCACTTCGATTGCATGATGGCAATCGATGATGGTATATGTCAAATGATGAAGACTGAATGATGAATCATGAATAATGGATCATGAATCATGAATACTGAATGATGAATCATGAATAATGAATCATGAATACTGAATAATGGATACTCTATACTGAATACTGGATACTGAAATGAAATGCCGGAAGTTAGATTTTTGAAGTGAGAGATGAAAAGTGTGATATAATAAATATATACTTGAAACTTCTCTAGAAAGCACTTGATTCCTGAAATTATTTCCTAGATACTAATTAATATGGTTAAACATATAAAAAACCCTATCTTCAGTACACTTTTAGTGATTGCACTGATTACTGCTGTTGCTTTGGGCGCAATCGCATATGGAAGAGGATATCGGGTAACCCGCGATGAGAACGGACGAAATATTGTGGCGGGAACAGGGCTTTTGGTTGTGACATCAGTACCTGATGGCGCCCGCGCATTTGTAGACGGTAAGCTAACTACGGCAACAGATAATACGATAAATCTCAAGCCGGGCAAATATAGCGTTAAAATCGAAAAGGACGGTTATTTTCCCTGGGAAAAGCAAATAGAAATAACAAATGAACGTGTAACCGAAACAAACGCTCTCCTATTTCCCAAAGCACCTCAACTTACAAATCTTACCACGACAGGCGTAAAAAATCCCGTTACAGACAAGGACAGACGCATTATCGCCTACACTGTTGCTTCCGCTTCTTCTGAGCTAAATGGTATATATACTTTGAATTTAAATCGCGGCATAATTCCTATCGGAAGTGCGAGACGGCAGCTCGCAAATAATCTTATCGATAATTTTTCTGAAGCAAAATTAGAGGTTTCACCCGATGGGCTAAGAATTCTTGCAACAATTAAATCAGAATTAACAGGCTCTGACAGAACTTATATTTTAAACACTAATGAATTTAACTCCTCTCCTTTACTTATCACTGCAACTGCACAAAATTTAAGAGATGAATGGAGACTGGAGGAGGAAAAAATTTACAGCGGTAAGATTAGATCTCTACCTAGAAAAACACAAGAAATATTTAACGCTTATATTACATTTCCTCTTTTTTCACCCGAAGAAGATAAGGTTCTTTACATAGCGTCCATTAGCGGTAACCTATTACCAACGGTTAATCCGCCAATCCCAAGCACAAATTCAACCCCCGAAACAAGAAGCTTAGTTGAAGGAAATGTATATATTTACGACATAAAAGATGACAAAAACTATTTATTAAAGGAAAAAGGCGATAATCCTTTTCCTAAATTTATTTGGCATCCCGGAAATAGACACTTATATTACATAGAAGGAAATCGTATAAACTCTATTGAATACGACAGATCAAATATCACAACTATTTACGCAGGACCATTTCTAAATAACTTCATAACTCCTTGGGCGGATGGAACAGGACTTGTAATCTTAACCAGCTTTAATGACCCGAGTATCCCACCAAATCTCTACAGGCTGATTTTTAGATAATTCGGTTTAAGAGGGCACTCCCCGCTTGCTACTTTTGTAAAAATGCGGAATACTTAATATATGAAAAAAATCCTGTTTTATATATTTTCTGTGGCTTTGGTTTTTACGAATAATACTTCTTTTGCCCAAACACTTCTCCCCGAACACGCGCAGTCCGAACCGGTCATAGTCAAAGCAACAATTGGAGAATTCTATCTCAATATAACGGCCTACCAGTCTCCTAACGCATCTATCGTAATAGAAACTGTAAGTAGCATATTTCTCGCCTCCACAACCGCAGATGGAAACGGATACTTCGGATTTTCCAACATCTTAATTACGCAGGATTTTCCGGGATTTTGTTTTAGAGCAATAGATTTTAGAAGAATTGGAGAATCCGAATCATGCGTAGAAATTAAGGAGATAATAACCGAGGATAAGAAGTACTCAGATATATTTCTTCCTCCTACGATAGGGCTGTCGAAAAAATTAATCCTTGCCGGAGAGAACGCTCAGATATTTGGATATTCGATGCCCTATGCAGCAGTTGCTATAAATTTTGAAAAAGAAACCATAACTCTTCAGGCAGATGAAACAGGATACTATGAATACATTTTTGAAAATGCACCGGCGGGAGTTTATGCTTTTTCGTCTAGGGCAAAACTGCAAGAAGTTGACTCGCTTGAACCCAAAAACAAAGCAATACTTGAGGTAATAACCCCTCAGGAGCAGATAAGACAAGACATCACGGGATTTTTGGAAGATGTAGAGAAAAAATTTCCGGGAGCGCTTATTTTTGCTGCTCTTCTAATTATTTTGCTAGCGCTTCTTATAGCACTTATTTGGAAAACAAAGCCTAGATTTATTTACGCATTCTTTGACAAATTCAAGAAAAAATACCCAATGCACCACGACTACTTTTTGTTCAAACAATAGGTTGGTAGAAAGTAGCATGTAGTATGGAGTATTCAGTATTCAGTATTCAGTATTCAGTATTCAGTATTTAGTATTCAGTATCCATGATTCATTATTCATGATTCATTATTCATTATTCAGTCTTCAGTATTCATGATTCATTATTCATGATTCATGATTCATTATTCAGTATTCATGATTCATTATTCATGATTCAGTCTTCACCATCCACCATCTACAAGTCTCTCTTCCCTCCGCCAGCTGGCGGATTGTAGCTAGTATCAGTTATAAGTTAATTTCACCGTTGTCATTCTGGAGGAAACGCAGTGACCGATAGAATCTAAAGATTCTGTAGAGATCCTGAAATAAATTCAGGATGACGAGGGGGGTTTTTAGGATGACTACATCAATTATCTATCTTCCCTCTTCCCTCTTCCCTAATACCCAATAATGTGCTTGACATTTATAGAATAAGTGTCTTTAATAATAACTAGGTATGATTATTGGAAATTATTCCGTTTATAAAGCTTCTCTTATTTTTAGCTTAACAGCTGGATTTCTTTTGTTTCTTTACCTAATTACGCCCAAAGCCTACGCCGCGAATCTTCTTAATTCCAGCAATACCATTACAACCTCACGTCCTTCAGCCTCATCTCCGTTTTTCGTGAATGCCGCAACAGGTGACACACTTGCATCAATTTATAATAACGGCTCGTTTTATCTTGCTTCAGACTCCGCAAAGACTATTAAAAGCTTTACAGGAAGCTATACTGACGTAGGAACAATTGTCGCTTCACAGTCTGCAGCTCTTACTACGGTATATTTTGGCGAGACACTCGGCGTCGCCGCATTTAAAGATGCTGACGTTCTAGTTGTACCTATATCCGCAAGACATAAAATTCAATTTACCATTCCTACTACAATTCCAAATACCGGAGATATAATAATAACTTTCCCATCGCTTGCAACTGGCGATGCAAATAACGAAGCATCCCCTTCTGCAAGCACTTTCCAGTTCAATAATATGGATGCAAATGATGGAACGCTTATTAAAATTCTCGATGATAATACTGACATCACTGCAAATACAACTATCTCTGCGACTAATCCTTCAGGGGTTGGAGATGGTCCTGATATAAATATTACGATAGATACTGGAACTATCGCAGCAGGAAGCTTAGTTGAAATATTTATAGGGTGCACGACTGTTGCGGCCGGTGACTGCACAGTATCAACACCCACTCTAATAAATCCTACAAAATCTGCAGTTGCAGGAACCGCTGATGTTTGGAAAATAAATGTTCAAACAAGAGATGATAGTGATATTAACCTAGACAATGCTACGATAGCTATCGGTACGATAGACTCAGTCGCAGTTAGAGCGACTGTCGACCCCACTCTTTCATTTACCATAGTAGGACTTGCAAATGGCGACCAGGTAAATTTAGGAAATACAGATGGATGTCTGCAGGCCGAAACAACAAATACAGGGATACCCGCTACTGCTACTGAGGTAAATTTAGGTCTTCTTTTAGATCCTCCCGGAACCGATGTAAAAATAAGAAGTATCGCAGCACAAAGGATAAATATCAGCACAAATGGTGCTGGAGGATATGCTCTAACTGCGACCAGCTCAGGCACACTGATAAATCCTTCTACCGGATTTTTCCTAGAATCATCCACCACACCAACAGCTTTCCCTGCGGCAACTGATTGGTTCGGAATTCATGCCTGTGGACTAGACACGTATGGAGGGGGTATTTCAACCACTTTTTGGAATACTACAGCAACAAACACCGAATGTGGGACCTGCGTTACGGGCTCAGGTTCTTGTCCTGACGCAGCAGGCCCGGGTACAAATATATGTAAATATGGATGGCCTACCCAGGCCTCAGCATTAACTCTCGCATCTGATACTACTGGGCCTATTGGAAATACCGTAGCTCTAGGAAACGGCATAATTTCTGTTGCATACGCCGGCACTGTTGATGCTCTTATTCCTCCAGGTGAATACAGAACAGTTATTACTTATGTCGCGACACCGACGTTTTGAGTTAGTGATTAGTGATTGATAAATTTAATAAGTAAGTAGTATATTTAGATATACAGCACAATATAACAATAAAACAATTTAACAATATAGCAATTTAATTAATATGAAAAGGTCTGTCCAAACGAAACACTTTCTAAAAATCAGCCTACCGGCTATTCTTATTTCTTTTTTTCTAGTCGCAATAGCACAGATTGCTCTCGCTCAAACCACTCCAACCAGAAGCATCGTAATCTCCCCGCCTACAATTGAGCATACTCTAAATCCTGGAGAAAGAGCTGAGGGGATTTTGAAGGTCACAAACAGCGGAAATACAGATCTTGCTTTCGGAGCAAATATACACGATTTTATAGTTGAGGATAAAAACGGAACACCTGTCATTCTTACTACAGATAAATTATCTGAAAAATATTCCGGCGCATCGTGGATAGCTGTTACTCCAAAAACATTTACTGTTCCCGCCGGAACAACAAAAGAGATCAACTATTATCTTCAAGTTCCCCTCGATGCTGCTCCCGGAGGACGTTATGCTGCCGCAATTTATGAACCAATTGACATAATTAGAGTCGAGGGTACCGGCGCCGGAGTTAATACACAATTAGGGTCACTTTTTTACATAACTGTCGCAGGACCGGTGACGGAAAGCGCGCAAGTCGAGCTTTTTTCAGCTCCTCCATTCTCGGAATATCCACCGGTAAAGATTTTTACAGAAATAAGCAATAACAGCGATGTGCATATAAAACCAAGTGGCAATATCGTAATTAAAAATATGTTTGGTCAGGAAATTGCCAGACAAACTTTTTCCGGAGGAAATATATTTCCAGAGGCAAATCTAAGATATACAAATGAATTCTTTTCAGACTCAAATTTTAAAATAGGCCGCTATACTGCTGAGCTTTCCGCGATATACGGACAGGATAACAATCTACCTCTTTTTGCAACACTTAGCTTCATAATTTTCCCCTGGAAAGTCGCACTGGTACTAGTACTAATCGCGTCAATCTCAGTAGTCGCATTCTTACTATTCAAAAGGAAGAAGAACAAAAAAGACACAAAACCATCTGAAACCCCAACGCCACGGGGATAGGTAAGTATTCAGTATTCAGTATTCAGTATTCAGTATTCATGATTCAGTATTCATGATTCATTATTCAGTCTTAAGTATTCAGTATTCAGTATTCAGTCATCAGTCTTCAGTCTTCAGTATTCATGATTCATGATTCATGATTCAGTCTTCAGTATTCATGATTCATGATTCATGATTCAGTCTTCAGTATTCATGATTCATTATTCATGATTCATTATTCATTATTCATGATTCATTATTCAGTATTGAGTCTTAAGGGTATTCAGAAGTTAAGCAAACAATTTTCAATTTGAAATTTAAAATTTTAAATCAATTTAAAATGCTTAAAAATTAAAATAAAACTGTCATTGTGAGTGTTTCCCTTGTCATGCTAGAACTATTTATAAGTCATCCTGAACCCCCCCCGTCATCCTGAAAACTCCTCTCGTCATCCTGAACCCCCCCCGTCATCCTGAATTTATTTCAGGATCTCTACAGAATTTTTAGATTCTATCGGCTCTTCGAGCCTCCAGAATGACAACGGTGAAGTCGTCAGCTAAAAATTATTTGACAATGTTCACTATTTATGCGCAAAATAAGTCAGGCCTTCCGCCAACTGGCGGATTTAGGTTTTATTTTTATATGCACCAAAAGATCTTATTTAAATTTTTTCTAAGCTTATCAGGCTTTATAGCTTTATTTTTGGCAAATAACGAGGTCTACGCCGCGGATTTGGTAAATGCCAGCAATACCATCACAACCTCACGTCCTTCAGCCTCATCTCCGTTCTTAGCAGACGCTGCCTCCGGTGATACACTTGCGTCAATATTTAATAACGGCTCTTTTTATCTTGCTTCAGACTCCGCTCAAACCCGTCAAGGAGGTACTGGTACGCTTATGGATACTGGCACCATAATCTCTTCCCAGTCTGCAGCACTCACTACAGTGTATTTTGGGGAACAGCTAGGCGTCGCAGCGGGCGCAAATGCAGATGTCCTAATCGTACCAATTACGGCAATGCATAGAATCCGATTTACTATTCCTACCGAAATTCCAGCTAACGGAGATATTGTTATTACTTTCCCATCGCTTGCCACGGGCGATGCAAATAACGAAGCATCCCCTTCTGCAAGCACTTTCCAGTTCAATAATATGGATGCAAATGATGGAACCCTAATACAAATCGTTGATGATGGAACAAATATAGATGCCTCGACAACACCTACCGCAACTAACTCTACAGGGGATGGAGATGGTCCTGATATACATATTGCAACTACATCAATTATTGCGGCAGGGAGCGTTGTTGATATATATATCGGATGCTCAGCTGCAATTACTTCCTGCTCTGCGCAAGTCCCCACTCTAATAAATCCTACAAAAACAGCAGTCGCGGGAACCGCTAATGTTTGGAAAATAAATGTTCAAACAAGAGATGCTACCGACGTTAACCTAGATAATGCAACAATAGCTGTCGGTACGATAGACTCAGTCGCAGTTAGAGCGACTGTCGACCCCACTCTTTCATTTACAATTACCGGAGTAAATAACGGACTGGCGGTAAATACCGGAAATACAACAGGATGTTTGCAAACAGAAACAACAAACGCGGGCGCGGCTTCCACTTCAACCGAGGTAAATCTGGGGCTTCTTGCCAACGCTCCATCCGGAACAGATGTCAAGGTAGGAAATATAGCAACACAAAGGATAAATATCAGCACAAATGGAGCTGGAGGATATGTTCTAACTGCAACTTCTTCCGGTCAGCTTATAAATCCTGCAACCGGATTTTTCCTAGCTTCAGCAACAACTCCTACTGCTTTTCCTGCAAGCGGAGCTGATTGGTTTGGAATTCACGCATGCGGATTGGACGTGACAACCGCTACGTGGAACTCTACTGCAAGCACTGCATGCAATACTTATATTTCAGGCTCAACAGATCCTATTTGCCTTTATGGTTGGCCTACCCAAACAACCGCAGTTACGCTTGCTTCAGACGCCACAGGACCGGTGGGAAATTCTCTCACTGCCGGAAATGGAGTTGTCTCTGTTGCTTACGCAGCTGCAACTGACGCTGGCGTACCCCCTGGAGAATACAGGACTGTTATAACTTACGTTGCAACGCCGGCATTCTAGAAGAGTTCAAAATTCAAAATGAAAAGTTCAAAATTGCAACTCAAAATTTAAAATTAACTTTTGACTTTGCACTTTTAACTTTGAACTTTTAATTGAGGTAATCTCGACTATTCATGCTATTTTCCGCTTGAATATCCTGCTTTTCCCGCACTCCTATCATAGGAATTTCAAATGTAACCTTTGTCCCGCGCCCCTGTTCTGATTCAAGGCTGATTTTACCACCGTGCGCCTCAACTATCGCCTTCGAGATATACAAACCTAACCCCGTTCCGCCCCCTCTATACTCAGAGCTTGTTTGATAAAATTTGGTAAATAATTTATCTTGAAGCGGTTTGGAAATTCCAACGCCATTATCCTCAACACAAACCCGGACGTTTTTACCCTCAACTAGGGTTGAAACTTTAATATTTCCGCCGTCATGATTATATTTAATAGCATTTGACAGCAAATTATTCAAAACTTGCCCCATTCTAAGCGAATCTAAGGAAAAGACGGGCACATCCCCATCTTTTTCAAAAACCAAGCTTATATGGCGCTTTTCTGACAGAATTTTAAACATTTTAACGCGTTCCTCGATGATACTTATGATATCCGAAGGTTTCATTTCCGTTTGAAAACTCCCACTCTGAATTCTGGCAGCATCAAGCAGCTGATTTACATCATTTAGCATACGCTCGGATGAAACCAGAATCGTCTCCATCATTTTTACTCTGTCCTCATTGTCAAGCTTATTTGAGCGCAGCAGTTCTGCACTTCCCCTAATTGAACTCAAAGGGGCTCTAAGCTCATGAACGACCATATTTGTGAAATTCTCCCTGAGGCGTTCTGCCTCATACTCCATCGTCACGTCTTGAATGGTGACTGCTACCCCAATTACGTTCAGAGTTGCGTTATCAAAAACAGGGTTAATGTATAGGTTAAACCTCTTTTCGTATAACTCAATACCCCTAAACAGCTTCATTTGCTTCTTCTCCATTACGGCTCTTACCTCAGCAACCATATTACCCTCAAACTTAAATTGTGAAAGCACTATTTGAGCGTCCAGCGGACCATCCAGATGCAAAAAGGCTCTTGCCGCGTTATTTAGAGTTACTAACTTCAAATCTCCCTCTTTTTCTCTCATAAAAAGTAAGGCTCCTGAAGAGAGAGAGAAAATAAGCGACTGAATTTTTCCCTTTTCGGTTTCTATAACATTTTCAAGCCGTCCTATCGCAAGTTGGCTCTGATTTACAATTTTATAAAGCAAACTCATATCTTTGTCCTGATAGACTTTTTCTTTTGGTGAGGTGATGGAAATAATTCCGACGAATTTGTTATTTAAAACTAAAGGAATATTAAAATATGACTTGGGGACTATATCAGAAGATATATCATTATCAACCTCTGCATCTTTTTCTTCGAAAATTTGAGGTGGAATTTGGGTAATACTAAAGTGTTTTAGGCTGTCATCCAGCGCATACATAGAGTTAAGAACGATATTTTTTACCTCCTGCTGATATTTTTCAGATGCTACGCCGTAAATGAAGCTCTCAAATATCACTTGCGCGTCCTCTACTACAGCGTATGAAGCAGTCTTAAGTGGAAAAAGGCGCTTGGCGGTAAGTGCTATTGTCTTTGCAATATCGCGGGTCTTAAGACTATATCCGATTTTATCATTTACCTCACGCAGTATATTTAACTCATAAAGCTGGCGCCCTAACTCTGCCTGCGTTTCTTTAAGTTTTTTGCGGTTTACCTCCCAGAGGAAAGAAAAAACTATAGCAAGTGAACCAAATAGAATAAGCGAAAGAAATAATAAAAGAATAAGCATACATTAGGTTAGCACCTAATAGTATTTAGTATCAAGTATGGGGATATGGAGCCGCTTTGATAAGACTTTATACTACTTGATTTATTTCAATACATTGATACAATTGTATTGTATGAGTAACTATGTAGTAACCAATATTAGACTTGCCGAAGAGGACTATTTGAGACTAAAGGAGGAAGCGGCAAGAGGAAGAAAAAGTTTTTCAGCTGTTATCAGAGAGAAAATATCGATTAGAAAAGCCGATGATAACTATGCAGCAAAACTGTTGTCTGTAAGTGGTAATTGGTTTGATAAGTCTGAATATGATGCAAATAGAACAGAACTTGATAAAAGGCTATCCTTTTCATGAAAAAAATACTGCTCGATACTTCAATCATCATAGATTTTCTCAGAAGAAAAGATAAAGAACATAGTCTTTTTTATGCTTTTGCAAAAATTAACACTCAATTTTATACTTCAATTATTACTCATTCAGAACTATATGCAGGTAAAAGTGTATGGACTGATACACAAGCACCAAAAGATCTTGAGTCTATATTTTCAGGGATTGAGCTGCTCCCTTTGCAGGAAAAAGTTTCAAAAAAAGCAGGTGAAATAAAAGCTACCACTGGTCTTGATCTCATTGATTCAATTATTGCAGCTACTGCAATAACAGCAAGTCTTCCTCTTCTTACCCTAAACATTAAGGATTTTAGAAAGGTTAAAGAACTTATACTTGAACTTCACCCAACTCTGTAATCATAAAACCAAAAAAACTCATGGCAAACGGAGTCGAAGAAATCTTCATTTTTCGAGGAAAGTCCGATAACTATTTCATAATGTCATTCTGGCGTAGACCAGAATCTATTTCCAAAACTGAACTCTATTCCCTTTTACTTATTCTCTATTACCTATCTGGGGTGTGGTGCCCCCGCCTTGTCCTTTCGGACGCGGCGGGGACGGATTTGAAAACGTGCCCTCCTTCGTCCCGCTAAGCGGGACTATGGCGGGCTAAGCAGGTCATGCGGCATTTGCCCCGCTTTCCGAGGCGTGCTTGGCTCTATAACGAGCCGGATGCTTTGGATCCGAACTGCTCAACCTGAACTTTTCCATACTCGCGAAGGTGTCTTGGCTTGAGTTTGCCTTTTTCAAGCAATATAGCAAGCTTTTTCAAGTCCCTTCTGAGCTGAAACGGACAAGTTCCGGATGCCCGCGTAGGGAGTTCACCAGGGCGGACTTCCAACGATTGAACCACAGAAGTTTTCTGGGCGTTCATGGTATTTCCTCCTTCTAGCCTTTCCAGGCACTTGTACCCTTCGGCGAGCCTCAGGGTTTGGGTGTGAATCTAGGCTTTTTAGGGGTTCAACCCATAATAGGGGTTGAACCCCTATATTGTCACCGCTGATCTAGTGGGGCAGCGTAACCTCTCAAGTCGGCACCATCTATAAAGATGCTTTCAAGATTAAGCCTTGCTTTTAAAAGCCGCTCACGGACTTCATCGGAATTATCCTTTTCGGAGGCAGCAAGCGCAGCCAAATACCCGATAATGGCCTTCTGAAGCTTGCGCTTCTCTGCTTTTGCTTTCACTGCTTGATACAACCGAAAATTCGGCAAAACCTCACCAAGATCGATACGCGCTAGGAGTTGTCGGCGAATCTCCTCACGATATTCTTCAGATGACTTACTGGTTGCCATTGGATCTCCCTTTCTTGCCCCGCTTTCCGGGGCGTGCTTGTATCCTTCATTGAGCTCAGGATTTGGGCGTGAACTTCGAAAGTGTTGGCAGGGTTCAACCCTGTCACTTATGGAGTGGGTTCGCTCTTTTGAAGCTTTTGCTTGATGTTATCGATAACCATGCTTCCCACTATGGGAATACACGCTATGAAAACGGTAAGGACTGCTCCGAGAAAAAGGAAAGCTCCCCCTACCTTGCGAACGATTTGCACCTACGCCTCCTCATGTGTGATTGCGGTTTTACCCGAAATTGTGAAGTTAAAAATTACTAGTTACTAGAATCCAGTTACTAGTCTGACCTGCGTATTTTCAAGGAGCTTCACTTCTTTCGAAGTGACGCAGACCCGTCAAAATCGCTCTTTAAGGCGTGTATGAATAATACCTGAAGCCTTCAAGTAAGATATGTCGGGTCAATGTGCTGCCTAGCGCAGCCAACAGAAACGCAAGCAATCCGCCGATGAGGCGGAGCGAAGTTGACCGCCTAAGCGATTACGCAAATTATACTCCCGGAAAGCAATAAATTCAAACTATGGGTTAAGTTTATGCTAGAGGCTAGATACTGAATACTGGATACTGAATAATGAATAATGAATAATGAATAATGGATACTGAATAATGAATAATGAATACTGAATACTGAATACTGAATACTCTATACTGAATAATGAATACTAGATACTACTTTGTGAGGTTTTCGAGTCTGTCAGCGGTTCTTTTACTTCCAATTACGATTATATATGTTCCTATCACAAAACAGCTTCCTTTTATCAAAAATACGCCAACTGAAGCTAAATCTGTGTAGGAAATCTGAAGATAAGTGTTAACTGCGTCTATTATTATGCCTAATGCGAGGAATAATACTCCCGTTCCGATTGTTTTAAATCCATGCGCGAGTATCCCGCTTCCGAATTTTTTCGTTACCTGATACATGATAACTGAGGCTGTAACTGCGGCAAACGCAGCGATAAATGACACTCCCTGAACGAGAATTGTTAAAAATTGAAGATTTTGTAATATTTCCATGGGCAGCATAAATTTTAATTACTATTTGATTGTTGCATATTATCTGTTTTGTTTTCAAGTGGAGTCTGTGGTTGCGATGCTATTGGATTATTATTTAATTCTGATAATGCTTTATTTATACTATCCATTTCTTCTTTCGGAAATTGTCCTGCTCCAGTATTTGACTGAGGGGAATTTGCTGAAGATATTACCTCTGGAGTAGCTACGGCTACATCTGAAAATGGATTTGCTCCCATAACAGCTGGCTCAGGATTTTGGGTTTTAACTTGTGGATCCTGAATAGAAGATGCTGAAACCGGAGGAAAAACAGAACCTGAAATAGCGCTTGTTTCTATTACTGCAATACCGGGATAAGTGGCAAGAATTGACTCCATGGTTTTTTTCACAATCAAGCCAGAGAGTTCTACAAATTCATTTATGAGAAGCTGTAATGTTCTTTGCGCGTCTCCCTGAATACTTATTACTTCACCCTGCTCGCTCATCTCAATTCCCTGCACATTTTTAACCTTCGCAAGAGTAATATCCGGACCAAGAACAATAATCTGCTTTTTTATAAGCTCGGTAAATATTTTTTTATAGTCGGAATCGCTTTGCGGCTGCATAATTTTTTAATTTTTAATTTACAATGAAATCTAAATTATTAAATATTTTATTTTTTAAACATTTTAAATTGATTAAAAATTTAAAATTTCGAATTTCAAATTTGGCTTCCTATTCTCCAATCATTTCTTTTACTTTAGTAACTAAATCTTCAGGTGAAACCTGATATTTGAGTATGTATCCTATTGCACCCAAATTCAAAGCCTCTTTTACCATGTCGTCGTGTCCGAAATTTGTGAGCATGGATACTTTCATACTTGCAGTATTTGGATTTGCTTTAATATTTTTTAAAGTCTCGTTTCCGCTCATCTCAGGCATCATCTGATCAAGTAAAATTAGGTCAAATTGCTGAGTTTGGAGCAGGTCTAGAACTTCTTTTCCATTTGATGAAACTGCTACGTCAAATCCACCGCTTTTTAAGGCTGTTTGAAAGACGTTTCTCGTCTCCTCCTCATCATCAACTAAAAGAATTCTTTTTGCCATAATGGTTAAGGTAATAGTTATTAAAAATTAGGTAATAGTTAAAACTTCAAACTTGTATCTATTTTCTATTACCTACTACCTATTGCCTCTCTTCTACCGTATCACCTATACAAATAAAAATCAAGCTGTCGCTTAATTAAAGTTAAATATCGGCTGTGTCAAGAAAATTATTTTGCAATTTTGATATAACAAGGTCTCGTTAGGGAAAGAGGTTAAGCTCCCCTTCAAAACTATTACACCACTTACTATCATCATGCCTTTTTAATTTTTATAAATTTTTAAACCTAAAGTTTTCCTCCATCTCCATGTGTATCATATATTAATATATGATACAGAATAACTAACAACTACTGCTTAGCCAATTTGTTATAATAAATTATTGTGAGCGAGCAAGGTGAAATAAGACCATTTGAGATTAATGAAACAATAGATGTCAAAAAGCCCCTTTTTGATGCTGGTGCATTTACTATAACCCACGCATCAACAAGCGGATTTGAGCTTAAAATAGACCATCCTCTACGAAGAAGAACACCTGACCAGCCCCTTCCTTTAAATACTACAGAAAAAGAACTACTAAGAGATAACTTAAAAGGAAATCCTGAAAAAGGAATTGGGAGTGAAATTGATTTTGTGAAAAATCAAGCCAAAAAAACGGCTGGAAAAGAAGACCGTGAACCATCCACGCAAGACTATACAGATAAATTTGCTCCAAATGTGGGCATTAGAAATATTTACGAAGAAAAGGTCGCTGGAAGAGACGTCCTTCATGTTGACACAAAACCTGTTACATTCAAATTATACAGTGAATTAATTACACGTGAGCAAGCCGGCAGAGAAGACTTGATGGGATTGGGCGAATCTACAGGTACAGCTGCCGCAATTTTTACAAAAGACGGAAAGCTGATTCTGCAATATAGGGGGAAAGGAAATAGAGCCTATGGCAATATACCTGGAGCAAGCGCAGCTGGAATGCTTAAAGGAAAATTTAATAGAGAGCAAGAAACTGATGAAAACGGAAAAGTTCGTAATGTAAATAGAGGAATTTTAACTGATGTTAATCCTCTTGCAAATATAAATACAGAAATATCCGAAGAGCTTCAAGTTGACCCAAAAGATGCTGATATAATACTCGTTGGAATAGCTCATGACGAGATAAAACCCCACAGTGAATTTATGTATATAGCAACTCTTGATAAAACCTCCGATGAGTTAGCTGAAAAAGGACTTATACCTGACGATATGGAAGGACATGACTTCAAGGAGAGATATTTTACAATTGATGGCACACCTGAAGCTATAAGAACTCTTTTAACCAAAGTTAAATGCCCTCTACCCTCAACTCATTCTGCTGCATTTTTTATGGCAGGATATATGAAGGTGGGTGAACAGGATGGAGATAAAGCAGCCGAAGAATGGGCAAGACAAGTTGCGCTTGAAATAAAGTCTAACGCTGAAGAAATCGACCGCTTTGTAATTGAAAACCACGATAATTTCCCTTCACAAGCTCCTGGTAAACCAGAAAGAAGCAAAATAGGATACGACCCACTCTATCTTCCGGAAGAACAAGGTCTTCCATCACTATTAGATGAGCTTGTCAGAACTCAACTCGTCTCTGAAGCTATGTATTGGAAGCTAAAAAGCAAATATGATCCTCAGAATGAATAACAAGACTGGCTTAAATCCTGAAATGAAAAATCCAGTTCAAGCTGCTTTTATTTTTGATGTAGACGGGGTAATTACTAACCCGAGAGAAAAAAGGGTTACGAAAGTAGAACTGCTTGAAAGACTGGCAACAGAGCTTGAATTAAATACTCCAGTAATACTTAACACCGGCCGTTCAAATGAATGGATGATTGAGCGCGTAATACTACCTCTAAAAGACAAGCTTAACGATAAAACCGCCCTATCTAACTTTTTTGCAGTTGGGGAGAAAGGCTTAACGTGGGTATCATTCGATGAGGATGCAAATATCAAACAAGGAGTATTTAATAGAAATGGAGCTCTGGTTGAGGGATTTGACCTGTCTGTGTTTTTGGATAATCAAACCGTTGAACATTTCCAAACGCTGGAACGTGAAACAAAACAACTAATTGACTCCAAATATTCTCACTCTACTTTTTTTGACGCAACTAAAAAAGCTATGATTTCAACCGAAATGCACGACGGATATGACCAACCAAAATATGCACTTGAGCAAATCCAATTTACCGCTGACCTTCATGAACTCCTGAAACGAGAAGGTCTTGAGGGTAAATTTAAAGTCGACCCGACGACCATTGCAACAGATATTCAAATTCCTGAAGCTGGAAAACATCTTGGCGCAAAACATATTCTTGACTGGCTTAAATCGGCAAATATTAATCCAAAGCATTTTATAACCTTTGGCGATAGTGCCTCAGACCTTGAGATGGCGGATTATCTGAATGAGCAAAACCTATCTGTTGATTTCATATTTGTGGGTGGAAAAGAAAATCTCAGCATTACTCGCCCCTACCGTATTCATTACACAACCAAATCCTTTGATGAAGGGACACTGGAATATCTTTCTGGTCTTGCTTCTTAAACGTAATTTAGTCAGTACGTACTTATATAAGATATAACGGAACCCCTTTTACTTTTACTACCTAAAGACTTAACAAATCTTACCCCGTATCATATATTAATATATGATACACGGTAATCCAAACGGACTATTGTGGTAATAATTTGAAGCCACTACCATCTGAGGTGATCACGATATCTCCATTAACCGTAGAAAGATATTTGAGTTTAAATTTATCTAATGCTGAAATTACTTCTTTGTGCGGGTGACCGTAGCGGTTATTACGACCAGCAGAAATCATAGACAGTTCTGGTCGGAAGGAACTAAAAGTATCATCATTAGTTCCGGTATAAGACCCGTGATGCGCAAGCTTAAATATTTCAATTTGATTTAAATCATTTAATAATAAATTAAGATACTCTTTGTCCAAATCTCCGGTTAATATAGCCTCAAAATCCACATAATCTAGTAAAAATACCAAAGAGCTGTTATTTCTGTCTTCGTCAATGTCTGTAAATTCCTTAGGCGGCCACAAAACGTCAATTTTAAGTTCATCATTAATCTTTATACTCTCACCCTGCTCGAGGCGGCGAACCGATATGTTCATCTTCTCAAGCTTATTTAAAAGCGCCTGATAACCCAGAACATCACTATCTCCATCACTTGTAGCAAAGTTACTAACCGAATAGCTATCCAGAACGTCTAAAAATCCTGCATAGTGGTCGGAATCTGCGTGAGTTACCACCATAAGCTCAATATTATGGTCATACATGGGCATAAAACGCCCTAAGCATTCCACGATTTTTGCGTCGGGACCTCCATCAATTACGATATCCTGTGAAAAGGCGCGGATATAAATACCATCTCCCTGCCCTACATCACAAAACACCATTTTAAAGGAAATATTACTGGAAGCTCTAAATTGAGCTATCAAAACGATAATAATTATTATAAATGAGCCTAATATGGGTAATATTAACTTCATGTCTTGCTTCTCTTTCTAAGTAGAAAATAAACTATAACTAGATAATAAAGTATAACAATTGGCAAAGTAAAACTCGTAAGTGACAAAGGCACATAGAAAATTGAGGTTAACTCCACTACTTTTGAAAAGATTAATAAAAATGGATAGGCCAAAAGTAAAAGCGGCAGCGATAAAATAGGCGCAACCAAACTTAATACGCCGGAAATTAAACCCAAAATCATAATTATAGGCACGGTCCAAAGAAGCAGAACATTAATAAAAATTGAGAGCAAGTTTACCTGCCCAAAAGCTATCAGAAGAAACGGCAGTGCGCCAATTTGAGCTGAAAAAGTTGTCGCAAAGTCCTCTTTAACTAAATTTGGAATTATTTTAAAAACAACACTTACCACTTTTTGAAATAAGATTATACCTAAAGTAGCAGAAAATGAGAGCTGAAATCCTATATCTGAAATTAGATTTGGAGCAACCAAAAGCATTAGCCAGCCTGAAAAAAACAGCGACATCAATGCGGTCCTCTGTCTGCCAAATAACATGGCAACGAATGCAAATGTCGCCATAATACTCGCTCTGACTATCGGAGGGTCAAAACCGGTTAAAAGTGCGTAGAAAAAGATACCGATAACCGTGAAAATAATTGCGTACTTCTTTTTCACAACTCCATTTATGAGTCCAAATATTATTCCTGCGACCAAAACTACATTAGAACCTGACGCCACCACCACGTGGAGCATTCCGGTTCTTTTTAGATTTTCCTTAAACTCCGGATTTATTCCGTCCTGCGCTCCCAAAACAATTCCTGCCATAAGTCCTGCTTCTCTGGGCGGAAGAGCTGACTCATAGGCTAGAAGCACTTTCTGGCGGATAAATTTAACAACTGCTAATCCACCACTTTCGACAATTTTGACCTCAGGATTTCTGATAACAAGTCTTTTTGTCAGACCGTTCTCATTACTGCTAGTGACGGTTTCAACAGTTCCTTTTAGTCTCAATTTATCACCATAACCATACTCAGGATATAAGGGCAAGCTTACCAGAACATTTTCTACGTAAAAATACTGCTGGAAGAAATTTTTGTAGGGAAGCTTTAAAAAAGTATGCTCAATTTCGACTCTATCACCTACTTCAAATTCTGATTTTGAGGCAAAGAAGAAAACGAGGCGAACAGTAAGTAATAGAATAAGAACTGAGGCTATTAAAAGTAATGTTTCGTTTCTTTTAAGCATTTTATGGCGCGGTGACTAAGTCTTTTATCTGATCGAATACACTTACCCCCACAATTTTTCGTATCAATAAATCATCTACAATATTATATGGTCTGCCAGCAATTATCTTTTCAGCGGTAACAGGACCTATGCGGGGCAACTCCTCAAGTTGTCTCTGTGAGGCTGAATTTATGTTAACTAATCCTCCGGCAGATTCTGAGCCAGAGCTTGAGCCTAGAACAGATTCTACTTCTTCACCCTCAAATGGAAAATACAACTTCATCCCATCAGATAATTTCTGAGCCTGATTTACATTACGGCTTATGTACTCAATATTTGCATCCGTACTCAAACCACCTGCAGACTCTATGGCATCATTTATTCTCTGAGTACTTTCAAACTCATAAACCCCCGGATTATTTACCGCACCTGAAATATCGATAAAAATTTTTTCAGCTTTAATTTCAGTTTCGTTACGCACAAATTCTATTCCCGAATCCTTATCTTCTGAAAAAAATTGAAGCGCACCAAAAAGTAACAATAGAACTCCTCCAAGGACTAAAATGACAATAAAAAGATTTTTCTTTAGAAATTTTGAGGTACTATCAAGTGAAAATAATTCACTGCGCTCTTCCATAGTTAAAGAATAACCTGCCCACCAATTGCTTTGCAATAGGCAATGCAGGCGGGAGCTTGGCATGACTCAAGTCCACCACTAACCAAGTACACCTCCGATGTGTATTAGGTATGACACATCGGGGTGAATTAGATTATATGGGCATGTCAAGGACCGTCCTTGCCAAGTTCCCGTCCTTGCCAATTTTGCAGAGACGAATTCTTCCCGTCTACCAGCGCTTCTCGCCCATTAATGCTTTTACCATAGTCATGGGAAACGGGGAAGCTAGCTTATGGTGGGCACGTTTGTTGCTTTTGTAAACACAAAAATAAACCCCGCACCCACCACCTGATGAACGGAGCATTGGGGTGCGAGGTAAAGAATATCTACACTACGAAGTTAATTATCTTGCCCTTTATATAAATCGTCTTCTTTATCTGCCTGCCTTCTAGATACTTATTCACTACCTCTTTTGCCAACTCTTCAATTTCACTTTGAACTTCTTGCCCTGAGTCTGTCGAATGGGCTAACTTTTCACTTTTAACCTTTATCTCTCCCCTTCTCTTTCCATTTATCTGAACTACAATCGTAAATGTATCAGACACTAACATTTCTGGATCAAAATCAGGCCACTTTGAAGTATGAATAGAACTGAACGCTTCGTCATTGCGCGCCAGTCCGCCTCTGGAGGAAGGAGACGTAGGAGACGCGGCAATCTTATCAGTATTAGATTGCTTCTCCGCCAGCTGGCGGATCGCAATGACGAAGTTGCGCTGCCACAATTCCTCCGTCATATGAGGGGCAAATGGAGCAAGCAAAAGCAAAAAGCTTTTGCAGTATTTTGTATCTAGTATTTTGTATTTTGTATGGAATTCAGAAAAAAAATTGTAATATTCCATTAGTTTTGCTATTGCTGTATTGTATTTAAGGCTTCCAATATCCTCCGTAACTCCCTTAATAGTCCTGTGCATTACTCTATCAAGCTCACTTAAATCGGGTGACGCGACTGGGGGACCCCCTGCATCCGCCCGCATCCGCCGATGAGGCGGAGAGGACGACTGCTGGGGGTGAGGAGTGGCAGGACCCGACTTCTCAAGCAATCTCCAAACACGCTTCAAAAATCTATGGATTCCCTCAATTCCGCTATCGCGGAAGTCTCCTCCATCGCTATATGGCCCGATGAACATAAGATAGGTCCTCAAAGCATCTGCTCCATACTTGGCGATATACTCATCGGGAACAACCACGTTACCTTTAGATTTGCTCATCTTCGCGCCGTCTTTTATGATGAGTCCGTGAGCGTAAAACTTAGAAAACGGCTCCTCGAAATCTAAATATCCTAAATCCTTAAGTGCCATAGTGACAAATCTCGAATACAAAAGATGCAAAACAGCATGCTCCGCTCCTCCTATATACATATCAACCGGAAGCCACTTACTAGTAATATCTGTATCAAAAGGTAAGTTCTCTATATCATTTTTCTCACTTTTAACTTTTACATTGTCATTTTTAACTTTTAACTTTGAACTTTGAACTTTTATAGATGGATAGCGTAGAAAATACCAACTACTATCAAGAAATGTGTCGGAAACATCTGTTTCCCTTTTTGCATCACCCCCACAAGACGGACAAGTAGTTTTGTAAAATTCAGGGTGATTGGCAAGAGGACCCTTAGCTTGCCCTGAGCCTAGTCGAAGGGAGGCTCCCGAACGGATGCCTTCTGGTCGCCAATCCTCAACATCGGGCAGTAAAACAGGCAAATCTGACTCAGATACAGGATACCAACCCGCAGCATCCCATCTGTCATCCTGGCCCGCTTCGACTCGGTCAAATCGAGGCGAGCTTGTCCAGGATCGTTCATTGATTCTGGCGTCGCGGTGCTCCCCAGAATGACGATTCTGAGTAAACCAGCCTGAAGCGTTCCAGTCGCTGTCATTGCGCGCCAGTCCGCCTCTGGAGGAAGGAGCTTCAGGCGACGAAGCAATCTTATCTTTATTAGATTGCCGCGCTACGCTCGCAATGACAGAGTTTTCATCAAACCAAGATTTTCCTGCTTCTTTGCATACGCCACAAAATATCATGGGGATAGGCGGTCCCCAGTATCTTTGCCTTGAAATCAGCCAATCCCTTAAATGGTAGTTTGATTTGCGAGTAGCCAGGCCTTTACCTTCAAGTGAGTCTAAAACCTTACCCATATCCTTTGGCATTTCTAAACCATCCCACTCACCGGAATTTATCAAAACCCCATCCCCTTCGTATGCTTCAAGGATGGGAGACGCGTCAATCTCATCCGTCATTCTGGCCCGCTTCGACTCGGTCAAATCGAGGCTAGCTTGACCAGAATCCTGAGATTGCTTTCCCGCCAGCTGGCGAGTCGCAATGACAGGAATTATCGGCAAATTATATTTTTTCGCAAATTCAAAATCCCTTTGGTCATGTGCAGGAACAGCCATAATAGCTCCCGTTCCATATCCTGACAGCACATAATCAGCAATCCAAACAGGGATTTTTTCGTTATTTACCGGATTTATGGCATAAAGTCCTGAAAATACACCTGTCTTGTCCTTGCCTTCACCGGTACGCTCATTTTCTGTCTTACTCTTAGCTTTTTCTACATATTCCTTAATCTGTTTTTTAATCCCGTCATCCTGAACTCGTTTCAGGATCTCACCCACGATCTCATGTTCCGGAGCAATTACCATAAAAGTCGCCCCAAACAACGTATCTGGACGCGTGGTAAAAACTTCAACGTAACTAGACTTATGACTTAAGACTTCAGACTTACGATTATTGTCTCGCAATTCTTTCTTAAGTCTTAGGTCTTCAATCTTAAATCTTATGAGTGCTCCCTCACTTCTTCCTATCCAATTTCTCTGTACAACCTTAACTTTTTCAGACCAGTTTATCCGCGTCAATCCGTCCAATAATCTATCCGCGTAATCTGTTATACGGAAGAACCACTGCTCCAGATTTTTCTTTTCAACGGGCGTATCACACCGTTCACACGCTGCAACCCTCTCCTCTGCAATATTTTCTTCATCTCCAACTTTTAATTTTTCACTTTTAACTTTTAACTTTTGTATCACCTGCTCGTCCGCGAGCACAGTTTTGCAATTTGGGCACCAATTAACCTCAGCCTTTTTGCGATATGCAAGCCCTGCTTTAAATAGCTGAATAAATAGCCACTGTGTCCATTTATAATATTCAGGATCATAGGTTTCCAATGTACGTGTCAAATCAAAGCCATTTCCGATTGACTTTAATTGCCTATAGAAATTCTCCTGTGAAACTTTTGCCTGCTGCTTGGGATGACGTCCGACTTTAAGCGCGTAATTTTCACTGTGGATTCCAAATCCATCAAGACCTATTGGCTCAAATACATCATTTCCCTGCATTCTCTTAAATCTGCCATAAATATCCGCACCGGTAAACGCGTACATATTCCCGACGTGAAGACCCTCTGCCGAAGGATAGGGAAACATCATTAAATTATAGTAAGGGTTCTTAGCGTTTTTCAAGTCGGGGCTAAAAATCTTTTCTTTTTCCCAATATTCCTGCCAATGCTTCTCAAACTCTTGAGGATTAAACTTTGTTTGGTCTTTGACTTTTTCGTCTCTTTTGTCTTCCATAGCTAAACGCTAAACGCTAGAATCTAAACGCTTACTATCATTCTACCAGACTCCCTCCTCAAGTTAAACACAACAATTACACTTTAGGCTGTATGCTTATGGTATAATCTGCCCTAGATAGCCTCAAGCCCGAGGCGCAATAGCAGCTCTTGACGGGCCGGAAGGCTTGTACATTAACAACGCAGGTCAAATTAGACCATGTCTAGACTATAAGGTCTAGTATCTGGAAAAAATAACGTCACAATTCACCCCGCCTAAACAGGGGGGGAGCGGTAAAACCGCAAGGAGGCACAACTCATGGCTAGAAAGCCCTACTCTGCCCCCGCAATCCCGGCTCTAACTCCGGCCGACGAAGCAGTAGCTGCCTTGAAAGAGGCAAACGCTCTGCTTAGAGAGGCCGAGCAGGAGCACCATAAGACCATCAGTATTGCCGAGAAGGTTGGTCAGGATTACCGAGAAGCTCGGCGCAAGGACCTCGACGAAGCCGAGGCACGAATCAACAGGATCTCAGGCATGAGAAAGGTAGGTCCCAGAAACCAAAAACTGCTCGAAAGGGCAAGGTCGTCGGTAGAGCGCATCCCTGCGGGTGCCAATGAGGCATACGATGATGTGTTCAATCCGAGCGTCGCCCAACTCAACTCTTTCAGAGCGGCTCGCGAGAAAGCCCTGTCTAGGCTGATGAGGCTCACCGAGCCTGATTAGGCAACTTTTTTGGTCACTCGACCTGCGTACTACATCCCTCACTCCGATGTACTTCGGAGTGAGGGACCACACTACTTTCTTTTTTTCTTCTTACCAGAAGAATAAGAGATGGATGCGTGGTCAATGGTAGCCTCAAGCCTACCCAAAAACTCCCCCCATTTAATATCCTTTTCAAGTCTTTCAAATAACATTCTTACGCCGCTTCCTCTTTGTTTGAGTTTTTCATTCATGCGCCAAACTGTCGGTGTACTTACCTTCAAAACGTTTGCAATCGTCCTCTGGTCATAACCTCTTCCCAGCATAAAAGATACTGCCAGTCTTTTTGAAATTATACTTATTTCAGTTGAGGTTAAAAGGTCTTGAAGTAAAAATGCTGCTTCTGTTTGACCTTCCAATTTAGCAATTCCTTTCAGAAATAAATCCGATACACCCTCTTCTATACTTTTCTCAAGAGATCTTTTTGAAATTTGAGCCATAAAAATAGATTACACGAATTAAGCCAAAAAGGCAATCTTGATTATCGAAAGTAGAAAATGGAAAATAGATATTGAAGTTAGAAAGTAGATCGAAATATGCTTAGCTTTCTACATTCCATCTCTCAAATTCCACCGTCTACTTTCTATCTTCCATCATCACTATCTTTTATTCCTTATGCCTTTTGCCATAATTCATGATTCATGCTTCATGCTTCGTGAACAATGTGCTAATATTAACTTATGTCCTACTTATATAAATATATAGCGCTGGCTCTCGCTTTCGTATTCGTTGGAGTTATCAAAAGCAGTCCGCTAGAGCCCAAGATGGCATTTATCCTTGCGGCTTTAATTTTGCTTGGGATTGTATTTACTGCAGTTCAAAGGAGAAAAGCAACATTTAATATGCTCTTTTCAAGTAGTAGTCCTGAAATATTTTTTATTAGCAGTATCGTACTTCTTATGATAGAAATTACCGGAGGAGCGACTTCTCAGCTCTATTTCTTAAATTACTTTCTCTTATTTGGGCTCCCGCTTATTAGCACTCCCCCTATGTCTCTGATATTTGCGCTTTCAATATTACTATATTATATCCCTGATATTGCACGGGATTTTAATACTGATATTATCCTTAAGCTTGGCTCTATCCTTTTTATTATGCCTCTATCCTATTTTCTCTCAAATGAGCTTATGAAAAGGCAACGTGAAAATAAAGAGCTTAAGGAAAAAGCCCAACAGATTAAAGAAAGCGCCGAAGCGCTTGAAGCCGATGAAGATGATATAGATGCCCGTGAAAAGCTGGACGAAATTATAGAATCAGCACAAGATCTTGAGGATAAATCATGAACTTCCTGTCTCATATATTAATTTTATTCGGGCTCATTTTTAGCAGTTCTTCAATTTTATTGCTAGTTAATCAGGCTCAAGCGCAGATTGGTCAAGGTGGAGGAAGACTTTCTAATGACAAATATATCCTCCATGAGGGTAATTTCAACTATACTTCAGGAAAAACCTCAGGAAGTGCTTATGGACTTACCTTTACCGGAGGAGAGCTTGCTCAGGGATTTTTTTCAGGTACCAACTACTCTGTCAGGTCGGGTTTTCAGTACTACTACTCCATAATTCCTTTTGAGTTTGCTATTTCAAGTCAATTTGTAGACTTCGGACCGCTTGTTCCGGGCACACCGGTAACCCGCACTAACCGCCTTATTTTATCCAACGGTTCAGCATTTGGATATGAAGTGCTTGCCTACGAAAATAATGCTCTCCGAGTCGCTTCTACAGGTAACGATATCCCTGATACCATTTGCGACAGCGGGACATGCTCGGAGACAACTTCTAGCGCATGGTCGCTAAATACTACCTATGGCTTTGGCTATAGATGCGACAATATAACAGGCACGCAGTGTGCCTCTGGATTTACTACATCTACTTTCTACAAACAATTCACCAACCTTGAACAAAGTGAAACCTCTGTTGCTGTGATGGAAGGACAAAACGTCGGTAGGAATTTTGAAACTGAAATCACGTACAAGGTAAATGTATCCTCTAATCAGGCTGCGGGACTATATCAGAACCGAATAACTTACATAGCCACACCGTCGATATAGATTAGTATTCAGTATTCAGTATTCAGTATTCAGTATTCAGTATTCAGTATTCAGTATTCATTATTCATGATTCATGATTCAGTATTCAGTATTCATTATTCATGATTCATGATTCATGATTCAGTATTCAGTATTCTGTATCCAGTATTCATTATTCATTATTCAGTATTCTGTATTCATTATTCATGATTCATGATTCAAGATTCATGATTCATGATTCAGTATTCATTATTCATGATTCATTATTCATGATTCATGATTCATGATTCAGTATTGAGTATTCATTATTCAGTATTCAAGATACCACATACTAACTTATCCTGCTATATCAATCCAAACTGAAACTAGTAATTGTTGGCATTCTAACCCTACAACTGCCATTTCAATATTACCAATTTTATAAAAAATGCGTCTTCTTTATGATACATTTTGATGTATTTGATTTCTGTGAAAATATTTACCATGAAATCTATACTTTAATACCGTATTATTCAATTCTATATGAAAAATATACGAAACTTGAACCTATTCTGAAATGAAAACTCGCAACTTTGCTCTTAGTGTCATTGCAAAAACATACTTTCTGTCATTCTGGAACGTAGTGATAGGATCTCTTCATAAATATCCTTTCCCCCATGTCCATGTTTTGCATGTCATTCTGGGGACGAACAACGTGAGGACGCCGGAATCTGATTCTGGCCAAGCCAGAATGACAGGTTCCAGATTGACAAGAAGGGAGGATTGCTTCCCCCGGGTCCCTCCGGGGGCGGGCAAGCGAGTCCGTGGTCGCAATGACAATAGAAATTGTTTCTCCCTCCACGGCGGGATCGCGATGGCATTTTCTTTGAATTATTTTCCTAAATGGTAGATAATATAAATATGAAAAAGTTACTCTTGCTTTTACCCTTTATTATGATTTTCTATGCACAGGAAACTTACGCACAGCAATTTCATGTTAGTATTGAACCTACGGTAATTCAAATTGACGCTACTCCTCCGGCAAATTTTCAGGCTCCTTTTTTAATTAAGAATCTGTCTTCTGCAACGATCATTCTTACGCCTAAACTTATCCCATTTGAACCAAAGGCGGATGGAAAAATTAGGCTGCTTATTAACGAAGGCAATAGCCTTGCCGATATTATTAAAGATAGACTCGTTCTTCTTGATGAGGAAAAAATGGTTAACATCATAGAGCTTGGCGCTGGTGAAACAAAGCAACTTAGACTTTTTATGAATCTGGTTAAGGGTGATCCTGTCGGAGATTACTATTTCAGCCTAGTTTTTATATCTGAAGGAACTACTCTTGAGGATACGAGCACTTCTGCGCTTCCGGCAGGAATAGCAACAAACATAATGCTATCGATTGGTCCCAAAATTGCGGCTAGTGGTGAAATAGAGGAATTAAGCACAAAAAGATTTATAAGTTCGGGTCCTGTTGCTTTGAGTCTAAAACTAAAAAACACCGGAAAGCACTTAATTCAGCCATCGGGCACAATTAGTATTAAAAATATGCTTGGAAAGGAAGTCGGTAATCTTAAACTCCAGCCTCAGTATGTTTTATCTAAGTCCTCAAGGTACCTAATTGACGAAAAAACAGCTACTCAATCCGCAGGTACTCAGTCAATGCTAAGCTCAATGAATCTAGACAATCCAAGCTCTATATGGTCTGAAAAATTTCTAATGGGAGCATATACCGCAACTGCAAAGCTCACTCTGGAAAAGGGAGGCGCGGTTGTTACTGAAACAACAACGTTCTATGCAATTCCGGTTCAAATTATAGCTATAATCTCCGGTATGATATTTGTAATACTAGGAATATTTCTTAGGATTAAATATAAATTGAGGCTCACACGACCTTAAGGTAGGGGAATTCCGCAAAAACGCTTCGTCGAGCGCAAATCCGCCACAGTCAAACGTGGCTGGGACGTTTGACGTCCCGCCGAAGCGCAAAAATCGCTCTGCATCCCACCTGACTTACGTCTGGGGAATTGCGCGAAGGAGGATTAAGAAGGAAAATATAGTTATTTTGTCCTAGAATACAAATCCTCAGGCTTGATAAAATGAAGTCCGCAAACTAAAGTCACTATCCAAATAAGTAATAATTAGATTGCTAATTATCTACTAAATTATATCCTGCAAAGACAACTCTTGCTGTCAGTAAAGGATAAAACAAGTATTCCTAATCTTATCACTCCTAAATATATGGTGATAAACCAAGTCTTATATTTATTACAGGCAAGGTGCACTAATCACAAAAAAACCAAGCTATTTTATCCCTATAGTTATTAACAAACAGAGACCTGCGGTATTTCTGTGAAAATTCATCTTTTCTTACAAGTTTTACACGCAAAAATCATCCACCATTTTCACTTTTACCGTATCAAATTAATACATTTAAGGCTAAATGTTTTACTTTGATATATTTATATACCCAACTCCACTTATGCATTAAATCCTCACTTTTGCGTGTAAACACTGTGAAATTAACTGATTTTGTGTTTTACGGAGTTTCCATGGGAAGCTTGCTAAACTAATAAATATATCAAAGTATATCTTAGTATCAATTTGTATCCTTCGCTTCCTTGACAGGTATCGTGCGCGCGTATTAATCTAGTATTAAGCTTATGTATAATCGATATAATCAGTATAATCTTAGCTTCAAACAGACCGCTTGCGGTAATTTTTTAGTTTTTCTGGAAAATACCAAAAAATCAACCCTTCGGCTCTCCGGCCTGAAAGCTGGAGTATGCTCAGGGTTGATACTGAGCGGCACGTTTTTCTTTGCCCTGAAGGGCAGAGTTTGCGCGCCGTCGAACGTATCAAGTATTTCACCGTCATAAATTTATATGGATATTATTAACAGTTTTAAAGAGTATCTTGTCAGGAAAAATATAACTAACAAAGTAACTCTGAAAAACTATATTTCGGATATCCGCCATTTCATCAACTGGTATGAAAACTCATTTGGTCTGACTTTTAGCTCAAATGAATTCAGTGTAGAGCTAATAAAACTTTATAAGGGCGCTAATGGTGCTCCGATATCCGGCGGAAATATAGACCCTAATGCAAAGATGGCCTCCGCCTCTCTCAAAAGACACTTGTCTTCCCTCAGGCAATTTGCAAGATTCGCAGTTGAAGGTGGATTCATATCAGAAAACCCATTTGAGATACTAAATACTAAATACAAAATAAGGTTAGTCGAGCACAAACTATCCGCACCCATAACTGTAAATAGAAAACTTTCATCTCTTCGAAAATTTGTGGAGTTCGCTTTGGCTTCAAATTATTTAAATAAAGATTTTCTTTACTCCAATCGGATTGGTGAAAATATAGCCATAGAGTCAAAAGATATTGATGAAAAGAGCGTTTCACTAAATGATTTAGAACAAGAAAAGGTAAAAATTAATTACTCTCCATTCCCCCCCATAAGACTCATTCAAAAACTGATAGTGCTTCCCTATCTCCTCTTGGAGGGAATAATTGCAGTAAAGTTAATTGTTCTAATTTTTGGTATAACTCCAATCGCTTTTACTGCAAAAAAAATAGGTACTTTAATGCCACGGCTTACTCTTCCTAAAAGAGCATCTGACCTTTTGAAAGTAAAAGGGTATGAAAAACAATTCTATGCACCCAATGAAGTTTCACTTGACAGTTTTCCGCTTCATAAAAAGATTTGGCACCACGCCAAAAATACTAGACCAGAATGGTATAAAAGGTATCATAATATACCAGTTGTTCACTATATTCACTTTGCGATACTTATTATCTTTGCATCAGGGGTCGGTATCGCGCTTTATAGAAATTTAGTAACAGACACAACTAACCCGCTTTTTGCAGCACCCATTTCTCCTCCCAGAATTCTATCCTTTCAGGGAAGACTTACTGATAATTTGGATAATCCGATAACAACTGCTACCAGTATTAGATTCTCGCTTTATAATGATATTTCAGCCTCAGGCGCAGCACTTCTCTGGCAAGAAATTCACTACGGAACACTTCCTGATCAAGACGGAATTTTCTCAGTGCTTTTGGGAACGCTTACCTCAATTCCCGACTTGGTATTTTTCGAAAACGATACGATATATCTAGGAGTAACTATAGAACAGACTTCGGAGCTGACGCCCAGACGCAGAATCGCCTCGGTTCCATACGCTGCCAACTCTGAAACACTTCAGGGAATGCGTCCTATAACCGATGGCGCGGCAGGACAAACCAATGTTGTTCTTGCGCTAGACTCGGGTGGAGATTTAACCATAGGGGGCGCGGCTACTCCTACATTTTCGGCAACCGGCGGACAGTTTGAGCTCTCGGGACAAGTCTTACTCCTCTCTACTGCTACAGGAAGCAACACAAATATAATTCTTGCCCCCGACGGTTTAGGAAAAATTGACGTTCAAAAAGCACTTATCAACTCAACTGCCAACGGGAATTTAGTCCCGGGCGGAGTTGAAGTAAATGATAAATTCGGAGTACTCGCAACAGAAAGTGCGGTTGCAGCGTTTATAGTAAATAACGATGGCGCGGGAGATATTTTCACAGCCTCAAGCTCGGGCACTCCAAAGTTCACCGTCCAAAACGACGGGACTATTGTATCCGGAAGATATACAGGAAATACCGGCGCAGTATTATTTACTAACGGTACGGCAGGAACAATTGATCAATCAAATGCGGGCGTTAACGGTCAGTGTCTCAACTTCACTGCCGGAGTTCCCTCATGGGGCTTGTGCGGCAGCAGCAGCGGGTCTAACTGGAGGATTAATTTAGGTACCCTTTCACCCAATAATGACACCCTTGATCTATTGGTTGGTGGACAGGCAACAGACTCTGCCAAATTTGCGGTGTTAAACATTAACTCAGGCACTCCCGTTGCTTCTGTAAGTGCAACTGCAACGGGAACAGGACTCGCTCTTGGCGGAGATGGAACAATTCAAAGTGTTAGAAACAACACACTAAGCATTGGAGGAAATACTACGGGAAATATAATTATCTCCCCTCTCAATGGAGGAGCGGGAAGTACGCTGACAGTTAATGCTTTAACCACTAATTTAACAGGAACAACAACGCTTAATGCTACATCTCTGGGGACTTTTAATACCGCAGCGACTCTAACACTTGGAAATACTACTACTCTTACCGCCTCTTCTCTTGCGACATTTACCTCTGCTGCAACGCTTGGAATATCCGCAACTACTCTTAACCTTGGAGGAGGAGGAGCTGCAACGCTTGCTACAACATCAAACGGTGATCTGACGGTTACCGCTCTTGGATCGGGAGAATTAACATTAACATCAGACTTTGATACGGGAGTAAATATAGGCACATCATCAAATACCCCTGCTTCACTTTCTGTATCAGGAGGAATTGGAAGCAACGCAGGATTTATTGTCAATAGAGTTGGAACAACAGATGATATCTTTACTGCATCCTCTTCCGGTACACCAAGGTTCACCATTTCAAACACAGGAGCCATAACAAACGCTGCATATACAAATGACGGAGGAATTCTTTACACTGCAACAACAGGACTCATAGGGCAAACCGCAATTGGCAATTCTTCTCAATGTCTTTTGGGTGGTACTACTCCCGCGTTTGGTTCATGCGGAACAGGAACAACACTCTCTCCATTTCAGGAACTCTCGGGTGCAATTGTACCCCTCAACTCTACTCTAGATACTCTTCTTGGTGGTCAAGCTACAACGTCTGCAGCCTTTAGCGTTACGGGTCAGGGCAACCCTTTTAGAGGCACTCTTCCTGCAGCATCTGTTAGTGCAAATACTTCATGGGCTGGGTTTGTTGTTGACAATAAAGGTACGGGTGACTTATTTGCAGCAAGTCAGTCCGGTGTACCCAATTTTATAATCAAAAATAATGGAGACATTGTTGTCGGTCAGGGAGGCGGCGGGAAAATTACAGCAGCGATTATTGACCCTTATCTTATACAAAATCAGTACACGTCAGGAAATACTCAGCTTACCTTCCAAACAATGGCTGCTTCAGGTGGTGACTTCATATTCAAAAATCAAAATACCACTCTTTCAACGCTAACCCAAGCCGGGCAATTGCAACTTCCAATTACCGGTTCAACAGGTGGCTTAGTCCTCGGAGAAGACACACAGATTTTTAGGGGCGCTGCCGACAGACTCGACCTTGCATCAGGAGACTCTTTAAATATTGTTTTAGGCTCACTTCTTACGGGTGGTACTACAAGAATCGACTCATCAGGAAATGCTACTTTTAATGATTTGACAATAACCGGATCCTGCTCTGTTTGTGTAAATACAACTAACTCTCCTTTCCAAGTACTTCTAGGTGCAATCGTCCCGGGGAATACTACTCTTGACTTTCTAATCGGCGGACAGGCAACAGCTTCTGCCAAATTCGCGGTGTTAAACATTAACTCAGGCACTCCCGTTGCATCAATATCTGCAAACAGCGGAAATAATGCCACTTTCCTCACAGGTGATGGAACACTTGCGACTACCAACAGGCAAACTCTGACTATTGGCAATTCCGCAACATACAACACAACTGGAAACATTTTGATAAATCCAAATGGAACAGGATATGTCGGTATCGGGACGACTTCGCCAAGCCAGAAACTAGATGTGAATGGCAACATCGCTTTACCTACTACGGTAGATAGCACAACAGGGGTAATTTACAAAGGAGCTAATAGATTTATTCACAATTTCGCCCTAGCTGGCACTGACGGACAGAATACCTTTGTGGGAATAAATGCTGGTAACTTTACAATGACAGGAAGTACAGGTTCTCAGGGTTCGTATAATACCGCACAGGGAATGAACGCCCTCTACTCCAACACCACGGGAAGCTTTAACACGGCAAATGGATATCGAGCGCTTTACTCCAACACCACGGGAAGCCGGAACACGGCGGATGGATATCATGCGCTTTACAGCAATACCACGGGAGGGAATAACACGGCGAATGGATACGGTGCGCTTAGAAGTAACACCACGGGGGTCGGTAACACGGCAAGTGGGATAGAAGCCCTCTACTCCAACACCACGGGAGAGGGTAACACGGCAAATGGATACCAAGCGCTTATCAGTAACACCACGGGAGGCTCTAACACGGCAAATGGGATAGAAGCGCTTAGAAGTAACACCACGGGAAGCTGGAACACGGCGGATGGATATCATGCGCTTTACAGCAATACCACGGGAAGCAATAACACGGCAAGTGGGATAGAAGCCCTCTACTCCAACACCACGGGAGGCTCTAACACGGCGGATGGATATAGTGCGCTTTACGGCAATACCACGGGAAACTCTAACACGGCAAATGGATACTTGGCGCTTTATAATTTACGTCCAACAAGCGGGGCAATTACAGCTTTTGCCGATTACTCAGGTACAGTGGCTGGAACTGTTAAAGCCACATCCGTCGCTCACGGATTATCAGTAGGAACAACGGCTGGTATTGCTATTTCAGGTACAACCAATTACAACGGCACTTACACCATTACTTACATTGACGCTGATAATTTCTACTTTACTGATACATGGGTAGCTAATGACGCTACAGGTTGGTGGGGTAAAGACAGCGAGGGTAGATACAATACTGCTGTAGGAGTGAATGCGGGTAGAACTTTAATTACAGGAGATAGTAATACCTTCCTAGGTTATGGAGCTGGCTATCATGCCTCTCAACTAACCAGTGCTACAAACTCTATGGCTTTGGGTAATGGAGCTTATACCACAGCAAGTAATCAGGTGGTAATTGGAAATACGAGCGTGACGCAGACCTTATTGAATGGTAACGTCGGCATCGGCACCACAACTCCTACTGAAAAACTCTCCCTTGCCGGTGGTAACTTCTTACACACAGCAAGTGGCAACCCGACACTAAAAGGGACATATGATACGAGCGGGAATGCGCGGGGAGTATATGCAAGCGGAAAATATGCGTATGTTGGAGGTGGAACCTCAGGTCTTCAGGTAATTGATATAAGTACTCCTTCTAGCCCTACACTTGTTGGGACATACGATACGAGTGGGACTGCGTACGGAGTATATGCAAGCGGAAAATATGCGTATGTTGCAGATTTGGGCTCAGGTCTTCAGGTGATTGATATAAGCGTACCATCTAGCCCCACGCTTGTTGGGACATATGATACGAGCGGGGCTGCGGTGGGAGTATATGTAAGCGGAAAATATGCATATGTTGCGGATCAGACCTCAGGTCTTCAGGTAATTGATATAAGTACTCCTTCTAGCCCTACACTTGTTGGGACATATGCTACGAGCGGGAATGCGGGGGGAGTATATGTAAGCGGAAAATATGCGTATGTTGGAGATGATACTTCAGGTCTTCAGGTCATTGATATAAGCGTACCATCTAGCCCTACGCTTGTCGGGACATATAATACGAGCGGGAGTGCGTTTGGAGTATATGTAAGCGGAAAATATGCGTATGTTGCAGATTATGCCTCAGGTCTTCAGGTCATTGATATAAGTACTCCATCTAGCCCTACACTTGTTGGGACATATAATACGAGCGGGGCTGCGTACGGAGTATATGTAAGCGGAAAATATGCATATGTTGGAGATGATACTTCAG
>JBCLLY010000002.1:0-103619 GCA_039738415.1 Candidatus Levyibacteriota bacterium
TTAGGTATTAAGAATTTGATTTAATTAAATTTAGTATCCGTAATTCTGCTATAAAATCATCTACACAATTATTCTTCTCGCCTCTTCAATCGAATTTGTCTCCATCAACTCTTCAAAATATTAGCTAGACTGAGAAATGCCTTCATCCCTGAGAGTAAATTTGGTTTTAATGACTTGGGGTTTCTAATTTTATAATTCTTCGTTCGTGCTCATGAACTTTTTCACTTAATTGATGGTTTCCTACAGTAGTTTCTTCACGTATAGTTTCAAGTTCTTTCATAACCTTGTCTAGACCCGTTAGAACCTGATCTCTATAACTTCTATTCTTTTCATCATACTGCTCAAACTTCGCATCGATGTCTCCTTGGAGAATAATTAAGTCAAATTTTGTTACGGAATCCATTGCATTTTTCATATATTTATACTACAGATTCTAGAGTTGTAATGTCAATACGCTTCTTGCTTCTTCAATCGAATTTGTCCCCATCAGCTTCTCACGCAAATCACCACCTCCTTTCAAGCAATATTTGATATACTAAATTATGAAGATAAATAAGTGGATAATAGGATTACTCATTGTGCTTTTCATCGGCGGTGTTGTGCTTCTCATGCAAGTCAGGAAGCAGGCTGAAATTTCTAAAATTACTTCATATGAAAGTTGTGTGGCTTCCGGGTTTCCTATTGCCGAAAGTTATCCACCTCAGTGTAAAGTGCCAAACGGCAAGTCTTTCACCCAAAATATCGGGAACGAATTGAAATACCAAGATGAAATATTAGTTGTAGCTCCGCGTCCAAATTCAAAAGTTGTTACTCTTCTCAAAATTAACGGCCAGGCGCGCGGAAGCTGGTATTTTGAAGGATCTTTTTCAGGAGAATTGTTTGACTCAAATAATAAGTCTTTGGGTACGACTGTTTTAACAGCAAAAGGCGAGTGGATGACTGAAAATTTTGTTCCCTTTGATGGAGAATTGACGTTCAGTTTGCCTGAAACATCAAGTGGGACTCTTGTTATCAAAAATGCTAACCCTTCAGGTGCCCCTGAGAATGAGAAAAAGCTCGAAATTCCTGTGAGATTTTGACATCTACCCGCAGCTTGCGGTCTGTGGTGCGGTGCTATTACCGCAAAATTTGAAGCTAAAATCCAAAAAAGCAACCCACCGATTGATTTTAATTACTTAAATCCCAATTAATCAAGGTATTTTAATTTGACTTGGGAGGATTTATCTGAAACAATTGATGTATGGAAGAAAAGAAATCTGATGAATCCAAAAGTTCGGCTCTCTCACCCGCTGAGGTTCCTTCATCGAAAGAGACTCCTGCCCCCAAAGAATCTCACAAATCTAAACTAATACTCTCAAAATGGATGGTGGCAGTTTTTGCCGTTTTACTTGTAACACTTTTGGCAGTTGGTGGTTTTGCTATGTATTTACTTAACAAATCCGCAACTCCAACTACTCAAATCACAGTAAGTCCCACCGCAACTCCGGCAGCACAATTTAAAACATACACAAACACAAAACATAATTATTCAATAGATTATCCTAGTGACTGGGAATTTAAAGAAGATTCCGATTCTAAGAACGGGGCAAGTTTTAACCCTCTAAGTAAACCCGGATCTTCTGATACGAGTGATGCAATTAGAGTTTCTGCTGATCAAGCCTTAGCTAATTATTTTACTACTTCGTTTGAGGAATATGTAAAAGTAGAGGCGAAGTATGAAATCCAGAACTATGATACCTTGGCTTCTATTAAAAAAGTAACAACCGGTACAGGCATCATAGGATGGGAGGCAACATGGATGGTTCAGCCAATGATGGGAATGCCAAAAAATTCAAAATCTTCAGAATCCTTGCCTATAACCTATTTTGAAGTACCCGGGAGCAAAACGTTGCTCGTACGGGTAACTTTAGACAGAAAAGAGGAATTAACTACGTATGAAAAGATGTTGACCACGTTTATAATTCCTGCAAATCTTCAAATAACTCCAACCCCAACACCTGATGATAAGTCTGTTCTTCTCTATGTAATTAGAAAATATATAGCCTTAAAATACAACAGTAGTGAAAGTGATTTTACGCTTACCGTTTCCAAAATAGAGGGGAATTTTGCACAGGGCGGCGTGTCAGACCAGGGAGGCGGCGGAATGTGGTTTGCTGCAAAAGAAGACGGGGTTTGGAAGCTGGTGTGGGATGGAAATGGTGTTATTGAATGCTCGGTCTTTACGCTCTATCCTAAATTTCCAACAAGTATGATCCCCGAATGTTATGACACTGCAACACAACAAAGCGTAACGCGCTAAAGTTCTTCTCCTCTTTGTGTTTTGTTAAATTCTTCGTTCGTGCTCGTCAACTTTTCACTTAATTAGTCAAGTCCGGTAACTCTTAATATTCCCCTTGCCTCATCTATTGAATTTGTCTCCATCAGCTTCTCACGCAGGTCGGAAGCGCCGTCAAATCCATTTATATAAATTTTAAAGTAACGCTTAAGAGGCGCGAAGTGTTTTTCCTCGAGCCACGTTTTTTCAAATAAGTCCAGATGTTTTTTTAAAAGATTTATTTTCTCTTCCCTATTTAGATTATGAAAATCAATTTTTTCACTAAAAGCATAGGGGTTATGAAATACTCCGCGTCCTATCATAATCCCGTCAAATCCCGTCTCTCTTATTCTCTCCTTGCCCTCCGAAACATTTTCCACGTCACCATTTCCTATGAGAATTGTACTTGGACTTACTTTATTTCTTAATTCCACTATTTCTTTTCCCATTTCCCAATGCGCAGGTACTTTTGACATTTCTTTTACAGTTCGTAGATGAATGGTTAGTGCAGATAAGTCTTGTTTTAATAAAAATTCTATCCATTCAGGTTCGAATTGAGAAAATCCTAGTCTTGTTTTAACGCTGACGGGTAAATCACCAGCTCCTTTTTTGGTTTGCTCAATTATTTTACTTGCAAGTTCCGGATTACGTATTAAGCCAGCGCAAGACCCTTTTTTCACGATGTTTCTTTCCGGACAGCCCATATTTATATCTATTCCGTCAAACCCCATTTCAACTATTAGTTTGGCCGATTCGAAAAACGCGTCGGGCGCAATTCCCCAGATTTGCGCGATGATTGGGTGCTCGGATTTTTCGAATTTTAGTCTTTGGGCAACTTGCTTATTTCCTAAAGAAAGGAGTCCTTGAACATTTGTAAATTCTGTAAAGAAAACATCGGGTCGCGCACAGCTTGCTACTATTTGACGAAAGACGGTATCGGTTGCGCCTTCCATTGGCGCTAAAGTGAAAAAAGGTTTATTAAGTTTTTCCCAATTAAATTTCATCTTTGTATTATATCGTGACATTGGGTGCTTGACAAAGTTAATTTAGTAGTGCTACGCTTTAAATATGGATAAGAGATACATGGCTGCAATATTAGTATCAGTAGGAGTGATAATTTATTTCTTTCCTCAATTTTCAGAAATCACAAAAAATAACCGTGAAGTAACAGGTGCAATTTTCGCAATTGGCGGCGCTATATTGTGGTACCTCCCCGGATCCAAAAGTAATAAAAGTTAGCCCTTATTGTCTACTATTTGATACAATGAACTCCTAAAAGTTTTTTTATGTATAAGTTCATTTTTATAATATTTACAACATTATTTTTTTCTGTGTTTTCCCTTCCTGCAAATGCTATCTACAATCCTTTGGAAAAGCCGAATAATTTTCATGGGATTCATATATTATTTCCCAGCGAGCTTAATGAAGCAGCAAATTTAGTTAATTCATCTGAGGGTGAATGGGGCTATATAACTATTCCAATTCAGTCAACTGACCGCGATTTAGAAAAGTGGCAAAATTTTATGGACGAGAGTGGCGCAAAAAAGTTGATCCCAATTATCCGCCTCGCGACAGAACCCTATTATAATGATACTTCCGTCTGGAGAATTCCAAATGAGGCAGATATCATAGATTCTGCAAATTTTTTAAATTCTCTCAGTTGGCCGATAGAAAATAGATATGTAATTATTTATAACGAAGTCAACCGCTTTGATGAATGGGGAGGGGAGGCTCCAAGTCCTACCCGTTATGCGCAAATATTGTCCTTTGCCTATGATGTGTTCAAAAGAAGAAGTGAGGATTTTTATATTATTATGGCGGGTCTTGATAACGCTGCTCCAAACGACAGAGTAAAATATATGAACAATTTAGTATTCATACAGGAGATGATAGACTCAAATTCTGAGGTTGTAAATAAAATGGACGGATTTTCCTCGCACTCATATCCTAATCCAGCTTTTTCTCAACCTCCTAGCAGTACAAAAAAAATGGGAACTTCAACATATAAATATGAGTATGATTTAATTAACTCAACTTCTGAAAAAAAGGTCCCTGCTTTTATAACAGAAACAGGATGGGTATCTGACAATTTGTCAGATGAACTCGTGGCTCAATATTATAAAACGACTTATGAGGATATATGGGGCGGGGATAAAGACAAAATTGTAGCCATAACTCCGTTTCTTCTTAACTCAACCGGAGGACAATTTGAAAATTTCTCGTTTATTATCAATGGCGTACATACCAAACAATACGACAGTAAAAAAAATATTTCAAAAATAAAGGGAGAGCCGGTAAAATCTGAGGTAAAGGGAGTTGAAACGAAAATTGTATCTGAGAAGGTTGCAAAGTTTTTTGCCAGTAATGTTAGTCTGAATAGTAATTCCACCAGGAATTTTATAATAGAATATATCCGTTTCTTTTTCTAAATATGTTTGGGACAAAGAAAAAATCAAAAAAGCTTGAGTGGGAGAAGGATGAGTCAGGTCAAGCTATGGTTGAGCATTTTACAAAAACTGAACACTTCAAACATGTAAAAGCCGATAGGATTTTTTGTTATAAAACAACAGGTTCAAAAGCTCGAGCTTATGCCAGAATTTGGGCTTTTCCAAAAATTTTTCAAGACGCACTAGGCCTTACCCCTGCATATGTTATAGAGTGTATTACTGAAAAGTTTAACCGCCTCAATGAGGAGGATAGAAATAAGGTTATTATCCATGAGCTGCTGCATATCCCAAAAAATTTTTCAGGGAGTCTTTTGCCTCATAAACACGGAAAGAAAAGTATAGATGCGCAAGTAAAGGAAATTTATAAATCGCTTAAGATATGATTACGCTTATTTACGGGGACGATCTGGAGAAAATTGAGAAAAGTCTTATGGATATGACCTCCGGCACAAAAACCTTCCGCCTTGACGGCTCAAAAATTAAATTCAAGGAACTGGAAGAACAGCTTCTGGGAGAAAGCCTATTTGGTGAAAAAAATTTATTTCTTATTGAAAATCTATTTAAAAGTAAGAATAAAAAGGAATTGCTCGAGTTTGTTTTTTCTCAAAAAGACAACTGTTCAATAATTTTAATCGAGCGCAGCAAGCTCACAAAGAAAGATTTAACAAATTATAAGTTTAATCTTGTTCTCGAGCACCTACTTCCACAGTACTATTTCAAATTTCTGGATGATTTTTATCCCAATAATGGTAAGAATTTAGACGCATTATATAACGAGCTTTTAAAAAGTATGACAGCAGAGCAGATATACTACTCATTGATTAAGCGGATAAGAGCTCTTATTGCAGTTAAGAGTGGAGCACTGGGACACTCGGAAATAGCGCGTTTTGCCCCTTGGCAAATAGGGAAATTAAAACGGCAGGCGTCTTTCTGGACAGAAGACAAATTGGTCGACTTTTATAAAAAGTTATTTGAAATAGAAAAGAAGATGAAATCTAGCGGATTACCGACTAGTTTGGAAAAATATATTGACATCACGATAATAACTGAATTAAACTAGAAAAACAAAATCAGTCCGGGTTTTAAAATCAATATGGAACCTCAAATAAAAGACTCTTTAGATAAGGCACTTCAAGAAAAAAAACTCAACAAAACAGCACATGAGGAGATAATTAAATGGTTGAGTAATGACGAGCTCGAAGAATTTAGAGAGGAGCTTCTTAAAAAGATTAATTCCAACGATTGGGATTTTCTTATGGATGCTTTTTACAGAATAGTAATCTTTGGGACTGGCGGAATAAGAGGAGTCATGGACATCGGAACAAATAGGATTAATAACTATATGGTCAGATGGGCTTCTCAAGCTTATGCTCAGTATCTGTTTAAACATAAAAGCAATCTTATTTCTAAAGGTGTTGCTATAGCTTATGATAGTAGACATAATTCGAAAAAATTTACAGAAGAAACCGCAAGAGTTTTGGCTGCAAATGGCATTCCCGTACACATTTACGACTATTACAAAGCAACCCCTCAACTGTCTTTTACCGTTCGTGAATTGAAATGCGCGGGTGGAATAGTTCTTACCGCAAGTCATAATCCTCCTGAATTTAACGGTTATAAAGTTTATGACGAAAACGGGGTACAGGTTCTACCTGACGTAGGTTTACAAATTGAGAGAGAATTCAAAAACATAGAAAAAATAAATAAAATTGATTTTGGAGAAGCTATCGAAAAAGGGCTTGTAAAATATATTGATAAATCCATAGATAGAAAGTTTATCGAATCTGCGAAAGCAGCCTCGACATATTCAGGAAGAAATGTAAAAATTGTATTTTCCCCCCTACACGGAGTAGGCTCGCAGTCAGTACTGCCTGTTTTAAAAGAACTTGGATTTGACGATATAGAACTCGTTGAAAGCCAGATGAGTCTTGATGGTGACTTTCCTAATGTAGAGGGTCATTTTCCTAATCCCGAATTTGCGGTTGTTTATAAAGAGTCGATAGAACTTGCTAAAAAAACTCAAGCAGACATTGTACTTGTTTCAGATCCTGATGCTGATAGGTTAGGAATGGCAGTACCTGATAAAAATGGAAATTGGTTACCTCTAAATGGTAATCAAGGAGCAGTACTTATGGAATATTTTTTATTAGAGAATCTTTCAAAATCCGGAAAGCTCCCTAATAATCCTGTAGTTGTTAAAACATCTGTAACGACTGATTTATTTAAAGATGTTGGAGAAGGATTCGGAGCAGAAGTTATTGGAGATCTGCTTGTAGGATTTAAATTTATTGGGGATAGAATTGAGCATTTGCCTAAAGATAAAAACTTTGTATTTGCAGCCGAGGAAAGCGTTGGGTATTTGTCTAGCCTTGCATACCGCGATAAAGGTGCAGAAACTCCTGCAGTAATTGCTGCTGAAATGGCTGCATATTGTAAAGACAATAACACTACACCTATGGATATGCTGGAGGGAATTTATGAAAAGTATGGGTATTATGCCGAAAGGCTTTACTATAAATTAGTGGAAGGGTTTGGAGCATTTGAGCAAATGAATGCAGCAATGAGGCAATTACGAGCAAATCTTCCCAAAGAAATAGCAGGAAGGAAGGTTTTGAAGATTTTGGATAGAATGACAGGGGAAATGCGCGACGGACAAACAGGAGAGCTTGTCGAAACACGCGATTGGGATAAAGGAGATATGATCTCATTTTTCTTTACTGAGGACGAAAGAACAGTGATACATGCCCGCCCCTCAGGAACGGAACCGAAGATGAAATATTATACAAATGTAAAAGGTAGATTGCAGGAAAAGAGCAAAGAGGATATCATGAAAGAGGCAGAGATAATGGAAAAGGACATTGCGAGTATCTTTGAAAAAATAATAAGCAAAATCAAGATTGACGTTTTTAATTAATATGAATCCAAAAGACCCATCAAATTTCAGACAAATGCTACTTGATAGTCCGGATCAATTTAAGACCGGATTTGAGATAGCAGATGGAGTAAAAGTAGCGGGTGACTTTAGGTCGATTGAGATCTCAGGAATGGGAGGGTCGGCGCTTCCCGGTAATATTTTAAGAGTTTATCTAAGCGATTTATTTAAAAATAATCCCGATGCCAGAAGACTCGAGGTTTATCAGAACAGATATTACTCACTTCCACATGAGGCTTATGATAACTGCTTGAATTTTATCTCTTCCTACTCAGGAAATACTGAGGAAACCATCGAGTCATTTGAAGAGGTAATAGAAAATAATTTGCCTGCAATCGGAGTAAGTTCCGGTGGAAAAGTAGAGCAGATGTGTAAAGAAAATAATTTACCTCACATAAAAATGCCTATTCCATATAAAGATTTCCAGCCCAGACTTGGAACGGGGTATTTCTTTGGAGCACTTGTGCAGGTTCTTATAAATCAGGGGATGATTCCGGATACAAAAGACCAGATACTTTTAGCTGCTAGCAAATTAAAGCTGAATATCGAATCTATAGAAATTGCCGGAAAAGAACTTGCCGAAAAAATTAAGGGGAAAACTCCTGTATTTTATACCTCAACTAAATTTAAACCGATTGCTATGGTTTGGAAAATAATGATAAATGAAAATGGTAAGACGCCTGCATTTTGGAATTTTTTTCCTGAACTAAATCATAATGAAATGAATGGTTTTGTTACCCGTCAGGGTGAATTTATTTCCATCATGCTTCGCGACCCTCAAGATCATCCCAGAAATTTGAAACGTTTTGAGGTTACAGCAAAAATTCTCAAAGATATAGGTATGGAATCTGAGATTATTGATTACGAGTCTGGAGACGTGTTCTATAAAATGTTTAGCTCGATTCTTTTGGGTGGCTTCACTTCATATTACTTAGCACTTTCATACGGAAATGATCCAACACCTGTTGATTTGGTCGAAAAATTTAAAAAACTCCTGGAATAGTAAAATCTTTTTAACCTAAAATATTAACATTTAGACTTATAGTTGATAAATATCAGCTCCTCCGATATAATCTCACGCATGCCAAAGAAAAAAGGTCCAAAACCTCCAATAGTTACAAGTCGGGAAAGAACCCGACGAGAGTTAGAGAGGGCTGTGCTTCATGCAGCCCCACCTGAAGGCAATACCCCAGCATCTGTAATAAAAGATGTTGTTTCTTATGAAACGAAAGGTGAGGAGAAAATGACACAGGGAGTAGAAGTTCGTGTATTTTTTTATACGGAAGAGCAATTGAGTGAAAAACTTCTAAAAGTTGAAGGGGAAGCCAGTAATCTCCCTGAAAATGTCCGCAATTTATATGAGCAAACAAGAGACGGTCAGCCAACTTCTGAGCTAGAAAAAAATGGACTTATAGATAATCCAAAAATTACCGGTGATGATATTTATAAAGCAATTAGTCTGGGAATAGAAAGCTGGGCCACCAACTTTCTAAAAGAGCGCTAAGGTTGCATTTCACTCTCAAATTCTCCACAATGTATGTATATGGTTACTGCCCATGATTTAGTAGTGTGGCTTCATGATGTCGACAAGAACGACACCCACTTCGTAGGGGGAAAGAATGCAAATTTAGGCGAAATGATAAGAGCAGGATTTAGCGTTCCCGAAGGATTTGCAATAACCGCAACAGCCTATTATAAATTCTTGAGAGAAAATTTCTTAGATGAAAAAATAAAACATCTTTTAGGGACTGTAAACTTTGATGACACAGAATCAATTTCCCAGGTAAGCAATCATATTAAAAAACTTATTAAAAGTTCTGAAATTCCGGAAGACATTATAAAGGAGATTTTTTCTATCTATGAAAAAATGAACAAAAAATATGATGCGCCATATGTTGCAATCCGTTCAAGTGCTACTAATGAGGACTCAAAGACCGCTTCTTTTGCCGGACAGCAAGAGACGTATCTAAATGTAAAAGGAGAGGCTGCGGTTATTGATACTGTTAGACTTGCATGGGCGTCTTTGTTTGAAACAAGGGCAATTTTTTACCGGCATAATGCAAAACTTGATCAGTTAAAAACAGGAATTTCTCTAGTTGTTCAGAAAATGGTTCAGTCGGATGCGAGTGGCGTAATATTTACAATTGACCCTATAACAAACAATAAGCAAAGGATTGTTATAGAGGCGATATTTGGGTTAGGTGAATATATAGTTCAAGGCAGACTTACTCCGGATCACTACGAAGTAAATAAGGGGGACTTAAAGATTGTCAGTAAGAATATTGTCGAGCAACCGATAAGACTTGTGTATAAAAAAGGGGAAAATGTCCGTGATTTTGTACCTGAAAAAGCCAGAAAACTTCAGAAAATTTCAGATCCGCAAATAGAGAAATTAGCACGTATTGCAAGAGAAATTGAAGCTCATTATTATTTTCCTCAAGACATAGAATGGGCAATTGAAAAGGAGAAGATATATATTGTCCAGACAAGACCTATTACAACAATTCATAAAAGAGTTGAAAAAGCAGATGATGGAGTAAAAAAGATTAGTATTAGCACTGCCAAAAAAATTCTAGTGGGAGATCCTGCATGTCCGGGAATAGGAATTGGTAGGGTAAAAATTATCCGTACGGTCAAGGATATTTCAAAAGTTGAACAGGGCGATGTAATGGTTGCACCGATGACAAATCCTGACTATGTTCCCGCTATGAAAAAAGCGGCTGCAATTGTGACCGAGCGGGGGGGGGAGAACATCTCATGCGGCAATTGTTTCAAGAGAATTCGGAATTCCGGCAATAGTAGGTGCGGCAGGTGCAACTAGACGTTTGGTAGAAAATCAAATAGTAACCGTGGATGGGGGCAAGGGTGAAGTTTACCGCGGAAGTGTAGCTATAAAAAGTGCTGAAGAAAGTAAGGGTTCTGAGAATCTAAAGACAGCAACAAGTCTAATGGTAAATATTTCAGAGCCTGAAATTGCAAAAACAGTTGCTTCCCTTCCTGTTGATGGCGTAGGGCTTTTAAGAGCAGAGTTTATGATTGCACAAATCGGTATTCACCCTAAAAAACTAATTGAGGATAAACGCGAGAAGATATTTGTGGAAAAACTCTCTGAGTCACTAGAGAAAATTTGCTCGGCGTTTTACCCCAGACCCGTACTATATAGAGCAACGGATTTTAAGACAAATGAGTATAGAAATTTGGTAGGTGGAAAGCAATATGAGCCCGTCGAGAGCAATCCTATGCTAGGTTATAGGGGAGCGTATAGATATATGACAGACCCGGGGGTTTTTAATCTAGAACTTCAGGCGATTAAAAATGTCCGAGAAAAAAAAGAATTTACAAATCTCAACTTGATGCTTCCTTTCGTAAGAACTGTTAATGAGCTAAGACAGGTAAAAAGCATTATTTACAACAGCGGTTTGCGCAGGTCTACGTTATTTAAGCTTTACATGATGGTTGAAATACCTTCAAACGTAATTTTAATTGACGATTTTATAGAAGAGGGAATAGATGGTGTGTCAATTGGCTCAAATGATTTAACAATGCTAATGCTTGGAATTGACCGCGACAATGAAGAGGTAGCACGTGAATTTGATGAGCGCGACAAGGCTCTTCTATGGGCTTATGAAAAAGTGATAAAAAGCGCTAACAAACATAAAATTAGCGTTGGAATTTGCGGACAAGCACCATCAAGCTTTCCCGATTTAGTACAAAAACTTGTTGATTTTGGAATAACTAGCATTTCGGTGTCTCCTGACGCAGTACATCATACCCGTGAAATTATTTATAGAGCAGAGCATAATATAATAAAAAGAAATGGCTAAGATAGAGAAAGTACATGCACGCGAAATATTAGATTCTAGGGCAAAGCCGACTGTCGAAGTAACGGTAATTTTATCAGACGGAACAAATGCGAGCTCCTCAGTTCCATCTGGCGTGAGTCGTGGAACATATGAAGCGCATGAACTTCGGGATGATGACCAAAATAGATTTAAGGGAAATGGCGTCTTAAAAGCTGTTGAAGGGGTCAATTCTGTTATCGCCCCCGCAATAGTAGGAATGGAATCAACTGACCAGCAAAAGATAGATAAAAAAATGATTGAAATGGATGGGACGCAAAATAAAAGTTCATTGGGTGGTAATGCAATCCTTGCCGTTTCGCAAGCTGTTGCCAAGGCTGCTGCAAAAAGCTCTCTTTTACCCCTGAGTGTATATTTGAGACAATTTCTTTCTATTCGCTTTGAGGGACACAAGATTCCTACCCCACTATTTAATGTAGTTGAGGGCGGAAAGCATGCCTATAACGGTGTCGATTTTCAAGAATTTTTAGTAATTCCAGCAAGCTCTTTTGATTATTCTGCAAGTCTTCAAATAGGAATAGGGATATATAATGCTTTAAGAGAGTATTTAAAAAGTTCAAATTTTTCTACAGGCGTTGCTGACGAAGGTGGCTTTGCACCGGATTTCTCATCAAATTTAGAGGCATTAAGAACGATAAGGACTGCAATAGAGACAACTTCATATAGTTTTTCAAAAGATGTTTTTCTGGGGCTAGATGTTGCCGCGAATAGTCTAGTCAATAACCGAAAATATACAATTAAAGATAAGAGTGGACAAATAGATCATTCAGACCTTCAGGCTTTCTATAAAACAATTATTACAGATTTTTCAATTATTTACTTAGAAGACCCATTTGCGGAGGACGACTGGGAAGCATGGAAGGATCTTTATAACGATGTAGGTGGAAATACTTTAATAGTTGGAGATGATTTAACCAGCACTAATCCATATAGACTTCAAATGGCTATTAACAATAATGTAATAAACGCATTAATTGTTAAACCAAACCAAATAGGAACAATCACTGAAGCGTTGGCTGTTGTTGAAATTGCAAAATATAAAAATTTGAAAATAATTGTTTCACACAGAAGCGGTGAAACTAGTGATGATTTCATAGCGGACTTTGCAGTTGCAGTTGGAGCCGACTATGTAAAATTTGGAGCTCCAGCACACGAAAGGATTATAAAATATAACCGCTTGCTTGTAATAGAGCAGGAACTTTTAGAACTTAATTCTCTTTAACTACCGGATTTATTACTAGAGTAAATTCACCTTTAGGGTTTTTAAAACTATAAATTTCTATTTGCTTTGTTATTGGTAGAGTATTTATCTCCTCAAATTTCTTAGTTAGTTCGCGGGAAATAGAAATATTTATATCTCCAAATATGTCCAGTAACGTTTTCAAAGTTTTTAAAACCCTGTGAGGAGATTCAAATAAAATTATTGTTTGGTTTTTATTCCTGTAATTTTCAAGCATTTTAGTTTGTTTGGTAGATGATTTAGGAAGAAAACCTAAAAATAAAAATGAATTTGTGGGTAAGTTTGAGCTAACCAAGGCAGCCAAAATAGAAGATGCCCCAGGAATGGGAATAATTCTATGTCCAAGTTTGATTGCCGCTCTTATAAATTTGTAACCCGGATCTGACAAAAGAGGAGTTCCGGCGTCAGAAATCAGCGAAACATTCCCTAGATCTTTTATCAAATTAAGAATTTCATACGTCTTTAACTCTTCGTTAAATTCATTGAGGGCAATAAGCTTTGAGTCAATTTTATAAGTGTCAAAAAGCCTTTTGCTAACTCTGGTATCCTCACAAATAATGACTTCTGAATTTTTTAAAGTCTCAACAGCGCGATAAGTTATGTCTTTTAGATTGCCAATCGGCGTTGAAACAATGTAAATATTTGCCATATGCTATATTATACCCTAGAGTAAGAAGAGATTGAAGCTTTGGGGTTTTTAATTGAAGCGGCGTATGAGTCCTACAACTTTTCCCTGAATTTTAAGGTCATTTGGATAAATAGGTTCCATATCGCGGTTTGCCGGCATAAGTACAATACGCCCATTCTCTTTCATATATCTTTTAAGTGTTGCTAAATTATCGTCTACCAAAGCAACAACTATATCTCCTTCATCAGCTATATCGGATTTTTCGATTACCACATAATCTCCATCCAGTATTCCGTCTTCAATCATCGAATTTCCCTTCACTTGAAGCGCATAGGAAGTTTTTTTACCAGCTAACATGGTTGAAGCTATTTCAAGAGTTGCTTCAGGGTCTGTATGAGGCTCTAGCGGACTACCTGCTGCAATATATCCCATTAGAGGCAATGCAATAGTAGGTCCAACAGCTCTTGTAATATTTCCCAGTATAGCCCCCAATTTATCCTTATTAAGTACCTTAAGAGTCCTGTTATTTCCGTCTACTTTTTGGATATATCCCTTGTCAACGAGTGAACGGATTAAATTGTGAATCGTAGCGGGGCTTCGCCTATTCATGGCTTTTGCCATTACACGTAGAGTAGGTGAATATCCGTTTCCTTCCTGAAATTGGATTATATATTGAAGCAAATCGCGTTCTCTTCTGTATAGCACTGCAGTCATAAATTTAGGTAATAGATAATAGTGAATAGAAAATATTATTCATAATATTTGAATATTATTGATAAAAACTATACTAAAAATATACGAAAAAAAGGCGAACATTGTCAACGGGACAAAACGCAACAAACTATGTCAATTTTACTACAGTTAGTATCTTTTTATTCCTTTTATGAACTTTATAATTTCAATCTTTGCTATAATAGAAGACTTATGAAATTTAGACTTGAGTCCAAATATAAACCTACCGGTGATCAGCCGGAGGCAATAGAAAATCTAACTAAAGGTTTTAAAAGTGGTAAAAAAAATCAGGTTCTTCTGGGAGTAACGGGTAGTGGAAAGACTTTTACAATTGCTAATGTAATTCAAAATATCCAAAAGCCAACGCTGGTTATTTCACACAATAAAACTCTTGCAGCCCAACTCTATCAAGAACTTAGGGACTTTTTTCCTGAAAATGCAGTTAGTTATTTTGTATCATATTACGATTTTTATCAGCCCGAAGCATATATGCCGACAACTGATACTTATATCGCAAAAGAAACTGAAGTAAACGACGAAATTGATAGATTAAGGCTTAGCGCAACCACGAATATTCTAACCCGTCCTGACACGATAGTCGTCGCCTCGGTTAGTGCTATTTACAATTTAGGTTCTCCTGACGAGTACGGAAAAGTCGTATTGGAAGTTGCCCAAGGAATGAAAATAGGCAGGCACTCAATTTTAGACCGCTTACTTGACTTAATGTATGCGCGAAATGACTACGACTTTAAAAGGAGCACGTTTAGAGTTCGCGGAGATACTATTGAAGTACTTCCCGGTTATGAAAATCGCGGGGTGAGAATTACTCTAGCGGGAGATTTTGTGGAAAAAATTGAACGTTTCAATCCCTTGAACGGGGAGCTTTTTGAAAGTATAAAAAACATAGTTATTTATCCGGCAAAACACTATATAACAGACCCTACTAGCTATGATAGGGTGTTTGTTCAAATAAGAGCTGATATGGAAGAGCAAGTGAATTTTTTTCTTAAAAAAGGAAAACTGCTGGAGGCAAGGCGATTAAAGCAAAGAACTGAATACGATTTAAAAATGATAAAAGAGTTGGGATATGTAAATGGGATTGAAAATTATTCCAGATATTTTGATGGAAGAGCGCCTGGCGACCCGCCATATTCTTTACTCGAATTTTTTAATAAAGTATCTGATGACTGGCTTCTTGTAATAGATGAATCTCATATGACAGTTCCACAAATTAGAGGGATGTATAACGGAGATCGTTCCCGTAAAGAAACTTTAGTAAATTATGGATTCCGTCTTCCGGCAGCATATGATAACAGACCGCTTAAATTTGAAGAATTTGAGCAAAAGATTAAAAAAACAATTTTTATGAGTGCTACACCCAGTGAGTGGGAGAAGGAAAAGTCAGGGAGGAAAAATATAGTTGAGCAATTGGTTCGTCCTACGGGAATTATAGATCCTGAGATAGAAATAAGAAAAACCGAAGGGCAAATATCGGATTTGATAGAAGAAATAAAAAAGACAGCTGAAAAAAAAGAGAGAGTTTTGGTTACAACACTTACAAAGAGGATGGCTGAGGATTTGACTACCTTTATGGAAGAGAGAGAAATTAAGGTAAATTATTTGCATAGTGGTGTAGACACTCTAGCACGCCAGGACGTGCTGGATGATTTGCGAAGCGGAGTCTATGATGTAGTCGTGGGAATAAACTTGCTCAGGGAAGGACTCGATTTACCCGAAGTATCACTTGTTGCAATACTTGATGCAGATAGAGAGGGGTTTTTGAGAAGCAAAACGTCACTCGTTCAAATCATGGGTCGTGCTGCACGCAGAGTTGGCGCTAGAGTTATACTTTATGCTGATAAAAATACAAGATCGATGAATGAAGCGATTGAAGAGGTAGATAGGCGTCGGCAATATCAAATGGAATACAATAAAAAAAACGGTATTACACCGGAAACAATTGAAAAAGCAATCCGCGCGAAGTTAATTGAGCTAAAGGAGAAAACAATTGAGGATTTAAAACCGCTTATGGATAGGGAAGTTTTACTGCCTGATGATAGGGAGAAATTAATCAAGCGCTTGCGCAGTGAAATGAAAGCCGCAGCAAAGGATTTGGATTTTGAAACCGCTGCGCAGCTGAGAGATAAAGTCCGCTATTTACAACAGCGCTAGTATGGTTGATTAAAGTCTTAAGGATAGGCTATAATAGATGACTTTCCCTCCTTTCCCAAGGCTACGGAAGGGCAGGATCCCCAAAAATAAATATGTTGGATAAAATAGTCATTAAAGGTGCTCGCGAACACAATTTAAAAAATATAGATTTAGAGATCCCAAAGAATAAACTCGTGGTCTTCACTGGATTGTCAGGAAGCGGAAAAAGTTCTCTCGCCTTTGACACAATTTACGCTGAGGGGCAAAGGCGGTATGTTGAGAGTTTGTCCTCTTATGCCAGACAATTTTTGGGAGTGATGAAAAAGCCTGACGTTGAATTTATCGACGGGCTTTCTCCCAGTATTTCGATAGACCAAAAAACAACCTCTCACAATCCACGTTCAACGGTTGGAACAGTTACTGAAATTTACGATTATCTCCGTCTTTTATTTGCCCGCGTAGGACATCCTCATTGTCCCGAGTGCGGACGGGAAATAACTAGAACCACAAAGGAAAAAATAGTAGACGAGATAGCCCAAAAGTATGTAACAGGAAATCCTACAAAAATTATGATTTTAGCGCCACTTGTTAGAGGTAGAAAGGGTGAATATCAGGATTTATTCAAAGATTTACGAAAAAGAGGCTTTCAACAGGTGAGAATTGATAGTCAAGTATTTGATTTAACTGATGATATAGCACTTATTAAAACCAACTCTCATACGATTGATGCAATAGTGGACAGGATGATAATTGATAAAAATTATGAAAGGCAGCGGCTTACAGATTCTGTTGAGCAGGCACTGACACTAGGCAGTGGGGAAATTATAGTGTCGTTGGTAAAAGATAAAAGTTTTACATTCCCGCAAAAGCCAACCGAAATGGAAGACCTTCTTTATTCGGAAAAATTTGCGTGTCCTGTGGATGGAACATCTGTTTCTGAAATTGAACCGCGCCTTTTCTCATTCAATTCCCCATATGGGGCATGTCCTGTATGCAATGGTTTAGGTGAAATTTTAAAAGTAAATGAAGAATTAGTCTTGAATGGAAATTTAACGATTTTAGAGGGTGGGATAATGCCTTTTTCAAATCTGGAAGAGAGGGATACATGGCTTACACGCACAATAAAACATGTACTTGAGGAAAATGATATTCCGCTTGATGTGTACATAAGCAGTCTAAAGCCAGAGCAGAGAAAAATAATTCTTCATGGAACGGGAGATAAAATTTATCAGATAAAAGGAAAAAATAGATTTGGAGAAGATACAAAAATTTATGAACCATATCCCGGAGTAATTAAGTACTTGGTGGATAGGTATCACGAGACTGATTCAGAAATGATAAAAAATGAAGTTGGTAAGTTCATGCGTCCTACGAAATGCCCGGACTGCAATGGTACAAGACTTAAAAAGGAAGCGGTTGCTGTAACTATTGCCGGTAAATCAATTGTAGATTTGACAGATCTACCGATAGACGAAGCTTTTAATTTTTTTGAGAAAATTGCGGTAAGTTTGAGCTCAAAGGAAAAAGAAATTGCACAAATGGTTCTAAAGGAAATTTCTACAAGACTTAAATTTTTAAACGATGTAGGGCTTTCGTATCTTACTCTAGCGCGTAGTGCAGGGAGTCTTGCAGGCGGAGAAGCACAAAGAATAAGACTAGCATCTCAAATTGGAAGCGGTCTTTCGGGGGTTTTGTATGTTCTTGACGAGCCTTCTATCGGGCTTCATCCCATAGACAATGCAAAACTTATAGCAACGCTAAAGCACCTTAGAGATATAGGAAATACTGTAATAGTCGTAGAACATGATCAGGAAATAATGGAGGAGAGCGATTATATTTTTGACATCGGACCCGGTGCTGGGGAACAGGGAGGAAGAGTTATTGCGCAAGGAACTCCTGAGGAAATTAAAAAAGACAAAAATTCGCTAACGGGTCAGTATATTTCCGGAAAAAAGAAAATTAAAATTCCAAATAACACTAAAATTGAAGTTGAACAGGAGTATCTGGAAATTAAAGGAGTTAACGAGCATAATTTAAAAAAAATTGATGTTTCCTTTCCTCTGAATAAATTTATTTGCATAACGGGAGTGTCAGGAAGCGGTAAGTCAACTCTTATAAATGATGTTTTATACCACGCCCTTGCCCGTGAAAAAAATCCTTTTCATAGGGAGGAACCCGGAGAATTTGAGGAGCTTATAAATGACGCTTTGATAAAAAGAGTATTTATGATAGATCAGAGTCCAATCGGACGCACACCACGTTCAAATCCTGCAACATATACAGGCGCGTTTACATTTATCCGCCAAATTTTTGCAAATTGCCGGGAGGCCCGAATGCGCGGATACACACAGGGAAGATTTTCGTTTAATGTAAAGGGGGGCAGATGTGAGACTTGCGAAGGTGATGGTCAAATAAAAATAGAAATGCAATTTTTGCCAGATGTGTATGTCACTTGTGAAGCTTGTAATGGAGCACGTTATACGAAGGATACACTGGAAATAGAATTTGAGGGCAAAAACATTTCAGATGTTTTGAATATGAGTGTCAGTGAGGCCTTAAAATTCTTTTCCTTTCACGAGGGTTTATCTAATAAATTGAAGACGCTTGATGAGGTAGGGTTGTCATATGTAAAATTGGGTCAATTTGCAACAACTCTTTCAGGAGGAGAAGCACAGCGCATAAAGCTTTCAGCGGAGTTATCAAAAAAAGGAAATGGAAGAAGTATTTATCTTCTTGATGAACCTACAACAGGGCTTCATTTTGCGGATTTGGAAAAGTTAATTTTAGTCTTAAGAAAATTAGTTGAAAAAGGGAATACGGTAATTGTAATAGAGCATAATCTTGATTTAATAAAAAATTCAGACTATATAATAGATTTAGGTCCTGATGGTGGAGATAAGGGGGGAGAAATCGTCGCGGTCGGTTCACCCAAGGAGATTGCGGCAAATGTCTCTTCCTATACCGGCCGGTATCTAAAAAAATATTTATAGATGAGGCTATTTTTTTCTTTCCTAACAATTCTAATTTTCTTGTTTGGTTATAATAAGGTGGTCTTTGCAGATGAGAATTTCGATATTTGGGCAAAAACTACTTATAGGGTAAGTTCCGACAATAAAACTTATGTTAATCATAATATTTCCATTCTAAACAAGAAGGAATTTATATTTTCTCCAACCTACAGTATTTCCTTTGGACTTGAGAATATCGGAAATACCAGAGTATTTAATACGAGTGGGTCAATTCCATATGACCTGAAAAAAGAAAATGGAGTAATTAATTTAACGATTAATTTCCTAAATCCTCCCAAGGGTATAAATACAGTAAATAATTTTACGCTTAGTTATGAAACAGACGAGTTGTTAGAAAAAAAAGGAAGTATTTACGAAGTAGACATTCCGGGCATTTCAAATCCTGATAGCTTTACAGAGTATGAAACAGAAATTATTGTTCCAAACGCCTTTCCCCAAATAAAGATTATCAAACCCAACTTGCCCGAGAAAAAAAACAACTTGGTCTTTTCAAAGGAAGAAACAAAGGGTGCGGGAGTTGTTTTAATTTTTGGAGATGCACAGTACTATTATTTGGATTTAACCTACAATATTTCAAATCCAAATCTTTTTCCAATTGTAACAGAAGTAGCTCTCCCACCGGACACAAATTATCAGAAGGTTTTAATTGAAAGTCTGAGCCTTAAACCAAGTGGTGTGAAAATTGACACTGATGGAAATTGGTTAGCCCAGTATCCGCTTTTGCCACGTGAGAAAAAGACAATAAATGCGAAAGTTAGGGTAATGCTTTACTCAATGCCAAGAGAAATCTCCCTGAACAAGGCGCAAATATCCTTATACACTAAGCCAAATAAGTATTGGGAGGTAAATGATTTGCAGATTAAAAAACTTGCTGATGAGCTAAAAACTCCCGGGAAAATATATGAATACGTGGTGGAAAAACTTAATTACGATTTTGAGAAAACTTCGTCAGACAATGAAAGATTTGGTGCAAAAAAGGCACTCGATAACCCGGATAATGCAGTTTGTCTAGAATATGCGGATCTTTTTGTTACTCTTGCAAGAAGCGCAGGGATTCCCGCCCGGACTGTCGAGGGTTACGCATATACTAGAAATTCAAAACTCCGCCCATTGTCGCTAAATGGTGATGTGCTGCACGCTTGGGCGCAGTATTATGACTTTGAAAAAAAAGCGTGGATAATGGTTGACCCTACATGGGGAAGCACAACGAGGGGAATTGATTATTTTAATAATTTGGATTTAGACCATATAGCTTTTGTAATAAAGGGTGAGGAGAGTACTTACCCAATTCCTGCGGGCGGTTATAAATTTGAAAATGAATCAAAAGACTTAGAGGTTTCGTTTTTGAGCCAGGAGCAGTTTAAGGTTAAAGAAAATATTGTAATCAGTAATACTTTCTCAAAATTTAGCTTTGCCGGAATTCCTATTTCGGGATTTGTAAATGTAGTAAATAATGGTAACAGTTTTATTTCATCAAAATCCGTTACTGTTACAAATAGTTCAACCGGTCAGATTAAAGAATACGAGATAAAAAACATTCCTCCTTTTGGTCAAGAGTCATTTTTGGTGACTTTTGATACCTCATTTTTTACAAATTCAAGCCACAATATTAAAATCCAAATTGATGATTTGGAGGAAAATATTGAAGTTAAAGTTTCTTTAATTCCGGATTTAAATATAATTTTGATGGGAGGTGGTATTTTTGCTGCAACGGGAATTGTTACTTTCTTTACCTACAAAACCTGGCGTGTATATTTACAAAGACGCAGGAAATAATGTTATTTATGTTGGTAAGGCAAAGGATTTAAAAAAAAGGGTATCTTCTTATTTCTCAAATAAGCCACTTGATGCAAAAACTATAAAGCTGGTAAGTGAGGTTAACTCACTTGATTTTATATTGACCGGATCTGAAATAGAGGCTTTCTTGCTTGAGTCTACGCTTATAAAAAAACATAAACCTTTTTATAACATAAAGCTTATGGATGATAAGTCCTATCCATATATAGCAATTACCAAAGGAACAAACCCGGCTGTGCTTCTAGTTAGAAACACAAGTGACAAAAATGCCTATTATTTCGGTCCGTATACACAGGCAAAAGCTGTAAAGACAGTTCTCAAACTTATCAGGAAAATATTTCCGTATCAGTCTGTCAAAAATCATCCAAAAAAAAAGTGTTTGTATTTTCACTTAGGACTTTGTCCGTGTATTCGTAACGGCCCTGAGGGTTTGGAAATCTATAAAAAAAATCTAAACAGAATTCGTAAATTTTTGAAAGGAGAGGTAAATTCTGTAATAAATGATTTAATGCGGGAGCAGAAAAAATTTGTAAAAAAGGAAAATTTTGAACAAGCCGCAGAGGTTCAACACAAAATGGATTTTATAAAATTAATTACCAGTGAGCAGTATGACCCTTTCCGCTATCTTGAGCAACCGGATTATTATTATCAGAGAATAACTGATGAAATTAAGTCTTTAGAAAATATTCTGGGAGGTTATTTTGAAAAGTTAAATTTAAAACGAATTGAATGTTATGATATTTCAAACTTTCAGGGAAAAGAAGCAACAGGCAGTATGGTTGTTTTTATAAACGGTGACAAAAGCGCCAAGGATTATCGCCGGTTTAAAATCCGCAGCAAAGATAGCCCTGATGACTTTTTAATGATGAAGGAAATGCTAACCAGAAGATTTAAAAATGATTCCTGGCAAGACCCTGATTTGATAGTAATAGATGGCGGTAAAGGACAGGTAAGTACTGCGCTTACTGCTTTAGTTTATTGCAAGAAAAATATACCATTGATAGGGCTTGCGAAGCGTGAGGAGACAATAGTAATGACGCAGAAGCAACTTGGGAAAAAACTGCAATTTATAGAAATTAAACTTCCGAAAGATACGGGCGGAATAAATTTATTACGCGCAATCCGCGACGAGGCGCACAGATTTGCGATAACATATCATAGACTACTACGAAAAAAACGCATGTTGTCGGATTTAAAATAATATTGTTCTTATATTCTTACTGTGGTACGCTTATATTATGAAAGGTTTTTTCCAGGAGATTATCATAAATTCTGCTGCACTTTATATAACTTTAAGTATCTTTACAGGACTTGGTGTAAGCGGCGGATTTTGGGGAATTTTTACAGCTGCAGTTCTTATAACCATAGGATTTAGAGTTTTAAAGCCGGTTATAAATATTATAACTTTACCTCTCAATGTAATTACATTTGGGCTTTTTCAGGCTTTAGTTGTTGCTTTTATCGTATTTCTAATTACACTTATCTATCCCCAAATGCAGATTACTCCATTTCAATTTGTAGGCGCTCAATTTTTCGGAATAATAATTCAGCCATTTTTTGTAACTTTGTTTTTGTCTTACATAATAATTTCTGGTACAATATACCTCATTAACCGTAGCCTGTTCTGGCTTTTCGATTTATGAGTATATTGACTTTTTTTCAGATTATAGTATCTCTGCTAATAGTAGCTACTGTAATTTTACAGTCACGTGGAAGTGATGCCGGAATGGCATTCGGAGGGGGAGGGGAGACATTTAGAAGTAAAAGGGGGCTTGAAAAAGTATTATTTTACGCGACAATTATTTTAGTCGTATTATTTGCTTCAAACTCAATTTTAGCACTTATTTCACGTTAAAAAATTATGGCGCTTCAAAACAAACGCTATTATACGTGGCTGGTAAAAGCGTATTTCAAGCGTTGGAAAAAAACAATTATTACTGCTATTGCGATAAGCATCTTCGTATCACTTGGGCTTATAGGTCTTAGCATTTTCTATATTATTCCTCTTCTTTCAAATGACGAAGTCCGTACGGGATACTGGGGTGCATACCGCGTTGAGGACATACCTAACGAAGTTATAGGAGAAATCAGTATGGGGTTAGTTAAGGTTAACGATGACGGTAGTATTTCTCCTGCCGCTGCAAAAAGCTGGGATATAAAAGACAACAAAGAATACACTTTTTATCTAAGAGACGATTTGAGATTTCACAATAAAGTAAAATTTTCCGCAAAAACCGTTCCCTTTAATTTCGAAAACGTTACGCGTGAGATTATTGATGAAAATACAATCCGTTTTACTTTAAAAGATCCTTACTCACCTTTTTTAACTGCGGTGTCCGAACCAATATTGCTAAAAGATTTATCAGGGTTGGGGAAGTATAGGATACAAAATATCGAGCTTAACGCCGGGTTTGTTAAATCTCTTAAAATAAAAACTGTTGGAAAACCAAACGATGTTAAAATAATAACTTTTTACCCGTCTGAAGAGGCGTTAAAGATCGCCTTTGCTTTGGGGGAAATTGATAGTGCTGAAAATATTTTCAATGTTAAATTACACAAAGAGTATGATTTGGATAAATGGCCATCTGTAAGAGTTGAAGAAAAAATTGACGAAGACATTGTCGTAACAGTTTTTTTTAATACGAGAGACAGTGTTTTGTCAGACAAAAGAATAAGACAGGCCTTGCATTACGCATTACCAAAAGAAACTACATTGGGGAAAAGGTCGTATTCTCCTATTAGAGAAAGTTCAATTTATTTTTCCAAACCGCCAAATTATGGGATAGCGGATAAAGAGCTTGCGCGTGAAATTTTGAAAACTACTGATGGAATTGAGGGTAAATTAAAAATTAAAGTTGCTTCCGATTTAGAGGAAGCCGGCAAGCTAGTTCAGAAAAGTTGGAGTCAGATAGGTGTAGATTCTGAAATAGAGCTGGTGGACGACTTACTTCAAAATTTTCAGGTTCTTATTTACGAAATGAGAGTACCTGTAGATCCTGATCAATATATTTTGTGGCATTCCGATCAGATGAACAATATCGTTGGTTACAAGAATCTAAGAATAGACAAACTGCTTGAAGACGGACGTTCGATAACTAACGTAAGTGCGCGGAAGGAAATTTACGCGGATTTTCAAAAATACTTGATGGACGATTTACCTGCGTCATTTTTCTATCAACCTAAGGTCTATAGTCTCTATCGGGAGAGGTAACTCTTTTAAAAATAACCAAATCTCTTGCATCAACCGTAACGGTAAATTCCTCGTTATAAAGTTTTAACTCTTCTATTAGGTTTGAATTGTTTTTAAAAAAAACTAAATAATCAGCGATATCTATACCATTTGGAATTATATAAATTCTCTCTCTTTGAACTAAATGCGCGGCAATATTATTTGTGGCAGTTACTATTGCTTCATTTGGTATTAAATTTATCGCTTTATAGACATCAGTTTTGTTTTTAAATGTTTCAAAACCTGCAATATCTGAGTTTTTCAAACCGGGGAGTGGTGAAAATTTCCAAGTGGAGTAAAGTATAAAAAAGAGTAAATAGTAAAAAATAATATTTAAAGCTAAATTCCTATTTTTAACTTTTGAAAGTATTTTTTTAACTCCATAAATTGATGATATGTATACAAAAGGAACTATTAAAGCTCCATAATGATACTGAATAGAACGTAAATTTGGATTACTGGAGAAAAGATTTATCATAAAATCCGGAAGAAGAAAAATAGCATAAAGTGGCGAAAACACTGAGAGAAAACCGACCGGAAGAAAGGTAATATAAATATAGTCAAGAGTCTGGGGACTTATTAACCGCGAAAAAAATGCACTGGGACGCAAAATTGGACTAAGTATAACTTCAATAGTTGAATTACCTAAATAAGAGAGGTATTCCAGCGCAAAGTGATCTTCTCCCCGAAAGTTGGGAATTATGTAACTCATTAAAATTAAAAAAAACAGAAAAGAACCTATAAAAAGCAGTGAACCAAATATTTTTTCACCCTGCACGACAATACCTCGGCTTGCAGCCGCGAGGCGAACGGTAAGGTTGTGGGTACGGGGTTTACTCTTTATGAATAAAAAACCTCCAAAAATTGCGGAAACAAGATAAACGTTTTCTTTGGTTATAACTGCAAGAAATAGAAACAACGCAAATAACTTGTAACGTTTTTCTATCATAAAATAAAATGCACCTAGGAGAAAAGTAGTTGCAAGACTTACTGCGTGAAAGTCAAAAATATTTTGTTCCTGGACAAAATAATTAAGGTAATATCCTATGCTAAATATTGCTGCAATTTTTTCCGAATTTAATATTTTCTTTGCTATTAGATATACAAATATTCCCCCCAAACCCAGCACGACTGTTTGGGATATCAGTAATAAATTAACGCTTGGATAAATCGCGTACAATGGAGCAAATAGCAAAAGGATAAAGTCGGCATGCGCCGATAATCTGGATAACTCGTTGGCACCGTCCGGATTTGAGAATATAAAGAAATTTCCATGTACGCTGTTCCATATTGTATTTTCCATATTTCCCAAATCAAACTTTCCGGAGTAGAAATTAAAGTGCCTTGAAATAGTAAAGAAAGTAAAATATGAAACGTATATAAAACTTGAAAGCAAAACTACAGTAAACCCGGAAAATTTAAAACGTAACCTTGCTAATTTTAGGAATCTATGACAAGCCCAAGCAAATGAAAGGAATATAATTTCACTTATTACTAAAAAAATACGGGTAAAAATAGCGACTGCGGCGGCGGCGTAGATAGGTAAAAAGGGGGCAAGCAGAAAGGCAGTTACAGCTTCTCTTACGCCAAGTCCCATCGGGGCGATGAAGGATAGGTACCCAATCAGCCAACCTAAGACAAATATTGAAGAAAACAAAATTACCAGATTGGGACTGTTGGGAAATACTGCGGTCGCAAGGAAATAATTTGCAATTCCAAAAAATCCCCAAGCCAAAGAAGAGATTGAGATTACATTAAGATAGGAGAAAAAGTTTTTTGTTGGAAATAGTTTTTGGAAGTACTCAATTATCAACTTGCCTTTTTTAGGTAAAACTTTAACCAATAGTATTACAATTACAAGCATAATTAAAAGAAACAGTATTATAAATTTAAAATATTTAAAATCTAAAATTTGAAGTATTGCGGGAGTAGAAATTAAAAGCGCTGATATTACCATTACAAACGCCTCGAGAATAATTGCTTTTACAAGTATTGTCTTTGAATAAGCTTTGCCGTTAAATTTGCCAGCTCTTGAAATAAAGGAAAAAATATTTCCGGGAACGTACCGTTTTGTCTCGGCAAGTGAGTATAAATAAACGCTTTCTGAAATACTTTTTTCTCTTTCTCCAAATAATTCAAGAAGCTTTATCCACGAAAGAGACCTGATCAGGAAAAAACCGCTCATAAAAAAAACTCCTATGATAAGCAGGGTTGGATTTGCGGAAAAGATATGCTTTTCAATTTCTTGCCAAGAAGTGAATAAAATTTTTCCTATGAAAAAAAATGAAATTAAAGTTAGGGGAATGCCCAATAGCATTTTTGCTATTTTTTTCATCCGGTTCATTTGGAGCTTTCAGAGTCAAATTTAATAGGAAAATCAGAAATTTCCTTACGGTTAAAATTAACGATTAAATCAGCAACAAGCCCTGTTAACATGACTTGAAATCCGGTAATTACAAAAAGCACACCAAATATTAAAAGTGGTCTTTGTCCTATTTGCGCACCAAAAAGCTTAATGACAAATAAATAGAAAAGTGCTGCCATTCCTATAAAAGCAATTGGAGCTCCTATTTTTGTAAAAAAATGAAGAGGGCGCTTAGTATATTTTGTAAGAAAATAAATCGTCATAAGATCAGGGATGTCTGTTAAAATTTTTGTTGGCTTATATTTCGATACACCATAAAGTCTGGGGTGGTGTTTTATAGAGGCTTCGGAAACTTTAAATCCTAACTCTTTCGAAATAATAGGAATAAATCTGTGCATTCCGCCATATAGAAATAATTCTTTTGCAACATCATTTTTCATTACTTTTAATCCGCAGTTGAGATCATGAACCTTTACATTAAATAGAGATGACATTAATGAATTAAAAAACTTCGAAGAAATTACTTTTAGAATTGAGTCTCGTCTTTTTTCTCTCCAGCCGGAGACAAGATCGTAACCCTCATCAAGCTTGTTGGTAAGTTTTACTATTTCTGCAGGATCGTCTTGGAGATCTGCATCCATCATTACCACCAGTTTGCCTTTGGCTTTTTGAAAACCCAATGTTAATGCCGGTGACTTGCCCAAATTTCTTCTTAAGGAAATTAGTCTAATGTTGTCATTTTTTTTGCTTATTTCTTTTAAAATCTCTACTGATTTATCAGTAGACCCGTCGTCAATGAAAATTATCTCAAAAGAATCTTTTTCCAAAGCATTTTCTATTTGCTTTAACAGGACATGTAAGCTTTCTTCTTCATTTAAAACAGGTATTACCAGAGAGTATTTATAACTTATCATACGAATATTATAGCAAGAATTGAATTTATTTGTAGCTTAAGGATAAATTCTGTTAAAATAACAATACTCTCATTTGGGAGAAGGGCGCCTGTAGCTTAATGGATAGAGCACCTCGCTTCGGACGAGGCGGTTGGGGGTTCGACTCCCTTCAGGCGCGCCTCACTTTGTTCGGCGTAAACGCCTTTAATAGTTGAACAGGTTTATATATGTGGTTCGTTTACATACTCGAGTGTTCCGACAGAACTCTCTTTACAGGAATAATAACTAATGTTTTGCGGAGAATTAACGAGCATAATTTAAAAATTGGTGCGAAGTCTTTAAGAGGAAAGTTGCCCGTTAAACTAGTATATAAAGAATTGTATAATAGTCAAACCAAAGCCGCACAAAGAGAGCGAGAAATTAAAGGGTGGAGGCGAGAAAAGAAATTAAATTTAATTCAGGGTTTACCCTGAATAGCGCAGCTATGAAGGGCGACTAGCTCAATTGGTAGAGCAATTCCCTCTTAAGGAATCGGTTCAGGGTCCGAGTCCCTGGTCGCTCACACTTTAACAATCTCAGTGTTTCACACTGAGATTGTTGGAGATTGGTCGGGACGAGGAGTTTATCCCGCTGAGCAAAGCGAAGGAACTGAAAGCGGGAAGTCCCTGGTCGCTCACAAAATTCCGCCGATATGCTTTAATATATTGACAGGAATGTTGAGATCAATGGTATAATATTTTACATGGTAAAAAACTCTACTTCAAACAAACCACTCTCAAAAGACGATTTGGATACAGCCCTTAAGGCATATGCAACTAAAGCAGATTTGAACAAAGCAGTTAAGGGCTCTGAAAGAATTTTAAGAGCTGAAATTCTAAAAGTTGAAGGAAAAGTAGAGAATGTTGAAGTTGTCCTGAAAAGACTTGAAGGAAAAGTAGAGAATGTTGAAGATGGTCTGAAAAGACTTGAAGGAAAAGTAGACAAAATGGATTCCACAATTGAAAAGATTTCAAATCAATTGGATGGTTTTGTTGGAAGAGTTGACGATTTAACCAACGATAACGAGATTGGCGCTGACCAAATTCATCGACTGCGTGAAGATGTTAAAGAACGCGGTAAAAGAATCGCAAAACTTGAATCCCCAAATTAATAAACGTTTTATAACATTTTTTATAACTACATTAAGCTCCTGAAAAGTCTCATAAATTCTGTTGAAGATGATCTTCAAGGGTGTTCCACACTAAGAACACTCGCTCACAGATATTGACTCACAATATTTGTATTGCAAACAGTTCTTCGATAAAAACTCCTTAGCTAAATTGCTTGACCTTTTATAGCTTTTATGGTTATTATATAAATAATGGTATTATCGATGAGAAGAATATTAATTATTGTTTTTGCTTGCGTAACCTTTTTTAGCATTTCTTCAGTTGCAAATGCCCAAGTTCCGGGTATAGTTACGGGAGTACTTGTTGAATACCCTGAGTGTGTTGGAGAAAGTTGCTCTTTTGTTCAAGCCAGCTGCTCATGGGCAGCAGTAACCGGTGTCGCATCCTATAACTATGTTATTACTGAGGTAGACACGAGTACACAAATTCAAACAGCAACCGTTGATACCTCAACTCTTAGAGTAGTATTTCCGGTAACACAGGAAAAAACGTATAAATGTGATGTTTTTGCTACAAATTCCAGCGGACAGTCGGGAGGAATAGGCACTCACTCGTTACTTTGTTCTGCGGAAGGACTTCTAGAACCTACGGTAACAGTAGCACCTACTGTGGGTCCGACTTCAACGCGAATCCCTACAAAACCTCCTATAGAAGCTCCGGGAATATTTACAAACACTGTGCTAATTTTAGGAGGGGTTACTCTAATCATAATTGCCGGTCTAGCACTAATCCTTCTTTAAAATTATGGATGAGAACGATCCTACGCTAACACAGGAAAGCACTCCGAATGCCACGTTGAATAACCTACCAGAAGAGAGGAAAACTTTTTTTAAAAAGAAAAAAGTAATGATAATTGCAGGAATCCTGCTGGCTCTTATTGTCGGGATTATTGCTTTTCTTCAATTGAGACAGAGTCCTGATACTGTTGCTAATCTCCCACCACCTGAACCTGAAAATGTGTTGCTCGCTACAGTAGGTGAGAAACAAATTTACTGGCGGGATGTTAACAATTTAGCCTTAGAGAATTATCTGGCGAGTGCCATTGATAACAACGTTCTGAAGTTGTATTTAAATATAGCAATTGAGCGAGCAATTCTTGATAAGGAGGCAGAGAGGCTTAAAATTAGTATAACTAGTGCTGAAATCGAATTGCGCAAGAAGTCAGCTGCAGCCAAGAAGACTGATTTACTCATTAAATACGACTTGCTAAAAGAGAAAGTGATGAAGGCTCAAATAAAAAATGTAGTCGCTTATACCGTTGGTTTTTGGATAGCCTCTTTTGATTACCCTCAATTACCCGAATATACCGTGCAAAGAGAGAAAGGTAAAATTGCACTTGCGGAAATCCAGCTTAAATTTATAGCGAATGAGAAAGCAGTTGACATCGCTAAGTACACGGCAGAATCTTACCCAGAGCTAAGCGAGATTGTTGCGATAAATGGTCTAATTTATGTTAAAACAACAGATTTAAATCTATTGGAAAATCCCAGAACGTACACTCTTAACCCCACAGATAAGGGTAAACCATATAATGATGATGAGGTGTTTGATGCTCTGTCGAAAATTAAAGCCGGGGAGGTTGTAAAAGTGGAGAGAAAAAATGGCTCCGGTGGAACTGTCATAAAGGCAGTATCAATAAATAACAGTGGATTTGCATCATATGAAGATTTTTTAACCGCACGTAAGAAAGAAATAGTTAAGATAATAAGTAATTTATGAAAAGTGTTTTAATATTTGTATCATTCTTATTCACGGTCTTATCATTTCTAATTTTTCCAGGCGATGCGAATGCACAATGTGCAACTATGCAGGGAACTATTGGAGGGTCTAATTTCCCTTCAGGGGGTAAAGTGGTAATAAAATGCGATGGGGACGATCCAGTCGGAGATTCAAATTGTGGTGGAAACAGTGAGGCACTCGTACCAGGAGAAACGTATAATTTCCAGAATTGCAGTTGTCGTCTTGGAACTGGAAGATGTATGCAGGTGGTTTCAGTACCGACCGGATGTACTTACAGTCTAACAGGTCAGATTTGTGGTACCAATGGTCAGACTAATTATCCTGATATAAGCGTTTCATGCCCTGCGCCTAGTACTCCATGTCCGAAGGGAAGAGGATATTGTGGCGATCCAAATGGCATTGGTGCCACGGATTGCACTTATGGAGCCGAGCCTGGTAGTTGGTTAAGTTCGCAGGGTTATACGGATTGGTGTGCTGCTAATACAGGTGGTAGTACGAGTTATTGTTTCAATACTTGTAAACCTGCTCCAACTGCTACACCCACGCCTACGCCTACGCTTACACCCACAGCAACAGCCACCCCCACAAGTACACCCACATCATCACCCACCCCCACAAGTACTCCCGGGGCAACAGCCACTCCTACGAGGACACCTACGCCTACAAGTACGCCTGGTCCTACAAGTACGCCTGGTCCTACAAGCACGCCTAGACCTGTTTGTGGTGATCCATGTGCTATCAAAACTGAGTGTGATGGTGCAGCATTAGGTTGTACAGAATGTCTTCTAAGTAGTGGGGGAGGGAAAACTTGCCAACCACTGGCTACGGGTACGCCTGTGCCGACAGCTACACCTCCTCCCGCACCTACGCCTACGCCTGACTTTAAAGAAGCTATGTGTAAGTGTGACCTAATGAATGTAGGGCAAATAACGATGGGGGAGCCTATTAAAATTGAGGCTTTCGCAAAAGTAGTAGGCGATGACGTCAAAAAAGCATATGTTAGAAATATGAATTTTAAGATTTACGAAGGCAACCCTTCTGGCGGAAGAAGGGTGCCTTTTATAGATGAAGCCACACGGCCAGTAGATGTAGTAGGTAATTCGTCGGCAACCTTGGTGCGCTATAGAGCAGAGTGGACAGTTAGCCCTAATCAGATAAAAATAGGGGAAGAATATAGAATAGTCGCAACTCCGGATTGTGCTCCTAGAGTTGCGGCAATTCAACGTCAAAATCAGAGCGTAGTGCTTGCCGCAAGAGACGAAAATATTGGATTTTTCGAACAAATCGCAAACTTCTTTGCGGGACTTTTTGGGCAGGGTAGTGAGCCGGAAGATCAGGGTGTTCAGACAGCAGAGGAAGATCAGGGCCCACTTTCATTTATAACAAATTTCTTCAGACCTCAAACGGAAGTTAGGCGTCAGATTCAGATGCAAACATTTATTCCATCTCAAATGGAGAAAGAGGCTTGTAATATTGTGAAATTCAAATTTGACTTCATAGCTCAGTAATTTCTTTATCCCGAACACAAAAACCCGTTTGCAAGAACGAGTGTGAGGGATTTATAAAAAAACCTTTTTCTAGTATAATATCCTACAAATCCTAATTTATTTAGGTTATGGTGGTGTTAGCTCAATTTGGTTAGAGCATCAGATTGTGGATCTGAAGGCTGCCGGTTCAAGTCCGGTACACCACCCACCGTAATTTATTACACGTATTTAAGCTTATTAAACAAATTCTTTAATACTATCGCATATATATGCAACGTCTTGTTTTGTCATCCATGGATGACAAGGAAGAGTTAACGTTTCCCTAATCATTTTCCTCGCCTCAGTTAGTTCATAAATCTTATATTTCATATATCTCATGAAGGGTTGATCTGGTATTAGCATGGGATAATGAATTCCAGTTTCTATTCCTTTTCGCTTAAGATGATTCTTTAATTGATTACGCTTTTTGGCCCTAATTACAAATAGATGAAAATTTGCAAATGTCATTTTATTGTAATCTAAAAAATTTATATACTTAAAACCTGAAAGGTTATTCATGTATTCTCTAGCTAAATTTCTACGTTTTTCGTTATCAGAGTCCAAATATTTTAATTTTATTAATAAAATACCCGCCTGAATTTCATCCAATCGGCTATTTAAACCATACTCTGTATGCAAATTTTTCCTTTTTTGTCCATAATCCCTAAGTTTATAAGCCAAAGTTGCAAGTTTAGCGTTATTTGTAACTATTGCCCCACCATCCCCAATTGCACCTAAATTTTTTGTAGGATAAAAACTAAAGCAACCTACATCTCCAAATTTACCCAACTTTTTGTTTATAAAGATAGATCCGTGGCCCTGCGCTGCATCTTCAATTAAAAATATTTTGTTGACTTTGCAAATTTTTTTAAGTTTAATCAAATCACATGATATTCCATAAAGATCAACGGGAATGATAGCTTTTGTGTGTTTATTTATTTTTTTTTCAAGTATATCTAAATTAATTTGTCCATTTTTATCTACGTCAATAAATACCGGTTTAGCAGACACTGCTAAAATTGCGAGAGTAGTGGCAACCGCTGAGAGAGGAGTTGTAATCACCTCATCGTTTTCACCAATACCTAACACCATTAGGGATATTTGTAGAGCTTCAAGTCCATTTGCCACACCAATGCAATATTTAACATTCAAGTAACTTGCGAATTCTCTTTCAAACTTTTTAACTTCGTTGCCCAAAATATAATAGCCAGATGAGAGTATCCTATCAAAAGCAGTTCTATATTCTTCGCCTCTATACTGTACCTCTTTTGTAAAATCGTTTAATTTGATATTCATTTTGTATTTGCTATTTTTAAAAAATCATTGTAATCCCTAATGTAATCATTCTCATCATAAAATTTTGAAGCAAAGACTAGAAGAATTGTATTTTTATTCATGTCATGCATTTCGTGCCAGATCATTTTATCTAAAAATAAGCCCACTTCTGACTTATCTAAAACTACTACCTCTTTTTTATTACCGTCATCTATCACCATTTTAACTTTACCTTGAATACAAAAAATTACCTGTTTGTTTTGATAGTGAGCATGTTTGCCTCGATATAAATCTGCGTTGGGTTGAGTAATGTAGTAGACCCGTTTCGTTGCAAAGGGAATATGCTTATTATTTTCTACAAAATGCAAGAAGCAATCGTCATTTATTTTTGGAATTTTTATCAATTTTATCATTGTTTCTTTTAAGATGATGATTAATCAGGATTCATTTTGATGTCCTCGTGCCAACATCTGTTCGTTGTCGATATTTGCCTAATGGTTGAATTGATGTTACTTGTTGATCTGGAGTCATTGCCAAAAACGTCTCGTATTGTCTTTTATTCTCATCCATCATTGCGAAATAATCTGCTCTATTTGTTGTAGAATGCCAGAGATGAATTATTGGATAATTTGTAGAAACTGATTGATTATCAAAATACATATCTCCGTCTCTTGCTCGTTTATAATCATATAGGGCTTGAGCTCTTGCCCAAAAACCCAAATCTTCGTATCCCCATCCTACATAGCTTGGCGAACCACCCATTCTGTCATACTCAGCTGATCTAGTTAAATAAGATGCCTTAGCTCTCCCTCCTGGTCTATATTTCAAAAGAGTTTCACTTGGTTGTACTACTCTAAAGGAGTCACCAAAATATGTAAAAGTCCCCTCATTTATTCCCCAAATTTCCTCAGGATTTAATCCCAATAGACTTTCTACCTGTAATTCTGGTGGCAAAGCAAGAACTAATGGAGATAACTCATCAGGGCTAAAATATTTTCTGTCAACGATACCCACCTGATGCGTATCTAAACGAACGCCTGTGTTAATTGTTTCAAGTGCGGCTAAAACTTTTGTCCAATCTACTCTGCCCTGTGTGATTGCTTCAGTTAAAGGTTTTGATAAATTTACGGAAGAAAAAAATGGAAAAATAACTGGTGCATTTAACTCTTTCATTTTTTCCAATGATCTTTCAACCATTTCGGGAGGTAAAATAAAATCAGCTTGATGAATATAAGTAAACTCAGAGTTCGTTGCTCTAAGAAATCCTTCATTTTGAACTATCGCTGGACTATATATACCATTTTGAAGAGGTAAAAAAATATATTCGTCGCAATAGTTTTTTGCATAATTTGCCTGAGTTGGTGAATTGCTGGATTCTACTAAAATCGTACGAATATTAGGATAAGTTTGGGTATTCACACACTCTTCAACTACAAAATGTAACAAGGTTTCTCTTTCCGGCTGAGTTTCTGAATAACCGAAAGGAACTATTATATTAACATCTTCTTTGCTCATTTTTCTTCTTCCTCCATTTTTGTATAAATTAGATTTCTAATATAATCAGCCTTACTTATACCACTCTCTCTTGCAATGTCATTTAGAAAATTATCCATATTTTCGCTTATCATTAAATTGAATCTTTTATCCAGGCCTTTCTTTTCAACAAAACTTAGGAAGTTTTTAATCGTTTTCCTTAAACTATCTTTTTCTGATGATGAGTATTGTTTGATTCTGAGCAATCTATTATATGAAGCCAGGTATAATCCCCTATATTCTTCTTGGATTAAAAAAAGCACAGGGATTCCTCGTTGTAATGCCATCGATAGATAATATCCACCACCAGTGGTAGGTTGTGTTCCTTCAAAAACAACACAATCGCTTTTTACCATATCTTTTAATAACTCTTTTGCTCTTTTTTCACTGCTTTTTACACTTCTCCTTAATATCTCTCTTGGTTTGATAAGGGATTGACGTGAATTAACCATGTGACCTTCCGATTCAAGAATCGAAATAATATCTATGTACGAAGACCGCAAATTTTTAGACGCAGCAATGCTTGCTAAGAAAAATATTTTCATACATTGAATATTGTTGTATAATACATATGTTTTATATGTCAAATCGACTGAAATTTGTCAAAAGTATTATATCACTTTTTTGTTTAGATTTATTAAAAAGCATCAAAAATGCAACTTTAGCAGATTTTGAGCGAGTTTTAATAACTAGAGACGAATTAATTTTGTTATGTTTAACGAATCGCTTTTTATCAAATCTCGAAAGGAGAAGGAATGATTATAGATAGGTTTGATGCCAAACCAGTTCAGTTACTTCTAGCACGGCATAGAGAGCATCAAGAGTCATATTTGCAAGATTTTCGGGGAATCCCTTTGATTATATTTCCGGATGTATTTAACCCTGCATACACAAAAGTGTCAAGTTATTTAGCTGATAACTTAGTTATTCAACCCGGGTCAACAGTATTAGAAATGTTCAGCGGAAGTGGAGCATTATCCTTTATAGCTGCTGGGAAAGCAAGAGAAGTAACAGGGGTAGATATCTCACCGAATTCTGTTGACTGCGCAAAGTTAAATGCGGCTAAACTAGGTTTATCTGATAGAACTAAATTTAGAGTAGCTAATTTATGGGAGGGTGTTAGAGAAGGTGAGAAGTTTGACGTGATAATTGCTAATCCTCCATTACTACCGGCAATACCAGAAAGTTGGCTGGAAATGACCATTGCCGATAGTCCAGACATGCTAACTACAATTAAATTTATCCAGGGCTGTTCCTCTCATCTAACTGATTCGGGTCGTGTTTTTATGGCTTTTTCCAATGCTTGTGGGGTATATTTTGCAAATCCTCTTGGATTAATTAACAAAACAGCAGATGAATCAGGGCTAATAATGCAAGTTAAATCCGAATGGGATGTTGGATATGAAATATATAGAATACTTGAATTTACAAAAAAATAAATATGGCAAAAATAATAGCTACAGCTGAAAATTATGCATTTGGGCCTGCAAGCAAATTGGTAACTGTTTGCAAACGTCTTATAGACGAAGGGCATGAGGTTACGTTTATTGGTGAGGGTACAGCTTATCAACTTGCAAGCAAGCTTAATTTTCAAAAAATTTACAAATTTGATACTGATTCTAAGGAATTTATGAATTGGGGTACAGAAATTTTTAAGAGTGCTGATTCCCTACTTTCGAGTGTTGATCGTTCGAGTGTAATCCTTGCTAAAAAGCTTAACTTACCTGTTATTTGGCTTGATATGTTATTCTGGTGGTGGGATACGATACCAGATTACCTTTTTGATATTAGTTTATATATACAACAAAACTCTATTAAAAACGAACTTAACATAGAAAGATATAAAAATAAAATAAAGAACATGAAGATAGTCGGCCCAATTATTGACACTTCTTACAAAAATTTACCAATAAAGAAACAGCTTCTTATCGCATTTGGTGGAACGGAAGCCGCCGGCTGGTACAAAATTGGGAAAGATAGTAATTATCCATATACAATCTCAAAAATGATTATTGAAAAGGTTAATACTAGTAGATACGACAAAGTTATTTTTGCAGGAAATGAGAAAATAATGGTAGATCTGAATAAAAAATATGGAAATACAAAATTTCAGTTTAAAATACTGTCTCATGATGATTGGCTTAGGGAAATGGCATCATCACAGGATTTATTAATTCATCCTGGACTCGAAACCGTATTAGAGATAATCTCGTATGAGAGACCAGCATTTTTCTTGCCCCCGGACAATAGTAGTGCTTATGTAGAATTGGACGAATTTAGACGTAAAGGTATTGCAACGAAAGAGAATTCTGTTCACTTCGCTGATTATTTTCCGTGCAAGAATTTTTTAGGTCGTGATTTGCGAGTAATTATGGAAGAATTCATGGGCGAAATGCGAGAATTTGAAGCTTCTAGGGAAATTTTGGATAATTGCGCAAAAAGAATTAATTTATTTATCGATATGTCGCAAGAAAGAAAAAATACTCAGATACTAAAACAGAGGGAATATATGCAGGATTTTGGTAAGAATGGGTTAGAACAAACCATGAAAATAATAAACGAATTTTTAGAAAATATAAATAATAAACATGTCTGAATTCGTAGAGAGAGTTTTAAATAGATCGCTAGGAAATCAGGACACAAGTAGTAATTGCTCTAGGCTTTCAAGTGGTATTAGTAACGAAACATATAGGGTTACTAGGCCCATCGATGGACTAACAACTGACTTAGCAGTAACAATTATTAGAGACCCATCATCTTGGTGGAAAATAGAACAGGAGTATTCTCTTCGAGAGATATTACATGAAGATCAAGAGGTGTCTATTCCTAAGCTATATAACGCTGGTTTTGATCATTTAGATGATCAAAAATTTGCATTTATCATTAGAGAATTTTTGCCAGGTCAAGACCTTGACGCTATTTTTACTTTACTTATGACATCTTCTAGTTCTTCAGAAAGAGATGTAAAATCATTAGCTACCGATTTAGGTAGGCGTTTGGCTACGCTTCATCGCCACCAGTCATCTGCATTTGGCCTTGTAGGAAGAGCATCTGAAGTTATTTATCCGCAATGGGGAGACTATGTTTTGGGAGAGATTGAAAATAAATCTCGGTTACTCGCTCAACTTCCCTCTGACCAACAGGTTGGATCCGTGAAAGTCGCAGAAATTTTGAGTATTCTTCCAGCATTAGATGGATTAATCGGATCAAAGCAATGGTCATTGTTTGAACAAAACTCTCCATCGTTAAGCCATGGAGATGCTCATTTTCATAATTTTATTGCTAATTCGAACGAAGATGGAATATGGAAAATAAACGGTATGATTGATACAGATGAAGCGCTAGGTAGTGATCCAGAAATAGATATAGCTTTTATCGAAAATTGGCTACACTTTGCGTCCTATGGTCAAAGGTTTTACCAACACAAAGGAGAATTTTTAACGGGTTATGAGTCCGTACGAGAAATTTCAGATCACTATTCAAGTCGTAGATTAATATATCATGTGCTAAGATCCCTATCTTACCTGCAGGTCGTATCAACTCTTGATCAAAATGAATTTGCAAGTATGAATTCGCAAAATTTAAATTACATTTCAAAACATTTGGGCATATTAAGATCATTAGCAAGAGGTAATGGCTTAGAAGATCTTGACATATTATCATTAGCATAATCTAATATGAAAGTATTTATCGCAGGTATAATGCAGGGAAATAAAAAAGAATATGGAATTCATTCTCAGGGTTATCGAAGTGAAATTTCGAAACATTTACAACAGATTATTCTTGATATAAAAATAATTGATCCTGACAAAACAGATCCGGAAAGACTCTCCTATGATCAAAATGAAGAAGCGAATATGTTTTTTAAATACTGTTCTATGGCTGGAAAAGTTGACCTAATGATTTCCTATATTCCTGAAGCAAGTATGGGCTCAGCAATAGAAATGTGGATAGCGTATAAAGCTAATGTCCCGATAGTCAGCATTTCACCTCTCACGCACAATTGGGTTATTAAGTTACTTTCTAAAAAAATATACTCCGACTTGGATAGTTTTAAAAATAAATTTAATTTCCAGATACTTAAGGAGTTAGATCTTATCTAAATGCTTTGTTGAAACCAGTTCAATTAGAGTATATTTATAGGTTTTGGGGTCAAAATCGATAATAGTTATAGAGCACTCAAGAATACTAGAATCTTTTAAATTTGCGAAATTAGGAAACTTAATATTAAGCTTATCTTCATCAAAAATGTTACATAAAAAATCAGTAATAATTCCACCGTGCGTAACTAGTATTGTGTGTACAAATTCATCGTCTTGCGATGAAATAAAACTACTTAATCTTTCTCCAGCTTTTCTTGAAGAATCTCCAATTTGTGGAATCCAATCTCTTTCAATTGAAGCTTTTTTCCACATTACAAGAAAATTCTCAAATTTTTGATTTGGATCATCACCCCAATTAACTCTTTCCTTTAATAAAGGTTTTATAGCAAATTCAAGTTTTAATGCGTTTGCGATAACTTGAGCAGTTTGTTTAGATCTCAAAGCTGGACTGGTAATTATTTTTTGAATCGAAAGATTTTTGAAATAATAACCCGTAGATTTTGCTTGAGCTAAACCTTTTTCTGAAAGAGAAGGATCACCAATTTTTTTGACCGTTTCTCCATGGCGAACTAAATAAAAACGTTTTGTCATTGTCAGTTATTATAATATAGAATTTGTTGAAAACAAACTATACGCAAAATGTAACAGAACTCTTCGTAATAAAATTTAAGGGAAATTCAAGAGAAATTAAAAACGAAAGCGCAATCTAAAATTGTTTATTATCTACGCATAAATCAGGCTACTACCTTATTCCGAGTATGGTAACATTAGGACTCCCGGAAGGTTTTAAATATACTATCCCCCCAGTGGATAAATAAAGAGTGCAATCATTAAATAGTTTACAACGAAGCAAAAAATGTTCTATAAAACTCCCTTTCCTCCAAGGATATTGCGCTGAAGTAAATTCGAACGTCGGTCACCAGCCGACCCCAAATATCATTAGGAATAACTATATTTTTTGAACTATTTATAGAAATTTCACCCCCGACATAATCAACTTTATCGATTGTGTTATAATTTCTATATGAACCAATCAATACTAAAATATGATGTTATTTTTGAAGAACAGGAAGTTGGTGGGTATACGGCTACTGTACCATCATTGCCGGGATGCATAAGTGAAGGCGATACATTCGAAGAAGCAAAAATAAATATTGCTGAGGCAATAACTGCATACTTAGAAAGTCTTGCTATAGACGGTGAAGAAATTCCCAATCCGGACATGAATATATTTATCGGTAAAATTACTGTTGAGAAACCCATTATTGCTATATAGCAGATTTTATGCCCTCGACAACCTCAAAGAAACTTCTTAAATTTCTCAAGAAAAGAGGATTTTACCTTCATCACCAAGTAGGAAGCCATATGGTTTTAAAATCTTCTACTGACGTAGCGAGAAGAGTTACACTTCCAATGCACAATAAAGACATAAAACCCGGAACATTATCTTCGGTTCTTAAACAAGCGGGTATTGATAAGATAGATTTTTTTAAATAGGAAAGTCTGAAATAATGATAAAAACCTAGAAGATCGGCACAAACTGACCCCAGCCCAACAAAAGAACGCTTAATCATCAATTCTATATTTCTGCCTGTACTTGCTACATACTTCTAACCAACAATTTCCCCCTCTATATAATCTTTTGGGGGTTTGGTCATTAGTTTTGCAAGTAAATATCCCACGCCAAATCCTCCAACGTGGGCAAAGAACGCAACGCCACCTGTTTGGATACTCAAAGACGGTAGACTGGCTACTCCTTGAAAAAGCTGCAAGATAAGCCAATAGAATATATAAATTCCTGCAGGAATATTTATTGTTGTTATTGCAAAAAAAAGTAGGACAATTGACTTTATGTAGTGATGTTTGAATAGTACGAAATAAGCTCCCAGAACGCCCGATACGGCACCTGAAGCACCTAACATGGGGATTAGTGACTCGGTACTTAATAAATACTGAAATAACGCGCCAATAGCACCTGCGACTAAATACAAACCTAAGTATTTAATTCTCCCAATTCTTTCCTCCACATTATCTCCAAACACCCAGAGAAACCACATATTTGAAAGTATGTGAAAAAATCCCCCGTGTAGAAATTGTGAAGTTATGAAAGGGTAGAGGGTTTTATAATCCAAAAAGTCAATTTTATCGGGAGTCAGTGCATATTCAGCAACAAAATTGTCTGTATCGCCGAGTAATAAATATCGAATAAAAATATAAACATTTATCGCAATGATAATAATTGTGATAAATGGTTTTTTGTTAGTTTTAACACTATCTGAAATAGGAAACATGATGATTAAATTGCTATATTGTTAAAATGTTATATTGCTGATTTTTAAGTTACAAATCATAATTCAAAAATCAAATGTCAAAATTAAAAATTTGCAAAAAAACTTCTCTTTTAAAATTGCGAAGCAATTTATTACAGTATGCGAAACGTAATGAATCAGCGTTCAGACGTTTGCGCAACGTTGAACGTAATTCTACTTTGTAAAAACGCTCTTACGTTGCGCGCCTGGCGGGAGTCGAACCCACAACCTAATCGTTAGAACCGATGTGCTCTATCCATTGAGCTACAGGCGCATCTACATAGCGGGCAAATCTATTCTTGTCAGCCAAGGCTGATCCGCCTCTGGCGGAAGCTACTAGAGCATATGTTATATTTTACCTAAAAAAAATGTAATTTGAAAGTTTTTAAAGCCTAGCAGTTTTTTTAATATGATGCCAAGTCGGACTCCTTGAGCGGGATAGGAGAATTGAACTCCTTACCTCAGATTGGAAATCTGATGTTTTACCGGTAAACTAATCCCGCGACTCGTAAGTAATTATACAAAAAAAGGTGGCTTTTCACAATTTCAAAAAAATCCAGTATGGTTTAATATAAAGCAATGAAAGGAAAAGTTTTTCCGGTTCTTTTTTGGGGATTTATTATTCTACTTCTTTTAAATTTTCATCTCAGAGGAGCAATTCCTCATGATGAAGGACAAATGCTTAATGCAGCGTCAAAACTTTTAGCGGGACAAATTCCCTACAAAGACTTTCAATTCTTTTATACCCCTTTCTCAATTTTTCTTCTCTCACTTACATTTAAAGTGTTTGGGGAGAGTATTTTAATAGAAAAATTGCTTGCTTTTGCGATTTCTCTGGGTAGCTCTTATTTAATCTGGGAAATTACGTATCAAACATCGAAGAAAATATTTTGGGGTATTTTGTCTGTCCTGCTTTTTATTTTTTGGGGAAGCGCTGTGATAAATTTCGTTTGGCCTGTTATGCTTTGCATTTTTTTGGGACTTTTGAATCTAAAATTTGTTCTTGCATATCAACAGAAAAGCAAAACTGCTACTATTCTTCTAATTGGTTTTACTGCTGCGCTAGTTCTTTTAACTAAGCAAAATTTTGGTATTGCCATACTGGTTGTAAATTTTTTGACTTTAATACTTAACTCAAAATTTCATAGTAAAGAAGTTGTCAAACACTATTTATTTGGGTTCATTCTGCCTATTTTACTATTTTTCTCTTATTTGTTGGTAAATAATTCGCTTGCAATTTTTTTTAAGGAGATGTACTACATAATGTTTGTAAAAATTGCGGGGGAGGGTATGCTTGCAACTCCCTTTGTTTACACCGATGTCTTTTTAAATCAGATTGTTAGAACAGGATTTTATTTGTTGCCACTGTTGGTTGGAATCACCGCACTTTTTGTTTGTAAAGAGAAAAAGACGCTGTATCCCATTATTTTACTTCCAACAGCTTACTATCTGCTTGGAATTAGACCGACTACGGATTTTGTTCACTTGGCGCCATTTATAGCAATGCTTTCGCTACCTTTGTCGGTTTTATTTTTAAAAAAAAAGAAGTTATCAATTGTTTTTTTAATAGCTCTTCTAATTTTAGGAGTACATTCAGTGCTTTTTAGGGGTCTATACAAATGGGAAGCTCCAATTCTAATGCATAATAATTACGCCGGCTCTTTTAAAACCAATGTTTTTATAGACGACAAGCATAAAATTGTCTTTGATACGGTTATTCCTATCATTAGGAACTCAAGCTCGGAATATATATTTATATATCACTACTCGCCAATATTTTACTTTCTTTCTGATAAAAAAAATCCAACAAGGTATGACAATCTCCCTCCTGAAATATTTACGGAAAATGTTCAAATTGAGGTGATAAAAGATATTACTAATGCTAGCGTAGACACAATTGTAATTGATAAGAAATTCGGGGATAAAACTCTCTTTGCTAAATTTATAAATGAAAATTTTACCCCAGTGCTTCAGTTAAGCGAACTGAGTATTTGGAAAAAAAAGTAATCAATCTGTTTTTCTCACAAATAATAAAATATCGTTAAAAAATCTTCAAATCATGCCCTGAAAAAAATGCGGAAAGGACGATAATGCCCAGAATGACAGTTTGTGATCTCGTGCTTATTTTGCGCTTATTCCAAGCGAATTTATTCGCGATTATTCGGGGCGGGGCGGGAGAGCAATCAATATCGTCTCAATTTTCAAAATATCTAACTTGGTCGAGATTTACGAAAAAATTAGAACCGAATTCCGCAAAGATTAGCTCGGCCGCTTCGCGGCCTCGCTTCCGTTATTTTTCGCGCGCGCGATTTGCGATTGCGAAGCAATCGCTACTTGTTTAATTCGTAAATTTTATTGTGGAAATAATCCGATCAAATGTTTCACTCATTTGTTTATTTTCACTATTATCATTAAAAAATGACGGGATCATGATTGAATAACTTCTCTGATCTGGATATTGGATTAAAACTATATATGTTGTTGTTTTTTCTACTTTATTGTAAAGTTTTGTTTTTTGGATCGCTTTACTCTCTATGATTACCTGCTTTCCATCAACCATGAGAGGAACGGTGGTTATTTCAACGTCTGGATTCTCAAATCCAATACCTTGTTGTTCAGGTCTAATGGTCATTATCTTAATGTTACCATCAAAGAGACCGACTACGAAATTTGATTCGTAGGGATCGGGTCTTTCTTTGAGAATCAGAGTGTCGGGATATTTGAATTCTAAAGGGTAACTTGTAAACTTATAAGTTTTCCAACTTTGTGTCTGATCTGTAATAGGGGTAGTGACTGTTGTTTGTTCATTACTAACCGCTGGAGTAGTTTTTGGAGTATTTGGTAGTATATTTTCGTTTATTTGAGAAAGAAAATTTCCCGACTTTTTGCTACTCAGCACGTAATAAGCACTACTTGAAACCAGAAGAATAGATAAAATTATGGTTGAAATCATCCAATAGTTTACTTTTGGTTTTTCCGGAATTTGAACTGGTTGACTATCCATATGTATTTATATGAAAAAGTATAGCATATTTTTGAAATTCAAGCATTGCGCAATTTAAAATTGTAACTGTCCAGACTCCTGATAGATCCAATCTCTTAATGCTTGACATAGACAAGAAAACCACGTTTAAGTATGATTTGATCGCCAGGTATAATACAGAAATGAAGAAAATTGACAGTAAGCTAAACGTATTGCTGGAACTTCGGGCAGGGAAAGAGATTACGCCGGAAGAATATCTTTCAAAGAAGAACAAATATATAGACGCAAGAAGGAGTTATTACGGCAAGATTTCAGACTTGAGGGGTCATTATGACGAAAAGTTTGAACGCCTTGAAAATTTCGCAGAGATTATCTTACAGGCTCAGGACATAATGGAAAGTGACGATGCTGTCAAAAAGCGTCAGCTTCTACAATCAATAAGTTTCAACCTCTCAATTTCAGAAGGAAATTTGCAAATTGAGTTCAAAAAACCCTTCAGTTTCTACTTTAAAGAGGAAAAACAGCTCACTCCGTCTACTGTGTCGGGGAGAGAGGACTTGAACCTCCGGCCTCACGCTCCCAAAGCGCGCGCTCTAGCCAACTGAGCTACTCCCCGTCGTCGAATGCAGGATAGCGTTTTCAATCTGATCAGTAAATCAGATATTCAACATTTATCCTCCTTCTCCTTACTTCAAAAAGCTATCGCTTTTTGACAAATTGCTTTGCAATTTAAACTATCATTCCTCCTTACTTAATCCCGCTTTGCGGGATTAAGTGAACAAAAGCAGGCTGAAAAACCGAAGTTCGATTATATATCGAACAAAGGTCAAAGGCCTAAGCTCTTGCGTATATTCTAACGATTTCACCTTAAAAACACAATAAAGAGTTATTATAGGTTCAAAATCATAGGTTTAGTACTTGACAAAATTAATTTGAACGTGCATATTAGTATGGTAAGTTCAATTGAACCTATTTGAACTGAAGGGGGGTGAATAACAATATGAAAATGCAATTTTACGACGTAAAAACAAGAGCAAAAGTTGACGCAGAAGTAACTGAAAGAACTACTTATCAGGTTAAGGGACAAACAAAATATGCTGTTAAAGCAAAAACTTCAGACGGACGAAACTTAACTAGATTTGTAAGCAAAGACGCATACGATTCTGTAAACGTATAACAGACGTTTTTGCACGCGTTGCTAGCAGACCTCTTTTTGGGGTCTGTTAGTGTTTATTTGATTAATTTGTTAAGTTTAGAGTAAACTTTAACTAATGAATTTACTGGGCTACATTATTTTATTTACATTAATAGGAAGCGTTTTTTCTCTTATTGGGGGTATATTCTTATTGCTTAATAAAAAAGTAAATAAGATTACCCACATTCTATCATCATTTGCGGCAGGAGCATTATTAGGAGCAGTCTTCTTTGATTTATTTCCCGAAGGAATTCACCAGGCAGAAAGCTCCATTGGGATATTTAACTTTTTCTTGTTTGTCCTGGGAGGAATTGTAGTTTTCTACTTACTTGAAAGAGTATTACATTGGCAACATAATCACGACGCGATAAGTACGAAAGAACCAGTAGTTCCCATGATAATAATAGGAGATACTATTCATAATTTTGTAGACGGAATTGCAATTGCTGCTGCATTTTTAGTTAACATTCCTCTGGGAATTGTGACTGCGCTGGCGGTAGGGCTTCATGAAATTCCACAGGAAATTGGAGATTTTGGAGTTTTACTCAAAAAAGGCTTGTCAAGAAAAAAAATATTGCTTGTTAACTTGTTCAGCGCCTCGGTTTCTTTATTGGGTGCACTTTTAGCTTTTTACTTAGGAGTTTCTTTCGGGGACATTTCCATAATCTTTGTAGCAATAGCGGCGGGCTTTTTTCTATATATTTCGTTGTCAAACCTCATTCCTGAAATTCATCATGAAAATAGACGCGGCTTTGCAATTGCCGAAACGACAGCTTTAATAACAGGAATATTAATTACCTTTATAGCGATACAGACTCTTCATTCATTCCTTCCCTCCTGAATGCGTAGAAAAGCGGGAAAGTGAACATTGTCCAAGGTTATTTACAAACAGAACAAAACTAGAAAGAGTTCGTGATTTATAGATTGAAGCTCACATGACCTTACGATCGGGGAATCGGTCAAACGCTTCGTCGAGCGCAAATCCGCCGAAGCGGAAAATCGCTCTGCATCCCACGGACTTACGTCCAGGGAATTCCGCGAAGGAGGATTAGAAAGATTTACTGCGTAACTGTAAGAGTTCCTACCATTCCCATTTTTCTGTGGTTACCGATACTACAGTAGTATTCAAATTCTCCAACCTTATCTGCTACAAATGTAACAGAAGAGCTGTCTCCGGTATTTACCTGACTGGTTGCCGCATTAAAATCATCAAGCGTCCAATCATGAAGACCATCCTCGCTAGTAAAATTTATTGTCACTGTTTGACCTTTTTTTACTTCAATAGTGTCTTGGGAGAATTCAAAATTCTTACCAGTAATATTAAAAACTGCTACATTCTCATCTATTTTTTCCTCTTCAACTACTGTTTCTTGTACGCCATCAACTCCAGGCACAGGCATTCCGGAAGTAGGTTGAGCAGATGGTCTCGTTAGTAAATAGGCAGCACCCCCTAAAACTATTATTACTACTGCTATGATAGTGATTTTAGTTCCGTTCATATTTACTATTATTAAAGCATTATCAATATTTTGTCAACCCCCTGTTTACCCCGTATATTTGAGTGTGGACTCGAGGGGATTCGAACCCCTAATCTGTCCGACGTACATCGGGCCGCTCTATACTGTGGACCGGATCCCGCTTAGCGGGACAACCCCTCCATTTTCGCCCCCTAGATTTAACTGTGGACCTTAGGGGATTCGAACCCCTCACCTTTTCTATGCCATAGAAACGCTCTACCAAATGAGCTAAAGGCCCTCTGGTCAAATTGTATCAAAACTGAAAACTTATTCCTAGACAAGCAGTGGTAAAATATAGTTCAGATGCACATACCACTAGCAAAAAAATTAAGGCCTCAAAATTTGGACGAATTTGTAGGGCAGGAACATTTGGTCGGAAAAGGAAAACCTATTCAGAGAATGATTCAGACTGGAAATGTAACCAGTATGATTCTGTGGGGCCCTCCCGGTTGTGGCAAAACAACACTTGCGACAATTATCGCAAATTCAATTGATGCGAATTTTGAATTCTTTTCAGCCGTAACCAGCGGAGTAGACCACGTTAGAAAAATTATTAAAGAAGCTGAAAGTATAATAAAGGAAAAAGAACGGAAAACAATTCTTTTTGTAGATGAAATTCATAGATTTAATAAGGCACAGCAGGATGCATTTTTACCCCACGTTGAAAATGGAACGATAATACTCATTGGTGCGACAACTGAAAATCCTGGCTTTAGAATTAACGCGCCTCTACTCTCACGCAGCCAGCTATTTGTACTTAAAGAACTTACAAAGGAAGATATAGAAAAAGTGGTCAAAAGAGCTATTTCATTTTATCCAAAGGCAACAATTGACAGAGAAGCGCTCAGCCACATCGTGCATTTTTCAAATGGTGATGCCCGCTTTGCAATAAATGCAGTTGAAACGGCTGTTACTCTAAAGAACAAAATTAACTTAAAAGTGGCTGAGGAGGCAATGCAGAAAAGGGCAGTATATTATGATAAGAAAGGGGACTATCACTACGATACAATTTCAGCATTTATAAAATCTATGCGTGGCGGAGACCCTGATGCAACACTTCATTATCTTGCTAGGATGATAAAAGCGGGCGAGGACCCGATTTTTATAGCACGAAGAATGGTTATATTTGCATCTGAAGATATTGGAAATGCTCAACCGACAGCACTAGTTCTTGCTACAAGCTCTATGCAGGCAGTTCATATGATAGGACTTCCCGAGGCGCAGCTAATTTTAGCCCAGACCGCAACCTATCTGGCAACAGCTAAAAAATCCATAGCATCCACTGTCGGAATAGGAGCAGCAATGAATGACGTGGAGATGGAAAATCTTCCGCAAATTCCTATGCATCTTCGAAATGCTGCAAATAAAGTTATGAAAAATCTAGGATATGGAAAAGGACACGAGCGCTACGCTTGGAAAACTGAGCGCGAAACAGGAAAAAAAGTAGAACAGGAATATCTACCCGAAAAGTTAAGGGGCAAGAAGTACTATAGGAAAGACTGGTAACAAAAAAAGACAAACTCTTAATATTTCATGGAGATGCGGATACTTTTATTACACCTGATAATAGTAGAAGGATTTTGGAGGCATCCTCAAGCGAAAGCAGACTGGTTCTTTTCCCCGGCTCAAAGCACGTCAAAACCTTTATAGACCATCCCAAGCTCTATACAGATGAGGTTCTACGGTACATGGAGCAGGAATTGAAGTAAGCAAAAAACAAATAGTATTGAAGCCTGATTTGAATTCGAGTAAAATACATAGACACCCATGCCTGGGTGGTGGAATGGTATACACGCACGCCTTAAGAGCGTGTGGGGCAACTCATGCGGGTTCGAGTCCCGCCCCAGGCACTTGAAATTCAATTGGGACGAGAAGTTTATCCTGCTGTGCCCGCCTCTGGAGGGAACGAAGTTGAAGGAAGTCCCGCCCCAGGCACATGTCTATTTACTATTACCTACTACCTAATGTCTAATACCTATTCTCTAAATTACTCGTGTTCGGGAGGTGTTTGCCCAAGTTCGATTAATGTATAGTCCAGCAAATCCTTCATTTCCTGCCGCCTGTTTTGACTATTTAAAAGAACTGCGATAACTTTTCTGTCATTGTACTCCAAGTATGTAATCAGACAAAAACCTGCTTCCCAAGTGAACCCTGTTTTGACACCTTTCACCCCCGGATAAGAAGTTAATAAATTTGTATCGTTGAATAATCTAAAATATTTGTGATTATTTGAATAAGGCAATTCCTTTTCATAAGTTCCAACTACTTCTCTGAATGTAGGATTTTCCATAGCAATTCTTGTAAGCTTTAATAGGTCAACCGCTGTAGAGTATTGCTCTCCGTCTCCCTCAAGTCCGCTTGGATTTGTAAAATTAGTATCGGTTAAACCAAGTTGCTTGCCGCGTTTATTCATTTCATTAACAAATCCGTCTCTTCCATAACGGCTTCCCTCGGCAATTACTTCAGCTGCATCATTTCCTGAAGGTAATAGCAGACCATACAATAATTCTTCCAAAGTAAACACTTCACCTTCAGTTGCCCTCATCGCATTCTCACCAACCGCAGTTGCGCTTTTGCTTACTCTGTAACGTTTATCTACCCCTTCCTCAAGCGCAATTACCGCAGTCATAATTTTTGTAAGAGACGCCATGGGAAGTTTTTCTACAGAATTTTTTTCAAAAATTAACGTGTCGGTCGAAATATCGTAAGAAAGAGCAGCCTTTGCTGAAAGAATAATCTTTTTAGTAGAAGCACCTTCAACCTGAGCAACATTTGGAGTCCAAAGAGGGTAAAGAGGCGAGAGTTCTTCTTTAGTATCGGGCACCGGTGAAATTATTGAGCTCAGCGATAAATTATTTTTGTTTAAAAAGAATTGAAGTAAGAATAATCCAACTGCCAATACAAATGCTGCAAATAGTCCTTTTGCCATTTAAATATTATAGAAAGATTAGATTAGTGTTGCAACAAAATATAGCAATATGTAATATAAATATACAAGATGTCAAAACACGAGGAAGTTTTCAGGGAGACAACGGACCTACTTAGGATTGTTGGAAAAAAGTATAAATATTCCACAGACGTTCTAGAAAGCTTTTTATCACCTGATAGAATTGTGCAAATATCTATTCCTCTTAGGATAAACAACAAAATTAAGATTTTTAGCGGTTTTAGAGTACAACACAACAATAAAAGAGGTCCTTATAAGGGTGGAATTCGCTTCCACGAGGACGTTACGCGAGATGAAGTAATGGCTTTGTCTTTGTGGATGAGCCTAAAGACAGCTTTGGTTGACATTCCATTCGGTGGAGGAAAGGGCGGGATAACTGTAAATCCAAAAGAACTAACCGAGGCGCAACTGGAAGAATTATCACGTGAATACGTTAGGCGTCTTTATGATGTCATAGGACCGGATAAGGACGTGCCCGCACCAGACGTTAATACAAACCCGAAAATAATAAGCTGGATGGTAGACGAGTATATAAGGATTGCAAAAGAAAGAGGTACTAGTTTTTCCGAGGAAGCACTTTACGGTGCATTTACCGGTAAGTCTTTAAAAAGCCATGGACTGGATGGCCGTGAAGATGCAACAGGCTTTGGAGGCGCTGTAATTTTAAAGGAGCTTTTTAAAAAGTTAGGCAAAAATCCAAATGAAATTACTGTTGCAATTCAAGGATTTGGAAATGTAGGATACTTTTTCGCTAAATTTGCCTCTGATTTTGGATTTAGGGTTGTAACAGTTAGTGATTCAAAAGGTGGAATAACCGGGAGAAAAGCAACGCTTCAAAATGGACTTGATGTTGAAAAAGTTCTTGCTTGCAAGCTTGAAAAAGGAGTTCTTGCCGGTTGTTATTGCGTGGGAGGGGTCTGTGATATTAATGAGGGTAGAAATTTATCAAACGAGCAGCTTTTAAGTCTTGACGTTGACGTTCTAGTGCCCGCAGCGCTGGGAAATGTAATTACAAAAGAAAATATGAAAAATATTAAAGCAAAAGCAATTATAGAAATGGCAAACGGTCCAACAAGTCCTGAAGCTCATAAATATTTATCTGAAAAGGGCGTAATTATTATTCCCGATATACTTGCAAATGCAGCAGGAGTAACTGCTTCATATCTTGAGTGGAGACAAAATATAGAGGGAGTAAAGATGCAAAAGAAAGAGGTTTTTAATGAACTTGAGAAAATTATGGCAAAAGCTTTTTCCAGCGTTTGGAAAGAGTCTGAGAAAAGCAAAGTTGATTTGAGATACGCCTCTTACGCAATTTCACTCAAAAGACTTCTGGAATAAACTTTTATTATGAGCAGCACAACAAACTACAATAAGCACATCTCCCAAAATCCTATTCAAAAAGCATTAATAGAGAATTTTTATAAAAATTTAATTCAGATAATAAAGCCGTTAAAAGTAAAAAAAATATTAGATGTAGGATGTGGCGAGGGATTTACTTTAGATAAGTTCAAAAAGGAGCGCATAGGTTACGAATTGGTAGGCATTGACTATTCAGACGATGCGCTAAAACTGGGTAAAAAAGCGTATCCTGGCCTAAATTTGAAAAAAGGAGATATTTATAAAATAAAAGAGCCCGACAATGCTTATGATTTGGTTCTTGCAACAGAAGTTTTGGAACATCTTGAAGACCCTTCGAAAGCCTTGGAGGAGCTTATTCGTGTGAGTAATAAATATATAGTTCTCTCAGTACCAAATGAACCTTTTTTTATAATTGCAAATTTTCTCAGGGGCAAATATGTTAAAAGGTTTGGAAATCATCCTGAGCATATTAACCATTGGACATTTATAAGTTTCGAGAGTTTTTTAAAAAAACACGGTTTAAGAATTGTTAAAAGTGTTCACCCCTTTGCTTGGACCTTAATTTTGGCTCAAAAAAAATAATCCAAACGGAAATTTCAAGAAAAAAACCCATCGGTTTTACGATGGGTTTTTATCATTAAGGTAGCCCACATATTTTCTAAAAAACTACTTCAGAAAATATGACTACCCTAATATTATTTCTGAAAACCGCTTATGTCAAGAAGTAAAAAAACAATCCGACAATTTACATTAAAAAAGCTTAACTACAGCCATTTTTTGTAGTAGAAGATTAAAAATGCTGCAGTGCAAATTATAATAGTAATCCAAATTAAGTAAGCAAATATTAACGGATTTTCCTGGAAGGGGAGTGCTATGTTCATCCCATAAAGTCCTCCTATCATTGTGGGAATGGATAAAAGAATTGTCATAACTGTCAAAATCTTAATAATTTTATTCAAATTATTAGTAAAAATAACCTGATATGAGTCTCTTATTCCCCGAATGCTTTTTATACTCATGTCACAAAGATCAGCAGATTGTCTAAAGCCAATCATTAGGTCTTCAAAAATATCCTTGTCTTCTTCATAGATACTGATATATTTTTTAGAAATAACAGTCTCAAGTGAGTTATTCATAAGAACAAGTGCTGAGATATACTGATTTAGTATTTCCTCACTCTCAGCAAGTACTATAAAGTCCTTGCTGTCAATTCTCTTAAGCTCGCGTCTACCTCTAGGAACCCTATTACTTACTTGTTTTGTTTTGAGAGTATAGTCCTGTGCAACTTTTAGGAGAAGCTTTAAAACTAGCTTTATTTTCTGAGTCGTTGCGATTTTTGTAGCCTGCTCAATCATTTTATCGATAAGGGGGTTTTTGGTGGGAGAAATAGTGATCAAATACTTATCGGTAAGTATTATGGCCATAAGCTGTGTATAGAGCTCTTCGTTTTCCTCAGTAGGATAACGCGTATAAATAATAAGACCCTCTTCTTGTCTTTCTACACGAGGCAGCTCGTAGCGGTCAAGTGTATCTCTAAGATCCGCAACCTGGAAGCCTGTTATCTGCGCAATCCGCTCAATGTCTTCATTTGTTGCTTCTTCGACATTTATCCAGCTTCCGGGTCTTACTTGTGCTGATTTCTTAAATTTTTTATCTTTTAGAGTTTTATAAAGTATTGATATCATAGGCAATCGTACCAAAAAAACCAAAGGGTCAATAAATGTAGAAAATCTAGGAGCGCTTAACGAGCTTTGCCGTATAAATTATTTCCTGAACTTGACCTTCTGCTGTTTCGAATTGTCTTTGTCCTGTAAGTCTACCATATTCCTGTAGATATTCCGACAAGGACTCTTTTGCCTCTTTAATATTTATTCTTTTATCCTTTACCTTACTATACACGTTGGAAACATCAGGTCTTTTTATTATTTCTGTTTTTGTTGCCTGTTTTTTCTTACTTGCAATCTTTGCCTCTTCTGCATGATTTTTGTAAACCTCATCGTTTTCAAGAACGCTATTTATCATCTCGTCGAGCGGTTTTACCTCCTCTGTAATAGTATCAATACGCATAAGAGTTTCGTTAATTAAGCTTCGGAGGTTCGTTATAACAATTACATCTGAACCTCCAGCTGACATAGATTCGTCCACAACTTCTCCTTCCTGTATTTGCTCCTGTGTATTGTTAGAATCATCCATAGATTAATACTTTAAATGAAATTAAATATAAAAATCAACCCCTAAAATATTTTTTTGATGCATTAGGGTATAATATAAAGATTGTGAAGCGTTATTTGGTTTTATTTGTTCTATCTTTCTTACGGTTTTTCGCAAAAAGAGCTTTAGTGAAAAACCGTCCGGTTGTTATCGGAATTGCTGGTTCAGTAGGAAAATCTTCGTTGAAAAACGCGCTTTATGCAATACTACAAAAAGAGGGAAGCAAAACTAAATCACTGGAGGGAAATTCAGAGACAGGCATTCCTTTAGGAATTTTAAACCTTGATGCTCAGGATTACTCGTACAAAAACTGGTTTTTAATCTTAATTAAGGCGCCATTTAGAACAAACTCGCTTGCAGGAGTAAAGTATCTGATTGCTGAGATGGGAATTGACGATCCGTATCCTCCGAAAAATATGGATTATCTCCTAAGTATAATCAAGCCCGATATCGCAATAAATTTGAATGTTTCAGCAACCCACACCATGCAATTTGAAAAAGCAATTCCCCAAAATAAGAAAAAAACTTTACAGAATTTAGTCGATGCTATAGCTTACGAGGATACAAAAATTATTACAAAGTCTAACTGCAAAGTCGGGATTTATAATTCGAACAACTCCCATATCGTAAAATATATTAATATATTTAGAAAAGAGCGCACCGATACTGATTTAAGATCATTTGGAAATGCAAGAACTGACTCTATCAGGCTTACTTCCTACGAAGTTGGAATTAAAAAGACTAAGTTTACTTTTAAATTGAATGAGAAAAATTCTAAGGAACTTACAATTACTCTTCGCGGATTTTGCCTTCCAAAAGCTTATTCCCAGACTTTTGAAGCAGCAATTTTAGCGGCAAGAAGTCTTAAAATTCCATTAAAGACTATTGCTGAGGGGCTTGAGGAGAAATTTTTTCTCCCAAGAGGAAGAGCTAGTGTATTTGAGGGAATTAAGAAAAGCACTATTATTGATAGCACCTATAACGCCTCTAAAGAATCTATGCTAACCTTTCTCGAGCTGCTAAGCAATCTAAAAAAACAAACCAAAAGGCCTGCGGTATTTGTTTTTGGAGATATGCGGGAGTTGGGACCAGCTGCAAAAGAAGAACACGCGCAGGTAGCAGAATACGCAAAAGAGGTTGCTAATTATGTATATTGTGTAGGACCGCAAACTGAGGAATTCGTACTACCTATTTTAAAATCTTCAAACAAAAGAATTTATAAAGACTCTTCAAAAAATTCTGTTCAGCTGGGACTTCATCTTAAAGAAAGTTTACCTGAAAACGCCATAATTTTATTCAAAGGGTCTCAGAATGAAATCTTTCTTGAGGAGGCTGTAAAATTTATCTTGACAAATCAAAGTGATGAAAAAAAACTTTGCAGGCAATCAGAATACTGGATAAATACTAAAGCTCAATTTTTTAATCTAATCTAATGTTATTTTTTGGGCTTGAAATCAAGTGCTAATGAATTGATACAGTATCTTAACCCCGTAGGTCTTGGTCCGTCAGTAAAAACGTGTCCCAAGTGGGCGTTGCAGTTTTTGCATAAAACTTCTGTGCGACTCATTCCCAAAGCATCTTCTTGTTCAAGTTTAATATTCGCCTTTTGCGTATCCCAAAAACTAGGCCAGCCAGTACTACTATCAAATTTAGTATCAGACTTGAACAACTTTCTCCCGCAATTCACGCATACATAAGTACCTTCTCTCTTATTATCAGTATATTTTCCGCTAAATGGCGGCTCTGTGCCTTTTAGAAAACAAATATTATACTGCTCGGGCGTTAGTTTGGTTATGGGAGTAGGGGAATTATTCATTCGTCTTCATCTTTACATAGACAGGACGAAGCAATTGCGTACCCAAAGAAGCAATTTTTCCTCCCGCGATTATTATAATCGACATAAGCATGGCATTAAGCGCCAGATTAAGTACGGTATTAACTAATTCTGCGGGAAATATTTCTACTTTCAAATCCTTAGTTAAATTACTTGGAAGTTGTGGAAAAAGAGAAGCACCACTAATCGCAAAATCACTATTGCTAAATGAAAACAATCCTACGGGTGAAATATTGCCCGAAAATACCAGCAACATTTGAATAACTGCACCTAGAATCATTATCAAACCTAGAGCCAAAAGCGCATATCCCGTTCTTTTTAAATCACTATCCATTTATCATAAAGTATAACAAAAAAATGTCTGATAGAATATTTATACTAAATAAAAAACTAAAACTGTTGGACGATTATAAAAAATGATAAGAATAGTTGACAATTTTTTAAACTCTATAACGATGTACAGACTGGTTCTGTACGCGCTTATGGTGCTTTTTATTATATCGATAACTTTTGGCTTATTTGGATTGATAATTTACAATCCGTTAAGCCAAATTATCTCGCTCATGGTGTTTGTTGCCACCTGTTATGTAGCAAACAAAATATTTGCTCATCTTTTTAAAGCACCTACAAATATAGAATCTTTTGCGATAACTTCGCTAATTCTTTTTTTCATAGTGCCTCCCATAAAAGATATACAAAATATTATTCCGATTATTATAATTTCCATAATTGCGATGGCCTCAAAATATATTCTTGCTATTAACGGTAAGCATATTTTCAACCCTGCTGCGTTTGCTGTGTTTGCAATAGCACTTACAGGATTGACCGGTGCCAGTTGGTGGGTCGCTTTACCTGCTTTTACTATTCCGACACTTATCATGGGCTTATTAGTAGTAAGAAAGTTAAGGCGATTTTCTATGTTCTTTGCATTTTTTATAACTGCGCTTTTACAGATGCTTATTTATGGACACTTATCGAATACTCCGGTTTTTCAAACTCTAAATCTTGCCCTAACGGCGTATCCGCTTCTTTTTTTAGGAACAATAGTGCTTACCGAACCGCTAACAACCCCTCCAAAAAGAAAACTGCAGATAATTTATGGAATAATTGTAGGTTTTATCTTTACAACAAGACAAAACTTTGGTTTTTTGTATCCGTCAGCAGAACTTGCCCTAATAATTGGAAATGTTTTTTCATACATTGTTAGTTCAAAGCAAAGAATTATTTTAACTTTGGAAGAAGTGGAGAAGCTTTCCCCAACGATTTATAACTACGTTTTTAAACCCAGTCAAAAGCTAAATTTTACAGCTGGACAATACATAGAGTGGACGCTCCCGCACAAAAAGGCGGATAGTAGGGGGAATAGAAGATATTTCACTATTACATCGTCTCCTACTGAGGAAAAAATTATGCTAGGCGTAAGAATTGAAGAGAATGGGAGTAGTTTTAAAAAAGCCCTTCGTAAATTGCAGGCAAATGACAAGCTTTCCGCAGGAAGCCTTGGAGGAGACTTTGTATTAGCTAAAAACACACGAGAAAAATTGGTTTTTCTAGCAGGGGGGATAGGGATAACTCCTTTTCGAAGTATGATTAGGTATCTTCTAGATACAAACGATAAAAGGGACATAGTTTTATTTCATTCATGCGCAACTGTAAATGATTTTGTCTATGGTGATGTATTTAGTGAAGCACAAAGAAAAATGGGGCTTAAAATAGTTCATATGCTAAGAAATAAGGAGAATGCACCTGCAGATCTTAGGGGGGAATTTGGTCATTTGACACATGAGCTGCTGAAAAAAAGAGTGCCTGATTACAAAGATAGAAGATTTTATATTTCAGGGTCTAATATTTTGGTTGACGAATATAAAGATACTCTCAAAAAGAGTGGAGTAGAGAAGAAAAAAATCATGACTGATTATTTTCCAGGTTATTAATTTAACAAAAAAAACATACTGCTATAAACACAGGTTACAACATTCAAGCTAAAGGCTTAGGAATTATTTCTTTACAGCTTTTTTAACAGCTTTTGCCTTAACTTTGGTTTTGACTTTCAACTGCTTTTTTGCAATCTTTAGGACTTTCTTTTTTGTTTTATTGCCTTCCTTTCTGGCTCCATCCGCAGCTTTTTTTGCTTGAATCCTTACTTCTGCTATTAACTTACTTCCTTCTTTTTTGACATCATTTAGCAACTTTTCAGCTTTCTTACGATTCTTTTTATTTGAAAGCGCTGCTGCTGCTGCACCCATTACGACTGCTGCTCCTGCAACTCCTGCTGCAAGCGCGACTTTTCCAACCGATTGATTTTTCTTTTTCTTTAATTTCATGTTATTCACCTCCTCTCACTTTTCTATAAACACTATTATATTAACAAAAATTGAAAAATATGAAAGAGGTATTACTATTTATGTAAAACTACAGCAATAAGTAAGTTACGTCAAAAGAGAAACGGAGAATACTGTATAATATAGGATATGGCATTAATTGATGACATCGTAATAAAAGTAAAAGCAGGCAGAGGTGGAAATGGCGGGAGGTCTCACAAAGTCTACTACGGTAGTACAAATATCCACCCTGACGGAGGAAATGGGGGTAATGGTGGAAATGTATACTTTGAAGGAACAGCAAATCTGAATGATCTAAGTGAATTTCGATATAAAAAAGAAATTAAGGCGGGAGACGGTGAGAAGGGGATGAACAAAGATCTTGACGGAAAATACGGAGAAGACGTTACGGTTCTGGTGCCGCTTGGTACTACAATTATAGATACTGAAACACGAGTTGCCGTAGAAATTCTAGATGAGGAAAGAGCGGTAAAAATTGCCGGAGGAGGACGTGGTGGAGTAGGGAACCATGATCAAAAAATTACACCTGGAAGAATTACAAAAACCCAAACAGAAGGAGCACCTGGTGAGGTAAAACAGCTACATTTAATTTTAAATTTGATAGCGGACATTGGTCTAATTGGTCTTCCAAACGCAGGTAAAAGTTCTCTTTTAAAAAAATTAACCCGTGCCACTCCAAAAATCGGGGACTATCCGTTCACAACACTCGAGCCAAATTTGGGAACAATGTTACAGGAGGGTAGCACGGACAAACAAAATATAGTGCTTGCAGATATTCCGGGTCTAGTCGAAGGTGCTTCAAGGGGAAAAGGGCTAGGTATTCAATTTCTCAAGCATATTCAAAAAACCAAAGTGCTCCTCCACTGCATAGATATAACAGGTGAAAATCTGCTGCAAACCTACGATACGGTGCGTAAAGAATTTGAGGAGTATGATCCAACACTGCTTGAAAAGAAGGAAATAATTTTACTTACAAAAATTGATTTAGTAGATAATTTGCAAATTAAAAATGCCCTAAAAAAACTTAAAAAAACTAAAAAGGAAGTAATTACTGTTTCTATTTATAACGAAGAGAGTATAAATGCTTTAAGAGATTTTTTAACCAATAGTTAGCTAAAAACAAAGCAAACGTAGCCTCTCTTTGTTTTAGTTGACTTAATAATATAGAATAGAACTAATATGGAAAAGCATAATAAAAAACCAAGAATGACCACGCCATTTGGAAAATATTTCCGTAAGCTTGATGAAATTGATTCTGAGCTTAAAAGCTCCAAAGAATTCGGTTCAATTCTAATTTTGTCGCTAGTGGAAGAGATTGGGGAAATGGCACGGGCATACCTGTCAGAGCATGGACGCAAAAAAACAAATATTGCGGCTCAGAAAGATGAAAGTTATGAACAAGAGCTAGGAGATGTTCTAGTAACCATAATCCGCTTTGCTAGAATTAAAAATATAGATTTGGATAAAAGAATTCAATATACGCTAGACAAAATTAAAAAAAGAAAAATATCCCCGAAGATATAACGACTGATTTAACAAAATCTTAAATTTCTCCGCCTGCTGCTGGACATGGATCCCCTTCGATTCGCTCAGGGTAAACGAACCGAGATAAACAGCTCCAAAGGCTATCCCGCCAATTTGTCTTTACCAGAGCTACCGGACTTGGATTCGAACCAAGATAAACAGCTCCAAAGGCTGTTGTCCTACCATTAGACGATCCGGTAGCCCCAACAAAGACAATCTTTAATTGGCGGGACCATTAGACCTGCCCGTAATGCCAACCATTGTTCTTACGTGGCGGGCGGGCGACATCCCAATATCAATTAATCAAGCGAGTATTAATTGAACTCAAATATTATATCAGCTAACGACTAATTTACCAAAAGTAGCTAACGCCTATAGATAACACCTACGAGGCGATAGTTTACTTCTTCCCTTTATTCTTTCTATAAAAAATTCCAATTAAAACAGAAATTATTACAATATATAACAACTGGTGCGTGGCTCCCTGATATAGATAATTATAACCAAATAGATTTAGCTCCAACGGCTTTTGAATTACGTGAATTGAGTATTCTTGAAGCATCTTGGGAAGTGTCACTATTAGAATAAAAATTAAAGCGCCCAGATAACGGATTTTTGGTTCATACGAGGCTACAGTTTTTAGGATGTAGTAAAAAAAGAAAAAGTTCTCAAAAATATTTGGGAAGAAAAAAAGAAAAACTCTAACATGTGTTACCTCGAATAGCAAAACTCCAATTAATCGAAATGCGAATAAACCCAATGCAACATTTCTTATTAGCTTATTCCCAAATTTGAAAGCAATTATAGCAAGTAGTGCTAAATAATAAGTATCAAGTATTTTATCAATCGCCTGATATTCAAAAATCGGTTGTATTCCAAACAGCTCCTTTGTGTGCCAATCAATATTGTCAAGCCATATAGATATTCCTCCACCTATAAGCGGAAATTTAAGAATTGAAAGAGGAAGTATTAGACGAAAAAGTATTATGACGGGATTCATCTTTAACTCCCATTATATATAATTTCATCTGCATAATTAAGTTTGAGGAGAAATTTTTTTCTATTATCCCCCATATCACTATAATATTCGTGGTATAATGGGTTGTGACTGATTTCACTTCAATTCTTCTTACCTACAAGGGAAAAGTATTATTAACTTTCCGTGAGAGCACTCCAAATATAATAAATAACGCCATCTGGCATTTTATCGGGGGAATAAAGCAAAAAAATAAGTCGGAAAAGGAAACAATCACAAAAATTATTGAAAAAGAGACGGGTATAAAACTTACTTCAGTAGAATTTTTACTAAAACAAGATATTGAAAATATTACTGAACATTTTTATGGAGCAAAACTAACTGACCAGGATGTTAATAATATGCAGCGCGGAGAAGGGCAGTTAATAAATTTCTATTCTATTTCAGAGCTTAAAAATCTTTCACTTGCACCTTCCACAAAACATTTTATTTCAAAGTATCCTGAGCTACTGGAAGACTTCCACAGAAACTAAAAGCATTTAGAGGTTTAAGTCCCTATGTTATAACGCCCTATAGTTAATAGCTATTATTTTAATTATGTGCTATAATACTTTTAGTTACAGATAGTGCACGAGCACATCTGCTTATATTTTGATTTAGTTTATTAAAGATAAAGAAAGCTTAATTTCTACTTTGCATCTTCATATATCTAAAACCACTTCATCTTTGAGCAGACGTTCTTGTGTATTCAGACAAAATTAAATAAAATAAAATATGTACAATTACAAAAGAAATAACCGTAGTCATAAAAGAAATGATTCACATTCCTATGATTCCAGGTCAAACTCTAGAAATAGACCTCGCGGAGCTGCAAAAAAGCTTAATTCAAGCCTTTTCATAAATAAATCTAATGGGCAAAGCGCTGGAGAGGCTTTTGTCTCAACAGTGAAATTTTCCGACTACAATATCGTGGATAAACTAAAACGCAATATTACTGATCACGGATATGTACTTCCTACGGAAATTCAGGTAAAAACAATTCCTGAGATACTAGCAGGTCGTGACGTAATTGGGATTGCAAATACCGGTACTGGAAAAACGGCTGCATTTTTAATAACTTTAATAAATAAGTGCTTTTTAGACCGCAACCAGAGAGTCCTAATCGTCGTTCCTACCCGCGAACTTGCGATACAAATTTGCGATGAATTCCGTATATTTGCAAAAGGAATGGATTTGGAAGCAGTTGCAACCATAGGTGGCGCAAATATAAGGAAACAAACATATGAATTAAGACACAGACCCCATTTTGTCATAGGAACACCCGGAAGACTTAAAGATTTAATTCAAAGAAGAGAACTAAATCTAGCGCTATTTCAAAATATTGTCCTAGATGAGGTAGACCGCATGGTAGATATCGGATTTATAAATGATATAAAGCAGATAATTGCGCTTTTACCTAAAGTCCGCCAGTCGCTATTTTTCTCAGCAACTGTTGATGGAAAAACAAAAGAAATTCTTCAGGGATTTGTTAAAAATCCGGTAACTGTTTCTGTTAAAAAACAGGATACTGCGGAAAATGTGCAGCAGGATATCGTAGAGCTTACGGGCAATAGACAAAAAATTGACGTCCTTCACGATCTGATTATTCAACCGGGATTTGAAAAAGTTTTGGTTTTCGGGAGAACTAAATGGGGAATGGAAAAATTGGCTCGTGCGCTAGTAGACCGCGGATTTAGAGCAGCGGCAATTCACGGAAATAAGTCTCAAAACCAACGTCAAAAAGCCCTACAAGACTTTAAAAATAATCATTTACAAATTCTAATTGCAACAGACGTCGCATCACGTGGACTTGATATAGAGAATGTCACTCACGTAATAAATTATGACGCACCGACCTCATATGATGACTATGTACATAGAATAGGTAGAACAGGTAGAGCTGGTAAGCGTGGGGTTGCTTTAACTTTCGTAGAGTAAGACAAATCGTCAATTAGTTCTAGAATGTCCTTAAAAGAATCATAATTTGGAATAAAATCGCAGAGTATGGGATTACTCTCTGGTATAAAGTCCAACCAAAGTCGCTTCATCAATAACATGAGGCTTTATAGCTTCTTCTATTTCATCAGTAGTCATATCTTCCTCAAGGCCAGGTTCGCCGTCGAGCGCAAATAGTCTGAAACGATATCTATGAGTACCTCTAGGGGGGCAAGGACCTCCCCATTGGGCATGTCCGAAGTCATTCATGGTTAAAATTGCATCATCAGGTACCGAATCCTCGTAAATTTCCTCAGTTTCAGGCGGAATATTTAGAACCACCCAGTGAGTCCATGTTTTTCCTACCGCATCAGGATCGTCAACTATTAACGCGAGGGACTTAATATCCTCAGGTACGTCGATAAACTTTAACGGCGGATTTACATCTGCGCCGTCACAAGTATATTCTGCAGGAATCATTTCATTGTTTCCGAATGCACTACTAGTTATCTTCATAATTTATTTATACATTATTTCGTATGTCTTTTACAAAAAAGACCCGAATTATCCATTGTAACCAAAAATGATTAATTGTCAACCCGTTCGGCCCGCTTCGACTCAGCGAGGCGAGCAGGCTCAGGGCAAGCAGGGTTGATACTGAATGAACGTAGTGAACCGAATGTATCAACCCAAAGGTATCAAGTCTTATAGGATATAGATTGTAATATCTTTAATATTTGCTACAATATGAAGGTGTAATTTTGCCGAGGTGGTGAAATGGTATACACGCAGCCTTGAGGTGGCTGTGCCGCAAGGCGTGCAGGTTCAAGTCCTGTTCTCGGCACACTTCGCTTCGTTCAGTGTAAACTGATTGAGTGAAAGCTTTGGTTTGTAAACTAAAGAATAATGAAGCTTGCTACTTTTAAAATTGCAACGCAATTTGTCATCCCTCCTAGGCGGGATGAAATGAGGAGAAATGACGAAGCGTAAAGGTTTTAAGCTCTGCTTAAAACCGCTAAGCGGAGTCCACTAGGACACGCGGGGGTAGTTCAGCGGTAGAACGCTTCCTTGCCAAGGAAGAGGTCGCCGGTTCGAATCCGGTTCCCCGCTCCAGAATTAGAGGTGGGGAATTGGCTTATTGGACATCTTATGACGATGGATCAGAAATATGTGCAGTGCTTCCATTGATTAGGAATTTTCGAAAAAGTAGGTTCGAGCCATTATTTTCTACGCACGATAAAAAAATATTTTCCTGGTGATGGGATTCGAACCCATTTGTAAACTGAGACTGAGCTAAACAATTTTGGTATACTGCTAATGTGGTAATTGATATACATATTCTTCTTGGTTCGGGACGCCTTCTTCCATACCAGAGTCAAATTAAAAATCGATTTGATAAATTAATCACAATAGTAAAAAAACAACTGTCGTTAGGCAATGTTGACGTAGTAGTTTACGATAACCCTGAAGGTGCTATTCCTGAAATAGGGGTTGGAGGGTATTCGCCTAACGCACATTTAATTTTTATATCTCTTGATCCACAGTTTCCCAATTTTCAACAGACTATTGATGAAGAATTAAAACGAACAATAGCGCATGAATTACATCACACATTAAGGTGGAGAGATCCAGGATATGGAGAAACCTTATTTGAGGCGTTAATTACTGAAGGATTAGCTGACCATTTTGATATGGAAGTGAATAATATAGATAATCCTGAGCCTTGGGATACAGCTTTAAGCGACAAACAGCTAGTTGAGATTAAAGCTAAGGCGCAAAAAGAGTTTGATAATAAGAACTATAATCACAATGAATGGTTTTTTGGATACAAAGAAAAAAATATTCCAAGATGGGCCGGATATACATTAGGATTTAAACTCGTAGAAGATTATTTGAAAAGGAATCCACATAAAAAACCGTCACAACTCTATAGTGCTCACCCGGAAGATTTTAGATAATTAGTTTCTAATAAATAAAAGTCGATCCCTACTTCTCGCCCTGCGCTATGTAGGGTGCAACAGCAAACACTAAGTTTATCGAAGTGTGGGCGCTAGAGGGCTCCCCGATGTTCATCGGGATAAACTTCTCGCCCTCAACTATGTAGGTTGCAACAGCAAACACTGAGTTTATCTAAAGTGTGGGCGCTAGAGGGCTCGAACCCCTGACATTTTCGGTGTAAACGAAACGCTCTACCAGCTGAGCTAAGCGCCCGACGTCAAAATTAATTTCGCACGTTCGTTTATCGCAAAGCAATAAACTTTTCACTCAATCAGTTTACACTGAACGAAGTGAAGTGTGCTGAGACCAGGAATCGAACCCGGATAACTTGTTCTTCAGACAAGCGCCTTGACCAACTTGGCAATCTCAGCATGACTATTGGTTTTTATCAAAAAACTACTTTTAGAATTATACAAAAAGTTAAGCTCAATATCCATATGAACTAATGCATGATGCTAAAATTGAGGCTATTTGTAAAGGTGTTCAGGATAGTTTTCGGGCTCTTCTATAATGAAATATGAACAGAACTGTTCCTACGACTATAAAAGTAATTGCACTCGCAACATCCGTAACTTTTTTAACTTCTCGCTCGCGGACGAGGTCTTCCTCGCATCTTTTTAATAGGTCGATATTGGATGGAGTTTCTGAACCCTCAACCTTAACGGGAGCGGGTTCTAAGTAGCTACATCTTCCAGCCTCATAATCAAGATAATAATTATCCAGGAAAAAATTTCTAACCGCAAAATCCGAAAGTTTGAATATCCCCATGACCAAAAGGATTATCCCAATTGCTGAAAAAACGTAAAAATAAGCAGTCTTTATAGAATGTCCGAAATCTTTTGCCATAAATTAATAATAGTAAATTCAAACACCAACCGCAATAGCTTTGTTGCCTTTGCGCTGTGCTCGAGGGGAGAGTTGAACTCCCACATCATTACTGACACTGGCTCCTGAAGCCAGCGCGTCTACCATTTCGCCACTCGAGCATTGCGGGCAAGCCATTTAAGCTTATATCAAATTGTATCAATCAAATGCAGTCGAAACAAATCTGAATTTATGGCTTTATTTTAGTGTTTATCGCGCCCTATCAAGCTAATTTTTTCTTGATTTTCTGTCCTCAATGTGCAACTATGGAAGTTATGGGTAAGAAAATAGCATTTATAGCCGGGTATTTTTTTAGCTCACTTGTTCTTTTTCTAATTTTAACTTTTGCGCTTTTATCTACTTTATTTAATTCTGGGCAGCTTCACAAAACTCTTATTTACGAAAGCACCGCTCAAAAACCCAGATATCAAGCCTTGCCCGACAAAACACGCGAAGTTCTTTCCGAAACTACAATTGAAGATGGAAGAGTAACAGCGCTACAAAAGTTTTTTGCCCAATACGAATCGCCATTAGAACCCCATGCCCAACTAATAGTGGAGCAAGCTGATAACTACGGACTGGATTATAGACTTTTACCGGCAATTGCAATGAAGGAGAGTACCTTGTGTCATAAAATTCCAGAGAATTCATATAACTGCTGGGGGTATGGGATTTACGGCGATAAGGTAACTCGCTTTGAAAATTTCGAAGAAGCAATTTCTACCGTGTCAAAGGGACTAGGGGAGAGATATATAGACATAGGACTTGTTGATCCATTCGAAATAATGACTAAGTATAATCCAGTAAGCACTGGTTCTTGGGCTGAAACGGTAAGTTATGTGATGGATAGGATATCCACACGTCTATAATTAGCCTCAAAACAGTCCCAACAGCCTGTAGTTTTACCCCTTGACAAACCTATAGTCACGTGCTATACTTCGCAATAGGTCCTAAGGTAGCCCAAAACTACTTTAGGATTTTTTAAAGGCGAAAGCCTAACCCTGAGCTTGCTCGCGGTGAGTTTGCGCAATCCGTCGAAGGGTATAACCAATTAGTCTCCACTTCCCCACAAGTTTTAGTAATCCTCAAGTTTCGTTTTAAAAACGCAGCTTGAACAATTACAAAAACTTTCGCCTCATCGGCGAACTATTTATGAATAAACTAATAATCATAGCAGTGATAATTATTGCTGCATTAGTATTACCCAATAAAATTGAGGCTTATCAGAATGAACAAACTTCATCTGCAAAGCTTGCGTTTAACGTGGAAAGAATAAGCTCCGAAGATATCCGTGTTCAGGCTCTGCGGAGGATGTTTGAAAAGTACAGCTCTCCTCTTGCAGACATGGCTGGTTCTTATGTGGAGTTTGCCGACAAAAATGGAGTAGACTGGAAATTACTTCCTGCGATTTCAGGTCTTGAATCATCTTTTGGTAAAAGACTTATGCCTAACTCGCACAATGCGTACGGTTGGGGTGGCGGATATATTTACTTTGATTCGTGGGAACATGGAATTGACACGATTACTAAAGCGCTTTCTGCAAAGTATTATGCTAGGGGTGCTGATACAGTGTGGACCATTGGTCCAATTTACGCTGAATCTCCCACATGGGCTATTCGTGTTAATAGCTTTATGCAGAAAATTGAACAGGAATATGTAACATTACTTCGTGATGAAGTAAAGATAACTATCTAATCCCTGTGGAAATCATGCCCTCACGCATTGTATAATACCACTAAAGATAACTTTGAAGTTTGATTTTCATAATTCTTGCTTCATAATTCATGATTCTTTTTTTGCCCGGGTGGTGAAATGGTATACGCGCTGGTTTTAGGAACCAGTGTCCGTAAGGACGTGGAGGTTCAAGTCCTCTCCCGGGCACAAATAGTCTTACCCATAAAAAAGCACATATATGTCAGCTGAGTCTACAATGTCATTAATAAATCTGGAAACCGAACGCGGAGCCAAATATTTTAAAGTGGAATAGTCAATGCTGCTCAAGTTGAGCCCAATAAGTGAAATAAAAAGTTGAAATATTTGCTGACAAATTTAAACTACAGGAAATTTCAGTTATAATAGCCAAATGGTAAAAAAAGGAGAGACTCAAACACAAAAAACCACTTCTCCAAAAAGGGAAATATTACGACACCTTGACGGAACAATTGAACTCAATATAACTGTTTCTTCTCAAGATGTTGAAAAACAACGCGCTAGAATAGAGGAAAAGCTAATAGAAAACGTTGTTATTTCCGGTTTTAGAAAAGGCAAAGCACCGAAAGAACTTGCAAAAAAAGCAATTTCTGAGGAAAAAGTACGAGAAGAACTACTTAGAGTTGTTATCACCCGAGAGTACGGCAAGGCGGTAGAGAAGCATAAGCTTAAGCCTATTTTAACCCCACAGGTCCACATCGAAGCATTTGAAAATGGACAGGATCTTAAATTTAGCGCTGAAGTTGCTGAGGAACCTAAAGTAAAGCTGGGAGACTACAAGAAAGCTATAAAGGATTTGAAAGTAAAATCTAAAATCGTTACTGAAAAAGGGAAGGATTCGCAAGAACCTTCAATTGATGCGATAATTACTGCAGGCATATCACAAGCAAGGATTGTAATTCCAAATGTAATAATTGAAAGAGAAGTCGCAAGACTTTTATCCCAACTAATAGATGAAATAAAAGCACTTGGAATGACTCTCGAGCAATACCTAGAATCTAAAAAAATAACCGCCGAACTACTACGCGATGAGTATAAAATACGGGCACAGCGTGATATAAAACTGGAATTTTTCTTGAGAAAAGTTGCTGATGAACAAAATTTGACAGTAACAGCAGGGGAAATTACTGCGTCTATTGCAAAGATAGAAAACGTTACCCAAAAAGAGGAAGTAAAGAAAAATCCATATTTGGTTGCAAGTATCATAAGACAACAAAAAACCATAGACTTTCTGACTCAAATTTGAAAAAATAGCCTCAATATGCTATAATCGCAACATGAAACCAAATACCAACATAGTAGGCTCAAGCCTTGCTGAAGCAGGCGCCGGACTTTCAAGCAGCATTAGGGGACTATTTGAACAAACCAATAAAACTGCAAAGGGTCAGCTAAGCGAAGCGTTAAAAAACGCCCAATCTCAAGTTTTTGGACTTGAAACAGAACTTTCTGAAGGTGACGAAATGACATTGGGCGAAAAAAAGGAACAGTCAAAGGGAATAAGCGCAGAACACCAAGCATATTTCAGGGAAATAATCACTGCACCAGTTAGATCTGAAAATGAAGACAGACAGCAACTAAAGGCTCAAATCGAGGAAATTAGAATAGAAATTAAAAAACTTAAAGACGCATCCTCTGAAATGGAGGTTATTTTTAAGCAAGTTTCCATCCAACAAGCACCTGAAAAACCAGGCAAGTATCACTTAAATTTTTATGAGTGGGTATTTCTAACTATTCAAAACGTGCACAAAAAAATGGAAGAAGTTAACACTCTTGGTTCTATTTTTCAAAATAGACGCCAAGAGAAGCAGTATCTTGCTATGAGTAAAAAACACGGAACAAGTTTTTCAATGCATCATGATAGGGCAATAGCTCGTCAAACCGGTTAATTTTTTCCTCAGGGCAAGTCAAAACTTATTGACATATATTCTATAAAATGCTATTCTAGCCTTAATGCAAAGAATACTTTCTAACAAGCTGTTACAAAGAGTCCTGCTGGGACTCTAGTTAAGCTTGGGAGGAAAGTATTTTTCTTTAAATTTAAACCTCCCACAGGGGAGGTTTTTTTATGGTGTAATCCCGCCTGGCGGGGAAGAAAGGAGGTGTTAAATATGATTGAAAGAAGTAATTTACCAAACTCTGAAGGAGAAATTGCAGTAAGTATTGATAGTGATACTATCGGAGAAGAAGAGTTTAGACAAAAACCAAAAGTTTCATATGAGACCAGATTGGAAGAGGCTGGTGGCGATCCAAGAGTTCTAGCAGCAAGAGCTGCTGAAATCGAACGGGCGAGTTTCGACATGAATGCCCAACGGGAGTATCGAGTTGGAGACGTCACAGAATAATATTGAATTGTTACATATTCTTTATTCTGTTAAAATTACCTCGTTGCGCGCATAGCTCAGTGGTAGAGTACTTCATTGACACCTGCCCGCTATGTACTTGGATCTATAGCTCAGTTGGTTAGAGCGTTGCATTGACATTGCAAAGGTCAGTGGTTCGAGTCCACTTAGATCCACAAGCAAGGCAGGCGGGTCGAAGGGGTCCATGGTTCAAACCCATGTGCGCGCACTACTCCAAGGTCATCCCGCTAAGGGGGATCAGGCGAGCATTTTTAATTTTTAATTATTCTTCATACTTTATACTTACTACTTTATACTTTATACTTATTCTATGACTCGAGACGGGGCATACCAAACTCTTACTGTTTATACACAGTCGCAAAATCTAATAAGACATAATTTGGCAGTAGAAGCTGCAATGAGGACTCTTGCGAAATATTTGTCAACTGTAAAAAATCAATATTTTGATACTGAGCAGTGGGGAATAACAGGACTTTTGCACGATGCGGATTACGAGCTAACCCGTAAAACTCCGGAGCAACACACTTTGTATCTGGAGGAAAAACTCGGCGAACAAATCCCACCCGAAATTATGTACGCCATAAAAGCCCATAATTTTGCTTATACGAAAGTTGAACCGATATCTCTTATGGATTGGTCATTATATACTTGTGACGAGACAACGGGTTTTATCGTCGCCTGTGCTTTAGTCCTACCCGATAAAAAACTAAAAAGCGTAACGGTCGAGTTTGTTATAAAGAAAATGGAGGATTTATCATTTGCAAGCAATGTTAACCGCGATCAAATAAAATTATGCGAAAAAAGCTTGAATATTCCTCTTCCTGAGTTTACCAAAATTGTACTTACTTCTATGCAAAGTATTGATAGTGAACTCGGACTCGCGTAAAATAAAGTTATGGACAAAAAGAAATCTGCAAATGAAGGGGCTCTTGATGTAATTGGGACAGATTATAGAAGTGCCTACAAACCGCTCAAAAAGATTATTTTTAATAATTTTATAGGTGGAATAGCATGGACACTAGGTGTTGCGACCGGTTCAACGATAATTATTGCTCTTTTGTCTTACTTTCTAGGTCAAATTAATCTTGTGCCTTTTGTTGGAAATTTTGTACTGAAAGTGGTGGAATTTGTGCAGCAAAATAACCCCAACTTGTGATATAATACCAACCTCAAATGGATTCAAATAATTTAAAAGATCACAAACAAATAGGACTAGAACAGGAGTTGTTCTTTACTGATGAGATTGCCCCCGGTGCCCCTTTCTGGCTTCCAAATGGAATGATTATTTTTAAAGAGCTTGAAAAGTATATCCGCGAGATAACTCTTCAAAACGGTTATCTGGAAACTTCAACCCCAATAATGGTTAAAAGCGATTTGTTCAAGCAGTCTGGGCATTGGAGCAAATTTGGCGAACATAATATGTACAATTTGGAACTAAAAGATGATGAAAACGATGAACATCCGCAAAGCTATACGCTAAAACCCATGAATTGTCCGGAATCAACAGTATTGTACCGTTTCCGCCCAAGAAGCTATAAAGAACTACCTCTAAGGTTTTCAGAAATAGGCAGACTTCACAGACGCGAAAAGTCGGGCGAAGTAAATGGACTTTTGAGAGCTAGGCAAATTACTATGGATGATGCGCATATATATGCCACTGAGGAGCAAATTTTTGATGAAATAGACCGAATTCTTAAGATGATGATGGAATTTTATGACAAACTAGGATTCGAATATGATTTTAGACTCGCAACACGCCCCCAAGTCTATGCGGGTAATGAAGAGAATTGGAAAAGAGCGGAAAAAGATTTAGAAAAAGCGCTTACGAAAAACAATCTTAAATTCAGCATAAAAGATCAAGATGGCGCCTTTTATGGTCCTAAAATCGACGTTCATATCAAAGATTCACTCGGACGCGAATGGCAACTGGCAACAGTCCAACTGGACTTTCACCAACCCGAGGCATTTAACCTAACATATATTGATAGTGACGGCAGGCAAAAGCGCCCCGTTATGATACACCGCGCGATAATTGGTTCATTTGAAAGATTCATCGGAATTCTTACCGAACACTTCCAAGGAGCATTTCCTGTATTCTTATCACCAATTCAGGTAGTAATAGTGCCAATTAGCGAAAAACAAAACGACTACGCTAAAAAAATTGAGACTGAGCTCAAAAAAGCTAATATACGGGTAAAACTAGACGATAGAAATGAAACAATGCAGGGTAAAATTAGAGATGCGACTTTACAAAAAGCACCTGTAATCTGTATAATAGGCGGTCAGGAAGAAAAAGAGGCTGATGAGAAGAAAGAATTAATAGTTACGGCAAGGCACAGAAATGGAGAACAAGAGAAGGAAGTTAAGCTTAAAACTCTAATTGAAAAAATAATAAAAGACATTGAGAAAAAAAAGTAACACACAGAACAAACTGCCCTTCTACAAAAGGAATCAACAGATTAGGGCAAATGAGGTAAGGCTTATCGACAACGAAGATAAGCAGATTGGAATAATGAGCTTAAGTGAGGCATTCTCAATGGCACGCGAGAAAGAACTTGATTTAGTTGAAATCGCACCGCAGGCAAAACCACCTGTTGTAAAAATTATAGACTTCAGCAAGTTTCTTTACTATCTAAACAAGAAAAAGAAAGAAGAGAAAAAGAATACAAAAACGTCGCAGACAAAGCAGATTAGATTTGGACCATTTATCGGAGAACACGATTTAGAAATAAAGCTAAAGAAGGCAAGGGCGTTTTTAGAAGACGGAGATAAGGTAAAATTTGCAGTAAGATTTGCAGGACGTCAGATTACTAAAAAAGAGCTGGGCGGACAAGTACTTAAAAAAGTACTTTTAAACCTTGACGATATAGCAAAACAGGAAAAAGAGATGAGAATGGAAGGAAGACAATTAGTCGTGATATTAACAAAAAAATGAATATGTCAAAAAATAAGATAAAAATTAAAAAATCAGTTAGAAACCGTTTTAGGGTAACTAAAAACGGAAAGGTGCTTCGTGGAAGCCAAAATCTTTCACATTTACGTTCAAAACACTCAAAAAGAACTTTGAGACGCATGAAGGAGCCAAAGCAACTTGAAGGCAAATTCGCAAAAAAAATAAAACAAATGCTCGCAATGGCATAGCTAGAAACTAGATGCTAGAAGCTAGATACTAGAAACTAGAAACTGGATACTGAATACTGAATACTGAATACTGAATATATGACAAGAATAAAAAGAGGGACAATATCCCGACAAAAACACAAAAAAATACTGGTTCTTGCAAAAGGCTATAGAGGAACACGAAGCAAACTTATAAAAACTGCTCATGAGGCGGTTTTACATGCTGACCAATATTCTTTTCATGGCAGAAAAAGAAAAAAACGCGATATTAGACGCCTTTGGATTACCAGAATTAACGGCGCACTTGACGAAAAGGGGCACTCATACAGTAAATTTATAAACGTTTTAAAGAAGAAGAATATATTGCTTGATAGAAAAATTATGGCAAATATTATTGTTGACGATCCGAAAACATTTGAAACAATTATAGACAAAGCCTTCGGAAAATAACCTCCTTATCCTTTTTTTTCACTCATTCACGTGTATAATATAAAACGTGGAAGAAGAATTACTGAATATAAAAAATAACGCGATGGCGCTTCTCATGGAGGCAGAAAGTCTCCCTGAGGTAAATCAGATTTATATTCAATTTCTAGGAAAAAACGGAAATTTGACCAAAGAATTGAAAAATCTTAAAAAAGTTCCTGAGCAAAAGCGTCCCGAAGTGGGAAAGCTTGCAAACGAAATAAAACTTACTCTGGAAAATATCATTAACGATAAAAAAAATGACTTAAAACAAGGCAAGAACGATGAAAGGGCAAAAAAAATGGATATAACCCGTCCCGGTGTAAAACAGGAATTAGGCTCACTGCATTTGGTAACTCAAGCAATAAGAGAAATTTCACAAATTTTTGAAAGTATAGGATTTGAGCGTGTCCGTTATCCCGAAGTCGAATGGGACTGGTATGCATTTGAGGCTCTAAATTTTCCCGAAAATCACCCGGCAAGAGACGCGTGGGAAACGTTTTTTATCGATGTAAAAGCAGATGCAAAAATGGGACCAATGATACTTACTCCACACACCTCATCAGGTCAAGTGAGGGAGATGTTAAGTAGTGCAAAATCCCGCCCAGCGGGACATAAAACATCAATCCGGATGCTTAACCTTGCAAAATGTTACAGAAGGCAAAGTGACGTTTCACATACTGAGATGTTCCACCAGTTTGAGGGATTAGTGGTTGATGAGGATATCACAATCGGACACTTAAAGGGAGTTCTGGAATACTTTGTGAAATCCTACTTTGGGCAAAACAGAACTTCAAGAATTAGACCTTATCAATTTCAATTTACCGAGCCGTCCTTTGAGGTTGATATAAGCTGTGGAATTTGCAATGGCAAAGGATGCAAGTTGTGCAAGGAGGGCTGGGTAGAGCTAGGAGGCGCAGGAATGGTTCACCCAAATGTTTTACGTGCAGGAAAAATCGACCCTGGAAAATACACCGGATTTGCTTTTGGCTGGGGAGTAGAACGCGTTCTTATGATGAAAGAGGGGCTGAGTTTGCCTGATTTAAGGCTCATTTATTCAAACAGAATAGAGTTTTTAAAACAGTTTTAGTTTTATGAAAAATAATAATTTTTATCATTTACCATATACCATTTATCATTAATTTATGAACATACAAATTCTAGACAGCTGGCTTAGGGAACATATAAAAACAGCTGCCAAGCCTAATGAAATTGCAAAAGTCTTATCGCTTTCCAGCGTCTCTGTTGAAAGGTTGGAAAAAACAGGAGAAGATTATCTATATGATATTGAGGTGACAACTAACCGCGTTGACCTAATGTCAGTTGTGGGAATAGCACGAGAGGCAAGTGCAGCATTGACTCAAAATGGATTCAAAGCAGAATTTATTGAAAAAACAAAAGGACCACTAAAAACTGGTCCAAACGAACTTTTGAATATTGAAATAGACAAGAACCTCGTAAATCGCGTCACTGCCGCAATACTAGATGTAAAAGTAGATAAATCGCCAAATAAAATAGTCTACAGACTCGAGAAAAGCGGCATAAGAGCGCTTAATAACCTGATTGACGTAACTAACTATATAATGCGCGAATTAGGGCATCCTGCACACGTTTTTGATTACGACAGACTAGGTAAAAAGATTGTAATTCGAGAATCTTTTCAAGGCGAAACAATTACTACCCTTGACAATAAAACTCATATACTAAAAGGCGGGGATATAATCGCCACGGACGGAAACGGAAGGATAATAGATCTTTTGGGAATAATGGGGCTGGAAAATAGCGTTGTGACTAATAATACAAAAAGAATTGTTTTGTTTTTCGATAATAACAATCCTAAAAAAATTAGGAGAACATCGCTTGGGCTTGGGATAAGGACTGAAGCTGCAATTTTAAATGAAAAAAATGTAGATCCGGAGCTTATTACTCCTACAATTCAAAGAGGTATTGAGCTTTACGAAAGATACGCCACCGGAAAATTGGTAGGAAATATAGTCGATATTTATCCCAACAAACCCCTCGTTGTGACTGTAAAAGCAAGAAAAAAAAGAATTTCACAAATTATAGGAGTGGAAATTGATGATAAAACAATTATTCAAATTCTTGAGAAGCTTTCTTTTAAAGTAAGGGTGAAAAAAGAAATTTTAGAAGTTACAATTCCAAGTTTCCGCGCGCAAGACATAACAATTGAGGAAGACATTATCGAAGAGGTAGCAAGAATTTACGGTTACGATAAGATTCCCAATTTTCTTCCACCCATAACCGGCAAATCACCCTTGAACTTGCAGGATAGCGATTTTTATTGGGAAAATAGGATAAAAGATTCTATGAAATACTGGGGATTTAGCGAAGTTTATACCTATTCGATGGTTTCAGAAGACCTTTTTGAAGGACCAAATGAAACCGCGGTAAAGATTTTAAACCCATTATCCGAAGATCATGTATATATGCGCTCGACTTTGGTTCCAAGCCTTCTTGAAGTTGCAAGAAACAATTATTTTGAACCCATAAAGCTTTTTGAAATAGCAAATGTTTATATAAAAAGAAGCAATAACTTACCAAATGAGAAACTACGGCTGGCAGGAGTAATTAAAAAAGAAAACAAAGCTTTATTTTTTGAAGCAAAAGGTGTTGTTGAGAGTTTATTTGAGGACTTGGGTATTACCTCATTCGAATTCAAAAAAAGAAGTGGGGGCGGAACGGGTGCTGATGTTTTTATCGGTGATAGACAAGCTGGCAATATTGAACTTCTCGAAGAGAATATCGTAAATTTTGAGCTGGAATTTGACAGAATTATAGAAATGGCAACTACCAGAAAAGTCTTTACTCCAATTCCGCAATATCCACCAATAATTGAAGACATAAGAATAGAGCAGCAAGAGGTGACCGAATATCAAAAAATCGTTAATTTAATAGCTTCTATCAGCCCAATTATAGTTAATGTAAAGCTAATTGACGAATACGACAATAAAAAAACTTTTAGAATAACTTATCAGGACAAAAATAGGAGTTTATCAAATGAAGACGTAATACCCATAAGAGGAAAGCTGATTGAAAATCTTAAATCAAAACTTCATGCAAGGGTAGGATAAGTTATTTAAAAGGAAAACCATTCCTAATGGCAAACATATTAAATTATTGAAGCTCCCACGACCTTACGGTCGGGGAATCAGCAAAACGCTTCGTCGAGCGCAAATCCGCCGAAGCGGAAAATCGCTCTGCATCCCACGGACTTACGTCTGGGGAATTCCGCGAAGGCAGATTGAAGAGATTCTAATATTTAAAAGATTATTTTAAAACTGCATCCTTCTAAATAACAACAAGCGTGCAAGAGTATATTTTCTATCATACATTCGTACGAACATACGATAATGTGATACGCTTAATTTAGCAATTAAATTAAATATGCTGAAGAAGAGAGCTATTGAGCAGATTGTCAAGAGTTTTGCAAACCATAGAAGAATTCAGATATTGGATTTACTCGAAACAAAACCTGAAGCTTCAGTTAGCGAAGTTGCGTATCAGCTTAAAATAGACATAAAACTTGCAAGCATATACTTGAGACGCCTTACGATAGCTGGACTTATTATGAAAAAAAGTCATGGTAAAAGCATTCGCCACAAACTAAGCAAGCGTGGTCTTTTCGTTCTAACATTCGTACGAACATTGGATTAATTTCCAACAGTGTTAAGAGGCAATAACAGCTTTGGTTATTCTTGCTTATAATCTGATTTTTCCGTTGGGGGATAATATTGTGGCTGATCAGCTGCATATTTCTCACGAATCCAAACCTCAATTGCTTCTTGCCAACGATTTTTATCATCTGTTGACACAACATCCTCTTCTTCAAATATTATATATTCTTTCGTGTCATAATCAGATCTGGCAATCTCATCATCGCTTGCGAGTTTTCCTGAGTCACGTTTGGAAAGCTTAAGGGTTTTATAAATCGGCGACTTGGATGTAGGCTGAGTTCCTTTCATAAAGTATTCTACTCTTGTCGCTTGTCCATCTATTGGTAGACCTCCAGAAAAAGCATCGATTTGTATCGCCTCAACTCCACCGGGTATGTCAAATTCTTCATTGCTGGTCCCGGAAATAACGGCTTTCATAATTCCTGCCCAAATAGGAGATGCACCGGTCGCACCGGATGCAATTCTTGGATCAAGTGGACTATTGTCATTGTTTCCAACCCAAACGCCAGCTACGAAAGACGGAGTATAACCAATTGTCCAGTTATCTTTTTTGTCATCAGTAGTGCCGGTTTTAACAGCAACAGTTCTTCCCGCAATATTCAAAAAAGAATTAGGACCAAAAGTATCAAGTCGAGCATTATTATCTAATAATATATGCGATATCAAAAATGCTACTTCTTCTGAAAGAACTCTTCTTGGACTTTGCTCATTTTGTTTATAAATCACTTTTCCTTTTTTATCTTTGACCTCAACAATTGCATAGAAGTCAATTCTTTCCCCGCCCCGCGCAAATACAGAATAGGCAGAAGTAATGTCCAAAAGAGTTGCTTCGCGTCCGCCCAGCACTAAAGATAATCCTACTTTTGAAAGATTTTCGCGTGTTGGTTCCCAATTGGAAATTCCCATTTCATACGCCTTTTTCATAACAGGCTCAATTCCGACCCTTGCTATCATTTTCACCGCAGGAATATTCAATGAGTTACCTAACGCAAATCTGAGTTGGACAGGACCTTTGTACTTTCCGTCATAATTAACAGGTCGGTACATAGGCTCACCGGGAACATTGCTTGGAAAATCAGTCCTTACATCCATAATAAAAGTTGCGGGGGTATATCCTTTTTCAAAAGCAACTGCGTAAGTAATAGGCTTCAGGGAAGAGCCGGGCTGCCTTAGGGCTGTTGCTGCGTTAAAATTTCCGTCATTTTCAGTATCAAAATAGTCAACGCTTCCAACCATTGCTAGAATGCCTCCCGTTTTAACATCCAAAACAACTGCTGATGAATTATTTACGTCATAATCTTCAAGTCTATCGAATTCTTTTTTTATTACGTTCTCAGTTTTGCTTTGAATATTAGAGTCAAGCGTTGTTGTCACAGTCAAATTTCCATTCTCAACCAAACTTTCACCAAACCGCTCAATCAAAAGCGCTCTTACATACATCACAAAATGTGGTGCTTCAATGCTTCCTGTTTTTTGCTCAAAAGTGAAATCTTTTATCTCCTCAAGCGCTTTTTTTTCCTGCTCCTTACTGATATACCCATCCTCGCGCATACGACGCAAAACAGTAGCACTTCTATCAATATACCTATTGCTACCACTAACAATTGGCGAATACAAAGAGGGAGCTTGAGGTAATCCTGCTAAAAAAGCTGATTCTGATAGACCCAGCTCTTTTGCGTTTTTGTTAAAATAAAGATTGCTTGCAGCCTCAACGCCTACTGCTGCTCCACCATAAGGAATATTATTTAGATACATTTCCAGTATCTCATTTTTGCTGAATTTGCTATCAACCTGAACTGCAAGTATCAGCTCCTTTAATTTTCTTGTTACTGTACGTTCCGGTGACAAAAGTACATTTTTTACAAGTTGCTGGGTGATGGTTGAGCCTCCTGCAATTCTTCCTCTAAAAATGGGGTCTATAACAAGACCTCTTATAAAACCTGTCATGGAAAAGCCTTTATTTGTGTAAAAATCCTTATCTTCAACAGCAATTGTTGCTTCTTGTAATTCTTTGGGGATATTATCCAAATTTACATAAATTCTATTGATATCTTTATAAAAAGAAAATAAAAGATCTCCTTCTTTATCTAGTATTCTGGTCGAGTCTTTTAAATCCGGGCTCGTAAGCTTTCCCGGAGCAGGCAAGTCACGGCTGACCCAGAGGGCATAGAAAAATCCCATAATCAAAAACGCTATCAGCCCAAAAAAGATATACTTCATGCCTCTTCCCATTAAAAAAAGCTTTAGTGTGGATAATTTTCCTCCGCTATTTGCGTTTCTAACTCTTAGTCTTCTTCGTGTTCTATGGTAATTCATTAGTTAAATTATATGGATTTTTTGGTACTCGTTGCAATAATTGGTTGCAAATAAGTATAATTAAGCAAATGTCTGAATTGCAAGAGTTGCTAACCCGTGGCGTCGCCAACATTATACCAAATAAGCAAGAGTTGGAAAAAGTATTACAATCTGGAAAAAAACTTCGGGTCTATCAAGGATTTGATCCGACTGGACCCCAGTTACATCTGGGTCATCTTTCTGGTCTAAAAAAACTAAAACAATTCCAGGATGCAGGTCACGAAGTAATTTTTCTTATTGGAGACTTTACGGGGATGATAGGAGATCCCACAGGAAAGGATACTACACGTCTACCACTAACCCATGAACAGGTTCTTGAAAATGCAAAGTCATACAAAGAACAAGCAGGCAGAGTTTTAAGGTTTGAGGGAGAAAATGCAGCGGTTGTTAAATTTAACGGCGAATGGTTGGGTAAATTGTCGGCACTAGAATTTGCTAACATAGCGCGTTACTTATCTATTCAACAGGTTATCGAAAGGGATATGTTTCAAAAGAGACTAAAAAATAATATGAATATAGCAATGACTGAGTTTCTTTACCCCGTAATGCAAGCATACGATTCTGTAGAAATGGATGTAGATTTAGAAATAGGTGGAAACGATCAACTGTTTAATATGATGTTAGGAAGAGAATTAATGCACAAAATTAAACGGAAGGACAAATTCGTAATGACGCTACCACTATTAGCAGACTCTGAAAATAGAAAAATAGGTAAAAGCGAAGGAAATGTAATTGCTATTGACGATACCCCAAATGAACTCTACGGCAAAATTATGAGCTTTCCTGATGAAGTAATAATAAAAGCAATGGAAGCCTTAACTGATATTCCAATGAACGAGATTCAAGAAATTGAAGTAGAAGTAAATAATGGAAAAAATCCAATGGAAGCTAAGAAAAAATTGGCTTTCACAATTGTAAGTGAGCTAAACAATGAAGACGCTGCAAGCAGAGCTAAAGAAAATTTTGAGAAAACAGTTCAGAATAAAGAACTTCCAGAAAATATCCGAACAATTCAAGTATCTGAAAGACAAAGCTTGCAGGATATAGTAATTGAAAACAATCTTACCACAGGAACCTCTGCGTGGAAAAGGATAATCGAACAAAATGGAGTAAGCTATAATGGTAAAGTTATCTCAAATCCATCATTACCGGTTTCCGAGCTCGAAGACAACGGAATCTTAAAGTATGGTAAGAGGGATTTTGTTAAAATAAAAAAAGGATAAAACTATGGAATTTATAAGAGAAAATAAATGGTTCTGGAGAATCTTTGCAATAGTTCTAATTCTTGCAATGGTTGCAACTCTGGTTCTTCCATTTCTCCCAGGCACAGGGTTTAATTAAATAAATGACACTAGACACTCCGGTAGGTAATTTGGGCTTTGTTTTCAAGGCGAAGAAAAAACCTCTAGCAAAAATAGGGATTATCACTCTTAAAGATCTTTTGTATTATCCGCCCACTCGCTACGAACAGTATCCTAATAAAAAACCGATAGCAGATACAATAGCTGACGAAGATGCTGTCGTTGAGGGAAAAGTTGCCAAAATTCAAAACCAATACGCAGGACGCAAATTTACTTTACAGAAAGCCACTATTTGGGATGCCACAGTCGAAATAGAATGTGTTTGGTTCAATCAGGCTTATTTAACCCGGGTAATTCACGAGGGAGACACCATAAGAATTGCTGGAAAAATAAAATATGCAGGAGGTAAAAAGTCAATTTCTGTTAAAGAGTACGAGATAATTTCTGAAAATAAAAAACCCATTCATATTGCAAGTATCGTTCCTGTTTATAGTGAAACCCGGGGGCTTTCTTCAAAATGGATAAGAAATAGAATATTTGAAAGGTTAACTTCTGATATAGAATTTGATGATATTATACCCGCCGAGTTTTTAAAAACACGCAAGCTGCTACCTATAAGAGAAGCCCTTCATTCTATTCATTTTCCAGCAAGCCTAGATGAGATTGACAAGGCACGCTTTCGGCTTTCCTATGAAGAAATTTTAATTAAACATCTAATAAGTCTTAAAATAAAAGAGGAATGGAACAAAAACTTAACTTCTCATAAGTTTAGAGTTAAACCCTTTGAAAAAGATATAGACAAGCTTATAGCGTCGTTGCCGTTTAAATTAACCGGAGCACAAACAAAAGCCGTTGATTCTATTTTTCAGGATTTAGAAAAAGACAAACCAATGAATAGGCTTTTGGAGGGGGACGTGGGATCCGGAAAAACTATAGTTGCCGTAATAACAGCTTACTTAACCTTTCTTAACGGATTCCAAACAGGCATTATGGCACCGACCGGAATTCTTGCAGAACAACATTATAAAACGCTAACTAAACTTTTTACCCCGCTGGGTATAAAAGTCGAATTATTTACATCAAATACAAAAAAGGCAGGCGAATTTGATATTGCTGTGGGAACTCATGCGCTGATTCACAAAAAGGTTAATTTCCACAAACTCGGGCTGGTGGTAATTGACGAACAGCAAAAATTTGGCGTAGAACAACGCGCGATTCTGCGCGAAAAAGGGGAGAGCCCACATGTTTTAACTATGACCGCAACACCAATCCCACGCACTATTCTTTTAACAGCTTATGGAGATTTAGAAGTCTCTCTTTTAGACGAAATGCCAATGGGTAGAAAAATTATTAAAACTTGGCTCGTGCCAAATGAAAAACGGGAAAGTGGATACGAATGGATTAAGGATAAAATAAGCAAAGGCGATCAGGTCTTTATAGTATGTCCTTTTATAGAACCCTCAGAAACAATTACCACAATAAAGGCGGCAAAGGTGGAGTTTGAAAGATTAAAAAACGACGTATTTTCTAATCAAAAGCTTGGACTTTTGCACGGGAAACTAAAATCAGATGAGAAAAATAAAGTACTTGAGGATTTTAAAAACAAAAAATTTGATATTTTAGTTACAACCCCGGTTGTAGAGGTGGGAATTGATATACCAAATGCCACGATTATGTTAATAGAAGGAGCGCAAAGATTTGGGCTAGCACAGCTTCACCAGATGAGGGGAAGAGTCGGTAGGGGAGAGAAAGAATCGTACTGTTTACTTTTTTCGGATAATCTAAACCCACTTGCGGAAAAAAGACTAAAGTCTCTTGAAAAAATTTTCTCAGGACCGGATCTTGCGGAAATTGATCTACAACTTAGAGGTCCCGGGAATATTTATGGAACAGCACAACACGGGAGACTTGAGTTCAAATTCGCTTCAATTTTTGACAAAAGCCTTATAAGTCTGGTTAGAACTGACGCAGAAAAGTTAATTAAAGAACTTCCCAAACACAAACTATTGCGTGCGGAAGTGAAATCTTCTATAATACAAAAGGTCTCACCGGACTAAAGGTTAATATTTTAATAATCTTTAACTTTTAATTTTAAACTAAACACCATGCCACAAGAACCAAAAAGAAGACATTCTGTAGGTCGTAAAGGAAAGCGCCGCGCGAGCATTAAACTTGTGATAAAAAGCGCGTCCCACAAACTCTCTAATGCAAAAAAGAGAAAACTAGCCTAAGTAATGAAAACTGCGAGCGACCCACGTCATACAGCAAGGCAACTTATCGTTGAAGGACTTTTTTCACAAAGTTTTTTTACTCAAAAAACTAGAAACGAAAAGGTTAAAACTATTGTTTCCAAATTTTGCGAAATTGATGAGACTATAAAAAAAATTGCGCCTGAATTTCCGGTTGATAAAATAAACAAGATTGATTTGGCAATTCTTCGCCTTGGAGTTTATGAAATTGAAATTGAAAAAAAGCAGCCTCCTAAGGTTATAATTGATGAAGCAATTGAGCTTGCAAAGGAGTATGGCGGGGACTCTTCTCCAGGCTTTGTAAACGGAGCCCTAGGAAAATTAATTGAAGCTCCTACAACCTTACGTCCGGGGAATTCCGCGAGGGCGGATTAAATAAAATGACTAATATACCTGAATTTAAAAATATAAAACTTTATGAGTTGGCTTTTACGCACCGTTCCTATCTGAATGAAGTAAGAAATATTACCGAATCAAATGAACGGTTGGAGTTTTTGGGCGACAGCATTCTCTCCTTTATTATTTCAACATACATTTTTTCAACCTATAAAGAAAGCAAGGAAGGGGATCTAACGAGCCTGCGCTCGGCTTTGACTAATACTGAAACTCTTTACGAGGTTGCAAAAAAACTTGATTTAGGGAAACATCTGAGGCTCTCAAAAGGAGAAGAGGAAAGCGGTGGTCGTACCAGCAGGACTATTCTCGCTAACACTTATGAGGCGGTTGTTGGTGCTTTGTATATAGATCAGGGAATTACAACAGTAGAAAAATTTATAGGGGAAACAATAATTGAGGAAATAGACGAAATCATTCAGAAACAAGGGCTTAAAGACCCTAAAAGCGAACTTCAGGAGCTGCTTCAGGAAAAACACAAACTCTCTCCAAATTATGAAGTGCTTGAAGAAAGCGGACCGGATCATAATAAAATATACACAGTGGGAGTTTATCTCTCAAACGAACTGCTTGCCAAAGGACAGGGGAAATCAAAACAGGATGGAGAAAAAAAGGCCGCGCAAAACGCCTTGCAAGCTCTAAAATAGATTTATACTTATTTGAATTGAAAACTTAAGCTAAACATGATAAACTTGTCATTCTTATGTCACTTGTAATTAGATTCGCAAAAATTGGTCGCAAAGGAGAGAGAAAGTACAGATTGGTTGTACGTGAAAGGCGTAGCAAACGTGATGGAAAACCAGTAGACACACTAGGTTTTTACGAAAAAACCAACACCGAGGTAAAAAAAAGGATTGACCAAGAAAAGGTTGATTATTGGATTTCAAAAGGAGCAAAAGTAACTCCTGCTGTAGATAGCAAGCTTTATAATAATAAGTACTCAAAACAAAATGGAACAACTACTTAGACACATAATTGACTCGCTATTTCCTGAAAATGAAATCAAAATTGAAGCAGGAGGAACAGACAGTACTACAGTATTTACAATTTTTGCGCCGCAAGCAGAAATTGGAAGAATAATCGGCAAAGAAGGCAAAGTAATAAACGCAATGAAACAGCTGCTTAAAATTAAAGCAATGAAAGAAAATACTTTCGTTGATCTTGAAATAAAAGAACAATAGTTGCGTCTTTTTTTCATGAAATTCTCCGTAATTACACTTTTCCCAGAAATGTTTTCCGGCGTTTTTGAATATTCAATTATAAACCGTGCAATTCAAAAAAATAAGGTTGAAGTAAACCTTGTTAATCTCAGAGACTTTGGTATAGGATCTCATAAAACTGTAGACGACAAACCCTACGGTGGAGGAATCGGTATGGTTCTTAGAGTTGATGTACTGCATAAAGCGATTGAGTCAACAAGAGTGGGTAAGGGGATTGAGAAGGTTGCAATATTTGATGCTAAGGGCGAAACATACTCACAAAAAAAGGCAGAAGAATTTACAAGACTTGATCATTTAGTACTTGTTTGCGCTCGTTATGAAGGATTTGATGAAAGAGTTAAGGATTTTGTGGATTACTCAATTTCAATTGGCGACTATATTCTAACAGGAGGAGAAATACCCGCAATGGCTGTTATCGACTCGGTAACTAGACTTTTACCGGGTGTACTAACAAAAGCTGACGCGACAACTTTTGAATCTTTTTCTCAAACTGATAGTGGAAGAATTTTGGAGTACCCTCAATTTACTAGACCTGAAATATTTAAAGAAAAAAGGGTTCCTGAGGTACTTTTAAGCGGTCACGAGGCGAATATCAAAGAATACCGCAAGAGGCAAGCTTTTAAACTAACAAAAAGAAATAGGGCAGACCTTATTCAGCCCAAGAGCGCAGAGTAGTCAGAAGTTCAAGGTGTACTGGAAGTAGGGGGGTTACTATGGTTTGTGCCTGAAAACTTTTTTCACTAATTGGCTTGAAGAAAAAATTAACATCATATTTTCCATCTGAGCTTGTTGCACTAATAGAATTTATCTCTAAAATTGGAACAGTTTCGTAAAGGACTTGGGCAAATCTGGTGGATTGGGCCGCACTGTTTGCATTAACGCGGACTAATAAATTCAAAAATGGAACTCCACCGACACTCTTTCCAGCCGGAGTTTCCTCTTGTTCGTATACGCTTCCAACCTGCAGATTAAGGCTTCCGATGCTAACATTTGACTTACCTGCAGCAATAGTTAACGCTTCAAATATCGAACCAATACTTTTTACACTGGGTAGTGCCTTTAAAACCAAAATGTAATCATCGTCAAGCTGTGCGTCGTTAATTGAACTAAGGTTGCGTTGCGAATCGGTAAGTCCGCTATTTGTTTCTACTTGAGTTTGAATTTGTGATATCATACCTGCAAGGTCACCTACCTGGGGAATTATAATTCTAAAAAAAAGTATTATTCCTGCAAAAATCAAAAAAATAGGCAGAATATCCTGCTTGTACTTTTTTAAATATAATTTTACTTGACGTTCCATATTCAGATAAACTCTATTGAGAAAGTCGCTTCGTACAATAAGGTGTTAGGATTTAATCCGAAGCTGGTCATTTCAATTCTCTTTACAGCCCTGTTTTGTTCTACAGCATAGCTTTCTATTTTTTCCTCTATTAAATTATTTAGCGAAACTAAATCTGGCGCGGTGACTCTTAATTTAATTTGTTGCTCGTCACTCTCAATTAAAGATATTCCTAAATCCTGTGGCAATACCGCAGAAACTGTATTAATTCTGTTATTTAAGTTCTTTCTTTCATTTAATATTTTCTGTATTTCAGAAAGTCTCTCCTTAACTGTAAGAAATTTAACTTTTTTTTCAGGGTCGAGATTTACAGCAGCAATCAACTTTGTTTCATCGCTTTTTAAAACCTCCAATTGACCTCCCAATATCAACCTATATCCGATAAGACCTGCCGAAATTAAAAAAGCTATAGAAAAAAAAATTACAGAAACTATAAAAAGACGCCTATGGAATTTGCCTGGTCTTCTTCTTTTTGAAACTAAGTTTATGGAGTTTTTCATACTAACTCTTTTATTCCTAGACCTACTACAGTATTAAAGGATGACGCGTCGCGCATCAGCTCCTCAGGAATTTTACCAATATTGTAAATCTGAAATGCATTACCTATGATAACCTGTCCGCCTAGTTGATTTGTAAAATATATATCTATTCCGGGAAGCAGGGCAGTTCCTCCTGATAAAACGATTTGACTAATTTCTTCGTTGTTATATTTTTCTTTGTACATAAACATTGTTTTTCGTACGTCTCCCATAATGGATTCTAAAATAGGAAACAGCGACTTTCCAATTTTTCCCTCAAATGTTTCCTTATTTAACCCATACACTTTTTTAAAAGACTCTGCTTGTGATGGATCTATTCCCAAATCAGACGATATAGCTCTTGTTATAGCAAGACCGCCTCTGTCGACAGTAAATACTAAAAGAATTACTCCGTTTTTTACAACAGAAATACTGGTTGTCATTGCCCCCATATGAACAACAATGCTAGGTGCAGGATTATAGAGTAGGGGATACAACGACCTATAAACTGATATCATTTCGGTTTCTATCGCACTTGTAAGATATCCCGCCTGTTCAATAACCTTTTCATACTTATTTAAAAGTTTTAATGGCGCAGCAACTAAAAAAACGCTTGTCGTTTGTTTTCCATCTTTATTGCTGGTACCTAAAATTTGCCAGTCTGTTCTTACCTGATCGAGCGGTAGGGGTATATATTGCTCCATTTCATACTTTAAAGACGCCGTAAGCTCTCTTTCTGAAAGCGGAGGCATATCAATTATCTTCGTATATACTTGGTTATCCGGAAGTGAAACTGCAACCTCCTCAGACCGTATATTTGCCTGTTTTATGACCTCCTTAACGTGTTGGGCAAGCGTTGCAATATCTGATTCAGAATCAGAAGAAATACCCCTTTCCGGGGCCTGCCCAATTCCTATTGCTTCCACCTCAATACCACTACCGCTTTTTTTAAATTTAGCAACTTTTATGGATGTGGATCCTATGTCCAAACCAAATAAATTTGTATTCATTGCGAAATGATATTATATGGAAATACTTCAATTGGCAGTTGAGGATAAGACTGATAATAAGTAATTCTTCTAACCGTCTCCCCGGATGTTCCTGTTGATTCAATAACAGACCCTTGCGAGGGGAGTGACTGCGTATAACCGGGCACCTCTTCAGCAATAATTGCGACCGTTGTTGAATTATAAAGAGGAATTATTTTCATAATAATTCCATTATTAATAATTATTGGATTCCTTATTTTATTCCGAAATATCTCACCCGGCAGTCCGCTAATGTCTGTATAACTTCCATAATTACTCAAATCAAGCGTACCGGAAATTCTCACCGGATCCGAACAGGTATCATATATATATTTTGTTACACTCAGATCTGTTATATCTCTATGAAGTATAACTACTTCCAATGCGGGTCTAACAGGGTTTGATGCACTGCAATTTACTTGATCGTTATCGCCCCAATAAATAGTCAGTTTTCTACTACCAATTTGATTTGCAAAATCCGGATAATCCGATAGCCAAACGTCCGCACCTACGTCTTGATCTACCTGTTCACCATTATTTAATAGTATCTGCGCGCCGGAGTATTCCTCTGAGCTAACTATAAAATCAGAATTATTTCCAAGCGTTTCCGGAATGGAAATTGTTCCTCCCTGCTGTAAAACCCTATCAATTCCCGCCTCCGCTGCATTAAAAGCACGCTGTGACTCTTCATTTTGCTTTGAAAGCCTAAGCTCTGTAACCGTACGTGAGGCAACTGACAATCCAACGGTAAGTGCAACTATCATAGTTATTACAACAATTAAAAGAATTTGACCTTTTTCGGAATTTTTTTTATACATATACTCTATTTAATAATAGCCTGCTTATAGATTCGAAGTCAAGCAAAGATAGCTCTAATTAGGGCGGTAATTTCTCATAAGAACTGATGTGCTAAATGGCGCGGTTTCTCTATTTTCAAAAAGTGCATCGTCGGAATTTTGAGTTAATATAAATCCAAACGTTATAATAGGCGGGGTATAGGGATCGTTACTTGCCTGAGAACAAGTAAAATAGCAGGTGCTAGTATCTATTTTTAACCTACTTGTATCTATAAGAGATGCGCTGTTTGAGGAAATAGTACCGCCACCGCACGCATAGAGAATTGTGCCACCTTTCTCCGATATAAAAAGTTCTATTGAGCTACCTGAGGGATTTTTCGTACAATCAGTCACAGGTCTTCCATTAACAGTAACAGCAATAACGTTTTCCGCAGAGATTATGCTGTTTGAGATAACGGAGGTTACATAGTTTCCGACTTGCGCTACTTGATTTGTAATGTTTGTCTTACTGCTCCCACGTAGAGTTTGGGTGATAAGCGCTGCAATAATTCCCGTCACTGTAACTAAAATGGTAACAACTGCCAGTAGCTCAACTATCGTATACCCTGTATTTTTTTTCATATTATGGAAAAACATTTACATTTTTTGTATATGGGATGCAAGAAACAAGTGTTGTATTGTGGCAAAATCTATCATCAGACTTACACTTTCCGCTTGACCAATTTACCACAACCGTAACTTTTGTTAAATTTAATTTTAAATCAGCTCCACCAGCACCAGTGCCAAGACAAGGGGTTACATCGTCAATAAAGTCAATATTTCGGATATGAGCACTTCCCACATTTACAAATGCAGACTTACCTGGAGTAAGAACCGAGTCATTTCCTCCAAAGGAGTAGGTGATATCTCCAAAATTTGCGAAATCTTCAATATTTTCGGCCTGAACACTTCTCACATATTCCATTCCCTGCTGTGCATATTTATTCGCCAAATTTTGACTTTTTACAAATTGTGAATTATTAACAGCATTTAGAACTGCTATTGTTATTGCCGTTACAATAACAGATATGGCTGCGAGTGCTATAACTGCCTCGATTATTGTTTGCCCGCTTTCGTCTTTAAGTTTCATTTAGTAATTCTAATATTTCCTATAGAGTCAACAGTAATTACCCTTGACTGGTTAAATCCTTTGATGCTAATAACGCAAGGTAGAAGAGGTAAGGCACTAACATTTAATACTACAGCTTCATAAGTTACCTCATCACAATTAGTATCGACTCCCAAATTTAGACTTGATGGCAAAGTATATGCTTCAACCAAATTAGAAGAGTTCTCGCACTCCATGTAAAGCTTGACGCTGTCTAAGGAGGAAATTATATCGACCTTGTACGCAACTAAATTACCATCGCATAAAGCAATGCCCCCAGCGCTATCAGTCTCGAGCTTTACAGATGAAATCGCGTTAAATCTAGCTTCATCAATAATACCTTTTATATTCGCGACAGACTGCTCAATAGTTTGAGTATTACCGTAATTTACCAATGAAAATATTCCCACTCCCGACACGAGTCCTATCAGAGTAAGGACTACCAGAAGCTCTATGATGGTAAAACCATTCTGAAGTGAGAAGGGAAAAGAAAGATGCGGGAAGCGCTCAAATATCCTTGCTGTACTTTTTCTTTTTGGTGTTTTCATTTTTCATTTTATACTTCTCACTTTTAACTTATTACTTCTCACTTTCTTATGGATTTGTTAGAGTAAACGAAGCTGGAGTTGTGCATCCGCTAGCAGTATATGCCTCTTCGTCATCGGCGCTTGAATCATTTTGATTTTCTATACAAGCAATCATGCTATACGTGGTACCATCGGTACTTGTGTATGTGTAAGCATCACCACTCAAAGGATCACAAGGGACTTTCTGCATGTAAGTAGCCGTAGCGTTTGTTAGAGAAGAGCCACAGACAAGGGCTAGGGGGTATGCACCATTATCAGCACGATATAATTCTAATGCGGACTGGATGCTATACAGGTTGGACTTTCTCTGACCGTCCCTGCCACGCTGACGTATTCCCACAAAATTTGCCATAAGAAGGGTAGTAAGAACTGCAATTACAGAAATAACGACCAGAAGCTCAATCAGAGTAAATCCTTTATTATTGTTATTTTTCCTTAATTTCATGCCTTCATACATAATACATAATACTTAATACTTAATACAATCTTAGGGCGAGACATTAGGGCTTGTAACGCCGAAATTGCATGTTTCATTATTTAAACCGCACCGAACATCGTAAGCACCTGGGCAACCCGGGCCCGTTGTTGTCTCCGTACATGCATCCGGATCCTTAGTCCCCCTATCCAGCGCCGTATACAACCGATATGATTGATTATCTGTACCCGAAAAATAAATATAGAACTTTGACGAGCTAGGATCTATAGGAACTACATCTATGTATGGTTTCCAACTCTTACCCCAACCTATTGCATCATCTCCATCCCCAGTGCCCGTATTAATTGTGTAAGGATTGATACCGGTTAAGGTATGAGCAGGATATCTATCGAAATCCTGATAATAAGCCTCCAGTGCGCGTTGTAGTTGGGCAAGATCACTTTTCCGCCTAGTATCCTGGGCTTTTCTGAACTGCTCAATTGGATTTACTGCCGTAAGAATAAGAGTCGCAAGTATTGTCATAACACCTATGGCGGTTATTAGTTCTATGAGAGTAAACCCTTTTTGATTTGAGAAACTTGCCGGAGTTAAAAAAGAATTCTTGCCAGAGGAAGAATTATTCTTTCTCCAAAAAAAAGAACGAATAGAGTAGAGGCTGCCAAAAATGGTCCGAAAGGAACTGTGCCTTGTCGAAAGCTTTTTTTTCTCCATAAAACCAGTATGATTGAGATGATTGCACCTGTCAAGAAAGCAAGATAAAGTCCATAAACTATGAGAGGGTATCCTAAAAGTAAACCCAGCGCAAAAGATAGCTTAACATCACCAAACCCCATACCGCGTCCTTTGGTTACCAAAAAAAGTGTCACAAAAAAAACAAATGAACCAACTGCCGCAAGCAAGTGGTTAACATAGTTTAGATTAAGTTGAAATAAATACACCACAACGCAAAGTGAAAGAAAAATTATTAATTTGTCAGGAATTATCCCGTATTCTAAATCTATAAAAAATATTGCCGTAAGAGTAAATACAATTAATCCAATTATAATAAGTAATAAAATATTTTGGGTTCCAAATATTACAAAAGTTAAAAGAAGCAACAAGCCGGACACTAACTCAACTAAAAGTAATCTTACGGGAATTTTTTTCTTACAAAACCTGCACTTTCCTTTTAAAAGTAAGTAAGAAAATATAGGCACAAGATCTCTCACTTCCAAAGTTTTTTTACAGGATTCACAGTATGATCTGCCTTTAAATATTGACCGTTTGGTAGCAAAGCGGTCTACAACAACATTTAAAAAACTACCGAAACAGGCACCAAAAATAAATACTATTATTATCTGAAAAAGGTTAATGAAGTTCAAGAAAGTATTTATCTGGAGCACCAGTAGCAAATTCCGTCATTTGCGTTCGCATCTGGGCAATTAATAGAATTATTTTGTGCTGCTGCGTCATTAATTGCATCTGGTGCAGCCTTTTGTGACTTAGAGCTAGGCGAAAAACAAATTGCTATATTTGTAGCATCTAAATCGTTCCAATTAACTACAACTTTTTGTAAATCAGTTGGATTCGTTGTAAATGCAGACTTTAACTCACCCTCGGCAACTAGAGAATTTACTATACATGATTTCATTGAAGCAGTATTAAGATTAACGTCAACACCCGTAAATGATCCAGCTCCTAATCCTGTACAATCTGAATCGGCATTACCCGCATCGTTCCAAGGAAATGAACCGTGTGTTGTGTAATAACGTACTAGAGAAGTTTGGAATTCTACTGCCATGTTCTTAATTTTTGCGTCATCGCCTTTCTTAAGCTGTTCAAATGGGTCGATGGTAGCAACGAGGGCTGCAGCAAGAATTCCGAGAATTCCGATAACAACTAAAAGTTCGATAAGAGTAAAACCTTTTTGAAAAGTATTGCGGGCAGATAATTTCATTAAATTAAGCTAATCACATTAAAAAATCTTTGTCAAGGGGTTATTCAAAATTGACTCAACATACAAATATCTCTACAGTAGGGCACTTTCTAACCCAAGCCTTAAATTCAAGTTATTGAATTTAATAAAATTTGATACTGCTAAAAGTTTTTTTATGGCATTTAAGTGAGACTTTTTTGATTCTTTATTTAACTTTTCTATATTCAATAACAAGTCTTTTCTGTATGAGAAAATAAAACCGTCTATCAGCTGCTCATTGGAAATATTTGGATTTTGATTAATAAAGTTATCGATAAGTAACATTTTCTCAGAAACATTATCTACCAAAAAACTACTTGTAAAATCCGTTTCTTTTGCACTGCTTACAGTAAAATTAACCACAAAAAAGCGTGACTTTACCGTATCCAAAATTTCACTCATATCAGGTCTTGAAATAATTATCGAAACGTTCTCACTAAGCTCTTCAAAACTTTTTAATAACGCGTTTTGAGCAGTAATATTAATTTTTTCAGAGATTATTATTAGCCTTTTACCTGAGTATTTTCTAGAGAGAGTTAGGCGGATTTCTTTTGCATCTTTAATTTTTATTTCATTACTGTACGTATTTATAGAGTGACTTGCAATTTTTTCTCTAACTATAAAATCGTCAATAAATTTATTTCTTTGTTTTATGTCGCCTGTTAATAGAAAACTTCTCATATTAAACTTCCCGCCTCTCACTTCTTACTTCCTGAGAAGGGTTGACTCAATGCATTCTAGCGAATATGATTATTATGTGCAACAAACTGCCCAAAATAATGCAGTAGGTAATGTTAGTGGAGATAGTACACCTACATTTAATACTGCCAACAAAACAAACATTAGCATAGGAGATATTCTCGTTGAGGAGGGACTATTAAGACCTGAACAAATAACCCAGCTCAAGGTTGAAGCTGCAAAGCGGGGGATTGACATGGGCAAACTCATTATTGAAGCCCAAATCGTATCAGAAGACCAATATTACGAAGCACTTGCAAAGCTTTATAACATACCCTACGCGTCAGTCACAACTCTGCCTTTTTCCCCCGAAGCTTTGGGCGCTATTCCCAGGTCTGTTGCCCAAAGATTTAAATTGATTCCTTTTGCAGTTGATGATGATGCAAATAATCTTTCTGTGGTTATGGCAAATCCTCTTGATATTGAAGCAATCAGCTTTATAGGTCAAAAGAGCGGAAAACAAATCCGTGCCTTTCAAGGAGTTCCAAGCGAAATTTTAAGCGCAATTCAGACACAGTACAGCTTCGGGCTGGTCGGAGAAGTAAAAGCGGCACTTAAAGAAAGCGAGCAAATTCAACAAGTTAAAACCTTTGACAAAGACAGCATTTCTACTGTTATTAAAGAAGCGCCAATTGCAAAAATTGTTTCAACAGTTCTCGAGTATGCTGTAAAAAGCAGAGCATCAGACGTCCACATAGAACCTCAAGCGGACCGTATGAGAGTAAGATATAGAATTGATGGAATTTTGTATGAAAGACTTTCTCTTCCTATCGGAGTAAGAGAAGCTGTTATTTCCAGAATTAAGATTTTGTCAGGAATGAAAATCGATGAGCATAGAACTCCGCAAGACGGAAGATTTAATTTTAAAGTAGGACAAGAAGAGGTCGACCTTCGTGTAAGCGTACTCCCCACTACGTTTGGAGAAAAAATTGTGATGAGACTTTTGAAAAAGTCCGGGGGAGTTCCTACGCTTCAAGAACTGGGACTTCGCGGTACTTCACTTAGAACGCTTGAAATGGCGATACTAAGACCACACGGAATAATCTTGGTTTGCGGACCGACGGGTTCAGGGAAAACTACGACACTATATTCTGTTCTTACAAAACTTAACACCACGCGTGTAAATATTCTTACGCTTGAAGACCCTATCGAATATCAAATCGCAGGCACAAATCAAGTACAGATAAACCCTGACGTAGGGCTAACATTTGCTTCAGGGCTACGCGCATTTTTAAGGCAAGATCCAAATATCATACTCGTGGGAGAAATACGTGACCAGGAGACAACAGAGCTAGCTATTCAGGCGGCATTAACCGGGCATTTGGTTTTCTCGACACTTCACACATCTGACGCGTCGGGTGCACTTCCCCGTCTTATAGATCTGGGCGCCGAAACTTTTCTACTTGCCTCAACTATCACAGCCAGCGTTGGACAAAGAATAGCCAGAAAAATTTGCGACACATGTAAAACCAGCTACACACCTCCTCGTGAGATAGTTGCTGAAATAAGAAAATCGTTAGGGGGACTGATGACCAATAAAGATGACACTCAAGTAAAGCTTTTTAAAGGAACAGGCTGTGAGAGGTGCGCTCACTCAGGATTTTTAGGAAGAGTTGGAATATTTGAAGTAATGGGAGTTTCAGAAGCTATTGCAAGACTCATACTACAGCGTGCTGACAGTACAACTATTGAAAAACAAGCTATAGCTGAAGGGATGCTTACTATAAAACAAGACGGTTATCTAAAAGTACTTGACGGTCTTACAACGATAGATGAGGTACTAAGAGTAGCTCAAGAATAAAGGGGTAAAAGAAATATGATTATTAAATATAATGATTTTAAGTTTAACAATATATCATATATCAATTTGACAATTTAACAATTTAACAATTTAACAATTTGACAATTTAACAATTTAATTCAATTATGGAACAAAATATATCTATTCAGGATTTACTAAATAAAACAATAGAAAATCACGGCTCCGATCTACATATTGTCGCCGGATTTAAACCTATAATTAGAATTAATGGTGCTCTTCGCCAAGTCGACAGCTACCCGGAGCTTTCAAAAGAATTAACGGAAAAACTGATTCTTGAGCTTCTTAATGAACAGCAAAAAGAAATGTTTGCCGCCAACCGCAACATAGACTTTTCCTACAGTTATGGAAGTGGAAATTATGGAGACAAAGGCAGATTTAGAATAAACGCATATTTCCAGAGAGACACAGCAGCAGCCTCTCTTAGACTTTTGCCTGCGATAGTAAAAACAATAGAAGAGCTGGGGCTTCCAAATATTTGTCATACGTTTGCATCTTTCAAACAAGGATTTGTGCTGGTTACCGGTCCAACAGGTCATGGAAAGACAACGACAATAGCATCTATAGTTAATGAAATAAATATGACCAGATCTGAGCATATAATAACAATTGAAGACCCTATAGAATATGTCTATTCCAAAGGGAAAAGTATCATTTCACAAAGAGAAATAGGACAGGATACGCACTCATGGAGTGAGGCTTTAAAAAGCATCTTACGTGAGGACCCAAATGTGGTAGTAATAGGGGAAATGAGAGATCCTGAAAGTATCGCGTCAACAATTACAATCGCAGAAACTGGTCATTTGGTTTTTTCAACTCTTCATACAAATTCTGCATCACAAAGTATCGACAGAATTATAGACTCTTTTCCCCAAGGTCAGCAAAATCAAGTAAGAATGCAACTTTCATCAGCGCTTGCCGGAGTTATTTCTCAACGTCTAATACCCAGCATCAATGGAAACAGAATAGTCGCATCGGAAATTATGATTGCCACAAATGCAATTAAATCCAACATCAGAGAAGCAAAAACACATTTAATAGATTCAATAATCGAAACCTCAACTGACGCAGGAATGAATTCTATGGAAAGCTCTCTTGCAATATTGGTTAAAAAAGGGATGATAACTCTTGAAACCGCGAAAAGCTACGTTCGTAGACAAGACTTGTTTGATAGATTAATAGGCTAGTATGGAATACAAATATATTGGGGTAAACACGGATGGCAAAAAAGACGTGGGTCAGCTTGAAGCAAATAGCGAAAAGGATGTTCTGGACTTTTTGCGCTTAAATAAGCTTACCCCAATTAAAATCGAGCCTTTAGAAAAATCTCAATCAGCTATTCTTTCCTATCTTAATAGAGTAAAGGGCGGCGACATAATTCTTTTTACCAGACAACTTTCATCAATGATTTTAGCCGGTCTGACGCTTATAGAATCTTTAGATTTGTTAAAAAAGCAAGCGGACAAACCAAAAATGGCAAAACTAGTCGAGGATATAATTACCGACGTTTCTGAAGGTAAATCATTTTCAACTGCACTAAAACAGCACCCAGAGGCTTTTTCTCCTGTATACGTCTCCCTTATAACAGCAGCAGAGGAGGGAGGGCTGCTTGATAAAGTTCTAGCAAGACTGGCAGATAATTTGGAAAAGTCAGACGCGGTGAGGAAGCAAGTTAGGTCTGCTCTTTTTTATCCGGCGATTATCGTTAGCGGAGTTCTAATGGTTATAATCCTTATGAATATTTTTGTTATTCCTCAGTTGGGAGACCTTTATGAAAGCCTTGATTTGGATCTTCCCCTAACTACAAAAATTGTCGTAACGATGTCCAATCTTACCAGAACCTTTCTTCCCGTTATTATAGTGGGAATAATTGTAGGAATAGTATTTTTAAGAAGGTATATAAAAACTGAAGCCGGAGTAAAAATCGTTGATAAGTTAAAACTAAAAGCGCCTGTATTTGGGACTATAATCAAGCTTTCTGCCTTTGATGAAATTAGCAGAACTCTTTCTCTATTAGTATCCTCGGGGTCATCTCTAATTTCTGCAATAAAAATTTCTGCTGATGTTTCGGGTAATTATTATTACAGAACTGCACTAATTGATACTGCAAATCTAGTCGAAAAGGGAGCAGGGTTGTCTATTGCACTTGAACATCAAAAATTATTTCCGCCATTAATGGTACAAATGGTAAAAGTGGGAGAAGCAACAGGGAAAATTGATGAGAGCCTTTTAAAGGTATCTGAATACTTTGAAAGAGATTTAGAATTGAAAGTAAAAAATCTTACGACAGCCATAGAACCTATTCTTATTATTGTTCTTGGTATATCTGTCGCATTTCTTATAATATCTATCATTACCCCCATATACGGGCTTATTTCTCAAATCCAATAGCTTGCAATTAATTTTAAAGAATGTTAAATTTGTATCTTATGAAACTTAAATTGGTACGCCATAATAACCTTTTTGAATAGCTATTTCACCTTAATTTTGATAAAATACACTTATGCCTGATAACTCCTATACATCGCAAAATATCCAAGTTCTAGAGGGACTGGACCCTGTCAGAAAACGCCCCGCGATGTACATCGGTTCCATAGATACGGTCGGACTTCATGAGTCATTGAGGGAAATTATTGACAATGCGGTAGATGAATCTCTCGGCGGATTTGCCAACAATGTCTGGATATTTTTAAACAAAGATGGCAGCGCCACGGTTGTCGATGACGGACGCGGTATACCCGTAGACAATATGAAAGGGTATAATAAATCGGCACTTGAAATGGTTATGACAAAACTTCACGCTGGAGGAAAGTTCGGGGGAGGAGCATATAAAGTATCAGGAGGACTTCACGGAGTTGGAAGCTCGGTTGTTAACGCGCTATCAACGGACTTATGGGCAGAGGTAAGACGCGATGGAAAAATTTACAGACAGGAATACAAACAAGGAATACCCACAACAGAGCTTACAACGCATACACATGCTGAGTCAAGACTCAAAGAAATTACGAGTAATCCGAGAGTCTTGAACTTAAAATCAGGAACGGTAATAACTTTTACACCTGACCCGACTATCTTTACAACAGTTGAATTTGTACCGGAAACGGCTCTAAGGCTTATCACACAACGAGCTTTTCTGGTATCAAAGCTATATTTCCATTTTTATGATAATACCCCAGAGAAACCTCAGGAAAAACATTTTTACCATGAGGGAGGAATAGTTTCGCTGGTTAAAAAAATAAATGAAAACAAAGGCCCGCTACATAAAGCTGTATTTATCAGTAAGGAGATAGACGAAGTATTGGTTGAAGTCGCGCTTCAATACAACGATGGAATTGCAGAAAATGTTGAAAGTTTTGTGAATGTCATCAATACAGTGAATGGAGGGACACATGTTACTGGATTTAGAACCGCTTTAACCCGAGCTATAAATGATTATGGTAAAAAAATTCAGTTGATTAAGCCAGGCGAAGAGGTAATAACCGGAGAGGATTCACGAGAAGGGCTTTCCGCAGTTGTTGCGATACGAATGGAACAAAATAATATTCAATTTGAGGGGCAGACTAAGGGTAAGCTAGGAAACTCTGAAATCGCAACACTAGTACAAAGTGTTGTTAAAGACGGACTTGAAACATATTTTGAAGAAAATCCAGCTGAGGCAAGAATAGTTCTTGCCAAGTGCCAACTTGCAGTAAGAGCCCGACTTGCAGCACGCGCTGCAAAAGATGCAGTCCTTAGAAAGGGCGCATTTGAAGGGGGCTCACTCCCCGGAAAGCTTGCTGACTGTCAGGAAAAACGGGCAGAGTATTCTGAAATTTATTTGGTCGAAGGAGACAGCGCAGGAGGTACAGCAAAACAGGGTAGGGATAGAAAATTTCAGGCAATTCTTCCAATCGGAGGTAAGATTTTAAATACAGAACGCGCAAGACTGGATAAAATCATGGAATTTGAAGAACTAAAAAATTTAATAATCGCGCTTGGTATGGGAATAGGGGAGAGTGCAAATCACGAAAAACTTCGCTACCACAGGATAATTATTATGACTGACGCAGACGTTGACGGAGAGCATATCGCGACACTTCTTCTAACATTTTTCTTCAGGCACCTTAAAGCTATAATTGACCAAGGATATCTTTATATCGCAAAGCCCCCACTATATAAAATTCAAACTGGAAAGCAAATAGATTATGTTTATACTGAAGAAGAACTAAAAGATTATATGAAGGGAAAAGACATGAAAGGAAAAAGTCTGCAGCGCTATAAAGGACTTGGAGAAATGAACGCAGAACAGCTTTGGGAGACTACCATGAATCCGGAAAATAGAATTCTTAAAAAAGTAAATATCGAGAATGCTGAAGAAGCGGATGCTGTATTTACAATGCTTATGGGTCCTGAAGTCCCACCAAGAAAACACTTTATACAAGAAAATGCAAGACTTGCCAATATTGATATTTAATATGGAAGAAGAAAAACTACAACCAACAGAAGGATGGTATCCGATTGTACCGACAGAGGAAATTCCCGAAGAAGTTGACGCGTGGATGGTCGAAATACCGAATGCGGGTAAGTTGTTCGTGAGCCTAGAAAACAAAGCTGGAGATGATACCGAGGGCGAAGGAACCTCTTTTGCCTTAATTGATGAATTACCAGGATTAGTCGCAAGCGGTACTGATTTAAACAGAAATGGTTTCAAAACTCTTAGCTTAGCACTTATACCAAGTAACAGAACGAATGGAAAGATGGCTGAAATTAGAGCGCAAAAGGATAGGGTTCGTTTTGAGTCATTCTTGCAAAGAAGTAATGACGAATCACATTCACCCCTTAAACCTTTAGGATATTGGTCAAGAAGTACACAGCCGGATGAAGAAATGGGTAGAGATATTATGACTAGACCTGAAAGAGATCAATTGGAACAAATCGAGATAAGGTTTCCCGAGGGAGGTGACAATTAATTTATGAATATATCATACGGAAAAAATGCGCCGGAGGAAGTAAATGTTTTTATAGAAATTCCTAAAGGCACTAATGTAAAATATGAGCTAGATAAAGAAAGCGGAATTATTTTTGTCGACCGTTTTTCATCAACTACCATGTTCTACCCTGCAAATTATGGATATATACCTGGTACCATGTCTGAAGACGGAGACCCCCTAGATGTTCTAGTTATTTGTGAACAAGCAGTTCACCCGGGCGTTGTAATACCATCAAGACCAATTGCCATGCTTGAGATGGAAGATGAGTCTGGAATAGACGCTAAAATTATTGCAGTTCCTGCTGTAACAGGTGATATGTACTCAACATTAACTGACCTGAATGAAATTCCAGAAATGCTAACATCACAGATAAAACATTTTTTTGAAAATTACAAATCAATAGATCAGGGCAAATGGGTAAAAATTAAGGATTGGAAAGATAAAAAAACAGCTATTGCAGAAATTGAAAAGAGTATTAAAAGCGCAAGGTAAAAATTTGGCACTTAATATTTAGCGTTTGGACTAGAGTAAAAACTTTCTAGACGCTATGTATTAGGTACTAAATTATGAACAGTATTGGAAAACTAGAACAAGTTGAAATAGTAAAAGAGGCGAAAAAAGCGTATCTAGACTACGCTATGTCTGTTATTGTCTCCCGCGCACTTCCCGACATACGAGACGGGCTAAAACCGGTCCATAGAAGAATTCTTTACGCGATGTCTGATATGAATCTTACACCTCAGGCAAAATTCGCAAAAAGCGCAAAAATCGTCGGAGAAACCATGGGAAAATACCATCCTCATGGAGATATGCCTATTTATGACGCATTGGTCCGACTTGCCCAAAATTTTTCCATGCGCTACACGCTAGTAAACGGGCAGGGAAATTTCGGTTCGGTTGACGGAGATCCACCTGCTGCAATGCGTTATACCGAAGCAAAGCTTATGCCTCTCGCAATGGAAATGCTTCAAGATTTGGAAAAGGAAACTGTAGATTTTACTGATAATTTTGACGGTACGATGAAAGAACCTGTTTATCTGCCGGCAAAAATTCCAAACCTGCTGCTTTCAGGCTCTGAGGGAATTGCGGTAGGAATGGCTACCAAAATTCCTCCACATAATCTGGGTGAAGTTGTTGACGCTGTAATTTACACAATTGATAAAACCAAATTTAATGCTCAAATTGAAAAACCCAACGAAATACCGGAAGGTACCGCAAAAGTTATCGTTGAAGTGAATGAAAATGTAAAACAGGAAATAACGCAGCCTTATCAAGCACTTGAAGAAAACGAATTTCTTAGTAAAAAAGTTACTCTCGTCTCTGAAGTTACTGTAGACGAACTACTGGAATTTATAAAGGGACCGGACTTCCCGACAGGAGGCGCAATTTATGACCAAGAAGAGATTGTAAACACATATCAGACAGGCAGGGGTAAGATTATTATCAGGGGTATCGCAAGCTTTGAGGATATAGGTCAGGGAAAAAGCGCAATTATAATAACCGAGCTTCCGTATCAGGTAAATAAATCTATTCTAGTTGCCAAAATAGCACATCTTGCAAAAGAAAAAAGGATTGACGGAATTACAGACCTAAGAGACGAGTCAGATAGACAAGGAATGAGAGTGGTAATCGAGTTGAAAAGAGACATTGCGCCAAAAAGAGTGTTGAACAAACTCTATAAATACACTGCGCTTCAAACAAGTTTTCCATCAAATTTTGTTGCACTTGTAGACGGAATTCCTAGGACTGTCAATCTTAAAACAATTATCGAAGAATGGATCAAGCATCGATTTATTGTCATCATCAGAAGAACCGAATTCGATTTGAGAAATGCGAAAGCAAGACTTCACATATTGGACGGACTTAAAATTGCCGTTGCAAATATTGACGAAGTAATCGCTATTATTAAGAAATCTAAAAATACAGATGAGGCAAGGGAAAATTTGATGAAGCGTTTCCTTCTTTCTGAGATTCAGACAAATGCAATTTTAGATATGCAGCTGCGACGTCTTAGCGCTCTAGAAATTGAAAAACTTGAAGCTGAGTGGAAGGAAATTATGACTTTTATTGATTATTTGGAAGGACTTTTGAAAGACCCTAAAAAGCTTATGGGCGTTGTCCGCAGCGAATTGGTAGAAATTAGGGAAAAATACGCAGACGCAAGAAAAACAAAAGTGTATAAATCAAAAGTTGATGAATTCTCGGACGAAGACTTAATTCAAAACGAGCAAACGGTTATAACTCTTACCAAAACAGGATACGTAAAACGACAGAGTATGACAGGATTTAAAACACAGGCAAGGGGAGGAAAAGGGGTCCGCGGTATGACAACAAAAGAGGAAGATATAATAGATCAAATTTTATTTGCGCAAACCCACGACTTTATATATTTCTTTACTAATAAAGGAAAAGTCTACCAAACTAGGGTTTTTGAGATTCCTGAGAGTAGCAGAACAGCAAAAGGACAGGCAATCGTTAATCTAATAGATATAAGCTCAAATGAATCTATTCAATCAATTTTAGTCCGCAAGGGAAGTGAAAGTGAAAAGAAAAATTTATTTATGGTAACCCAAAAAGGAGTAGTTAAAAAAACCAGCTTTGAGCAATTCAGCAATATTAGAAAGAATGGAATTATTGCAATTTCACTTTCAGACGGGGATAAACTGATTTGGGTAAAAATGACTAGCGGAAATGACGATATACTTTTGGTTACCAAAAACGGTAAGGTAATCTGCTTTAACGAAGAACAGGTTAGACCCACTGGAAGGAGCAGCATGGGAGTTAGGGGAATTAAAATCTCAGGTGATGATGAGGTGATAGGAATGGATATGGTCGCAAACGAAGAGAAAAATGCAGAAATAATAATTATCGCAGAAAATGGGCTGGGCAAGAAAACAAAAGTATCTGCCATAAGAAATCAAAATAGGGGAGGGCAGGGTGTAAAGATAGCAAATATTACCCCTAAAACAGGAAAAATAATCTATGCAGGAATTCTGGATAAAAAAGCTCTGGCTGTAATTATAACTTCAGAAAAGGGACAGGTTGTAAAAATTCCGGTCAAATCTATTCCTACTCTTTCACGAAATACTCAGGGCGTAATTCTTATGCGCTTTTCAAAAGATAGTGATAGGGTAGCATCAGCTACGACAGCAGGTCTTGAAAGGGAGGACGAAGAGATATTATCAACAGAAACTCCGGTAGAAAAAACTGAACAATAGAAACTTCTGAATACATAATACCTAATACCTTCAGCCATGGGCTGATCGACCTCTGGCCGAAATACCTAATACCTAGTTAAGGTATAATACACATTATGGAAATAAATGGAAGAAAACTTCAAGCAAATTTGTTAATTGAACTGGAAAAAGAAGTAAACGAACTAAAACAAAGTGGGGTCAGCCCATGTATTGCCATAGTTACTCTAGGACCTGAAAAAAGCTGGGAAGCATACGTTAGTCAAAAGATAAAACTTGCAGAAAAGCTTAATATCAAAATAAAATTTATTAATCTCAGACCCAAAACTACCGAGGAAGTCATAGAGGTTATTAAAAACTTAAATAATGATAGCTTGGTTCATGGACTTATAGTGCAACGGCCATTTCCAAACGGAATTGATACAGAAAGAGTTATTCAAAGTGTATCAAAAGAGAAAGATATAGATGGATTTTTAAAAGATTCAAGCTTTGACGTTCCGGCATGGCTTGCGGTAAGACATATTCTCACTCATATCTCAAGACTGCTAAATTTTTCCGACCTTCCATCTTTCCTATTGAATCAGTCTATCTTAGTGATCGGAAAGGGTGGAACAGCAGGCAAGCCAGTTATAAGCGGGCTTCAAAAATTAGGAGTTGAGCCTCAAGTAATTGACAGTAAAACAATAGATAGAGAAGCGCTTATCGCAGATGCCGACATCATAATCTCTGCCGTAGGTAAGAAAAATATTATTCCTGCGCACTTAGTGAAAAATAAAAGTATCCTTATAGGTGTAGGCATTCATGGGCAAGACGGAAAATTAAAGGGAGATTTTAACCAAGAGGAAATTAAAGACAGGGTTGCTTTTTATACCCCAACACCGGGAGGCGTAGGACCCGTAAATCTCGCATTTTTATTTAAAAACCTATTACAGGCTGCAAAATCTTCTGGAAAATACTAGTTGACAAAGTTTTTTATTTACTCTAAATTTAAAAGAATATGTCAACGGAGAACGATACTAGAACGTTTGGAATCAAACCACTTTATTCTCCGGCAGAAATTATCAGCGGAACAGCTGCTTTACTTTCTTCTGAACAGCTTAAAAAGCCTCATCTGAAAGAACTCGTTGCTGGAATAATAGAAGCAGGCTCTGTCGCAGTTGGAGAAGTAGTTGAGTTAGAAATTCTTCCTTATGGTTGTACTGTTAGTAAAGCTGACGAGCGAGACTTA
>JBCLLY010000003.1:0-93843 GCA_039738415.1 Candidatus Levyibacteriota bacterium
CGGACTTGACTCAATTGAGAATCTTATGGATATTGATGAAATAAAAAATGCAATGGATGAAGGAATTGTGGGGGGTAGAGAGATTTTTAACGTGAGAGAGAAGGAGGAGGTTGTGGTAGTTAAGAAAAAGCCTAGATTATTTAGAGGGATAAATAGAAAGTAATTTACAAATTAAATTTATTTTTTCCCTTGACCTACGTCCGTATTTAGTGGAACTCCATTTCTGCAAAGCGGACAATCATCTGGCTCCCAGCTTTGCATGTCCATTTCAAGCAATGAATGAATTGGAGCATTACCAACATCCTCAGCCGTTACGCCTCCGCGATTAACCAAAGCAGATAGCGCAATCACGTTTCCGCCGGCTTCCCTTACTGCAGCAATTACCTTTTTTGCAGAGCCTCCAGTGTTAAGAATGTCCTCAACGACTAAAACATTTCTACCAGTAACAAATTTGTCATAGCCTCTTTTAATCTCAAATCCCTCTCCGCTCTTTGTTTTATCTGCGTAAACTCCAAAAATTGGTTTACCTTCCATTCGAGTTAGATGTTCTGCTACACGTTGTGCAAGAATTATTCCCCCCATAGCTGGTCCCAGTACTGTATCTATATCTTGACCAACAAATGGTTCCGCCATGTATCCGCATAGTTCCGAAACGTATTCAGTGTTTGGATATACGGCATCTTTGTTCACATATCCTCCTCCATGTCTTTTTGAGGAAAATACAAAATGACCTTCGAGGAATGCTGAGCTATTTTCTAGAATATCTTTAATTCTCTGATTTCTATCAATGATAGGACCCGTTTCAACCATTGAAGACAATATACCAAAATAAAATCAGAATTCAACTCGTATCATATATTAATATATGATACAGAAATATGGTTTGATTGTTTATAAAAAGAAGTATACAATTCGATTTAAATGAAAAAGGTTGTAGTTATTGGTGGGGGAACTGGGGTTTTTACAGTTCTAACGGGACTGCGTGAGTATCCGGATTTAAAACTATCTGCAATAGTTAGCATGGCCGATGACGGTGGGTCAACAGGACTACTTCGTGAAGAATTCGGAACACTTCCACCGGGAGACATAAGACGTGCTTTAATTGCTTTATCCGGGTCGAATAAAGAAATTCTTTCACAGCTTTTTAATTATAGATTTGAAAAAAATTCTTCTTTGCACGGTCATACCGTTGGAAATATCTTGCTTACCGCGCTTGAGAAAATTACAGGGAGCTTTCCTGAAGCAATAGCAGAGGCTGTAAAAATTTTAAATGTAAAAGGCAAGGTAATCCCTGTAACACTTTCTCAGGCAAAGCTTGTTGCAGAACTTGAGGATGGCACAAAAATATATGGTGAGTCAAATATAGATATACCAAAACATGATGGAAAGAAAAAGATAAAAAGAGCCTTTCTTAGCTCAAAGGCGGTTGCAAATCCTGATGCTATTAAAGAAATTAAACAAGCAGATGCGGTCATATTGGGTCCAGGAGACTTATATACTTCTATTATTCCAAATTTACTTATTGAGGGAATACCCGAAGCCCTAAAAGAGACAAAAGCCCTTCGGCTAGCTCAGGGTAAACAAAGTAAGATTATTTATAACGTAAATATTATGACTAAATTTGGTGAAACAAATGGCTTTAAGGCATCAGATTTTATCAAAATTATTGAAGAATACTTGGGAGAGGGAGTTATTGACTACATTGTGGTAAATACAGAAAAACCTAAAGGGTCAATTGTAAAAAGATATGAAAAGGAAAACGTAGAATTTGTAGTTGACGATATAAAAGATACTGAAAAGCCAAAAGTTGTTAGGGGAGATTTTTTAAGACACGGAATGTTTTTAAGACACGACCCTGAGAAATTGGCAAAAGCCTTAGCGTCAATAATTGACGCATAGTATTACGTATTATGTATGGATAATAAGAAAAAAACAGAAGAAATTGTGGGAGAGTTGAAAAAACTTTTTCCAAAGACCAAAACCGCTCTTGACTATAATTCAGATTTTAATTTGCTCGTTGCTGTAATGTTATCAGCGCAAACCACTGACAAAAAAAGTAAATGAAGTCTCCCCTACCCTATTTAAAGACTATAGGTTGCCAAGTGATTATATGAAATTGACACAGGAGGAATTAGAAAAATATATAAATAAAATTGGTCTTTACAGGGGAAAAGCGAAAAATATATTGAAAACTTCAAAAATTATTCATGAAAATTATAATGACAAGCTGCCAATGACTATGCAGGAAATGGTTGCCATGCCGGGAGTTGGGAGAAAAACCGCGAATATAGTGTTGGCAATAGTGTACGGTTCGGTGGAGGGAATTGCGGTAGATACGCACGTTCGACGTCTATCCCAGCTGTTTGGTTTAACTGAAAATACAAACCCTGAAAAAATTGAAAAAAGACCTCATGCAGCTTGTTTCACATCGAGAGTGGAAAGAGTTTAGTCTGCGAATGATAGATTACGGTCGAAGATACTGTCCCGCACACTGCAAGCACACAGCTTGTCCCCTCGGAGAATATGTTATTAAAAAATAATAACTGTCTATCTCTATCTGTTTTTTTTGTCTGTTTACTTAAGTTCGAATTCTTTCAGTCTGAATGTAGCCTCGTCCTACAGGATTTAAGTTAATATTTAGTTATTACCCTATCCATCCGTCAACTAGTTGACGGATGGAAAAGGAAAGTTTATTATTAATGATAAACCTAATACTAAGATTTGGTTTTAGGTTTAGATATGGCGAACAATAGATATAAATTTTTAACGGGTAAAGATGAATATGAAATTACTAATAAAGTGAGAGACGCTTTTCTTGCTGCAAAGGATGGTCAAGACGTTGAAGATATCATAAATTTTTTACTTACAACAGATGAAAAAATAAAACTTGGCAGGCGGATGCAAATAGCTGCGATGTTGGTTGGCGGTTTTAGTGGCGAAGAAATTATGAAGATATTAACTGTAGGAAGAAATACCGTAACGCTTGTAAGTAAGCACCTAGCAAGCTATAAGACAGGGTTTGAGTCAATCGCATTAAGAAATAAAAAAGTTGAAAAGGTGTATAAAGAAAAAAGTATTAGAAAAGTTGGAGGATCACAGTTGATTTTTAAAAAAAGAGAATATACTGGTTTTACTAGAAAAGAAGTAAAAAGATAACCATTCGTAAGCACACAGATTGCCCACTGGGAAAATATATAGTTTATCCCGCATTTCAAAACCCCGACCCGCTTGCCCCGCCTAGACCCGCTTCGACTCAGAGAGGCGAGCCGTCAGGTCGTGGGTGCGGGATTTATTGAAATTAGAAAGGATTTATGTATAATGCATATACGTTATGGATAGTATCGAAAATCTTATAACTTCCATAAAAAAACTCCCAACTGCCTCACCGAATGATACCGTAGGATCGGTTCTTGAGAATGTAAAGAGCAGCCATGACCCAATATTTGTTTTTGACGGTAAATTTTTTTTAGGTATAGTGTCGGGTTCACAATCTCTTTTTAAAAAAAGGTACCCTAAAGATGCTAAAGCAGCAACTGCACTAATTAATCCTCCCCGTTTAAGCAAGGAATCCAGTATCTTTGATGTCGCAAGACAAATGATCTCAACTAGAATTTATACACTTCCGGTTTTTGATAGCAGCGATAAAATTATAGGGGTAATCTCAGCGCGCGCGCTCTTGTCTAATATTTTATCTTCAAAGAATCTACTGGAGGTTTTGCAAAATCAAATAAATATAGATAAGCCTATTACAGCAACGATTCATTCAAAAATTCGGGACATATATTCAGATTTAAGGAAGGAAAAAACATCAAGGGTGATAATCATAAATGAAAATGGTCATATAGGAGGGATTATTACCAGGCGTGATATTCAGCAAGCATTCACAGCACCTCCTTCAAAAGGTCGTTCAAACAGGACTAAAAACAATAGGTCTTTTGTGGTAGACGATAGGGATTTAAAAAAGTTTGATTTTCCAATAGCAGAATATATAAAAATAGAGGTAGTTACTCTCCCTTTTAATTCCGGGATAAAAACAATTTTAGAGACCATAAATTCAAAAAAAATAAATAGCGTTATTCTTTCCGATAGAAATAATAAACCGAAGGGAATAGTGTCTATAAGATCATTTCTGGATGCACTTTCCAGAATAGAGCCTGAGGAAAAGTTAGGCATTATTTTTTCAGACAAACATAAAATCGTCGATTCTAAAATTCATAAAGAAATAGTTGAGCTTCTACAAAGACTTGAGAGAAAGGCCAATAAAATAAATCCTATCGGAGAAATAAAAGTAACTCTTGATGCATCAAAAAATCCTAAAGGTAAAGTCATACAGTATGAAGTTCATCTTCATATTAACTTTAAGTCGGGAAAAATAGTGGACACTAAAGTGGTAGGAAGAAATCTAATGATAGTTATCCGCGAGGCGGTTGAAAAACTTAATAATCAGATAAAACTAAATCACAGAGAAAAAAGAAGATAGTTTTGTGGATTCTTTGTCCAGCCTAGATAATCCTGTTATAATAAACTCTACGATGACAGCTTCAGAAGTTTTAGAGAAGTATATTAAATTCTTTGAAAAAAGAGAGCATAGCCGAATTGAAAATTCCTCGCTAGTTCCATTAAATGATCCCACTACCCTATTTACGTCTTCCGGCATGCAGCCATTAGTTCCCTATCTTTTAGGAGAAAAACATCCTGCTGGAAGCAGACTCGTAAATGTTCAGAACTGCTTCCGTGCGCAAGATATAGATGAAATTGGAGATAACCGACATACGACTTTTTTTAGAATGCTTGGGAATTGGTCACTAGGCGAGTACTTCAAGAAAGAACAACTAAGATGGATTTTTGAGTTTTTGACAAGTAGTGAAGAGGGACTTGGTTTGCCTGCAGAAAAACTCTTTGTTACAGTTTTTGAAGGCGGAGATGGGGTTGGGAAAGATACAGAAAGTATTGAAATTTGGAAGAAATTGTTTCAAGAAAAAAAAATCGATGCAGAGGTGGGAACGAGAATTGTTGAATACAACGTTTCGAAAAATTGGTGGTCTAGAAGTGGTATTCCTTCTAATATGCCGACTGGTGAACCCGGAGGACCGGATAGTGAAATATTTTACGATTTCGGGGAGGAGTTAGGTTCGCACGAAACATACCAGAGAATGGTTGGCAGGGTGCAACCCTGCCACGTCAATTGTGACTGCGGACGGTTTACAGAAATTGCCAACAGCGTTTTTATGCAGTATCAAAAGCAAGAGGATGGCACGCTTTCTCCGCTTCCAAAACCAAATGTTGATTTTGGCGGAGGGCTTGAGCGCATGCTTATGGCAGTTGAAAACAAGCAGGATGTATTTGAGACTTCCCTGTTCGCGCCAATAATTAAATCTATAGAAAATACTACAGGAAAAGAATACAGTAAAAATCCGCGCGAAATGAGAATTATCTTAGATCACTTTGCAGCATCAGTTTTTATAATCTCAAATAATGTGAAGCCATCAAATAAAGAGCAGGGTTATATATTGCGCCGTTTAATAAGACGCGGTTTGGATAATTTTTATCTACTAAATGGAGATTCCATTAATCCAATCATCGAAAGAATTGTTGAGCAGTATAAAGAAACAGATCCGGATTTAATTGATAAGTTCGAATTAATAAAAAATACAATACTTGTTGAAGAGCAAAGTTACCAAAAAGCGCTTTCAGGCGGGAAAAGACTTATTCAAAAAGAACTTATAAAGACAGGGAAAAAGGTTGGCGATGATTTAATGGGAGTCGTTGAAATATCTGCAGATACTGCCTTTAAGGCAATTACGTCATATGGTCTTGGTCCTACCCAATTGGAAAGTTTGGGATATGAGTTTGACAAGCAAAAATTGGCGGAACTTATTAAGGAACACCAGAATATTTCCAGAAAGGGGGCAGAGAAGAAGTTTGCCGGAGGACTTGCAGACCATTCAGAGGGAACTATAAAGGGGCACACAGCGACACATTTGATTCATCAAGCACTACGAGACGTTTTGGGAAATTCGGTGTCTCAAACAGGCAGTAATATTACGTCAGAAAGAGTGCGTTTCGATTTTAACTATGACACCAAACTTACAGATGAGGAAATTAAAAAGGTAGAGGATATAGTAAATGAAAAAATAAAAGAAGATTTGCCGGTGCATTTTGAAATTATGCCGCTTCAAAAAGCAAAAGATTTGGGAGCAATCGGTTTGTTTGACGATAAATATTCACAGGACGTAAAGGTGTATTTTATAGGCGGGGAAGAATTAGGTAGTCCTTCGACAGGCTCAGGACGGCAGAAAGATTTTTATTCTGCCGAGTTTTGCGGTGGTCCTCACGTCGAGCATACAAATCAAATTAAAAGCTTTGCTATAATAAAAGAAGAAGGAATTTCTCGTGGTGTAAGACGAATATATGTTAAAGTAAGTTAAATTGCCGAATTGCTATGATGTTAAATTGCCAAACTGCTGCGTCATAATTTTAACAATTTTACAATATAACAATTTAATACTATGAAACTGCCTGTCTTACCTTTTTTAAATAAAAAACCAAAAGAGGATTTTTTCATATCTCTTTTATTTAAGCCAAAAAATACAGTTGCAATTCTTCTCTCTAACAAAGAATCAAGTCTGAATATAATTTCCACAAAAAGTGTTTCTTTGGATTTAGAATCAGCATCTACGGAGGAAATAATAGCTGTTGCTGATGAGGCGATTAGCTCAATTGAGTTAAGTCTTGATGAAGGATACAAGCTTGAAAAAACAATTTTTTCAGTACCCTACTTTTGGGCGGATGAGGATGGTTCGATAAAAAAAGAAAAACTATTACAGCTGAAAAAATTAAGCGTTGAGTTGGCTCTAAAGCCAATGGGATTTATTGTAAGTATTGAGGCGCTTATTAAATATTTTCAGGACAAAGAAGGAGTTCCCTTGAGCGCAATTTTTGTTGAAGAAACAAAAGATAAAGTTTATTTGTATTTAGTAAAGGCGGGCAGCATAGTTGAAGTCCAAAGCGGTCAAGTAACTGATGAAATTGAAAAATCGGTCGAGCACGCACTGAAAAAAGTTGAGAAGTTTACATCTCTACCCTCAAGAATGATCCTTTTATATCATGATGATATTGAAAATAGACAGCAGAATTTCCTAAATTATCCATGGACAAAAGATCTTCCTTTTCTTCACCTACCCCAGATTTCTTTAATGGAAAAAGGATTTGAGAACGAAGCAGTTGTTGATGCTATAGCATCACAGCTTAATGCAAGAATTTTAGACAAACCTGAGATTTCCGGTGCAGAATTAATTGAAAATGAGGCTTCAAGTATGGCGGACGAGGATGAGAAGTTCGGATTTGTAAAAGAAAAAGACGTTTTTGATATTCCCGAGGATGAGCATGATAGAGAGAAAGTGATTGTAAGTGTTTCGGGTGCTTATAGAGAAGATGATATAAAAATTAAAGATGATAGGAATTTTGATGAAGAATCAGAAAAAAACTCAAACTCAACCCTAGATACTGTTTTTGAACTCCCCGGCAAAGTATTAGGCATATTTGGAGGTTTTGTGTCGGGAGGCTCCAAGTTAAAAGCCTTTTTTATTCCTATTGCCGCGGTTATAATTTTTGCTTTTCTGATGGTTATTTATTATTTATTATTTTTACGGGTTGAAGTAGTAGTTTTTATAGATGGTGAGGTTGTAAAAGATGAGGTTTTGGTAAATCTTTCAGAAGAGGAGAACACATCTTTTGAAGATCAAATCTTGCGCATAGACACTATTGAGCAGGAAGTAGAGGGCAAAGTCTTCCAAAATACAACAGGTATTGAGGAAACCGGTGAAAAAGCAAAGGGTGAAGCAACAATTTCAAGCTCGCTCAGTCAAAGCCAGACTATTGAGTCAGGAACAGTTCTGACGTCGTCAAATGGCTTGAAATTTACTTTGGATGATGACGTTGATATCGCTTCAAGCTCCGGAGTAACTGATTTAAAAACCAAAAAAGGAAAAGTAACCGCTGATGAAATTGGAAAAGAGTATAATCTCCCGTCCGGCACAAAGTTTTCGGTAAGCGGATTTGATAACTCTTCCGTTGAGGCGAAAAACGATGCGGCATTTTCAGGCGGGACAAAAGAGGAAAAACAAATTGTTTCCAAAGATGATACAGAAAAACTAGCAGAGAAAATCGTTGAAGACTTATTTGACAAAGCTTTAGAACAAGCTAGAAAAAGCGTAGAGAGTAATGAGCAGATAATTTCAGTGCTGCTTTCCTCAAGTATAGAAAATGAAAAATATAACGCTTCAATAGGTGACGAGATAAAGAGTCTGGAACTTACTGCTACGGTTTTTTATGTTTTTGGAGTTTATAAAAAAGAAGAAGCCCAAAAGTTCATTAACGACTCCAAAGGAGGACAGCCGCCTGAAGGGTTTGTTATATCGGAAGAAGACTCTGAGATTAGTCTAACTGATGTTCAACAAACCTCTGCTGGAATTACCGGAATGCTAACATACGAAGTTTTGTATAAGCCGAATATTGAACTTGCTAACCTAGCAGACAAAATAGCGGGTAAAACTAGTTCTGCAGCTTTGGAGATAATTAAAAAAATAGATGGAATTTCTGATGCAACAATAGTTTTTAAGAATAAACTTCCACTGCTTCCATCAATTCTTCCTGCAAGAAGCGGTCAGATAAACATAAGTCTGAAGACGGCGAGTAGGTAAAATACATGAAAAAATATACCTATAGTTCAAGCCATAGTTTAAAAAAGAAGATTAAATTTTTTGGATTTTTTCTCGTTGCTTTAGGAGTAGTTGTAGTTATTTATATTTTTTTCCCAGTAATTTCATACTATCTTTATCTTTCGTCAGCATTTGCTTCCAGTAATTATGAAACTCCGTTGCCGAATAGATTTGTAATCAGAAATGAAACCAATATTTCGGACCTGTTAGAACAAGGCATGTCATCACTTACTTATGACTATACTGATGCTTCAAACTGGTTCCCCGGTTTGTCTGCAGAGTTAGAGAAATTACCAGAAGGTAAAAAAATTGAATACTATACGCTTTCAATTCCAAAACTTGGTATAAAAGATGCAAATGTTTCTGCAATGGATACAAAACTTTCCGAAAATTTAGTTCAATACTTTACAACTTCAAATAATCCTGTGGAGAGGGGTACATCTGTAATTTTTGGTCACTCTACCCTGCCTCAGCTTTTTTCTGAAAGCAATTATAAAACTATATTTGCAAATCTTCATACTTTAAAAACAGGAGACGAGTTTTCAATAATTGTAAATGGCAAAGAATATACGTATAGAATTTTTTCAATAAATATTGTAAGTCCTGATGACCCAAACATTTTTTCTCAGTCATTTGATAATAGTTACATAACTCTTGTTACTTGTACGCCTCCGGGAACTGTTTGGAAAAGGCTTATCGTTAGAGCAAGCTTGGTCGGCTAAAAAAGGTGTAATTTTCTGATAGTATTATTAAATATGGAAAATCAGCAATACGATCCATACTCTCAAAACTCTTTCACGACGCAGCAAGACAAAAAAGGAGTTTATCTTAAAGACAGAATAGTGATGATAAAAGAGAAATTGCACTATTATGCAATTAGAATATTGCCATCTGTAGGTAGATTTATAACTTTTCTATTTTTTTACATAAGGAAAATAATTACTGCAGGTATAAAAATTGCTATGGAACAGCTTAAATTTTGATATGGAAGAACACGATAAAGCCCTGAAGGCTATTCAAAAAAAACTGGTAGGAAAGGAATTAAACTATAAAGAGATTTATTCGATAATGGATCAGATCGCCAAGGACAAACTTGGCGATGTACTTACCACCTATTTTGTTGCGTCAGGTTATTCGGAGGGTTTTACAAGGGAAGAGCTTTACTTTTTAACAAAAGCGATGATTGAAACTGGTGAAAAGTTGGAGTTTAAGGGGGTTATTGCGGACAAGCACTCAATCGGTGGTCTTCCCGGGTCTAGGTCAACAATGGTAGTGGTTCCAATTGTAGCGGCAGCTGGATTTACCATTCCCAAAAGCTCATCTAGGGCAATTACCACTCCAGCTGGAACTGCAGACTGTATGGAAGTAATAGCTAGAGTGGAGTTTGATAAGAAAGGAATTTATAAAATAGTTGAGAAAACGGGTGGGTGTATTGTGTGGGGCGGAAGTTTCAAAATAGCTCCTGCAGATGATGAGATAATTCAGATAGAGAAACCACTCGCATTCGAGAGTTATGACAAGATACTTGTATCGGTCATGGCAAAAAAAATTGCATTTGGGTCAACTCACGTTGTTATAGATATTCCTTGGGGAAAAACCATGAAGGTTCATACAAAAGATGACGCTGAATTTTTAGCAAAAAAGTTTGAGTACATCGCGGGAAAATTTGATATTAAGCTAAAAACATTTGTAAACAGATCTTTTCAGCCATCAGGAAATGGAATAGGACCCTTATTGGAAGCAAGGGATGCTTTGCGTGTTTTGGAGCAGTCGGAGGATAGACCTATTGAGCTGGAGCAAAGGTCTGTGGATATTGCTGGAAGATTATTAGAATTATGTTTGACTGATTCGTCAAAGAGTATGCAGGAAGAATTTAAGAATAAGTACGAAACTGGAGGACAATGGGCTAAAGATATATTGGTTACTAAAAAAGCGCACAAGAAAATGCAGGAAATAATTGATGCACAAAAAGGCAATCCCGAGATTGAGTCAAATGACTTAAAACCGGGGAAATATTCTATGTGTCTTAAAGCAGGATTTGATACCAAAATAAAAAGCATAAATAATAAAAATATAACCTCAATTGCCCGAATTTTAGGAGCTCCGTTAGACAAAAAAGCCGGAATTTATTTATTAAAAAGAAGAGGAGACGAAATTAAAAAAGGAGAAGATGTAGTTGAATTTTATAGTCAAAATGAGGTTTTGGTTCAGGAGGCGGCTGAGTCTCTCAAGCTATTTCCAATTTACTCCTTTGAAGAGTAAACCCCGCACCCCCTGCCTCGACCCGCTTGCCTAAAGCGCCAGCGAGGCGAGCCGTGCAGTCGTGGGTGCGGGGTAAACGTCTCTTTTATGTTAAAATAACTTAGATGAAGAAAATAACAGTGCTGTTTTTCGTTGTATTAGTTTTTGTAATAGGTTTTATTATCTGGTGGCAGAATGGGTCTATTGCTGTTAATTCTAATAATAATGACTATATTATATTTGTTATTCCAAAAGGTGCTGAAGTTAGATCTATTGGAAATGATCTTAAAACAGAGGGTTTAATACGTGATCCTATTGTATTTTTTCTTTATTTAAAGAAAAACAATCTTGATAGAAGTATCCAAGCAGGTTCATATAAGATTTCACCATCTATGAACCTATCTGAGATAGTGGATACATTGTTAGTGGGGTCGCTTGATATTTGGATAACCATACCTGAAGGCTACAGGTCAGAAGAAATCGCTGAAGTCTTGTCAGAAAATTTAGATACATATGATGAGACATGGGTAGGCGAGCTTAAAAATGAAGAAGGTTTTCTCTTTCCAGATACTTATCTGGTTCCTAAGGATGCAGATGTAGAAACTATAATTAGCATAATGAGAAATAATTTTAATGCAAAGGTGGAATCAACCGGTCTTGCGCCTGATGATCCGAAACTGATAAATGCGGTGATTATGGCATCATTAATAGAACGCGAGGCAATAAGAGATGATGAGAAGCCCTTAATTGCATCGGTTATTCATAATAGACTTAACAGTGGCATGGCGCTTGATATCGATGCAACACTTCAGTATATAAAGGGGATTGATGCGCAAGGCAATTGGTGGGGTGTTCCTACCGGGCAAGAGCGACAAATCAATTCGCCCTATAATACATATCGAAACTCTGGGTTACCGCCTGCACCAATTGCAAGCCCCGGTATTGTAGCAATTGAGGCTGCATTAAATCCGGCAAAAAGTCCGTACTATTTCTATATTCACGATAGAGAAGGAAGGGTACATTTTGCAAAGACTCTAGAGGAGCACAATGCAAACGTGAACAGATATTTGAGATAAAAAAACTAGATATTGACAATTGTTCAAATTTACTGTATAGATTAACTTCACATAGCAAAACCAGAGATGGGGTGTGGGTACCCTGTCGCTTTTTTTGTTGAATTAGGCATTATAGAACTTATTTCTCGATGGCAGATAATAAAAATATAAGACAATACTGGGGGAAGCAATCGGATATACTTCCGGAGCTCGATTTGTTAAATATTCAAAAGAAGTCGTATCAGTGGCTTATTGATGAAGGAATTCAGGCTATTATAGATGAAATATCTCCAATTGAGGATTTTACAGGTAAAAACTGGGAGCTAACTTTGGGTAAATATAAACTAGGCGAACCAAAGATCACCGAAGAGATTGCTATACAGAAAAATCTTACCCACTTCTTTCCCCTCACAGTTGAAGCTACACTCCTAAACAAAAAAACAGACAAAACAGTAAAGCAAGAAGTATTTTTGGGTGAAGTTCCCAAAATGACTGCTAGGGGGACATTTATTATTAATGGAATTGAGCGTGTAATTGTTAGCCAAATCGTAAGAAGTCCAGGAGTATTCTTTACAGGCGCAGAAGATCCTATTACCGGAAAGACTCTTTATACAGCAGAACTTCGTCCCGTCCATGGTTCATGGCTTGAAATTTCAACAACAAGAACAGATATGCTCGTTGTAAGGATTGATAGAAAGAAAAAATTTATGGCCTCAGTCTTTCTAAAAGCACTCGGAATTGATTCAAACGAAGATGTTTATGATAAATTCAAAGGCGTTGAGGGTGCGCAAAGCTATATTAAAAATACTCTAGAAAAAGACGATACAAAAGGAAGCAACGATGCGTTAATTGAAATATTTAAAAAATTAAACCCAGGAGAACCAATTGTTATTGATACCATAAAACAAAATTTTCACAACACTTTCTTTGATAAAAGACGTTACGACTTAAATCGCGTTGGACGCTACAAAATAAACAAAAAACTAAGAAATCTTAAAAATATTAACTTTACCGAGACAACCACACTTACAATGGATGACATTATAGGAATTGTTACTTACCTTATTGGACTCACTCAGGGGAAGGGAAAAGTAGACGATATTGATCATCTATCAAACAGAAGAATTAGAAGCATAGGAGAACTTGTTCAGTCCACCGCTTTTAGAGTTGGAGCATTAAGATTGGAAAGAATTGTTAAAGAAAAAATGAGCTTGACCTCAACAGAGGAAAACTATACCCCATCTCACTTTATTAATGCACACCCGATTATTGCTGCAATCAATGAATTCTTTAGAACTTCTCAGTTGTCTGCGATTTTAGACCAGACAAATCCACTCGCCGAAATTGACAATCTCCGTCGTTTGACTGTTATGGGAACAGGTGGAATATCCCGAGAACGCGCATCATTTTCTATTAGGGATATTAATAGTTCGCAATACGGGAAAATTTGTCCTGTTAGAAGTCCTGAAGGACCTAATATTGGCTTGGTTACATACCTTGCTTTATATGCAAGAGTTAATGATTACGGCTTTTTGGAAGCTCCATACAGAAAAGTAATTCAGAAAAAAGTTGGTAAAAAGACTTTGCCTCAAGTTACTGACGAAATAGTTTATTTTGATGCAGACGAGGAAAGTGATTATTATATAACTCACGCTGATATAGATATTGATGAAAAAGGATTTATAACCGAGCAAATCGTACCGGCAAGATATTATGGAGCATATCTAGAAGTTGAACCTGGAAAAATTCAATACATAGACATTATTCCAAGACAGGTTATTGGAACATCAGCCTCACTTATTCCGTTTATTGATCATGATGAGGCAAACCGTGCTCTTATGGGAACTCACATGCAATGTCAAGCAGTGCCTCTTGTTAAATCTGAGAGTCCAGTTGTGGGAACAGGAATGGAGGCGTCTGTTGCGGAAGCTTTGGGAAGAGTTGTAAAAGCGCCATTTGACGGAATAATAACTTATTCTGACGCAACAAGGGTTGCAATAAAAGGTAGTAAAGGATCAGCAGAATACCCTTTGAAAAAATTCAAGAGAACCTCTGCAAATACTTCCTTTTCTCAGAATCCGGTTGTAAAAACTGGAGACAAGGTGAAGCAGGGTGACGTTTTGATTGACGGTCCAGCAACAGATAACGGAGAACTTGCTTTAGGTAAAAATCTTTTAATCGCATACGCAAGCTTTGACGGACTTGGTTATGAGGACGCAATTGTCATTTCAGATAGACTTATTAAGGAGGATGAGCTTACTTCGGTTCATATCGAAAAATATGAAGCAACAGTTGTGGATACAAAATTAGGACCAGAAGAAACGACAAGAGATATTCCAAATGTAGCTGAAGAAGACCTTGCAAATCTAGACGAGGACGGAATTGTAGTTATCGGGTCCGAGGTTAATCCTGGAGATATTTTGGTCGGAAAGATTGCTCCAAAAGGAGAAACAGAGTTAACCGCTGAGGAAAGACTACTGCGCGCAATTTTTGGAGAGAAAGCAAGAGAAGTCCGCGATACATCTCTTCGTATGCCTCATGGTGAACATGGAATTGTAATTAGTATTCAGACACTTGACCGCGAAAAAGGTGACGAATTAGAACCAGGAGCATTAAGGAGAATTATGGTAGAGGTAGCACAGATGCGCCACGTTGTTGTTGGAGATAAGCTTGCCGGACGCCATGGGAATAAAGGAGTTATTTCAAAGATAGTTCCAGCTTCAGATATGCCTCATCTTGAGGACGGCACGCCGGTTGACGTTATTATCTCACCTATTTCTGTACTTTCCCGTATGAACTTGGGCCAGCTTCTTGAAGCACATGCCGGATGGGCAGCAGATAAAAAAGGAATAAAACTAGCACTTCCTGCTTTTGAAAAGATGAAAGAGTCAAGGATTTTGAGTTTGTTTGAGGAAGTAGGACTTCCTGTAAGTGGAAAGGTAAAGCTAATTGATGCGAGAACGGGTGATGCTTACGAGAATGAAGTAGTCGTAGGAATAGCATATATTATGAAACTAATCCATATGGTAGAGGATAAAACTCATGCAAGAAGTACTGGTCCTTACTCTCTTGTTACACAACAGCCACTTGGAGGAAAAGCTCAAATGGGTGGACAAAGACTTGGAGAAATGGAAGTTTGGGCACTTGAAGCACATCGTGCAGCATATACCTTGCAGGAGATGTTAACAATAAAATCTGATGATGTTGCCGGACGCGCAAAGGCTTTTGAGGCTATAATAAAAGGTACAGATATTCCTACCCCAAGGGTTCCTGAGTCGTTTAAGGTGCTTATCCGAGAGCTTCAAAGCTTGTGTATGAACATTCAGCCAATTCATGGGAAGGTAAGCCCGGATGTTGAAGAGGATGAAATAGAGGAAGAGGTTAAAAAGGGAGCGGAAGAGCTACGGGAGGTAATAAGTGAAGAGGTTGCAGGAACAGATGAAAGTATTGCCGATGAAAATATTGAGACCATTGAGGAGAAAGTTGTTGTAGGGCCGGTTAGTGAGGTAGAAGAAATAACTGATGAATTACTAAATATTGAGGAAGAAGTTATTAAAGATAAAGTTAAGACTGAAAAATAAAAAAAATAAATAATATGGAAGAAAATACTAGAACAAATACATTAGGAAAAAGACGCGATCATAAGTCGGATATTATAAATATTACTGACTTTGACAGCCTTAAAATCACCGTTGCGTCCGCAGATGACATTAGAAATTGGTCTTATGGTGAAGTTACAAAACCTGAGACTATTAATTACCGTACGTTTAAAGCAGAAAAAGACGGTTTGTTTGACGAAAGAATTTTTGGTCCTACTAAAGATTTTGAATGTTACTGCGGAAAATACAAAAGAATTAGATATAAAGGAATAATCTGTGATAGATGTGGAGTTGAAGTAACTTATTCTAGAGTTAGGCGCGAACGAATGGGTCATATTACACTAGCTGCTCCAGTTGTCCATGTGTGGTTTTCTAAGGGATCACCCTCAAAGATCTCAATATTTATGGGTAAAACCCAAAAAGAGCTGGAATCAATTGTTTATTATGCAAGCTATCTTGTGATGTCTGTTGATGAGGATAAACGAAAAGAAGCTCAAAAAAAGCTTGATGAAGTAAAAACTCAGAGACTAAATGATCTAAAAAATCAGGTTGATGGGGAAAAGAGTGAATTGGAATCTGAGGAAAAAGAAAAACTTGAAGAGATAGATAAAACTCTTAAAAAAGAACGCCGTGAGCTTGTTTTGGAGGAAACAAAAGTAATGTACCGTCAGAAAACTGCCGCTTTGGAGAAAAGATACCAAAGAGATAGTCTGAGAATAGAGGAAATTTTCAAGAGAATTTCAGATATTGTAAAAGGACTTAAGCGATGGGATGTTTTGTCAGAGGAGGAATACGTAAGACTTATTGAATATAACGTATTGTTATTCTTTGAAGTAGAAACCGGCGCAAGTGCAATCCTTACCGCAATTGAGTCGATGGATCTTCCAAAAATTATTGGAGAGCTCCGTGAAGAGGTTCATGAGTCTTCAGGACAAAAACAGTTAAAGCTTCTTAAAAGACTTCATCTAATTGAGTCTATTGTTGAAGCTGGATTTGATGCAACGGCAATGATTTTAAAAGTTATTCCCGTTTTACCTCCTGATTTGCGTCCGATGGTTCAACTTAACGGGGGTCGTTTTGCTACATCTGATTTGAACGATTTGTACAGAAGAGTGATAAATAGAAACAATCGCTTAAATCACCTTATCTCTCTTGGTGCGCCCGAAATTATTCTAAGAAATGAAAAAAGAATGCTTCAGGAATCTGTCGATTATCTAATTGATACTTCAATTAGAGCAAATCAATCACAAAGACAATTTAAATCACTTTCAGACATTTTGAGAGGAAAACAAGGTAGATTTAGAAAAAATCTTCTTGGAAAACGCGTAGATTATTCCGGAAGATCTGTTATTATCGTTGGACCCGAGCTTAAATTAAACCAGTGCGGAATTCCAAAAGAAATGGCTTTAGAGTTATTTAAACCTTTTGTTATCCGTGAAGTTATTGCACGAGGACTAACAACTCCAAATGCAAAAGCTGCAAAAAGATTTATTGAGAAAAGAACTCCGGAAATATTCGATATCTTGGAAGAGATAACTAAAAACCATCCAGTTCTATTAAACCGTGCTCCTACGTTGCATAAATTAGGATTTCAAGCCTTTTATCCAGTGCTTGTGGAGGGTTCTGCTATTAAGATTCATCCTTGCGTCTGTGCAGGATATAATGCGGATTTTGATGGAGACCAAATGGCAATTCACGTTCCTCTTTCATTACGTGCTCAAAAAGAAGCAATTGAGCTAATGATGCCTGAATCAAACCTATTAAAGCCTGCTGATGGAAATCCTATTACTCTTCCAAATAAAGAAATGGCACTGGGCTCTTTTTATCTTACAAGTATTGACGCAACTAAAAAACGTGAGATTCTTCCAGCATTCAGTTCAAAAGACGAAGCGTATTTGGCTTATACGCTAAAAAAGATTAATCTCAGAGAACTATTGAGGGTAAGAATTGAAGGACAGATTATAGAGACAACTATCGGAAGAATAATGTTTAATGAAGGTTTGTCTTCAGTATCTATTCCATTCATGAACAGTGCGATAAAGGCTGCAACAATCCGCGAGATTATAACAAAAGCTATGGCAGACCATAGTAAATCAGAGGTAGCAACGCTTATCGATGAAATTAAAGAGATAGGATTTTTTGCGGCAACTATTTCCGGTATTTCTGTTTCAACTTTTGATCTTAAGATGCTTCCTGAAAAGGCAAAGCTTATTGAGGGAGCTGAGGTAAAGATTCATGAAATTGATGATGAGTATCAACAGGGACTTATTACCGTAGCAGAGAAAAAAAGACTTATGAATAATGTTTGGCTTGCTTTAACAGAGAGAATGGCTGACTTAACATGGGATCTTTTCCATGACAATGATATGGTAAAAGTTATTGCCGAATCAGGAGGAGCTCGTGCAGGAAAAGACCAGATTAAACAAATGGCAGCAATGAGAGGTCTTATTTACGATCCATTGGGACGGATTGTTGAACTTCCTATCAAGTCTAATTTCCGTGAAGGACTTTCAATTTTTGAATACGTTAATTCGGCCCGCGGATCTAGAAAAGGTTTGACAGACTCAGCTTTAAAAACAGCAGATGCAGGATACCTAACCCGCCGTTTGGTTGACGTTGCACATGATGTAATAATCCGTGAAGACGACTGCAACGTTGACAAAGGATATGAAATAAACATTGATGAAAATCGTGAGAACATTAATTATCTAACAAATATGCTCTTGGGAAGAGTTACCTTAAAAGATATTGTTTCAAAGAAAACTAAGAAAGTTTATGTTAAAAAGAATGATGATATTGATCACGATAAATTACATGCAATTTTAAATGATGAAAATGTATCAGTTGCACACATAAGAACACCTCTTCGTTGTAGTCTTAAATATGGAGTTTGTGCAGCTTGTTATGGCTGGGATTTGTCTACCTATAGAAGAGCAGATATGGGAACTCCGGTTGGAGTGATTGGCGCACAGAGTATCGGAGAGCCTGGAACTCAGCTTACTATGCGTGTTAAGCATTTTGGAGGAGTTGTTATGTCTGACGTTACTCAAGGTCTTCCCCGAGTAGAAGAATTGTTTGAGGTAAGAAAGCCCAAAAATATGGCCTCGGTGTCTGAGATTAGTGGAAAAACTGAGATAGAAAAAGTTGAAGATGGATACATCGTTAAGGTTAAAAATTCTAGAGTAAAGCCTGTTGAAGAGCGTGAATATTTTGTGCCTCTTGCTTCATCTTTAATGGTTGAGGACGGAGAGTCAATTTCAGCCGGAACACAACTTTGTGAAGGTCATCTTGATCCGAAAGAAGTTCTAAAGGTTCGCGGTCTTGATGCGGCTCAACAGTATCTAATTGGTGAAATACAACATGTTTATGAGTCACAGGGGATTGCTATTCACTATAAGCATTTTGAAACTATTGTAAGAAAAATGTCAGATAAAGTTCTAATCGAAACTGCAGGAGACACGCCCCTTCTTCCAGGAGATCTAATAAGCACTATTCGTTTTGAAGAGGAAAATGCGGAAGTTATGTCTAAGGGTGGGGAACCTGCAACGGCCCGCGAGACGCTTTTAGGTATAACTAAAGCAGCCCTTGTTACCGATTCATGGCTATCTGCGGCTTCGTTCCAGGAAACAACTCAGGTTCTAACTGATGCTGCGCTTCAAGGTAAAGTTGATCACCTAATTGGGCTTAAAGAGAATGTTATAGTCGGACGGTTAATTCCAGTTCGTGAAAGTTTTATGGATGATGAAGTTTTAGAAGCAGAGATTGCGACAGCAGAAATTTTAGAACAAAGAACAGAAAAAAATAAAGAAGAAGCTGGACTAGAGACTGAACTTTCTGTATAATAGTGAGTTCAAAGTTAAAAGTGCAAAGTGAAAAATTAATTTTGAACTTTTAACTTTTAATTTTTAATTTAAATCATGCCTACACTTAATCAGTTAGTAAAAAAAGGGAGATCAAAGAAAGTTAAGAAGGTTAAAGCAACCGGACTTAGAACTACTTTTAATGCAAAAAACCGAGTATATAGCGTAAATCCTTCACCGCAAAAACGCGGAGTTGTTATATTGGTTAAGACAATGACTCCAAAAAAGCCAAATTCCGCCTTGCGTAAAGTTGCCCGTGTTAGGCTTTCAAACCGTGAGGAAGTAACAGCTTATATTCAAGGAGTTGGGCATAATCTCGCAGAGCACGGAATAGTTCTGGTTCGCGGAGGCCGTGTAAAAGATTTACCGGGAGTTAAATATCATTTGGTGAGAGGAAAATTTGATTTAGGCGGAGTCGAAAATAGAAAAAGTTCAAGAAGCAAATACGGAGCAAAAAGAGGAGGAACAGCTACTGCGTAGCAGAGTTAAAAGTTTAAAGTGCAAAGTGAAAAATTAATTTTGAACTTTTAAATTTTAATTTTTAATTAACTAATTATGTCAAGAGGAAATAAAGTAATAAAAAAAAGAGATATAGCACCAGATCCTATTTATGGAAAGGTTCTAGTCGCCCGTTTTATAAATAGAGCGATGAAAGACGGTAAAAAAACAACCGCACAGCGGATGGTATATGGTGCTTTTGATATTATCAAAGAACAAGGGAAAGATCCTATTGAGGTATTTGAAAAGGCAATTGAAGCAGTTGCGCCAAAACAGGAAGTAAGAGCGAAAAGAGTCGGAGGAGCTGCTTATCAAGTTCCTATGGAAGTACGTGGTCCCCGAAAAGTATCACTTGCCATCCGTTGGATATTAGAAGCTGCCAAAAAAAGACCTACTTCAGAATATAAAACATTTGATCAAAAACTCGCTGCTGAATTTATGGCCGTACTAAATAACGAAGGAGAAGCTATAAAGAAAAGAGATATGGCTCACAAAATGGCCGATGCCAACAAGGCCTTCTCCCACTTCAGATTTTAGATTCATCCATTCTTTGTTGATTTAATCTCTAATTAAAGCTAAAATGAGTGTCATCTTATGGCAGTTAACACTTTAATTTGTCCCAATTGTAAAAAAAATATCGAGCTTTCAGAGGCTTTGCTCCACAAATTTCAAGAAGAGTTTGAAGTTAAGCATAAAAAAGACATGCAGGAGGCGGTGCGTCTTGCACAGGAAAAGGTTCGGAAGGACTTTGAGGAAAAAAATTCTGAGGAGATTGAAAAACTTAAGAAAGAAAATGAAAGAAAAGAAGAGGAATTTGGCAAACGTGAGGTGGAAGCAAGTGAAGAAAAGAAAAAGCTCGAAGAGGAAAGAAAAGAATTTGAAGCAAATAAAGTAAAAGAGGAAGAAAAAATAAGGGAGGTTGTTGCAAAAGAAGAATCAGAAAAACATAGATTAGAAAAGCTTGAATGGGAAAAGCAAAAAGCTGATATGCAAAAAACCGTGGAGGAGTTACAGAGGAAAGGTAAACAAGGGTCCCAACAGCTCCAGGGTGAGGTTCTCGAGCTCGATATGGAAGAACAGCTCAAAGCCCAATTTCCATTTGATGAATTTCTTCCCGTACCAAAAGGCATTAAGGGGGGAGATATTTGGCAAAAGATATGTAATAAAAGTGGAAGTGTAATCGGCTCGGTTCTTTGGGAAACTAAAAGAACTAAAGAATGGCACAATAATTGGTTACCTAAGCTTAGGGAAGATTCAAGAACCATAAATGCCTCTGAATCAATACTTGTAACCCAGGTTTTACCCAATGGGGTAAAAAGTTTTGATAGAAAGGATAATGTTTGGGTTACAAATTATGAATACGCACTCCAAACGGCAAGATATGTAAGATTTTTGATTATGAATATTGCTGTTGCAAAATCATCATCTTCACACAAAGATGAAGAGTTAAGGGCAATTTATGAATACATAACAAGTGAAACTTTTAAGCATAAATTTCAGGCACATCAAGAAGCAGTTAAGACACTTAGAGACGATTTAGTTACCGAAAGAAGATTAACTGAAATTAGATGGAAAAAAAGAGAAATCCAAATAGAAAGGTTAGACAAAAACTCTTCGCATATGTACTCAGAACTTCAAGGAATAGTACCAGAGCTTGCCGATATTGAAATAATAGAGTTAGATAGCGGGGAAGAGGATTAAATTATTCCACAGCTATAGAAATAATTTTATCTCCAATCGTAAGACTATCAACGACCTCCATTCCTGAAGTAACTTGTCCGAAATTTGTGTAAAGACTATCTAGGTGCGAAGCGTCAGTTTTAGTAATAAAAAACTGAGAGTCATTGGAGATATTTATATCATCTCGTCTTGCAACTCCTACAGAACCTCTTATAAATGGATTATTGTTTAACTCAGTTGGCATTTCTCCTCCTCCTGTACCATTACCCAGCGGGTCTCCGCCCTGGGCAACCCAATCTTCAATACGATGAAAAATTAATCCATTGTAGAAATTACTGGATGCCTTACTTGCAAAATTTGCGACAGTATTTGGCGCTGCATCCGGAAAGAGTTCTATTATAATTGTGCCTTTACCGGTTGTAATAGTTGCTGTTGAAAAAGGAGGAATTTCTTGCGTCTGCTCGCCCAGTATCTCACTAGATGTAGTTGCAGTAGGCGTAGACTGAGCAGGACTGCTAGTAGTTTGTTGTGCAATATCTAATTTTGGTTCATTACTATTTGACATAAATATGCTTATAATTGCACCTACTAATAGTATTCCGATAATTATATATGGAAGTTTTTTCATGCAGTTTGGTCATTATAAAGAGTTATTTTATAATGGTCAATTGCTTTGAAGACTTTGTTAGAATTTCATAACCGGAGTTTGTCAAAAGCACGTCATCTTCAATTCTCACGCCGCCTAATTCCGGTAAATAAATTCCGGGTTCAATTGTTATTACCATATTTTCTCTCAATGGATTACCCTGCGTATATTTTGAAATAGAAGGTGGCTCGTGAACTTGCAAGCCCAGTCCATGTCCAAGCGAGTGTGGAATCCGGGAAAAGCCAGTTTTTTCTATATGGTTTTGGGCTATTGAGTGAAGGCGCGAGGCTTCAAAGTCTTTATTTTTCCATTCCTTCAGTTTCCCCAAAGCCATATTTTGTGCATCAAGAACCGTATTGTACATATTAATCTCCTTTTCATTTGGTGTTCCAAAATATACAGTCCTGCTCATATCGGCGCAGTACCCTTCGTATTTTGCTCCAAAGTCGAGTAATACAAAAGAATTTTTCTCGAGTTTTGTTTCGTTTGGGATGTGATGAGGAACTGCTGAATTTTTTCCAAAAGCGACTATTGGAGAAAAAGCAAGATCTCCTTCTTGTTCTTTAATATAATTTTCAATTTCCCACGCCAGTTCCCTCTCGGTTATATTCATTCTAATGTTTTTGAGAATATGAGAATAAGTTTCGTCAGTTATTTTGCATGCAGCCTTAATCTTTTCTATTTCGCCCTCATCTTTTATCTGTCTTTGCTCTTCTATAAAATCTTCAAGAGGAATAAGTTCCCTATTTTTTAAATTTTTACTTAGCAATTCAAACTCTTTGTATAAAAGATTTTCTTTTTCAAAACCAATTGATTTTATTTTCTCTCTTACACAAATTTCAGATAAATTTTTATAAAGATCTTTACTAAAAGTTATTTCGATGTATTTAAAATTATCGGTTTTTTCTTTTATCGCGAGCATGAACATCCTTGATGCGAGTAGGTATGAATGATTTTTTGTAATAAAAAGATAGTTTTCCCGTTCTTCAATGTTGGATGGGAAAAGTCCGGATAAATAAGAAATGTTATATGGAGATGTTATAAAAACCGCACCCAATCCGTATGTTGTAAGTTTTTCTTTTAAAACCTCAATTCTTTTATGCATAGAGCCTATTATATCAGCCTTGACAGTTTTTTTGTTTCTTTATACAATACGTTATGGAACCCAAATTTAATTTTTCCCAAGGACTTACTTACGATGACATACTTCTTATTCCCGGATATACAGATTTTTCCCGCTCGCAAATAACTCTTAATACAAAAATTTCTAAAAATATTAAATTAGAAATTCCATTTATTTCCTCGCCTATGGATACTGTTACAGAATCAAAACTTGCTATAGCGCTTGCTAGACTAGGTGGAATAGGAATTATTCACAGAAATTTATCTATAGAAAATCAGGTACGAGAAGTAAGTTTGGTAAAAAAAGAAGATTTGTTAGTGGGGGCAGCAGTAGGGAGCAGTAAGGGAGTTGAAGATAGAATTAAGGCATTAGCTAAAATAGGAGTTGATGTTATAGTTATAGATTCAGCACACGGATTCACAAAGGATATTATTTCGACAGTCTCATTTATTAAAAAGAAGTATAAAAATATTGACGTAATAGCTGGAAATATTGCGACTAAAGATGCTGCTGAGGTTTTAATAAAATCTGGTGCTGATGGTTTAAGAGTTGGTATGGGACCAGGTGCTATTTGCACAACGCGTATTGTATCCGGAATGGGAGTTCCACAAATTACTGCACTAAGAAATGTTTGTCCGGTAGCTAGAAAAAGTAATATTCCGGTTATTGCTGATGGGGGAATAAAATATTCGGGAGATATAATAAAAGCACTTGCAATTGGTGCATCAACTGTAATGATGGGAAGTTTTTTTGCTCAAACAGTTGAATCTCCGGGAAAAATTTTTAACCTCAAAAGAGACGAAATTCCACACCGCTTCCAAAGCATTTTTGATAACAGCACAAATAAGACTTTTAAATTCAAATCATATAGAGGTATGGGATCAGAAGGCGCTATGAGAAAAGGTGCAAAAATAAAGGCGGAGGATGAATTTCATGGTAAATCATATAGAGATAAGGTTTTGGTTGCAGAAGGGGTCGAAGGAATGGTACCCGTAAAAGGAACAGTTAAAGAGCTTTTAGATCAAGCAGTTGGAGGGATAAAATCAGGAATGTTTTATATTGGAGCAAAAAATTTATCAGAGCTTTGGGAAAAGGCAAAATTTATTCAAGTAACTCAGGCATCTTTAACCGAAAGCCATCCACACGGAATAATAATTAGCAATACAGGAAAGAGTTATCAATAGTAGATAGCAAATGGTTTATAGTAAATGGTAAATAAACTAAAAACTTAATTACATCTCTACCATACGCCATTTAACATTTAACATTTAACATTTAACATGATATTAGTTGTTGATTTTGGCTCGCAGACCACGCATCTTATCAGAAGAAGAATTAAAGAATATGGTGCAGCTGCAGAAATTGTTACTCCCCACAAAGCGTTAAGAACAATAATGCTTGCCGAACCCAAAGGAATTATTTTATCCGGTGGTCCTACGTCAGTTTATGAAAAAGATGCTCCTCAGATAGAAAAAGAAATTTTTGATTTGGGAATTCCTATTCTAGGAATATGCTACGGTATGCAGCTTATGAGCAAAATTAATGGAGGGCGTGTAGTATCGGGAAAAAAAGAGTACGGCCCTGCGAAATTAAATCTGAGATCTAACGTTAAAGAGCTTATTGCGGGAAAGGCTTTACCTGAGAGTTTTACGGTATGGATGAGTCATGGTGATGAGGTTAAAAAACCTTTTAAAGGCGCAAAGATTTTCGGTTCGACATCAGACGTACCCTACGCATTCGTCGGAGATGTAAAGAGAAAAATGTACGGTGTTCAATTCCATCCTGAAGTAGAGCACACAGAAAATGGAGATATTCTTTTAAAAAACTTTTTGTCAATTTGCGGGGAGTCGGTAACGCACGTCCCGCTGTCTGTTCAGGCTCTTATAAAAGACATAAGAAAAAAAGTAGGTGACGATTATGTTATCGGAGCTCTTTCCGGAGGCGTTGATTCAACTGTCGCATCGGTTCTTATGATAGAGGCTATTGGCGACAAATTTATACCGGTTTATGTAGATACGGGGCTTATGAGGTACGACACCGACAAACATATTGAAAAGATTTTCTTACACCTTAAGGCAAAACCGGTTACTGTAAAAGTTAAAACTGAAATGTTAAAAAGACTGAAGGGTTTAACAGACCCTGAAGATAAAAGAAAAGCTATTGGAAAACTTTTTATTGATACGTTTGACAGTGAAGTAAAAAAACTAGCAAAAGAGGGAAAGAATATACGATTTCTTATGCAGGGAACAATTTATAGTGACGTAATTGAGAGCCGTGGCACAAAACATTCGTCAAATATAAAAAGTCACCACAATGTAGGAGGACTTCCTAAAAAAATGAATTTAAAACTTATAGAGCCCGTAAGAAAGTTCTATAAAGATGAAGTTAGAAAACTTGGGAATTTGTTAAATCTACCAGAAGAATTTGTGATGAAGCAGCCTTTTCCCGGACCCGGGTATGGAGTCCGTATCCGCGGAGAAGTAACCCGTGAGCGTTTAGCTTCCGAAATTAAAGCAGATGAAATAGTGATGGAGGAGTTAAAAAGAGCAAATGTTTTGGATAAAGTATTCATTTCCTTTCCGGTTATGACTGGAGCGTATTCAACTGCAGTAAAGGGTGACGGAAGGCATTTCGGTGAGGTTGTAGCACTTAGAATCGTTGAATCAACGGATGTTATGACTGCGACTTGGGCGCGTCTTCCATATGAAGTGCTGCAAAAAATCTCTTCAAGAATTGTTAACGAAATTCCCGAAATATCTCGTGTGGTTTATGATATTTCTACCAAACCCCCAGCAACTATGGAATGGGAGTGATTTCTGATCCTTGTATAATACCCATGTCTTGCACAGAAGAAGACAAGTATTTCTTGGGAGGAGATGGTTCTTCTGTTGTCTCTTTTGGAATAGACATTTCTACCGGGAGATTTTGTTTAATAACTCCAGTAACAATAATGCTATCCGGGATTCCAGCCCCCAATAGATGAGCTATTTCATAGCTCCTTCCATCCTGTCCGTCATTTCTAAAGCTTTTAAACGAACCGGTCAGCTTTCCTTCAGTAGAACTACCAACAAGAAAGTAGTTATTACTGTTTTTAGTTTTCCACCAAACAACATCGCCGATTTGCGCAGTAGCTAGATCTAAAGTTTGTAATTTATCAATCAGTTCGGCTGTTTGTTTCGAATCCATCCTCCCTGCATTATCTACTCCAATTGCTTTATCTAGTTGAGCACCTTTGAGCATTTCATTAACATAGTTAAAGAGTTTTAGGCGTTCTTCTGGAGTTAAAGCTCTTGTTTGTGGCTGATCTTCTCCCGTGTTTTCCAATAGACACTTATTATATCATTTCTAATATATCCATTTACTTAGCAGACCTCTTTATTTCTCTCCCTCAATTTGTTATAATAATTTGACCCTAGAAACGGGTTATTTTTTTTAGAAAAACTATGGCTGATGCAGTTGTTACAAAAGACAGAAATGTTGCGCTAGATAAAATCCGAAACTTCGGAATTATCGCGCATATTGATGCGGGTAAAACCACAACTTCAGAGAGAATTCTATATTACACTGGTAAATCCTACAAAATCGGTGAGGTTCATGAAGGTGCTGCGACTATGGACTGGATGGATCAGGAAAAAGAGCGTGGAATTACTATTGTTAGCGCTGCAACAACCACTTTTTGGACACGTTTGGTAAACTCAGTTAAAGAAGAATACAGATTTAATTTAATTGATACCCCCGGTCACGTTGATTTTACCGCTGAAGTTGAGCGTTCCCTTCGCGTACTTGATGGTGCTATCACAGTTTTAGATGCTGAAGAAGGCGTACAGAGCCAGTCGGAGACTGTTTGGAGACAAGCTGATAAATATAATGTTCCTAGAATTTGTTTTGTAAATAAAATGGATAAGCTCGGTGCTGATTATGAAAAAACTATTCAATCAGTTGTGGATAGACTAGGTGCAAATCCAATTACAATAGGTCTTCCAATTGGATCTGAAAACGACTTCAAGGGAATTTATCATGTGTTGGATGAGAAGTCTTATATTTGGTCGGGAGAAGAGCTTGGAGCAAAATTTGATGTACTAGATGAAATTCCAGCCGGTATGGAAGAGATGGTTAAAAAATACCGCGAGCAAATGATAGAAAAAATTGCAGAAACAGATGACGCGCTACTAGACAAATACTTAAATGGTGAAGAGATAGGATACGATGAACTGAAGGCAGCACTTCGTGCTGCAACAATTGCCTATAAAGTAGTTCCTGTATTTGCGGGAACTTCTCTACGGAATAAAGGAGTACAGCCGCTTTTGGATGCAGTTGTTGATTTTTTACCTTCTCCTATGGACCTTCAAACCGTTAAGGGTACAAATCCAAAGACCGGAGAGGAAGAGTCTAGGAGATTGACACCTGAGGAAAGCTTTACTGCGTTTGCTTTTAAGGTTCAGGTTGATCCTCATGTAGGAAAAATCACATACATTAGAATTTATTCAGGAAAACTTCCATCCGGAAGTTATGCATATAATTCAACAAAAAATATTAAGGAGCGAGTAGGGCGTTTACTTTTGATGCATGCAAATCAGCGTGAGGACATAAAAGAAGCTTTTGCCGGAGAGATTGTTGCGGTAGTCGGGTTTAAGGACACTATAACAGGAGATACACTTTGCGAAGAAACCAAGCCAATTTTACTTCAAAAAATTATTTTTCAAGACCCTGTTATCTCACTTGCAATTGAACCTAAGACGAAATCAGACCAGGAAAGATTGGGAGCAGCATTAAAAAGACTTATGGAGGAGGATCCGTCTTTTTCCGTTAAAATGGATCACGAAACAGGACAGACGATTATTTCCGGAGTCGGAGAGCTTCAGCTAGAGATTAAAGTTGAAACGATGAAGCGTGAAATGAACGTAATGGCAAATGTCGGAGCGCCTCAGGTTGCATACAAAGAAACTATTAAAAATCCTGCAAACGCTGAGGCAAAATATATAAAACAAACCGGAGGTCGTGGTCAGTACGGACACTGTCTTATAAAACTTGAACCACTTCCGCGTGGTGAAGGGTTCGTATTTGTAAATGCTATTAAAGGAGGAGCAATCCCTCATGAATTTATTCCATCTATTGAAAAAGGAATTAGAGAAGCAATGGATCGCGGAGTGCTACTAGGATACCCTGTTGTTGACTTTAAAGTCATTCTTTATGACGGAAGTTACCACGATGTTGATTCATCTGATATTGCATTTAAAATTGCAGGAAGCCAGGCTTTCCAGCAAGGAGCAAAAAAAGCAGGACTAACTCTTCTTGAGCCTATTATGAAAGTTGAAGTTACAACTCCTGAGGAATTTATGGGAGAAGTTATCGGAGATCTTTCATCAAAAAGAGCACAAATTCAGGGAACGCAAGAGCGCGGAAATTCAAGAATTGTCTTGGCGCAAGTTCCGCTTTCAGAGCTTTCAGGATACGCAACAACTCTAAGGTCACTTACTCAAGGACGTGCGAATCCATATATGGAACCCAGTCATTATGATGAGGTTCCTAAAAATATTCAGGAACAAATGCTTGCAAAAACAAACTTCGTCGCAAGGGTAGGATAAAAGTTTTAAACTTTTAATTATATAATAGCCTTATGGCAAATTCTTCAAAGAATTACAAGCTCTTAGTAGCAGATTTCGATGGTACGCTGGCGGGTGTTGATCACGTAGTTACTCCCAAAGTTTCGCGTGCTGTTAAGAAATGGATTGATTCAGGCAGACATTTTACGATAGCAACAGGCAGATCATATTTAATGATAATTGATGAGTGTAAGAAAATGAATCTTTCAGTTCCTGTAATTGTTAGGGGAGGTGCTGAGGTGGTTGATCCAGTAAGCGACAAAGTGCTCAATAGTGAGTATATGAGTAAAGTAGATATTAAAAAAATTTTAAGCGTACTGCAGAAAAATAATTTAAATTTTCTTATAGAAAAAGATGATGTTTTATATTCCAACTTTCGGATTGAATTAGTCTTCCCAACTATCAAATATAAAAATGTATCTGAATTTAAAATTTCAGATGCCCCAAAAATTCTTGTGAAAGCAAATGAAAATAATCATAAAGAAGTTCAGATGATTATGGATGAGATTGAGAATAGGTTTAATAAAATAAATATTGCCAGAAACCATGGCGAGTTTGGATATAGATGGGATGTCACCTCTGTAAGGGCGACAAAGCTCCATGGAATTGTAAAAGTTATGGAATATCTTAATGTAGATCGCGAACAAATAGTAGGTGTAGGAGATAGTTATAATGATTTTCCGCTTTTGGCGGCAGCTGGACTTAAAGTTGCCATGGGAAATGCAAATGAAGATTTAAAGGCGATAGCAGATATGAAAGTTCCTTCACATGAGGATGATGGAGTAGCATTTCTGATAGACAAACTGTTGAGTGAGAATTAAGAATTACGAGTTAAGAATTAAGTAGTTTTGGTATAATAAAAAAATATGGCAAGAATTAAGATTTCCGAGTTTAGAGCAAAGAGTATTCTTTATAAATTTTTAAATAAAGATTATTCAGGAATTTCTGTTGATGTGAATAATGATTTGGATACACAAATCTCCAATTTGAATTCGGAAAAAAAATATGTTTTGAAAGTTGATCAGGGAGTAAAGCAGAGAAAGAAAAAAGGCTTGGTATTTTTTGATGTAACTAAAATTAGCGCAAGAGAGAAAATAAAAGAATTATCTAACAAAGGATTTTCTCATTTTATAATTGAGGAATTTTTAGAGCACGAAGGATTTAGTGAAAAATATTTTGCAGTAGAGCGCGTTCGCGAGGGGAAAAAGATTTATTATTCTACTTCCGGTGGCGTAGATATCGAGAAGAATAAAGATAGCATAAAGAGTTTGACGATTAGAAATTATGAGCAAATTAGAGAAATTGCTGAAGAATTAAACTTGGACATAAAAGTTTTTAACAGCATTTTAAATGCATTTGATGAGTATTACTTTTCGTTTTTAGAAATTAATCCCTTGGTAGTTCATAGCAATGAGTTTTATTTTCTAGATACTGCAGTTGAAGTCGATAGTGCAGCAGAGTTTTTTGTTGATAAGGCTTGGAGCAAAGAGGATTTTCGTGAAAGTGGTAAGCGGGAAAAAACTCGGGAGGAAATAGAGATAGAAAAACTTAAAGAGAGAAGTCCTGCATCGTTTAGCTATGAAATATTAAATCCAAATGGTTCAATATTTTTGCTTTTATCAGGAGGCGGTGCATCGTTGGTTATAGCGGATGAAATTTATCAGCAAGGAAAAGGAGGGGAGCTCTCAAATTACGGAGAGTATAGCGGAAATCCTAATCAAGAAGAGACATATATCTACACAAAAAATTTAATTACTACCCTACTCCACTCCAAATCGAGTCGAAAAGCAATAATAATTTCCGGAGGAGTTGCCAATTTTACAGATATAAGAGCAACATTTAAGGGAATTATAAAAGCAATGTCTGAAGTTTCTAGCGAGTTACGGGAAAATAACACAAAAGTTTTTGTACGCCGTGGCGGTCCTTATCAGGAAGAGGGACTCAAAATGATGAGAGAATTTTTGGAAAAAGAAGACTTGCTCGGTGTTGTTTCCGGACCCGAGATGGTTTTAACAGACATAGTAAAACCGGCGATTGAATGGATTAGTTAATGTCATTCTGGGGACTCAGAGCGAAGCGTGGAGGACGCCAGAATCAAAAATGAGCAAGCAAATGTATGTTTACATTATGGGAAACAATAGACCCACTCTTTATACGGGAGTAACGAACAATTTGGTTAGGAGAGTTTACGAACACAAAAATGATCTAATAGAAGGTTTTACCAAACGATATAAATTACATAGATTATTGTATTATGAGAATTTAGAAGGACAACTTGAATCAATAGTTTGGGAAAAACAAATAAAAGATATGAATAGAGCAACAAAATTAGAAATGATTAAAAGTAAAAATCCGAACATGAGGGATTTGTATGATGAGATAATATGATTCTGGTCAAGCTCGCCTCGCTGAGTCGAAGCGGGCCAGAATGACAATTTAATATGAATATACAGGAATTAAGGGAAATAGAGCCGCGAATTATAATAATAGGAAATCACCCTGCGATAATCCAATCAGTTCTTGATTTTGACTTTATGTCAGGACAAGCAAAGCCTAGCGTTTTGGCAATTCTTTCATCAGGAAGAAATTATCAGAGGTTTTTTTATGGAAGGCGAGAAATACTTATTCCGGTATTTGAGTTGTTTCAAGCATTGCCGGAGAATATAAAACAACAAGCTACAATGTTTGTAAATGTTAGCTCCGGAAGAAGAGTTCTAACATCGTCTATCGAAGCAATTGACAGTTTGCCAAATTTAGTTATAGGAACTATATTTGCGGAAAATGTACCCGAAAAGCACGCGATAGAGATGGGTGAATATGCGAAATTAAAAAACATCAATTTAATAGGACCGGCTAGTGTTGGGATGGTTATTCCAACAGTGTTTAAGCTAGGTGCAATTGGCGGAGTAAATGTAAATCAGATTAAAAGCTCCGGAATTTTATATAAAGGAGGAGTTGCTGTTCTCTCTGCATCTGGAGGAATGGTAAATGAGATTATAAATATTGTAGGAAGGAGCAGTAATAGCTTGTCCTTTGCTTTGTCTTTTGGGGGTGATAGATTTCCACTACTTGAGCCTATTGATGCCTTAAGAGCTGCTGAAAATGATGAAGATACAAAAGCAGTTATATACTATGGAGAGCTAGGCGGAGAGGATGAGTATAAAATTGCCACACTACTTTCTAAAGGAGAGTTTAATAAAAAAGTTATTTGTTATGTAGCAGGAACAGTTTCTGATTTATTTGAGTCACCTCCGCAATTTGGTCACGCAAAGGCAATGGCGGAAAAACAGGAGGAGGGCGCAAATGCAAAAAGAAAAGTATTAAAAGAAGCTGGTGCGATAGTTCCCGAGAGTTTTTCGGAGTTTGTAGATGCTATAAATTCATTAGAGGATTTTCCCGTTCGACTCGCAACGCTCGCTCAGGGTGAAGAAAATTTGAAATCTGATACAATAGAGAATATGGATGATAGACGACACGCATTAATTTCTTCAAGTATCTCAAAAGACGAGGATGGAGAAGTAAAAATTCTTGGTGAGGATTTGGTAGTCTTTGCAAAAGATAATTCTTTTGCAAAAATTGCCATCTCATTGTTTTTAGGTAAAAAAATAAATTCAAAAGACACAGAGGATTTGGTAGATTTTATATTGAAGGTCTCAGTTGACCACGGACCGTATGTGTCGGGTGCTCTAAATACAATAGTAGCGGCCCGTGCCGGTAAGGATTTAGTTAGTTCACTTGCATCAGGGTTACTCACGATTGGTCCCCGCTTTGGTGGAGCTATAAATCAAGCAGCAAGTAATTGGTTTGAGTGCGTTGGTAGTGGTAAGAGTGCACATCAATTTGTAGAAGATTTTGCATCAAGAAAAGAATATATCCAAGGAATTGGACATAAAAAATATAGAGTTGATATGCCTGACCCAAGGGTTACCGAGTTAAAAGAGTTTATAAATAAACTTGAAAATAAAAGGTTTACGAATTTTGCGCTTGAGGTAGAGAAAATTACAACTGAGAAAAAAGGAAATTTGATATTAAATGTAGACGGAATGATCGCTGCAGTTTTACTCGACTTTCTATCAGAAAAAGAAGGATATTCTGATGAGCAGCTTAAAAAACTAATAGAAGCAGAATTTTTTAATGCGTTGTTTGTATTATCAAGAAGCGTAGGATTTATTGCACATTTTCTAGATCAAAAGCGCCTCGATGAAGGACTTCTAAGGCTCGAAGAAAGTGATGTAGCTGACGTTTCTATTTAATGATTAAACACTATTTCAAAATCTCTCACCTATGTCATTCTGAACTTGTTTCAGAATCTATTTAATAAGTACTAGATTCCGGGTCCCTTCAGAGGCAGGCAGGCAAGCCCGGAATGACATCAAATTAGACATTAGTAATTATGCAAGTTTATAATAATGTTCCTCTGTCCACAATTGTTTGGTACCAAATTGGCGGAATCGCTAATTTGGTAATAGATATTGGTTCAAGAAGGGATTTATTCGAGGCCTTGGAATATGTCGAAAACAAGAATGTAAAAGACATTTTTGTTTTGGGACTTGGGTCTAATATTCTTTTTTCCGATGAAGGATTTAAGGGAGTAATTTTCAGATTTTTAATTCAAGAGGATGGAGAAGGAGTTAGAAAAATCTCAGATACAGTAGTTGAAAGTTTTGCCGGAGAAACACTGGATAGTGTAATTCAATTTAGTTTTGATAATGGCTTGGTAGGACTTGAATGGGCAGGTGGACTTCCCGGGACAATAGGCGCTGCCGTAAGAGGAAATGTTGGAGCATTTGGTAGAGAGATAAAGGACAGCTTTGTAAAAGCACACTGCATTCGTTTGAATCCGGACAACAGTTACGAAGAACTGACATTAAATCGTGATGAAATGGAGTTCTCCTATCGTTCAAGCCGAGTTAAACAAGAAAAATTAATTGTTGTTTCTGCTCAGTTTCAACTAAAACAAGGTACACAGGAAGAGTTACTTTATGCGCACGAAATGTATTATGCACATATCACCTACCGTCAACAAAAGCATCCCCTTGAGTACCCGAATTGTGGAAGTGTATTTAAAAATATTTCCAAAAAAGATGAGGTAGAAAAAGTCCTACAAATGTGGCCTGATATTCAAAGTTTGATTGATGAAAAATGGCACGGGAAAATCAGTATGGGGTATATTATAGACAGACTTGGGTTTAAAGGAAGGCAAATAGGTAATGCCCAGATTAGTGAGAAACACCAGAATTTTATAGTAAATCTGGGAGGAGCAAAAGCAAATGATGTAAAGGAAATAATAACAACAGTGGAGAAAAAAGTTCAAGAAGAATTTGGTTTTACACCTGAAATAGAGATAGAAATAGTCTGAAGTAAGGTCTAGTTTCTAGCGTTAAGTTATAAATAAATATTATGGAAGGAAAGGTAGTGTTTGAAAACAACGAAATTATTATTCGATATCCCCAGAAAGATGATTTAGGAGAGATGATTGGTTACATCAACACGTTGTCTTTAGAGAGAACTTTTATAAGATTTCAAGGTGAACAAGTCACTATATCTGAAGAGAAACAATATCTTGATAATGTCCTAAGCAAAATATCAGATAAAAAAGAAGTAATGCTTTTAGTCTTTGCTCGCGATAAATTAGTTGGAAATTCCTCAATTGAGATGTTTGATAAAACTGAAAGGCATAGAGGGCTTTTGGGAATATCAGTTGCAAAAGAATATCGTGGAAAAGGTATTGGGAAGCTACTCATCAATAAAGTATTTGAAGAAGCAAAAAAGGAATTAGCAAATTTGAAAATAGTTACATTAAGCGTTTCTCCAATAAATTTCTTAGCACAAAATCTTTACAAAAAATTCGGATTTATCGAATATGGAAAATTACCAAACGGTATTTTTAGAAACAATAAATACGAAGATGAAATTTTGATGCATAAAGAGATCTAGGAATTATTTCGGTTCGTTGTCTAGACTTTTCCATAATATCATGCAAGCATAAGTTTTATATGGACTCCATTTGTTTGAAATTTTTATTAACCTTTCCTTGCTTGGATTTTTAAGTCCATACAGTTTTTTCATTGCATTTTGAAGACCCCTATCTCCTGCAGAAAAAATATCAGGACGCTCAAGCGCAAACATCAAAAACATTTCAGCAGACCAAGGGCCAATGCCTTTTACAATCATTAGATTTTTAATTACTGTTTCATCATCTTCTTTATGTATTGTTTCAAGAACTAGTTTTTTATCGATAACTATTTGCGATAAATCTTTTATATAACCAATTTTAGAATATGATATACCACAAGATCTCAGTTTTTCTTTATCAAGTTTTATAATTTTTTCTGGAGTAATTTGTAGTTTTGGAAATAATTTCTCAAATCTTGAATAAATTGTATGAGCGGCTTTAACGGATAATTGCTGTCCCACAATTGCTCTAACGAGTCTTTTAAAGTGGTCTTGAGTTTCTAGATTAATTGCGAGTGAATTAATGCTCTTTCCCAATTCAAATAGAATAGGATCCGTCTTTTTAAAATGATCAAGTGCTTTTTCAAACAATCTAAAATATTATAACTCAAATTTTGCTATAATTACGTAACTAAAATGGCAAAAGCGAAATTATCATTTTCTGTTGCAGATATTCCTTTAGGAATTGCCTTGGAGGAATATTTTTTACTCGCATCTCATCTCAAAGTTGACGGAATAGAACTTGTTATAGGGTGGAAGACGCGCTGGGCGATGAAGAAACTAAAAAGGCTTTCTAACCGCTACAATGTTCCGATTCTATCTATTCATCAGCCCCCATGGTCTATTGCGGGTTTTATACAGGATGAAGGAGCATTTAGATTTGCTCAAGAATTTAATTCCATATTTGTAGCACATCCTATCGTAGTTCAGCCTATGGATTCACCTAGGTCTAAAGAGTATTTTAAATGGTTGTCGGATATGAAAAAGAAATATAATTTGGAAATTATGATTGAGAATATGACAAATATTTACCAGTTGATGCCGCTTTTACACTATGTATCCAAAAAACATCACGATAGTGCGACTAGCCTTTTGTCATTTGAAAAGGTATGTAAAAAATATGATTTAGGATTTACTTTGGACATAAGTCATCTTATGGAGGAAAAACCGCACGAAGCATTGGGATTTACTGAAATTTTGCCGTATCTCAAAAATATTCACTTGAGTGATTATACAGTTAAAAAAGAGCACATGGGGCTAGGGGATGGAAATTTAGATTATGTTTCGTTTCTAACTTACCTTAAAAAAATAAACTATTCTGGTCTTGTTAATCTGGAACTTTGTCCTAGAATTTTAAATGCGAGGGAAAAATATTATAAAGATATAATCGAGTCTGTAAAAATCGTAAAAAAATATTTATAATAGAATCCCCTTGACAGCATTTCTTGACACTTCTTAACTTATTATGGACGGAACAGTTATGAAAAAAGAAGAGATGAAAAAATTCAGGGAGAGGACTAAATTAATTATTTGAAAAATCTTTTTTTAGGTCATTTCTGTAGTCTTTTAGTAATTTTTTTATCTTCGGATCTATAACTACTGTGCAATAAGAATAATCTTTATTTTTTTCATAAAAATTCTGGTGATAGTTCTCAGCCTTATAAAAATATGAAAAAGGCTCAATCATTGTAACGGCGTCTTTTTGGTAAGGACTATTTTTATTGTATTCCTTTTTTATTTTCTCAGCGGTTTCTTTTTGTTTTGAGTTATGATAAAAAATTGCTGATCTGTATTGTGTTCCGATATCTGGGCCCTGTTGATTTAGCGTTGTAGGGTTATGTGTGTAGAAAAATATTTGTACAAGTTTTTCATAAGAAATTATATTTGGGTCAAATATAATCTGAATTGTTTCAGCGTGATTTGTATTTCCCATAGAGATTTGATCATATGATGGATTAACGATATTGCCTCCAGTATAACCAGATTTTACATCAATAATTCCTTTAAGCCTTTTAAAAATTGCTTCAGTACACCAGAAACATCCGCCTGCCAATGTAGCCTTTTCCATTAGCTTAATTATATCAGTTCAGGATAGTGAAATTTGTAATTTATGTGATTACTTATATAATATCTTTATGAAAAAGAGGATTATAATTTCGGCTGCTGTTCCAATATTTATATTTATTAGTTTAGTTGTCTATATGTTATTAAGTCCTGATAAAAATGGAATTATCAACCCGTTAGTAAGGCAGGTCGAGGAAAGAGTTTTTCCACTAAATAAATATTCATTTGATAATTTATCCAAAGTGAAATTTGTGGGGAACAGTATTGAAATTGGAGAGAAAATTGAAGATGAAAGTTATGATTTTGATTTATATAAATTTTATTTTTATGCACAAGACCCCCAAGACAGTAAAAATCTAAAGAAAGTAAGCGGGTTATTAACAATTCCTGAAAAAGAGGGGGAGTATCCGGTAATTGTTCAATTCCGTGGCTACGTAGACCAGTCAATTTATTCTACTGGAGTTGGAACGATAAGAAGTGCGCAGGAATATGCGACAGCAGGTTTTATCTCCCTCTCTCCGGATTTTTTAGGATATGGAGAATCTGATAATCCTTCAGAGTTGTCTATAGAGGAACGTTTTCAAACTTACACGACAGCATTGTCTCTTCTTGCGTCATTAAAAAATTTAAATGAAGCGTTTGTTTCTTCGAAAATTAATACCAGCGCAGATATAGAAAAACTTGGTCTTTGGGGACACAGTAATGGAGGACATATAGCATTATCCGTTTTATCCATAACACAGAAAAATATTCCCACGGTTATTTGGGCACCGGTCACTAAGCCATTTCCATATTCTATTTTATATTTTACGGATGAATTTGAAGATGAAGGAAAAGCATTGAGAAAAGTAGTTGCTGATTTTGAAAGAGATTATGATGTCTTTAATTTTTCTCCCAATAGATACTACGGCAGGATAGTTGCACCAATTCAAATTCATCAGGGAACAGCGGATGATGCAGTTCCGGTTGAATGGTCAAATGAATTTGTAGAGAAATTGGATGAGTTAGAAATTGAGAATGAATACTTTGTTTATCCCGGTGCAGACCACAACTTGTTAGGAGGTTGGGACACAGCAGTTACAAGAAGTATAGAGTTTTATGGAGAAAAGCTTGAATTATAAACCTCATTCATGTTATTATCAAAACCAAATTTTATATATTAATGACTGAACGTTTCTCTTCTTATACTCCTCCTATTTCCCCAGACTTAAGGAGAAAATATGAAATGGCATTGGATGGTGAGTTAAGATGGCAAGGCGGATGGCAGTCTTCTGATAAAGAAGAAAGTGATCTTGATCATGTGAAAGCTATTTTTGACATTCACGATGAGATATCTTTTAGATACCCAGCACTTTTCTCCGAGGTAGATAGTGAGGAAGCACCGCACATGATTTATTTGCACGATGGAGGAGAAATTGGTGGTTTGGATTTATCGCATTCTGTTCTTAATTATGATGAGATACGTAAAAAAACAAAAAAACGAGAGAGGGCAACTTTTAGACTTTTAACACGAATGTACATAGATGATATTGAATTAAGGGAATATGCCCGTCAAATTTATAAGAGGTTTGAGAAAAAAAGTCCTGATGATAAAACTGCTAATTATGTACAACTCATAGATAAAGTTCAGGCAACAAGATTTGGAGCTGTTTTTGTGTTTCCGGGAAGAAAATTACGAACACATGATGCCCGTAATCAACAAATAAATCATGCCTTTGGACTTTTTGTTGGTCCAGCAAAGAGGCTTTTACCTTTGTTGGGTCGGGAGGCGCAGGGTGAGTTGATGGAATTTATGGATCAGGAACTTTCAAGATTCAGAAGCAGTGGATACAGAGCTCCGGAGGTAGATTTTTATCGCAAATTAATGGGAGATGTGCTTCAGCTTGAAACAACGAGTGCATAATCTTTTTCGCATAGAGATTCATAAAGTTCCGCTCCTCCTATTACTATTCTTGCATTTTTTCTTTCTTTTCTATTTGTAATAGTTGCATTATTTTTACCGCATATAGCGCATATTGCTGTAAGTTTATAAACTTTATCGGAGATAGGGAGTACTTTTTCTGTAGTTTTCCATATCTTATTTCTATAATCTACATTAAGTCCAGCAGCAAATATTTCTATACCATTATTTTTTAACAGTCTGAGCAATTTGTCTATAGTTGGTTTGAAAAATTGAAGTTCGTCAATTCCTACAGTCTTAACATTAAGGTTATTTTTTACTAATGAAAGAATTTCCTTACCTGTTTTTACAGGATAAGCTTTCATTTTTTTATTATCATGCGTTGCGATACTATCAGTTGCGTATCGTGTATCCATAAAGTACCGGAAAACCAGTGTTTCTTTTTTATTTCGTTTCGATAGCGTATTTATAAGCCAAGTAGTTTTTCCTGAAAACATCGGACCTGTTGCAAAAGATAGTTCTCCTTTTTTCATTAATATATATCAAACTTCTCTAGGAGTTTTTTGTTTCCTTCGATTTGATAATTTAAAAGCTCTGAATAAATGCCCTTCTTTTTAGAAAGTTCGTGTGGTGTTCCATAATCTACAACTTTCCCATTATCAATTACTATTATTTTATCTACATTTTGAATTGTTGAAAATCTGTGTGCAATGATAATAACAAGTCTTCCTTTCATTAAACTTTCAAGTGCGACTTGTACCTCATTTTCGCTTTTTGCGTCAAGAGATGACGTTGCTTCGTCAAGAATTAGTATTGGTGCATTTTTCAGAACTGCTCGGGCAATTTGAATTCTTTGTTTCTGTCCGCCAGACAGCCTAGCTCCCCGTTCTCCAATTTCTGAGTCAATACCTTTAGGAAGCTTATTTACAAAATCATATGCATTCGCCATTTTAAGCGCATCAATAATTTCCTTTTCGCTTGCATTTGCTCTTCCATACTGTACATTCTCTTTAATTGTTGATGAGAACAGTTCGTTCTCTTGGAAAACTAATGCAATATTATTTCTAATTTCATTGTGATTAAGCGCTGAATATTTTTTATCATTAATAAATATCTCACCAGATGTTGGCGTATAAAGCTTTAAGATAAGATTTACGATCGTCGACTTACCAGCACCGCTATGACCGACAAGAGCAACCCTTTCTCCCTTATTTGCTTTGAAAGTTACATCTTCGAGGACATTATCAGACTCTTCATATTTAAAGGAAACATTTTTAAATTCGATATCCGGGTTTATAATTTTTCTTGTAACTTTAATATCATTAAAATTCTCAGATGATTTTAGCTCCATTATTTCAAAATATTCCTTGCTTCCTGCTTCTGCATTTTGTACTTGGGTTAAAATATAAGACATTGCAAATAGGGGAATTCTTGCCTGATTAAATAATTGTAGAATAAGAACCATTTCTCCGATTGTTAGATTTCCTACAAATGTGTTATAGAAAACTAAAATATTTATAAGAAACAAGATTACTATAAGAGATAAGCTCCTTGCAAAATCAAATTTATGAAATGTGGAGCTTTGTTTTGCATAAATATTATTTATTCTTGTTAGGCTTTCTGCTACTGTATTAAATTCTAATCTTTCACTCGTAAATCCCTTAACGAGCCGTATATTATTTATAACTTCATTAATTCTCCCGCGGGTTGCGTCCTCTATTTTATTTTTCTTAATCTCTTCCTTGCCCCATTTAACCGTTGAGTAGTATGATAGGGTTAAATAAATCGGAAACAAAATAAAGGTAATAAATGCTATGGGAATATCATAATAGGCAAGAATTATAATAGTAAAAATGCTCTGTAGGAAAGTGGGAAGAATAAAATTAGATACGCCATTCAAAAATTGATAAGTTGTAGAAATCCCACGGTTTAACTGATTAACAATTTTTCCCGATATTTGAGAATCAAAATAACTTTGAGGTAGTGTGAGAACCTTTGCGTAGAATCTTTCAGTTAAAAACTTTCTAAGTCTTCCAGCAAAATGGTCGCCAAGCCTATTTGATATGGAAGTTATAGCAACTCCAATAAAATTTAAAATAAAAGCAAGGATTAGCAAAAATATTAGCCTCTGCATACTCCCGTCTTCCCCTTGAACTCTTGCAACTATATCATCAACTATAAACTTTGAAATAATCGGACCTGCAAGCTGAAGTGCTGAGGAAATAAGTATTAAAATTGAAATAATACTTACAAGTCCATATAGCGGTTTTGAAATTTTAATTATTTTTAAGATATTTTTCATAAGAAAAGCATATCAAAAAGAAGGAAATAATACTTAAAAAGGTGTGTATCTTACTCTGCGCCGATTATAATTACAGCACTAGCACTCCCCTCATAATCAGTTGAGGTTTCTCCTATAGTATAGTCATCTTTCAGGTCATTTTTTAGTAAATTTAATAAAGTTTTATTGCCGGATGTTACACGAATTACGGTTTCTACGTAATCAAAATTGTCGGCATTTTCAGTGTCGAATATTGTGTATCCCAAATCTCCAAGTATGTCGGTAAGTCTTCCCGCAGCCCCGGCAGTTCCGCTTCCATTCTGTACCAATATTGAATATTCCGATTTATCTACATCAGAAGAAGAGTTGCTTGTATCCTCGGGTGGAGTTGTTGGAGTAGGAGACTGCGTGCTGGTGGGTTGGCTTTCTGCAGGAGTTGCAAAGATATCTTCATCCTCAGGCTCACTATTATTTGAAAAAATAGTTATTCCAACAATAAGTATCAATATAACTATTACAATTCCGCCGATTATTGCAAATAATTTTTTTCTGCTCTTACCACCTTTAGAATCATATATATATGATCTTCGTGAGCGTATTTGTTGTTGATTTTCTTCCATAGTGATATGTTATATTTGTAGGAATATAATACCACTTTTTACAATAAATTCAAGTTAATCTTGATATTTCCCTGTTTGATCTTTATTCAGATAGTATAATAACGGAATGAAAAAACTAATATTCTTATTAATATCTATTGGCTTATTTAGCGTTTGGTTTTTTATAAATTCATCAGATAAAGATGAAAAGGTAAAGTACGTCGAAAGAATTGGTAATAGTTTTGTTAGTCAGGATGAGGAAAATATAATAGTTGTTCCGTATTGGACATTTACAAGTAGTTTAAATATACAAAATTATGACAGTATTATTTATTTTGGTATCACAATTTCGGAAGATGGAGTTGATACATTGGAGGATGGATATAATAAATTGTCACAATTTTCAGAATTAGTCCCAGATGATAAAAAAACCTATCTTACGCTAAGAATATTGGGAGAAAATGCTACTGGCGATATACTGGAAAATGCATCTTTTCAAAAAGAAATTGGAACTCAAACTGCAAGCATTGCCAATAGCTATGGCTTTGATGGAATAGTGGTGGATTTTGAAACGTCTGCATTTGGTTTTAAATCCACTGAGGAAAAAATTACTAATTTGTACAAAAATTTGAATGGCGAAATTAAAAAAGAAAATTTGGAATTTTTAGTAACGGTATTTGGTGATACTTATTATCGCGCCCGCCCATATAACGTCAGAGAAATCAGCCTTCTTTCAGATAGAGTGATAATTATGGCTTACGACTTTCATAAAGCGCGCCTTAATCCGGGTCCAAATTTTCCATTTTCAAATAAAGAAAAATATGGATATGATTTTGTAACTATGATTGATGATTTTAAAAAGGACGTTGCTCATGAAAAAATAGTAGTTGCGCTGGGATATTTTGGCTATAACTGGAAAATGGATAAGGGAGTAAGTGTAGGGTTGGCGGAACCGTTAAGTCTGAATCAAGTCGAAGCAAGATTTGTGGATAATTGTGAATACAATAATTGTAAAAAAGAGACCAATAAGGACGGTGAAAGTGTAATTTACTATGAAGACAATGAAGGATTTGACCATGAGGTTTGGTTTGAAGACGAAGTTTCATCTATAAAGAAAATTGAATTTTTAAATAGCAAAGGAATTAATCAAATAGCCTCTTGGGCATACTCGTTTTTCTAGTCTAAAAATTTCCTATTTTAGGAATTACGAAATTATTTTTTTTATTTAATTTCTGTTTATCAAACAAACTTGTTCCAAAAGTTATTTTTCTGTTGTCAAAAAGTGGGTAGATTTGTTCCGCCTTTTCTTCAAGTTTGGGATTATCAAATAATGATGTTTGTCTTTTGCTGTTACTGGAAAAGTCATAAATTGTTGCGCCTGTTGTGCGGTATAAGGTGTTATCTTTGTAAATCTTTTCAAAACCTTCATGAAGCTCGTCCCTAATGAGTATTGGAAAAGAAGTTCTTTCAGATAGTTTTATCTCGACTCCGTGATAAGAAAACTTTTGAGTTTTTAGGAAAATAAATATTCGTCCTACGAAATAATTGTATTTGCGGGCTTTTAAGAAAACATCTTCAACGTGGCCTAGAACTCTCGCCCACAGTATATTCTTATCATTTGTCGCGGGAACAACTGTATGCGATTTGGTTATAGATTTATACTCATCTTTGGGGTTTGGATCTACCTTAAATAAAGATATGCCGTTTAGTTCCTGCCAAATTTCAAAAAAGGGTTTTGAGAAAGATTTTTTTATAAAATTTTCAGGGCGAGCGGTAAAATCATAAGCTGTTTTGATATTAAGTGCTCTTAACCGCTTTGTGTTTTGATGTCCAATTCCCCAGACCTTTGAGATATCAATTTGTTTTAAAAGAAATTCTGTTTTTTCTTTTGGAATAATAGTTAATCCTGATGGTTTATTTAGATTTGCAGCAATTTTTGCAAGAGATTTGGTTATCGAAATTCCGATAGAAACCGTAATTCCTAAAGAGTTCTCAATTTCATCTTTCATATTTTTCCCGATTTGTTCATAAGACATATTTAGAGGTTTTTGTAGTCCTTTTAGATCCGCAAATCCCTCATCTACGGAATGAATCTCAACGCATGGAGAGTACTCTTTCATTATTGAAAACATTCTGTTTGAAAAAAGGTGATAGAGTTTGTAGTCAGAGTTTGCGATTATTACACTTGGAAATTGCTTCTTTATTTCCCAGCAGGGCATTCCGCGAATTACCCCCAGCGCTCTTGCCTCATATGATACTGCTGTAGCAATTCCTCTTTCAAGACCACTTACGACTGGTTTGCCTTTGAGATTAGGATTTACTGCCTGAGTAACTGATGCAAAAAAAGCGTCAGCGTCCAAGTGTAAAATCGTCTCAGGCCAGGAAGTGGACATAATACATTTTTAAAACCTTATGGGCGAGGATGAAGATAGTTATTTTAGTAAGCTTTAATTTGAACATATAGGTTAAATTTCTAATTGATCTAATTTCTAATTATTCTAATCAAAAACCAATAAACCAAATACTAACTAATTATTTAACTTTTTTATAAATAGTGTTGAAAATTAGATTTAACTCTTTTGCTTCTTGCCATAAAATCATTGCTTTATCTTTTAATTCAGGAACTGCGACGATTATCATCCGTAGAAAATGCTTACATTCGCGTGATTCTTTTTTGCATATTCCCACTTTATGTCTGAAATCTTGTTTGCTCTCAGCGTCATCCGCTTCACAGTAATTAGCTCCTACACTCGTTCCGCATTTAACTAGCTGGTTTATTAAGGGATTGGTTACTATGTCTTTAGGAACTTCTCTGCAAAACTTAATAATATCTTCGCCAAACTTTGCGGTTCTTTCTTCTAGATCGTATTTGGGATTTTTTTCATTAGTCATTTTTTAGGTCAATTAGATTAATTAGAATAATTAGGTTAATTTTTAATATTTTCTCATTACGCTCTTTACCAATCCAAATATTTTCAACTCTTGCGTAGGAATAAAGTCAGGGTAGTTAGGGTTTGCGGCACGCAAAATACTTATTCCATTTTTTATATCCAAAAATTTTAGTGTCCATTCATTGTCAATTAGCGCAAGTACTATATCTCCAGACCGTGCTTGCGTAGTTCTCTCTATAACGACCAAATCTTCCGAGAAGATGCCTGCTCCTTCCATAGAGTCACCTGATACTTTTAGCAAAAATGAGCTATTTGGCTTGTCTATAAGATATTCATCAAGTGAGAGAAAATTCAACTCTTCCTCAGCCCCCGTAGGAAATCCCGCTTTTATATTTCCTAAGATAGGAACTTGAAAGAAAAAGTTAGTCGGGGAAAGTTTGTTGTTTAATTTCTGCAAATAATTTTGCTCAACAAGCTTGCCTATAATCTTGTGAATGGCATTTTTTGAGGAAAGTCCGAAAATCAGAAGCATTTCAGAGTATGAAGGAATGCGTTTGTTCTTTCTGTAAAACGAACGAAGAGAATCTAGGTATTCGGATTTCATAATGCCATACTTATATTAGGTGAACAATCGTTCACCTGTCAACTATGTATTTCTGTATCACCAAGGACCCTGAGAGAACGAAGTGAGTCGATGGGTCAATATGACAAAATATATCAAGTTTTCAGTTTGACAAAAGTATATACATTGTATATACTTTATTTACTATGAATAGTGCAGTAATAAATGTAAGAATAAAACCAGAAGTTAAGAAAGCAGCCCAGAAAAGAGCTGAGGAGCTTGGATTGAGCTTGAGTGCTGTGATAAATGGATTCTTAACTCATATGATAAAAACAAAGACAGTTACCTTTTCAGATTCAGAAGAACCCTCTGAGTTTCTGATAAAAATACTTGAAGAAGCAAGGAGAGACAGGAAGGAAGGTTGGGTGTCTCCCACTTTCGATAATGTAGAGGATTCTTTGAAGTGGTTGAATGATCCAAAAGCAAAATATGTACGTCAACTACGGAAGAAGGTTTAAGAAACAATATTCTAAAGTTAACGCAAAAACGCAAAAAGCATTCGAGGAAAGACTTTTATTATTCAAGCAAAACCCTTTTCATCCAAGATTAAATAATCATTCACTGACTGGAAAATTCAATGATTATAGAAGTATCAATATCACTGGAGATATTAGGGCAATTTTTAGGGAAAGTAAAAAGAATGACGAATTAATTATAGACTTTGAATTCCTCGGGACTCATAGCCAGCTTTATAAATAATTAGTTGTTAAAATATTCCCACACTTTCTCCGAGATATTTGCCTCTATTTCTGCTGCGGTTGTTTGGTTATTCGTTTCGGATAAAAGTATTATTATATAGTCGCCGTTTTTACTAAATACTATTCCTGCATCGTGTTTTACAGCTCCCAACTCTCCTGTTTTATGCGCTATCATTGTCCCTTCCGGTAAATATTTAGGAAGCCGGTCGTTAAAAGTTTGAAGCTTTAAAATCTCAAGCATTTCGGCAGACACAGACTTGCTTATGATTTCACCCTTATATAATTTTTCAAAATAGCCAAGAATATCACTTGCAGTTGTTGTCAAGGAATTAATAGAGGAATTGTTGAGTTCATATTTTTTTAGAAAATCTCCAACCTTCCCCCAGCCTATTGTTAGATAAAGGATATGCGCGGAATAATTGTCTGAAATTGTAATCATACGATTTATTGCGCCTATTACAGTATTTCCCACAAAACCTTCAGTAAATTCTGCCGATTCTGAGGCTATATCAAGCCTCTCATTTATTGTCCCTGCATCAAAGCCTATGTTTTGTTCTTTTGAGAGATTTCCTTTTTCTATTTCGTCATATACTGCCCCCATAACCCATAGCTTATAAAGGCTTGCGGTAGGAAATTTTCTATTTTCATTATAATAATAGTATTCATTTGTCTTTAGATTTTTTACAGCAACAGCATATGCTCCATTTGTATTTTCAAGTTCTTTTTCAATAATGTTTTCAAGTAGAGCAGATTTTTGTTGGGGCTGTGTGGAATTTTTTACAAAGTTTTCTATGGGTTTGATAATATTTTTATCCTCATTTTCTGTTTTACCACTTAGAATTGCCCATGCGGGGATAGCTAAAAACAAAAGAAGAGGGAGTATTTTAATAAAAGTTTTTTGATTCGAGACGATTAGTCTTTGATATGCAAGTACTGCAATAAATACTATTATAATAAGAAAAAATAAATATATATATTCCACGCCTAGATTATACCAAAGTCCTTTTATGGCCTATTTTAAGCTCAAATTTCAATATACGTAATAGTTTAAAATTTTACTCCGCACCCAAGTAGACCCGCTTCGCTAAAGCGCCAGCGAGGCGAGCCCGCTTCGCGCAAGGGCAAGGATGGCAAGTTGTGAGATCGTGGGCGGTGCGGGGTTTACCTCATTTACCCCTTGACCCTTCGGCAGGTTCAGGATCTTCGTAGTAATTCAAGCTAAAATTACTACTTGACGTACAAATCAAGATATTGTATTATTCATTCACACCTTTTTTAACGGGTGTTTTATTTTTTAAAAAATATGGCAACAGCAAAATTTGACAGAACAAAGCCGCACGTAAATATTGGAACCATTGGTCACGTTGATCACGGTAAAACAACTTTAACAGCAGCTATCGCAACCGTTTTATCCAAACAGGGTGGCGGTAAGGCAATGAAATATGAAGATATTGATAATGCTCCTGAAGAAAAAGCAAGAGGAGTTACTATTAATATTTCTCACATCGAATACGAAACGGCAAATAGGCATTATGCACATATTGACGCTCCGGGACATGCAGATTATATAAAAAACATGATTACCGGTGCCGCTCAAATGGACGGTGCAATTCTTGTAGTATCAGCTCCTGACGGTCCTATGCCTCAAACCCGGGAACATATTCTACTTGCACGCCAAGTTGGAGTACCCAAGATTATAGTTTTTCTTAATAAAATTGACATGGTTGACGATGCGGAGCTTATTGAGCTTGTGGAGATGGAAATCCGTGAGCTTTTAACAAAATATCAATATCCCGGAGCAGAAACACCCATCATAAGAGGCTCAGCTCTTAAAGCACTTGAGGGTGATCCTGAGGCTGAAAAAGCAATCCATGAGTTAATGAATAAAATTGATGAATATATCCCAACACCAGAAAGGTCAATTGATAAGCCTCTTCTTATGCCTGTTGAAGACGTTTTCTCTATTAAAGGAAGAGGAACTGTAGTAACCGGAAGAATTGAGCGCGGAATGGTTAAGGTTAATGAGGAAGTTGAAATTGTAGGAATCCATGAAAAGTCTACAAAAACAATTGTTACCGGAATTGAGATGTTTCGAAAAAGCCTAGATGAGGGGCAAGCAGGAGACAATGCAGGACTGCTCCTAAGAGGCGTTGAGAAAGATGATGTAGAGCGCGGACAGGTTATCGCAAAACCAGGAAGCATTACTCCACACACTGATTTTGAAGCTGAAGTTTATATTCTTACAAAAGAAGAGGGTGGACGTCATACTCCTTTTTTCTCAGGATACCGACCACAATTTTATATTAGAACTACAGATGTAACAGGAGAAATCAAGCTTCAAACAGGCGTTGAGATGGTTATGCCTGGAGACAATGCAAAAATGAATGTTTCATTAATTGTTCCAGTAGCTATGGAAGACGGAATGAGATTTGCTATCAGGGAGGGTGGAAGAACCGTCGGAGCAGGAGTAGTTGTTAAGATTACGAAGTAGGTTTACTTTGTCATCGTCATCCCGATTAAATCGGGATCTCGCACATTTTAAAATTAAGTTTTAGACAAAAGTATTGAGCCTGCTTAAGATAAGCAGGTTTTTTTGTTAAAATAAGGTAAATATGCCAAAAGGAAGAATTAGAGTAAAGTTAAAAAGCTATGATTCTAGGATTATAGATAGTACGTGTCAGCAGATTATAGACACGGCGCTTCGTACTGGCGCAAAAGTTATAGGTCCGATTCCGCTTCCAAGTATCCGCGTTTCATTTGTAGTAAATAAATCTCCATTTATCGACAAAGACGCTAGAGATCATTTTGAACTCAAAACACATAAGCGGTTGATTGACATAGAGTCTCCTACAGAGTCGACCATCGAAAATCTCATTCACCTCGACCTCCCCACAGGGGTCAATGTTGAGATAAAGATGTAAAGCCACTTCGTGGAAATTCTAAATTCTAATTCCGAAATCCGAAACAACTTTCAACTTCCAAATTTTAAAACACTTATTTTGCCGCATTTAAATTAAGAAGCTATATTTTGCAATATAATGAAGCATCTTGCAGTATATTGCAAAATTTTGAAAGATAATGTACAGTATTTTTGTGATAGAGGATTACTTTTATAAAACCAATTCGCATATTCAAGAGTACGCATATCGTATAAAAACATATAAGTCTCTTTTTGAAAAATTGCCTAGATTACCCCAAATTCAGGAAAATTTACTTAGAAAATCTGCATTAAAAAGTTCGTTATTTTCAGCAAGAATTGAGGGCAATAGTCTTGAATTAAGCGAAATTGAATTAGGGTTTTCCACTACCAGCGAAAAAAAGGAGGTAGAACAAATATTTTCGACCTTAAAATATGTGCGAAGTTTGAATACTGCTTTATCCAAGGAAATTGTTTGGGAAATTCATAGTCGAATAATGGATGGTTTGACAAGTGATTTAGGTAAGTTTAGATCCGAACAAACTGCAATATTTAATACAGCAGGTGTTGCAGTTTATCTACCTCCCCCACCTCAAAAAATAGCCGGATTGCTTCAGAATTTTCTGGAATATACAAATGACTCGACCGATGATCTTACAAAAATTGCAATTGCGCACCTTGCTTTCGAAAAAATCCATCCATTTTTTGATGGAAACGGAAGAGTTGGAAGGATTCTTATGAATTGGCATTTATCGCACTTAGGATATGGATTTGCGGGACTTATGTCTTTTGAGGAATATTTGGAAAACAATCGAGAGCAATATTACAACGGATTATCACTGAAAGGGAAAGATATTACACAGTTTGTCGAGTTTATTTTAGAAGCTATAGCTATAAGTAGTGAAAAAGTAATTCTTGAATTGCAAGAAAAAAAGGAAGAGAAAATTGAAGACTTTCTTCTTCCAAGAAGAACAGAGATCTTGTTAATAGTTAGAGAACATACCATGATGAGTTTTGACCAGATAAAAAGGAGGTTTATGGGTGTTAATACGCGTACATTACATTATGATTTGGAATATCTTATGAAAAAGAACCTAATTAAAAAATTGGGAAGCACAAATAGAGCTCTCTACTCGCCTGTTGAGTAATTTAGTTTTAAGTTGAAATTTACCCCGCACCCAATGCTACGTTTGTTAGGTCGTGGGTGAGGGGTTTCCTGTTTTGCATTTGAAACAAAATTTTGAGATTAAGATGTAAAGCTTGCTTCGCAAGAAGTTTCAAGAACCAAATTCCAAGTTCCAAGAACTTATTTTCACCTTGAATTTGAATTAGCTTCATTTTTTTGTATCCATGGACTAGTCAATGGTGCTAAGTAAACGAATTAACCACTTCGTTGATTTAAATCATCGAAGCAAAGACACGCTGGTTGTTTTCTTATTATGAGTTTGAACCTTCTGGTAGTTCAGGATTGGGAGCCTCAAGGATAGAGTAGGGTTTTTCTCTCACATAAATTTCCCACCAATGATTCATAATTTGATACGGATTTTCTTCTTTGACAAACTCGGATCCGGACGAAATACCTCCTTGAATCACAAATAGTTCAATACCTTCAGGCAGTCTAGCACTTATTTTTGCCATATCTTGCTCAGTTAGAGGGGCCTGCATATTTTGAGAGCCAAACCCTTCTGGTTGGGTTGAATAAAAGTACGCCCATTCATCTGGATTTAGTCCTAGTTGCTCTAAGCGCTTTTTTCTTAGGTTATTAACAATGACTGCTTTCTCTCTTTCCTCAGTGTTTTTATTGGGATTTTTAAAGTCTTGGATATCCCTTATACGTCTCATGGTTTCCCCTGGCTGTGTTTGAGGGTTAATTTCTTGATATTGCCTAGCCATTTCCATCCATCGCTTTTTTGATGGTAATTTTTCTTTTCTTTCTTTTGTCGTGGGATGAAAATTTTCCATCGAATTTTCTTCTGTCATCTTATGATTATACCAAAACGCTTGTAGGCTTTTTCTCTTGCATTTGAAGCTCGGGCGCGATATAATAATCGTTGGTGATTATGACCTATACTTTGGAGGTGAATTTTGCTACATAAGTATTGAGTTAAGCTTATTTTAAGCTTGAACTAAAACGACTGTGCAGCAGCCGTTTTTTTTGTTTAAAGAGGGTTTTTATGAATATATCAGCAGTTTTTGGAAAAAAAATAGAACAGACACAAGCGTTTTTAGAAGACGGAACTAGAGTTCCGTTAACTCGTGTGTTTGTGGGAGAAAATTATATAAGCCAAATTAAAAGCACAGAAAAAGAAGGATATATGGCAGTCCAAGTAGCATTTGGTAAAAGAAATAAAATTTCAAAACCATTAACCGGTCACCTAAAAAAAGCGGGGTTAAAAAATACACCTCGCTTTTTACGCGAAATAAGGGTAGATGCGTTAGATGGGCTTGAGGCTGGTTTGACCATTACTCCGGAGGAAGTACTAAAAGCAGGAGACAAGATAGACGTAGTTGGAGTAAGTAAAGGAAAAGGATTTGCAGGAGTTGTTAAGCGATGGGGATTTCACGGAGGACCTAAAACTCATGGTCAGTCCGACCGCCACCGAGCTCCAGGATCTATCGGTCAGGGTACAACACCAGGACGCGTATATAGAGGTAAAAAGATGGCAGGACGCATGGGAAGTGATAGGGTGACAATTAAAAATCTAGAAATAGCTGATGTAAGAGATGGAGAAGTTCTGATAAAAGGTCTTATTCCTGGTCCAAAGGGTGGAGTTATTATGATCACAAAAATAGGCGAGAAGAAAAAATTTATACCTTTATTTTCGGTTTCTGCTGAGGAAAAAATTGTTGCAGAAGCAGTTCAAGCGGAAGAACCTAAAGTAGAAGAAGTAATTGAAATGAAAAGCACAGAAACAGTTGCCCAGGTAAAGGTTGACACTGCAGCGCAAGACGTAAAAGCTGATACAAATGAGGAAAAAGTTGAGGATTTAGCAGATGAAGAGAATGGATCTGAGGACGTTAATGTTTTAGATGCAAAGATTCAAGACGAGGAATTAGTAGAAGAAAAAACAGAAGTTGATAGTAGCCTTGAAACAAAAAAAGAAGATAAAAAAGAGGAGGAGGAAAAATAATTTATAATTTTCAATTTGCAATTTTTAATCAAATTAAAATACTTAAATCTTAAAACTCTAAAAATATGCCAACTATAAAAGCAAAAAAACCAACAATTAAAAAAGAAACAACAGTTAAAAAGACTGTTGTAAAAAAGATTGAGGTTAAAGAAGATGTTAAAAAGGCTCAGGGCAAAGTTGTTAAAAATACTGCAGATTCAAAAGTTACAGCGCCAAGCTTTGATCTAACCGGAAAAAGGAAAGGAAGCGTTAGTTTACCTCAAGAACTTTTTGGAGGAAAAATAAATGAACAGCTTATGACACAAGCCGTTCGCGTATATCTTGCAAATCAAAGACAGGGAACAGCAAGTACAAAAACAAGAAGTGAAGTAACCGGATCTAGAAGAAAGGTCTGGAGACAAAAAGGAACAGGACGCGCAAGACATGGATCCATAACAGGCCCTATTTTTGTGGGTGGAGGTATCGTTCATGGTCCTAAGCCAAGAGATTTTGGGCTAAAAATGCCAAAGAAAATGAAACTACAGGCTTTAGTTAGTGCGTTAACTGAGAAGAGCAGTGAAAATATGGTTTATATACTTGACGGAAAATTGAGCGGTAAATCTAAAGAATTTGCAACTATTGTAAAAACAGTAGTTGCTTCTGATAAAAAGAAAAAACCATCGATATTATTTGTAAGAAATAATGAAGACAAACAGGCTCTGCTTGCTTCAAGAAACGTAGAAAAAATAGTTACTGTAACAGGCTCCGATATCAACACTTATGGAGTTATGAGAAGTAGTGCTATTTTGATTTCAAAAGATGCAATTGAGGAAATGAAAAAAACTTTTATAAAAACATTATGAAACAAGCATACGAAATAGTTATTAGACCGATTATAAGCGAGCAATCCTTAAGAGAGGCTGAAGGTGGTCGTTATAGTTTTATTGTAGATAAATCAAGCTCAAAAGTGGAAATAAGAAAAGCAATTGAAAGCATGTTTAACGTTTCAGTTACAAAAGTGATGACAAATATCGTAAAGGGTAATAAAACAAAACTTACAAAAAAAAGAAAAATAGTATCAGATGCAGCTTATAAAAAAGCAAGAGTAAACCTTAAAAAAGGCGAGAAGATTGATATTTTTGACGAACATATCGAAGGAAAATAAATTATGAGACAATTAAAAACAATATTAAAAAAGAACTCAGGAAGAGATAATACTGGAAAAGTAGCGGTAAGACACCAAGGCGGACGTCATAAGAGATTTTATAGAGAGATCGATTTCAAAAGGGATAAGCTTGGTGTTGAGGGTAAAGTAGTTGGTATTGAATACGACCCAAACCGTTCTGCGGAAATTCTTTTAGTACAATATGCAGATGGAGACAAGAGATATATTCTTCGTCCTTTAGGACTTAATATCGGGGATAAGGTTGTGGCCGGAGAAAGCTCTGATATAAAGACGGGAAACGCATTGCCAATAATGCTTATACCTGTAGGTTCTTCAGTTCATAATATCGAATTAACAAAAGGAAAAGGTGGTCAGATAGCACGTTCTGCCGGAAATCAAGCATTTATCGTAGCACGGGAGGAAAGATATGTACACGTAAAGATGCCATCAGGAGAGGTAAGGCGCGTTTTTGGGGAAAATTATGCTACAATTGGCAGACTTTCCCTCATAGAGTGGAAAGATAGGGTTTTGGGAAAAGCGGGTGCATCAAGACATATTGGACGCAGACCCACCGTTCGTGGAGTTGCAATGGATCCCGGATCTCATCCTCATGGAGGAGGAGAGGGAAGAACAGGGATTGGACTTAAGTACCCCAAGACTTATACAGGAAGAAGAGCAGTTGGTAAAACAAGAGTTAAAAAGAAATATTCAGATAAATATATTATAAATAGGAGAAAATAAAATATGAGCAGAAGTTCTAGAAAAGGACCATATATAGACCAAAGACTTATGAAAAAAGTCATGGTGCAAAAAGAAAGCGAAGACAGAGAGCAAATAAAAACATGGTCTAGGCCATGCCAAATTCCGCCGGAATTTGTAGGTCACATATTTGGCGTACATAACGGAAAGAATTTTATTACCGTAAGGGTTAATGAATCCATGGTAGGACATCGTCTTGGAGAGTTTTCTCCAACAAGACACTTTAAAGGACATGGAAGAATTGTTTCAAGAGAAGTAAGCAAAACCTAGTTTAAAATTCAAAATGAAAAATTCAAAATTATCTTTCGACCCTGAGCTCAAGAACGAAGGACAATTTAAAATTAAAAATTCAATAAAGTTTAACTTTAAACTTTTAACTTTAAACTTTTAACTAATTTTATGGAATATAAAGCTGTTGCAAGATTTATAAAAATAAGTCCCCGAAAGGTTAGGCTTGTCGCGGATGCTATAAGAGCTTTACCTATTGAAGACGCTAAAATTTCTTTAGGAGGATTAAATAACCGTGCGGCAACGCCTCTTTTAAAGGTACTAAATAGCGCAGTTGCAAATGCTGTTAATAATGGAAGTGCAAACAAGGGAGATTTAAAGATTAAAACAATTAGTATAAATGAAGGGGTCCGTTATAAAAGATTCCACTATGCCGGACGCGGAAGAATAAGACCTTATGTTAAGAGAACAAGTCATATAAATGTTATTCTGACGGATAACAATATGAAAGGAGGCGTTACCGATGGGACAAAAAGTTAATCCAATAGCATTAAGACTGGGAATACATCAAGAATTTAAAAGCGTAGGATTTTATCCTAAAAAGTCCTATGCAAAAAACGTCCTAAAGGATATTCGGATTCGTGATGCTCTTATGAACAAATTAAGACATGCCGGAATAGGAGATATTATTATCGAAAGATCTCAAAATCACATAAAGCTTACGATTTATGTAACAAAGCCTGGAGTCGTTATTGGACGCGGAGGATCCGGACTTGAGATTTTGAAAAAAGACATAGTAAGTCTTTCGAAAGATGGTGGAAATGAGGCTTCAGGAGAACAAAAAATCGAGTTAAAGGTAGAGCCAATTAAAGAGCCAAACTTGAATGCAAGAATTGTTGCTTCAAATATAGCTGAACAGCTTATCCGTCGTATGCCTCATAGAAGAGTTATGAAGCAAACAATTGAAAAAGTTATGGGAAGTGGGGCAAAGGGTGTTAGAATAGTTCTTTCTGGAAGAATTGCAGGAGCAGAAATTTCCAGAGTTGAAAGAAATCAGGCAGGGAAGCTATCACTTTCAACGATAAGAGAAGATATAGATTTTGCGTCATATCCGGCTCTAACAAAAAGCGGATATATCGGAGTAAAAGTCTGGATAAATAGATAAAAAATTAAAATTATATGTTACAACCTAAGAAACAAAAATACAGAAAACAATTTAAGCCTAGAAAGCTTCCACATATGTCCCATCGGGGTAATGAGGTATCGTTTGGAGACTTTGGTCTTCAGGTGGTTGAGTCGGGTCTTATTTCAAGCCGGCAAATTGAAGCTGCAAGAAGAGCTATTGTGCATTACATAAAAAGAGGAGGCAGAGTTTGGATTAGAATATTTCCGGATCTTCCTTTAACAAAAAAACCGCCGGAGACGAGAATGGGTGGAGGAAAAGGAGATATTGACCAATACGTTTCCGTTACAAAGTCCGGGCAAGTTGTTTTTGAAATGAGTGGAGTTGCAGAAGATATAGCAAAGGAAGCATTAAGGCGCGCAGGACATAAATTACCAGTTAGAAACGTATTTATAAAAAGATAAAAATATGAAAAAACAAATTAAAGAAGAGTTAAAAACAAAAACAAAAGAAGAGTTAGTTAAAAACCTTTTAGATTTGAGAAAAGATATTTCTAAATTATCTTTGGCAATCTCACTTCAGAAAGAAAAAAATACAGCACTTTTGAAAACAAAAAAGAAAGAAGTAACCAGGATATTAACTTTTTTAAGCATAAAAAGGGTGGAGGAGACTAAGAAATAAATATGGCAAAAATATTACTTGGCACAGTTGTGTCTAACAAAATGAAAAACACTGCAGTGGTCGCAGTAGATAGAGTTGTAACTCATCCTTTGTATGGAAAGAAGCTGAGAAGAACAACTAGATTTAGTGCGGATACAAATAATATAAGTGTAGCAATTGGAGATACTGTAAGAATTGAAGAGACAAGAAAGCTTAGCAAAACAAAACATTTTAAAGTAATTGGAAAGGAGGGGAAGTAATACTACCAATACATACCAATTACAAATAAATACCAATAATTCAATATTGGAATATTTGGAATTTGTAGTATTTAAAATTACGACCTAAGGAAGTTTATGGTACAACACAGAACAATGTTAACAAGCGCTGACAATAGCGGAGCAAAAATTCTTCAAGTGATCCAAGTGTATGGGGGAACAGGAAGAAGATATGGATTTATTGGTGATATATTAGGTTGTGTTGTTAAGAAAGCTCTCCCTCATACGCAGTTCAAAAAGGGAGATAAGGTAAAAGTTGTTCTAGTAAGAAGTAAGAAAGAATACAAGAGAAACGATGGAACATATATCCGCTTTTCTGAAAATGCCGGAGTAATAATTGAAAACGAGAAAACAAAAATTCCTATGGGAACCAGAATTTTTGGTCCTGTAGCACGCGAAGTTAAAGATGCGGGGTTTGGCAAAATCGCATCTCTTGCAAAAAACGTGGTATAAAAAAATATGAAAATAAGAAAGGGCGATACAGTACAGGTAATGATGGGTAAAGATAAAGGAAAAACCGGAAAGGTTTTAAGAGCAATTCCTGCAAAAAATATGGTTTTGGTTGAAGGTGTAAATCAATTTAAACGCCATATCAAAGGTCAAGTGAAGGGTCAAAAATCAGAAATTGTGACTATTACAAAGCCTATGAATGTATCAAAAGTATCTCTGATTGACCCTAAAAAGAAGAAACCAACAAGAGTTGGATATAAAATAGAAAATGGTAAAAAAATAAGAATTTCTAGAAAGTCACAAACAGCTATATAAATTATGAAAGTAAAAGCGTCAGTAAAAAAGAGATGTTTGAAATGCAAGATTATCCGCCGAAAAGGTAGAGTTCTTGTTATATGTGAGAATCCCCGTCACAAGCAAAGGCAGGGATAGGAATAGTTAAAAGTGCAAAATGCAAAATAGAAATTTAAAATTTTAAATTAAAAGTATGAGTAACTATAAGAAAGAATTTGAAACAAAAATAAGAGAAGACCTAAAAAAGAAATTAGGAGTAAGGTCAGTTATGGCTGTGCCTAGAGTAGAGAAAATAATGGTGAATACAAGCATGAAGTCTTTTCTTCAGGACAAAAAGAATTTAGAAAGAGCTGCTGAAGAACTAACCATAATTACAGGTCAAAAACCTAAGGTATCAGCAGCCAAGACTTCGATTGCGACATTTAAGTTGCGCGAGGGAGATAAAATCGGACTATCGGTAACTCTAAGAGGTAAAAGAATGTATGATTTTTTGGAAAAACTTGTTGCTGTCGTATTTCCTAGAGTTAAAGACTTTTCAGGGATAGACTTGAAAGCTTTTGATGGAAGAGGTAATATAAGCGTCGGGTTCTCAGAGCAGATTGTTTTTCCAGAGATAGATCCGGGTCGGACAGAGGCGGTAAGGTCTTTGCAGGTTACAATAGTTACAAGCGCAAGGAATAATGAAGAAGGAAAAGCATTGCTCGAAGCATTTGGAATGCCTTTTAAAAAAATTGAGAAAGATAAAACAGTTATAAAAAATTAATATGGCAAAAAAATCGACAATAACAAAATTAAGTAAAAAGCAGAAATTTAATACCCGCAACGTTAATCTATGCGCTCTTTGCGGAAGGACGAGGGCTTATATGAGGCTTTTTGGAATGTGTAGAATTTGTTTTAGAGAGCGCGCTTTGAAAGGAGAACTTCCAGGAATAAAGAAATCAAGCTGGTAAGCCAATTTTGAAAAATTGGAAATTTGAAGCACTAAGTACGAAATACGAAATAAATATGAGAAATAAAAATAACAAAATACAAAATAGGTTTGAAATTTTGAATTTAAATAATTTGAATTTGTTTAGGATTTAGAATTTAGAAATTAGAATTTAATAATATGAATTATCCAATAGCATCATTTTTAACACAAATAAAAAACGCATACATGGCCCGAAAAAAGGTCATTGTATTTCCTCACTCAAAAATAGTTGAGGCGATAGGAAATATTTTAGTCAAAGAGGGTTTTGTTAAAAGCACAAAAACAGTTGAAAATAATGGTAAGAAAAATATAGAAGTAATTCTTTTATATCACAGCCACGCACCATCACTTAACGAGGTAAAGATTATTTCAAAACCTTCAATTCACAGATATTCTAAAAAAGAAGAAGTTAAAAAAAGCGTAAATAGATTTAAGACAAATATTTTGTCTACAAATCAAGGAATTATGACAGCAAAAGATGCAGCGAAGAAAAATATAGGAGGAGAGTTAATCTGTACAGTAAGCTAGTATGTCACATATAGGAAAACAACCAATAAATATAGAATCTGGAGTCGATTTAACAATTGACGAGAGAGAAATTAGCGTAAAGGGTCCTAAAGGAAGTCTTTCTTGGACTTTGCCAAAAGGAATTGGTCTTGAATTAAAGGATGGTGTTGCAACAGTTGTTATGAAAAAGGAAGACAAGAACCTTTTGAAATTTTATGGACTAGCACGCTCATTAGTTGCAAATATGGTAACAGGTGTGACAAAAGGATTTGATAAAAAACTCGAAATGGTGGGTGTTGGATATAGGGCAAGAGTTGATGGTAGAAGCCTCGTTTTAAATGTTGGATACTCTCATCCTGTAAAAATTGATCCGCCGGAAGGAATAACGATACAGGTAGAAGAGGGAATAATAACCGTAAGCGGAATTAACAAACAGTTCGTTGGGGATATTGCGAGCAAAATAAGAGCGGTAAGAAAACCTGAACCATATAAGGGTAAAGGAATAAAATATGTAGGTGAAAAGATAAGACGTAAAGCTGGAAAGGCAGCAAAGTCAGCCCAATAAGTTATGAAAAATTTAGTAGAACTTAGAAAAAGAAGAGCAATTAGAACCAGAAGCAATATCTCGGCAAGTCTTAGACCGAGGTTAAGCGTATTTCGTTCAAATAAATATTTATATGCGCAGATTATTGATAAAAATGGTAAAGTATTGGTCTCATCTAATTCTAAGCAATACGATGGAGTAAAAAAAGGTGAAGCAGCAGAAAAACTTGGAGCCGATTTTGCAAAAGAAGTTTTGAAGAAAAAAATTAAGGATGTAGTTTTTGATAAGGGAGCATACCGTTTTCATGGTAGAATAAAAGCCTTTGCAGATGCCGCGCGAAAGGAGGGATTGAATTTTTAATATGTACGAATATAACCAAGATAGGGAAAAATTTGAAGAAAAGATTGTTCAGATAAATAGAGTATCAAAAAAAACTAAAGGGGGAAATACGATGAGATTTTCAGTTCTTGTTGTGGTTGGAGATAAGAAAGGTAAAGTTGGTGTAGGACTTGGAAAGTCAGCTGATATTGCCTCCGCTATACAAAAAGCTGTTTCTTACGCAAAAAAACACCTTATAGAAGTGCCTATCATAAATGGTACTATCCCGCATGAAATCCGCTTGAAATTAGGTGCAGCGAGAATAATGTTAAAACCGGCTCCAAAGGGAAGCGGTCTTATCGCAGGAGGCGCGATTAGAAGTGTAGTTGAGGCAGCGGGGATAAGAAACATTTCATCAAAAATACTAGGAACGAACAATAAAGCAAGTAACGTACATGCGACACTTGCGGCGCTTGAAAAATTAAATAAGAACTAATATGGCAAAACTAGATAATCTACAAAAAATAACAAAAAAACCTTATAGAAGACTTGGTCAGGGTTATGGATCCGGTAGAGCAAAAACTTCCGGGCGCGGTACAAAGGGTCAAAAAGCAAGAACTAAAATTCCGCTTTCATTTGAAGGAGGAGCACTGCCTCTTATTAAAAGGCTTCCAGTGCTCCGTGGAAAAGGAAGAAATCATTCTATTAAAAAAGATTTATATGGGGTAAATGTCAATTTACTAAATGAACTTCCCGCAAAAACCGTAGTTGATGTAGATACTTTAGTAAAGTACAATATTATTTCCAAAGATAATATAAAAAGAAGTGGTGGGATTAAAATATTGGGTAATGGGGATTTATCAAAGTCATTGACGGTCAAACTGCCTGTTTCTAAGGGAGCGAAGGAAAAAATCACCGCTGCGGGCGGAAGCGTTGTATAAATTTATCATGGGGAAAGCACTTGGCGTTATAAAAAAAGTCTTTAAAGATCCCGAACTCAGAAAAAAAATTCTTATAGTTTTAGCTCTCTTCTTAGTTTTCCGTTTTTTAGCGCATATTCCGGTTGCAGGAGTTAACATCAATCAGCTTAGGTCTCTTTTTGATCAAAACCAATTCTTGGGTTTGTTAGATATTTTCTCAGGAGGTACTCTTTCCAATTTTTCAATTCTTGCAGTTGGTATCGGTCCTTATATCTACGCTTCTATCGTAATGCAGCTCTCTACAAAAATTTATCCTAAGCTGGAAGCTCTTCAAAAAGAAGGAGAATACGGTAAAAAGAAGATAACTCAATATACACGATACGCGACAATTCCACTTTCTGTACTTCAGTCCATAGGTATGTACACATTGCTTCGAAGTCAAGGTCTTATAGGTAGTCTTTCAGTTGTCGACTTGATAGCTTTTATCGCGACAATGGTTGCAGGAACGATGATTATTATGTGGATTGGTGAAATAATTTCAGAGCAAAATGTTGGAAACGGAATATCATTAATTATATTTGCAGGAATTGTCGGTCAGCTGCCGGTTGCAGTATTTCAAGCGTTTACGACAATTAACGCTGAGCAGGCGATAAATATGGTGATGTTAGTAGTTTTGGGAGTATTGGTTATATCAGCGGTTGTCTTTGTAAATGAGTCGATCAGAAAAGTTCCCATTATCTATGCAAAAAGAATTCGTGGTGCAAACTCTGCCGCTTCTCAGTCTACGCATTTACCTCTTAGGCTTAATTCTGCAGGAGTAATTCCGATTATTTTTGCAATATCTTTAGTCTTGTTACCATCACTTTTGGCAAATTATTTGGTAGCGTCAGGTAATGTTCAGGTAGCAGGAATAGGAGCTTGGATTATCGCAAATTTTAGCGTTGAAAGTATTTTGTATAATGTAGTTTACTTTGCGCTTATTTTAGGATTTACTTATTTTTATACTGCGCTTATTTTCAACCCCAAAGACATTGCAGAAAATATTCAGCAAAGCGGAGGATTTATTCCTGGAATTCGTCCGGGAAAGCAGACTGAAAAATATTTAAATTTTATAATCACAAGAATTACTCTCTTTGGAGCTGTATTTTTAGGTATGGTAGCAATCTTGCCTAATGTTTTACAAGCATACACCGGAATTCAGTCGCTTGTTATAGGCGGAGCAAGTATTCTAATCGTAGTAACAGTTGTTATAGAAACCGTAAAAGTATTGCAAGTGCAGCTAGTTAACCGCAGTTACGATAAATTTCTTCACTAAATTATGAAAATCATCCTAATAGGTATTCAGGGTTCAGGTAAATCCACTCAGGGAAATCTACTATCTGAAAAGTTGAATATTCCGTATCTTTCAACGGGACATATTTTCCGGGAAATTGCAAAAGAAAAAACTCCATTTGGAAGATATATAAAAGAGACATTAAATGCAGGATTTTTAATACCCGACGATAAGACTCTTGAGATTGTGAGTGAGTATTTGAAAAGGGATGAGTATAAAAATGGGTATATTTTAGATGGTTTTCCAAGAACAGTTAAGCAGGCGCAGGAGTTTGAAAATGGTATTAAATACGTAATTTACCTTAATGTATCTGACAAGGAGGCCCTCTGGAGACTTTCTTATAGGGAGGATGAAAGGGAGGATGAAACTCTTCTTGCTTTGCGAAAAAGAATTGAGCTCTTTCATGAAGTCACAGAACCGGTACTCGATTACTATAGACAAAAAGGGGTGCTTTTTGAGTTGAATGGAGAAAAAACTATTGAGGAATTAAATAAGGAAATAATGGACAAACTCCACGCGAAATAATGAACCAAAAAACGATCCTTGCATTTGTAGGTATGCCTGGTGCAGGCAAAAGCGAAGCTGCTTCTTATCTTGAAAAAAAAGGAGTACTCTTTGTTAGGTTTGGTAAATTTACAGACGAAGAAATTAGTAAACAGGGTCTACCCTTGATATCGGAAAATGAGCGAATAGTTAGAGAAAAGTTCCGGGAGGATTTAGGAATGGCAGCTTATGCCATTATGGCTTTACCTAAAATACGTGAGCTGTTAAAAGAGTCAGACGTTATTGCATTAGACGGTTTGTACTCATGGGAAGAGTACATTTTACTAAAAGAAGAATTCCCCTACCTGATATTAGTACATATATATGCGGAGCCCAGCATGCGGTATAACAGACTTGAAGGCAGGTCGGTTCGTCCGGTTCCTCAAGGTAAATCACGGGAAAGGGATATCGCAGAACTTGAAAAATTAAATAAAGGCGGTCCGATAGCAATTGCTGATTTTTGCGTCCAAAACAGTGGTGAAATGGAAATAATGTATTCTGAAATTGATAAAATCCTTCGAAGATTAACAATTAATATATGATGGATGACAAGACAAAGAAAAAAATTGAGATTATGCAGCGGGCGGGGGTTATTTTAGGTCAAGTTATGGATGAAATCGTAGCATATGTAAAAGAAGGAGTAACTGAGATTGATGTTGATAGACTAGCTGAAAGACGTATCCTGGAATTAGGTGCAGAGCCCGGGTTTAAGAAGGTTGATGGTTATCAGCATACGATCTGTGCTTCTACAAATGATGTGGTTGTCCATGGTATTCCAAAAGATAGAAAACTTGTTAACGGCGATATTTTTGGTTTTGACTGTGGGGTTTATTTAGATGGTTTCCATACCGATATGGCGGAGACTGTAATCGTGGGAGATACTTTTGACGATGATAAAAAAAAGTTTTTAGAGGTAGGTAAAAAAACCCTATTTAAAGCAATTTCTGAGGCAAAGAATGGTAATCACGTGGGAAATATTTCAAAGATTATGCAGGAGGGAATTGAATCAAATGGTTACAATATTGTAAGAAGTCTTGTCGGGCATGGAGTAGGACGTGAGCTCCACGAGGAGCCTGAAATCCCAGGATATTTGGAAGGAAAAATAGATAATACTCCGAAACTTTACGTAGGCATGACGCTTGCAATTGAGGCAATTTATAACATGGGAAAGTCGGGTGTGGTATTTGAAGGAACCGATGATTGGACAATTGTGTCTGAGGACGGGTCTTTCGCAGGATTGTTTGAAAGAACAATTTATATTGATGAAAACGGACCAAAGCTAATCACAAAACTAATAAATGACCCATTAAATTTGTAAGTTCAAATGAAGCTTGCTAAATACGCTCTCATTTGTTAAAATTAACAGATTAAATTGGAGCAAGTTCTTATATGGCTCATCAAGGATCAGTAGAGATAGACGGGAGTGTAAAAGAGGTTTTACCTAATACACTTTTTAGGGTTGAAATAGAAGGAGGAAATCTTATTTTATGTCATTTATCGGGGAAAATGAGGATTCATTTTATAAAAATATTACCCGGTGATAGAGTAAAAATAGAAATGACTCCCTACGATACTGAAAAAGGTAGGATAATCTACAGATATTAGGACTTTTTTTACTAAAATTCCACTTAAATATAAATATGAGAATAGCAGGAGTAAATGTACCGGATGGAAAAAGGGTCGATATATCATTGACCTATATATATGGAATTGGCAGAAGTATTGTCTATGATGTTTTAGAGAAAGCAGGAGTAGAACCTTCAAAGAGAACAAATCAGTTAAGCGAGGAAGAGGTTGTTAAAATACAGAAAGCACTAGATGTCCATAAAATTGAGGGAGATTTAAGAGCAGATAGAATTTCAAATATAAAAAGACTTAGGGACATTAATGCATATAGAGGAGTAAGACATGCTAGAAATCTTCCGGTACATGGACAAAGAACACGTTCGAATGCAAGAACAAAACGCGGAAAGAGAGTTACAATAGGTGCGATAAAGAAAGAAGTGGCAGAAAGAATAACCGCAAGCAAATAGAATATGATAACAGCAACAGTAAAAAATAAAAAAACAGCTAATAAGCGAACGGTGGTATCAACCGGTAGGGGAAAAATATATGTTGGTACAACTTTTAACAACACAATAGTAACCATCACTAACGAAAAAGGTGACGTTGTTGCTTGGAGCAGCAGCGGAAAAGCAGGATTTAAAGGAACCCGTAAGTCTACCCCATATGCAGCAACCCTTGCGGTAGAAGCGGCATTAGGTAACGCACGCGACGCTGGAATTAAGACACTTGATGTTTATATTAAGGGTCCAGGAGTAGGACGTGATGCATCGCTTCGTGCACTTCGCAATTCAGGTATGGGCATTTCAATGATTGCTGATGTTACACCAATTCCTCATAATGGCCCAAGGGGAAAGAAAAGAAGGAGAACTTAATTTATGGCAAGATACACAGGTCCAAAACATAAAATTGCAAGACGCGAAGGAGTAAATATAATTGGAAAAGCTTCTCAATCGCTTGAAAGAAGATTGAATGTTCTTCCAGGGTCTCTAAATAGACGCGGAAGAAGAGTAAGAACTTCAGAGTATGGACTTCAACTAAGGGAAAAGCAGAAATTAAAGAGAATTTATGGTTTATTGGAGAAGCAATTCAGAAAGAATGTAATTGAGGCCCAAAGAATGAGTGAGAATACAGAAGAGGCTTTAATTGGTCTTCTTGAGTCTCGTCTGGATAACGTAGTGTACAGGTTAGGTTTTGCACCCAGTAGGCCCATGGCACGCCAAATGGTTTCACATGGACATATTTTAGTGAACGGTAAAAAATTAAATATACCATCATATAAAGTAAGAGTTGGGGAAAAAGTTGCTGTTGGTAAAAAATTCGTTTTGAACGAATTTAATAAGAAAATGATTGAAGATAATCAAATCGAAGTGCTTGCGAATTTGTCTAAAGATAAAATGGTAGGAGAGTTAAAACGTATGCCAACGAGCGAAGAAATAGCAAATCCAGTGCAGTACCAGTTAGTTATTGAATTTTATTCTCGTTAGTAGTAGAATAAACACTTGTTGAATAGTATGAATAGACCAACGTTTCAAATAAAAGAGGAAAAAAAGGAAAATGAAGTTACTCAATTCGTAATTGAGCCGTTAGAGCCAGGATTTGGACATACTTTGGGTGTGGCTTTAAGACGGGTTCTTTTGACCAACATAGAAGGAGTAGCTGTAACTTCTGTAAAAATTGATGGAGTTTCACATATGTTTTCTACTCTTCCTGGACTTAAGGAAGACATTATAGAGCTAATCTTTAATATAAAGACACTTCGCATAAAACTTCCGGAAGGTGTTTCTTGCGCAAGGTTAATTTTAACTAAAACAGGACCTGGGAACATAACAGGCAATGACATTGAGGGAAAAGATGGAGCAGAAGTTGTAGATTCAAAGCATTATTTAGGAAATCTTTCTGATAAAAAATCAAAAATATCAATAGATATGACTGTGGAAAGAGGCTTCGGATATTCACTTGCTACGGAGCGTGAAGTAACCACAGTTGGAGTAATCCTGGTTGATGCAATATTTACCCCAGTTACAAAAGTTAATTATAGAGTTGAACCAACCCGAGTTGGAGGACAGACAAATTATGATAAATTAATTCTTGAAGTATCAACAGATGGAAGCATTGAAGCAAAAGATGCGCTTGATACTGCTAGCTCTATTTTAGTTTCCTACTTCAAGCAAGTTTATTCACCCGACCAAGGAGTAGAAGATGCGGGTCTTTTAGAAGGTGAAAGCAAGGAAAAGCAGGTCGGTGATGATATTGCTGTCGATGAGTTAGATTTACCTACGAGAATTTATAATAGTCTTAAAAATGCCGGAATGGAAACAGTTGCTGATATCCTAAGCACTCCCAGAAAAGAGCTAATGGCTTATAGAAATTTAGGCGCAAAATCTCTATCTATAATAGAAGAGGCTTTGGATAAAAAAGGAATAGAGTTTAATAGTAAATAAGCTCAAGGCTTTAACTGATAGTAATAATGCGTCAAAAAGACGCATTTTTTTTACGGATGATATATGAAAAAGAAAGTTTTTGGAAGAAGATTTAAAAAAGATGTAAATCAAAGGAAAGCATTATTTAAAAACTTAATGCGTTCATTGATTTTAAATGAAGAAATTAAAACAACTGAAGCAAAAGCAAAGGCAATAAAAGGCCAGGTAGAAAAGTTGGTAACGGTCTCAAAAAGGGGTGAGGCCGCCGCTTACCACCTTAAAAAGAATATCAATGAGGATGCTGTTATCAAACTTATTAAGGAAATTGGTCCAAGATTTGCAAAAAGACCAGGCGGATATACTAGAATAGTAAAGACGGGAAATAGAAAAAAAGACAATGCGGACATGGTGCTTTTGGAATTTGTTGAAAAGGGAGAGAAGGTAGTAGCTAAAAAAGTTAAAAAATCAGTAAGTAAAAAGAAGGAAGTTAAAAGAACTGTAAGAAAAGAAGTTAATAAGAATATTGAGAATAAAAGTTTTGTAAAGGTGAGAGCGGTTGTGCCAAAGCAAACAGTAACTAGACAGAAGAAAGGGTAAAGTATGAACAAGCAAACAATATCGACTAAGGCAACTGATATAAAAAGAGAGTGGTATCTAGTTGATGCCAAAGGTAAAATTTTAGGTAGAATTGCAACTGAGATTGCAAAGCAGCTTATTGGAAAGAACAAACCATATTTTGTGCCCAATATGGATTGCGGAGACCATGTAGTTTTGATAAATGCAGATAGAGTAGAAGTAAGTGGAAAAAAAGAAACTCAGAAGAAATACACTAATTATTCAGGATATCCTGGAGGGCTCAGAGTAAGAACATACGCAGAAGTTAAAAAGCAAGGCGCTGAGGAAATTATAGTGCATGCAGTTGCCGGAATGCTTCCGAAAAATAAATTAAGAGCCGGAATGTTAAAAAGACTTCACGTTTTTAATGGAGAAGAACATAAATATGCAGATAAATTTTCTGTCAAAGGCGCATTGGTCTAAGGCTGATAGAGACTGAAATATATATGGTTAAAGTAAAGAAAAATATAACAAAAGAATATATTCAAACGGTAGGACGAAGAAAGGAAGCTGTTGCCAGAGTTAGGCTTTATCCATCTGTGAGAAAAGTACAAATAGGAGAGCTCGAACTCGCAAAGGGAGAATTTAGCGTTAACAGCATGCCTGGGAAAGATTATTTTAGATTTAAAGCCTACTATCCTAAGCTTAATAAATTTCTTAAAGAGTTGGGAATAGAGGGTAAATTTATTTTTACAGTTAAAGTTGCCGGAGGCGGAATAAGCAGCCAAATGGATGCTATGATCCATGGAGTAGCACGTGCACTAGACAAACAGGACACAGATGCTTTCCATGAGCTTTTACATAAAGGTGGATATCTTACGAGGGACGCTAGAACACGTGAGCGACGCAAGGTAGGAATGGGTGGAAAAGCAAGGAGAAAAAGACAATCACCAAAAAGATAGTAAGTTTTCCGACGAAGCCCCGTCAATCGCCCCTCGAGCCGTGAACGAATAGTTCCCAAAAGGTGAGAGGTAAGATTGTTGGGGGCAAGGAGAAAAAGACAAAGTCCAAAACGGTAGTTTTTTTTGACAAAGTGCCAAGATTGCTGCAATATACACCCTAAGAGGTAGATTCTATATTTTTCAATACTTCCTTTATAATATCCCAGTTATATCCGCGGGACCTTAATCTACTAATTATTCTTTGATTTTTTTTCTCGGGTTCAAGTTTTTCGAATTGATGAATTCTTTTTTCGATATATTTTCCTGCTGTAATAATATCTTCTTGAGAGGCACTTAGGGTTTGTTCTGCAATATCTTTATTAATCCCTTTATATTTTAACTCAAAAGAAATCATCCTTTTACTTTTTCCCCTAATTTGTCTTGAGTTTATAAAGTTTTTGGAAAACTCCCTGTCGTCTAAAAATTTATAGTCAATAAGCTTTTCAATTGTTTCAGTTATTTCAGTTTCGGAAAAATTATTTTTAACCAGGTAATCATTTATCTCCTTTGTGCTCAGCGCGCGATATGAAAGAAATCTAAGTGCTTTATTGAAAGATGAGCGGGGATTATCCTGTAGATTTTTACTCTTCGTCCTCATTGCTCTCAACTCCGACGGATATCATAGACGCTCCGGTTTTTGTTTTTTCCATAATTTCCTTTTGCATTTTCGTAGCAATATCTTTATTTTCCTTTAGATATATTTTTGCTGCTTCTTTTCCTTGTCCGATTATTTCACCGTTATATCTTAAGAAAGCTCCGCTTTTCTCAATAACGTTCATCTCTATGCCTACGTCTAATATCCCGCCCTCTTTTGAAATTCCGTCTGACATTATGTCAAATTCCGCAATTCTAAATGGTGGGGCAACTTTGTTTTTTACTACCTTAACTCTAGATCTGGTTCCAATAACCTTATCTCCCTGTTTTAAAGTTTCAATACGTCTGATATCAAGTCTAATTGAAGCATAAAATTTTAGTGCAAGTCCTCCGGGAGTAGTCTCTGGGTTTCCGAACATAACTCCGATCTTTTGCCTTAGTTGATTTGTAAATATAAGAACGGTTCTGCTTTTTGAAATAATCCCTGTTAGCTTGCGAAGTGCCTGAGACATAAGACGTGCCTGCATACCCATGACTGAATCTCCCATTTCTCCCTCTATTTCCGCCCTTGGTACAAGTGCTGCTACTGAATCAATAACCACAACGTCTACTCCGCCACTTCTTATCAGCTGTTCTGTTATTTCAAGCGCTTGTTCTCCTGTGTCAGGCTGTGAAATCAAAAGGTCATCAAGTTTTACTCCTATTGTTTGTGCCCAAAGTGGGTCAAGAGCGTGCTCAGCATCAATAAATGCAACAATTCCGCCTTTTTTTTGTGCCTCTGCAATCACAGATAGACACACTGTGGTTTTTCCTGAAGCTTCCGGTCCAAAAATCTCAACAACTCTGCCTCTGGGTAATCCTCCGACTCCCAATGCTATGTCTAGAGGAAACGCGCCGGTTGAGATGACATCTATAGTGAGGTTTTGATTCTTGTCGCCGAATTTCATGATGGAGCCTTTTCCATATTGTTTTTCAATTTGCTCCATTGCCATTCTTACCGCACCTTCGCGTCCAGATTCCGGTGCCTGTCCTTGTGGTATTGGTTTTGCTGTTTTAGCTGATTGTCGCGCCATATTTAACAATTCCCATTGTAGCAACTTTTATTACAAATTCAATAGGACTTGTCGATTAAGCTAATTATTTGTTAGACTAAAAATTGTGAATATATATTACTTGTTGATTTTACTCTCCTCTTTTGCGGGATTACTTATAGCTTTATACATTGCATATCAGAAAAGAAAGTCGCATCCTGTCGCGTGTCCTATGAGGGGGAAGTGTGACGCAGTCGTTAAGAGCGAATATTCAAGATTTTTTCATATTCCTGTTGAATACTTGGGTATTGCATACTATTCATTTGTTCTAGTTTCTTACTTTGTATTTTTAACAGTGCCAAGATTTTATAGCCTGCCTCCGCTATTTACATTTTTTGTTCTAGCACTTTCCCTTGCAGCTTTCTTGTTTTCTATTTATTTAACCTTTATACAGGCCTTTTTGATTAGAGAATTTTGTACATGGTGCTTGGTTTCTGCCAGTATCTGCACGGTTATTTTTATTGCTGCAGTAAACGGTTCCGCTTTTGAATTTTTACCATTTTTATCGGAATATAGGTCGTATATAATAGGGTTTCATGTGATGGGGCTCGTTTTTGGTCTTGGAGGAGCGATATTTTCCGACATTTTATTCATGAAATTTCTTAAGGATTTAAAAATATCAAAGAGTGAGTTATATGTTCTAAAAACACTCTCTCAGATTATATGGTTGGGTCTTGCTTTATCTATAATTTCCGGAATTGGACTTTATCTTCCCGGGGCAGGTGCATACAACGAATCCGCAAAATTTATTGCAAAAATGTTGATACTTTTGATAATTATTGTAAATGGTGTAGGTCTTAATTTATTTATTACTCCGAAATTAACTTCCCTCAATTTTGGAATAATTATTAAAGAGCATAAGGGAATGAGAGAAATTAGAAAATTGTCTTTTGCCATGGGCGCAATATCAATTGTTTCGTGGTTTAGCGTTTTTATACTAGGCATGATGAGAACATCTCCTGCGCAGCTACCTACCATATTTGGAGTTTATCTTTTAGTTTTGGCCTTTGCGATAACAACCAGTCAGGTAGTAGAGTATTTAATTGCAAAAGGAAAGATAAGTCCAGCAAGCCTTTGAATCTCCAAAATATCTGATAAAATAGTTCTGCTTAGAATAACGGGGTGTAGTTTAAAGGTAGAATACGCGGCTGGGGGTCGTGTGGCTGGAGTTCGATTCTCCGCACCCCGACTCTTCGACTCGGTCAATAAATTGACCTCGCTCAGAGTCTCCGACGATGAGGAAGGACTTATTGAGAAAGACTTTATTCTTGCAAAAAATACTAGAGCGAGGCCGACCGCGTGTCGCCATAGCTTTAGCGGTGGCGCAAGGCCGAGCTCTTCGACAGGCTCAGGGTAAACGGATAGAAGGCGATGCGAAGGGGTTGCGTTCGCCTACCTTTGCGAAAATGACGTTCTAATTTTTCGATATAGCTCGACATTGTTAATTTCCTTAAATCTTTTTTTGAAAAAATAATAACAAGCTGTTATAGTTGTGTTGCATGACTAGACTTTCACTTGATGAAGTAAATACAAAACTAAAACAAATTAAAGGGTGGGATTTGATTGAAGAAAAAGAAATTAAGAAAACTTTTACGTTTAAAAGTTTCTTGCAGTCAATTGAGTTTGTAAATAAAATTGCACCAATTGCAGAAAAATTAAACCACCATCCAAATATATTAATACAATATAATATGGTAACTTTAACTCTTTCTACTCATGATGAGGGGGGAATTACTGAGAAAGACTTTATTCTTGCCAAAGAAATTGATAGTTTATAAATAAACCTATTGATTATGGAAACTTCTTCAGAGACAAAACGAAGTCTTGCAGTATTTGATATTGACGGAACAATATTCCGCTCGAGTCTTTTAATAGAGCTTACAAATGCTTTAGTTAGTGAAAAAATATTTCCAAATAAAGCTCGGGATGAGATAGAAAATTATTTTAAGCTGTGGTTAAACCGAGATGGAGGATATGAGGACTATATTAATCAAGTCATAAAAGTTTACAACAAAAATATTAAAGGATGTAAGGAGGTTGATGTCGAGAATATCGCAGAAGAGGTCTTAAATAGAGAAAAGAAAAAAGTATATAGATACACACGGTATTTAATAAAAAAACTTAAGAAAGAAAACTATTTTTTGTTTGCAATCTCCGGTTCGCCAGGTCATATCCTAACTAGTTTTGCAAAAGATATAGGATTTGATAAATACTTAGGTGGTTATTATGAAGTTGTGAACGGTAAATTCACAGGAGAGCAACCCTATGGAAATCCTGCAGTAGATAAGAAAAAAACACTAGAGGATTTTTTAGAAAAAAACAAAAATGTTTTTGATTTAAAATCTGCAATTGGTGTTGGAGACACGGAGTCAGATATAGCATTTTTAAAAATGGTAGGAAATCCTATTGCATTTAATCCTAATAAGAAACTTGCGGATTACGCGAAGAAAAATAAATGGCAAATAATAGTTGAGCGAAAGGATGTAATTTATGACATTTCTAAGTTTGATTTTATGAATACGTAATCGTCCAGGAATAGTCAAAGAAAATGTCATTGCGAGCGTAGCGAAGCAATCTATAGAGATCGCCACGGCTACCTTGCAGCCTCGCGATGACAAAGTGTTGCCAAATCGTGGACGGTTACATGGATACTGCTTGACATATTTTCAGAATAAGGATTTAATATTATTAATGGTAAAAATTTATCCCGCTTTATTAAGAATAAGTATTGGTTTTATTTTGCTTTGGGCTTTTTTTGATAAGCTTTTAGGACTTGGTTTTGCAACTGAGGCTTCTAAGGCATGGCTAGTTGGTAATTCGCCGACATCTGGTTATCTTCAGTTCGCAACGCAAGGGCCTTTTGCTAACTTCTTTCAGAGTCTTGCTGGAAATCCTATTGTTGATTGGCTATTTATGCTGGGTCTTTTAGGTGTAGGAACAGCGTTTGTTTTGGGCATCGCATTAAAATTCGCGTCTTTGGCAGGCGCTACGATGATGGCTCTTATGTATCTGTCGGCTTTCCCTCTATCAAACAATCCCATTATAGATGAACATGTTATTTATGCTCTGTTGATGTTATTTTTGGCTCAATTGGATGCGGGGAATATTTTTGGATTTGGAAAGGCTTGGGCAAAAAGCGGAATAGTTAAAAAACTTGCGTTTCTCCAAAATTAAAAAGGTTTGTTAAAAAAATATAAGCAGCTTTAAATTACCAGCTTGTTCTTATATGATCCATTGCATACTTTAGGGTTCCGTTTACTTTCTTACCGGGATTAAAAATGTTATACGGGTCAAAAATTCTTTTTGTCTCCTCGAAAAGTTTAATTATTTTTGCGCCATACATCTGCTCAAGATAGGGTGTGCGAATAATACCATCGTTGTGTTCCCCCGTAATTGAGCCTTTGTATTTTGCAATAATTCTATAGACTTTATCCGATATTTCAGGAATTGCAGTTCTTACTTTGGGATTTTTTATATCAACCAGAGGTATGATATGGAAATTGCCGTTCCCGACGTGCCCCGCAACCGTATACATGAACTCCGGATGTTTCTTAAGAATGTCAGTTATTTTAGGTAAAACTTCCGCTATATACTCAGGTTTTATAACAAAGTCGTCTATAAAAGGTGCTGTGTGTTTGTTGCGAATTTTTTTTCTTAACAAATTAAAACTTTCACGGCGGACTAACCAGTATTTTTTCTCTTGCCCCTCTTCAGCTATTTGAATTAAAGGATGCATAGGTTTTAGTCTTTCACGTAAAGTTTTTAATTTTTCCTCAATTTCATCACGGTTATTGCCTGCAAAATCAACCTGAAGAACAAGTTTTGGAAGTTTTTTTCCTGTAAACATTGAAATAAATGCCGGTAAGAATGCAAGGCCGGCAGAAATCATACCGATTAGTCCGAGTTGTCTTGCAAATTCAGGAAAATATTTTAAAGCAAGCATCAATGTATTGTCGTCATATGACTCAAAGCTTTCCGGGTCTAAAAAAAGAACTTCATCAATAATTTGTTTTAGGTGCGCGGTGCTTTTAAGATAAATAATTAACATACCGTGGTGCGCACGAACGGGAACAAGTTCCAAATCTCCTTCAATCATTAATCCAAGAGTCCCTTGCGCGCCTGTCCAAAGCTGAGTTAAGTCAAAAATTCCCTTTTCTCTATCATATACATTCCATAATAAATACCCCGCTGAGTTCTTTGAAACATCGGGTTTTGCTTTCATTATAACTTCGTAATTATCATTAATTAACTTGTACATTTTTCTATAAACGCTTCCCTCAAAGTTTTTTTGGTCCATTTTTTTCCTTAACCCCTCTTGCGTAAGGGGTGTAAATTCGTAAATCTTTCCGTCGGAAAGCACTGCCTTAACGCGCTTTACATACTTTTCGGTTTGACCATACTGTAGAGATTTTTCTCCTCCCGAATTATTATTAAATATTCCCCCCATAGCACATAGTCCTTTTGATGCCGGGTATGACGGAAAAATTAAATTTTTCTCAAGAGTTTTTTCTTCAAAGTCGCGATAAAAAACACCGGGCTGTGTGGTTGCTATATTTCCGTTTATTCTTGGGATGTGGTTAAAATATTTATTAAAAGAAACGATAATGGACTCATTAATTGCGCCACCGCTCATATCTGTTCCAGCGCAGCGCCCGGTAAGAGAAAGTCCTGGGTGTTGCTTTTTATTTTTATTTACAAAATTAACTAGAGTCCTAATATCATCTTCTCCCTTTGGAAAAACAACAACCTCGGGCTTAACTTCAAAAAGCGAGGCGTCATGACTATATTCGATAAGAGTTTGTTCGTCCGTTAAAACGTCACCCTCAATGGTTTTTTTTAATTCGTTTAATAAGTTCTGATCCATAATTTCTAATTATTCTAATTTCTAATTAATCTAATCAAGCACTAATTATCTAATGTCCAATAGTGCCGGAATTCATTATCTAGAAATTAGGTCAATTAGGTTAATTTTCTACTTATTGCTTTTTTTACGGCACCAATTATTGCTTCACTATCCATTTCATATTTTTTGAGTAATTCTTCAGGTTTGCCTGACTCGCCGAATACATCGCGCATTCCTACAAATTCCATAGAGGTAGGTGAGTGTTGCGCCAGCGTTTCTGCTATCACGCCACCCAGCCCTCCTGCTATTTGGTGGTCTTCAACTGTTACTACCGCACCGATTTGTTTTGCCTGTTCTATAATTGTTTGTGTGTCTAGAGGTTTTATTGTATGAACATTTGTAACCAGAGTATTTATCCCCTCCTGCTCAAGTTTTTTTGCTGCAACTAAAGCGTAGTAAGTCATATATCCTGTCGCAAAAATAACCGCTTGAGGGGTTTCACTTACCCAGAAAGTTTGTGCTTTTCCTACCTCAAAAGGAGTTTCCGGAGTTGTCATAATCGGAGATTTATCGCGGGAAAACCGTAAATAACATGGTCCATATTCATTTCCTGAGGCAATCGTTGCCAAATTTGCCTGGATGCTGTCACAAGGAATAATTATTTTAATTCCGGGCCAGGAGCGAACACTTGCGATATCTTCAGTTGCCTGATGAGTTGCACCATCAGGTCCTGTCATAACTCCCGCGTGGTGTCCCGCAATTTTTACATTTGAATTGTTGTATATGATAGTAGTTCTAATTGTTTCCCAATTTTTTCCCGGAGAAAATGTCGCGTAAGAGGAGATAAATACTGTTTTACCGGATACTCCCATGCCGGCTGCGATTGCTGCCATGTTTTGCTCGGCGACACCCACTTGAAAAAAGCGCTCAGGATACGCTTTTGCGAATTTATCAGCCTTAGTCGATTCTGTTAAATCTGCGGATAATGCTACGACGTTTGGATTAGTCTTGCCAAGCTCAAACAACCCCGTACCGTACCCGCTTCTTGTCGCGTCTTTTTCAACGTCCTGCCCAAAAATCTTTTCGTTTAATTTTAAATCAGGATTAAGCATATTATTGATGTTCGCTTTTAATTTTCCCTTGCAAAGTTCTTAGTTCCGAAAGAGCTTCTTTTGCCTGTTTCTCATCAGGAGATTTTCCGTGCCATAAATAATTATTCTCCATAAAATCGACTCCCAGACCGGGGATGGTATGTGCTATTATTACGCTCGGTTGCTCGTGAACTGAACGTGCTTGCCTGACAGCGTCAACAAATCCTTCGAGATTATTCCCGTCGGTTTCTATTACATACCAGTTGAAAGATTCGTATTTAAGGCGGAGAGTTTCAAGCGGCATAACGTTTTCGGTCGTTCCGTCAATTTGAATATTATTTCTATCAATTACCACGGTTAAGTTATCAAGTTTATATTTTGCCGCAAACATTATTGCTTCCCAAGTATTCCCCTCCTGATGCTCGCCGTCTGAGGTAAGGCAATAGATTTGATGGCGCTTATTATCCATTCTTGCAGCAAGCGCCATTCCGATACTTTGGGAAATCCCTTCGCCGAGCGGTCCTGATGTTGTTTCAATTCCGGGAAGAGCGGTTCTGTGAGGATGACCTTGCAGACGCGAATTTAGTTTTCTTAAAGTCATAAGCTCTTTTATGGGAAAATACCCTGCTTTTGCAAGAGTGACGTATAGGACTGGACAAATATGTCCATTCGATAGGACTAATCTGTCACGCCCATCCCAGTCTGGTTTTTTAGGATCATGGTTTAGAATATGAAAGTAAAATGCCGTAAATATATCTGCCATACCCAGTGGCCCTGCAGAGTGTCCCGAGCCGGCTTCAAGAAGCATTTTTATGATAAGCTCCCGTATCTCAACTGCAATTCCCCGCAACTCGAGTTCTTTTTTGTCCGTTAAATCGTCAATCATTGTTTTTAAATACTAACATGAAATCTGCGACATTGGAAGGAAGCCTCCCTGTTTTTACTTGAGAATTTGTTTTTTCAAAAAATGTATATGAGTCGTTATTTCTCAAATACTCATCTATATCTAAATTTTGCGCTAACGCTTTTTCTTTCGTAATTTTATCAGCAATTGCTCCCGCAGCATCAGTAAAATCCCATCCGTCGCTTGCGATAGAGCAAAAAAGAGTATTGTCATCAATTATTTTAAGAGCTTCAAGTGAAGTCTGCTGATTACGACCGCCTTTTCCATTTCCTCTTACCTCAACTGTTGTTTCACCTGCAGCAATAAGTAACCCTTTTTCTTTTAAGTTTGAAACTAATTCATTTGCAACTTCACTAGGTAGACCTTTTATACTATCAGAATATCTTACGCAGTTAATATTCATTGATTTTGCTTTCTGTTCTACTGCATCAAGAAGGGTACTGTTACTTAAAACTATAGTATTTTTTACATTTGTAAAATATTTATCATCGTGAGTATTATCTATAAATGCTTCGCGCGGTAAATTAATCTGCTCAGACAAATTATATTTATTTATAATGTTTACTGCATCATCAATACTTGTAGCGGTTTTTACAGTTGGACCAGATGCTATGTACCGGATATCGTTTCCGATAACGTCAGAATATATTAGCGTTATAATGTGTGCGGGATACAGAATTTGCGCGAGCCCTCCGCCTTTTACATCAGATAAATGTTGACGGACGATATTTATTTCAGAAATATCAGCACCGGATTTTAAGAGAACTTTTCCAACATTAATTTTTTCCTCTAAAGAAATACTATGAGGATGAACTAGCATCGCAGATCCTCCACCACAAACAACGACAAGCACTAAATTTTTTTCAGACAAATTGCTCATATTTAGCATCATATTCTCAGTAAATTTAAGATTTTGCTCAGATGGAAGAGGATGGGTGCCTAAAGAAAATTTTATTTTAGAAAAAACTTCCTCTTCAGTGTCAATTACGTATCCTGTCGTTAGCTTTTCTCCTAATAAGTCTTCCAAAAGTTTTGAATTTCTAGCAGCGCCTTTTCCAAAGCCTATGATATAAACATTGCTATACTCATCCAAGTTATAAGCTTTGTCGGTAATCGTGAGGATGTTATTTTCAAATTTTATATTTTTACTAAAAACTGTTTCCGGTTGGATAGAATTTAGACCCTCTTCAATTAATTCCAAAAGTATACTTCTATCTTCTGATTGATTAAGTTCATCATAATTTTTGATTAGACTCATTATTTTAGTTTAGAGATTTAGTCTGTCTAAGTAAAGCAATTGTGATATAATATTCTAGATAAACGGTAAGGATAACCGAATATGCAAAATTTTAGAAATTTCTGCACACATAGATTCTAATTTTTAACTCCGGTATTCCTTTGAAAATTAATTAATTGTATGAGCGATTCAAATAAAAGAGACGAGTATATAAAAAAACTCGAAAGTATAACGTCACTTTCCCGTGAGGAAGCAAAAAAGCTTTTGTTAGCTGAAGTTGAGGAAGATTCAAAAGCAGATATTGTAAAAATAATCAAAGAGGCAGAAGAAGAAGCAAAGTTAATAGCCCACAAAAAAGCACAGGAAATAATTGCCGATGCGATAAAGCACGGGGCTCTAGATTTTCTCCCTGAATATACAGTGTCGGTTATTAAAATTGATGACGACGACATGAAAGGGAGAATTATAGGAAAAGAGGGGCGGAATATCCGCGCATTTGAAGATGCGACAGGAGTGGATGTAGATTTAGAGGAAAAGGGGCTAATCCGTCTGTCTAGCTTTGACCCGGTAAGACGCCAAATTGCAAAACAATCCCTAGAGCTACTGATAAAAGATACACGGATTCAACCTGTCAGGATAGAAGAGATTGTTGATATGAAGAAAAAAGAAATGCAAAAAATTCTTTTTGAAGAGGGAGAAAGACTTGCACACAGCGTTAAAGCTTTTAATGTTCATCCTGATCTGCTTTCTGTTTTGGGACGCTTTAAATTTAGAACTTCTTTTGGGCAAAACCTTTTAGTTCACACTCTGGAGGAGACAAAAATTGGAATGCAGATAGCCTTCGAGCTGGGTGCAGATGCTGAGATTGTAAAGCTTGGTTGTTTATTCCACGATATAGGAAAGGTAGTAACTGACAAAGAGGGAAGTCATGTAGACTTGGGAGTGGATCTGCTGAACCGTTATAAAATCCCTAAAGAAATAGTAAATTGCGTAGCAGAACACCATGAGGATAAGCCATTTTCATCAATTGAATCCGTTGTAGTACACGTTGCGGATGCTATTTCAGGAGCCCGTCCCGGAGCACGACATGAGGATTTGCAGGATTATATGAAAAGAATTAAGGATATGGAAGAAATTGCAAAAAGCTTTAATGGAGTTGACGATGCATATGCATTTGAGGCAGGTCGTGAGATAAGAGTAATTGTCAATCCCGGAAAATTAGATGATGTGGAGTCAACAATTCTTGCAAAACGTATTAAGGACGAAGTTGACAGAAAAGTTATAGTCCCTGGAGTAGTTAGGGTTACAGTAATACGCGACTTCAGAGTAACCGAACCTAAAGAATAATCCCACAAAATTGAACAATAAATTATCCTTCTTGACAAAGGAATGTATAGTTTGTATTGTTAAATCAAGTAAAACTATCCGCCCGATTTTTCTTCAAGCCTTTTCAGTTCAATTTTGAACACGGCTTGAAGAGCAATCTTTGGCGGATGTAAGAAAGTGTAATTGCTCTAAAGTCGCAAACACTTTCTAACAAAGGGGGTGAATACATATGTCTGTTACAAAAAAAGAATTAATAGAACTAGTCGCAAAGAAGGGAAATCTTACGAATAAAGCCTCAAAGCAGGCTGTCAAAGTTTTTCTAGAAGGAATTCGCGATAGTCTAAAACGTGGCGAAAAAGTGGTAATTACAGGATTTGGAACTTTTAGCGTAAGAATTAGAAAAGAGAGAAAAGGAAGAAATCCAAAAACCGGTGAGGCGATAAAAATTAGTGCCCGCAAAGCACCCGGGTTTACTGCAGGAAAAAGCCTAAAAAAGGCCGTGAGGGGTTGATTGTTGGGGAAAAAATTGAGAAAATCTGCCCATATGAAAAAGGTAGTATTTATTGTAGGTCCCACAGCAGTTGGAAAAACTAATCTTGGGCTAAAAATCGCAAAACACTTCAAAGGCAGCATAATTAGCGCCGACTCGGTTCAAGTTTATAAAGACCTTGATATTGTTTCTGGAAAGGATATACCAAAGGGTTCTAAATTTTCTCTCCTGCCTCAATTTACTAAAGATGGATTACACTCAGGCTATTATACTTTTGACAATATCCGCATTTTTCTATTGGATGTTGTAGCCCCTTCATTTTCATTCGCTGTTAGTCACTTTTCCGATTTAGCTTCAAAATATGTCCAGTATACTGGACATATGAATATGATGCCAATTGTAGTGGGTGGGACAGGTTTGTATATAAAAGCATTGATTGAGGGAATCAATATTGGGGTTAAACCTGATCTGGAATTGAGAAAAAAGCTTGAGAAATTAAATGTGGAAGCATTACAATCTCAGCTTAAAAAAATTAACTTAATTAAGTTTGAAAGTATGAATAATTCGGATATTTCAAATAGTAGAAGACTGGTAAGAGCGATTGAAATTACTACTTCAAAATTACATAATAATCACTCGATCTCATTCGTAAATCGTAAATCATTAATCATTAATCATAATTATGATAGTTTGGTGATTGGTTTGTATTGCGATAGAGAAATATTGAAGAAAAAAATTGATAAACGTGTTGAACACCGTTTGGAAAATGGGGCATTGGGAGAGGTAGAAGGATTGTTTGAGAACTATAAAATTCTTGCACCACAAGTGAAGGACGCGAATGGATATAAACAACTATTTGAATACTTACTGGGAAAATTAAGCCTTGAAGAAGCTGTTGAAAGATGGAAAATAGCAGAATACAAACATGCAAAAAACCAAATGACGTGGTTTAAAAAAGATAGTAGAATTTTGTGGCTTGAAGCCACTAGAGAAGACCTCTTTGAGGCTGTAAAGTGGGAGATTGATATATTTTTATCGGCTTGACTCATGCTGTAATTTGTCCTATAATAAACATGACCTTAGGAAGTAGGGTCGTCGGTTCGATGTCACATCGGACAGGAAAGTCCAGACAGGCGTAATGTCGGGGACGGGGCGTAAGCCCTGACGGGAAATTCAGCGCAAGTTGAAGGAACCGCTGGTATCCAAATTCCTATCTTTGAGAATATCAAAGAATTACTCACATACGGAATTTGGAGCGAATTCTGAATTAACAGAATTTGAGAGCAACAGAGACGAGTGAGAGTGAAACGGGCAATCCCACCTGCTGCAACCTCCGAACGATGCGAACGTACATTACCTTCCCGATGCAAATCGGGATAGCATCAAAGATTGAGGGCATCAGATAGATGACGATCAGGTCCGCTTTAGTAAAGTGGCCCCAACAGAATCTGGCTTACTAACTTCCTAGGGTCTTTTTAATGGTAAAATACCCCTAAATGATTTCGAAAGAATTTTTACAGCAATACAAAAATTTAAATTCCGCCCAAAAAGAGGCAGTAGATTCTACAGAGGGTGCAGTTATGGTAGTTGCCGGTCCCGGGACAGGAAAAACTCAGGTACTCACGCTTCGTATTGCAAATATACTGCTAAAAACTCAAATAAACCCCGAAAATATTCTAGCGTTAACTTTTACAGAAGCAGCTTCTTATGAAATGAGAAAGCGTCTTTTATCTATAATTGGTCAGGATGCATATAGGGTCGAGATTACCACATTCCACTCATTTAGTAATAATTTTATAAAGAGGCACCAGGAAGAATTTTCTGAAATTATTGCAGCAGAAAGCATAAATGAAATCGAGCAATTGCAAATAATTGAGGAAATCATTCATAATACGCATTTAAATCACATAAAGCCTCTGGGAGATTTGGGGCATTATGTAAAGCCTGGTCTTTCTGCGATTAATTCTTTGAAGATGGAAAAAGTTAGTCCTTCCGATTTAGAAAAAGCACTGGATCTAATGGAAAAGGAATTAAATAATCTGGATGATTTGAAAAACACAAAGGGGCTATATAAAGGACAGATTAAAAGTAAATACAAAAAATTAATTAAAGATATAGAAAAAAACAGAGAACTTGTAAAAGTTTATCTGGGGTATGAGAAAAAATTAAAGAAACTTAAAAAATATGATTATTCCGATATGCTTTTGGAAGTCATAAAAAAGCTAGAAACTCATCCATACTTACTTCAATATCTTCAGGAGAAATTCCAGTATTTTTTAGTTGATGAACATCAGGATACAAATGCTGCACAAAACACGATTATAGAGCTTATGGCGTCATTTTTTCCCAATCCAAATCTATTTGTAGTAGGAGATGAGAAGCAGGCGATATACCGTTTTCAGGGAGCAAGTCTTGAGAACTTTTTATACTTTAAGAATAAATATAAAGAGGCAAAGCTAATAAATCTTTCAGAAAATTACCGCTCGACGCAGATGATCCTGGACGCGACCTTTTCTGTTATATCAAATAATAAAATTTCCTCAGAAATTTTATCAGAACAAATTGGTCTTATAAAAAAGTCTAGTCACAGCGAGGAGAAAATTAAAAAGGCCGAATTTTCTACATATGACAACGAATACTACTGGCTTGCTGAAAAAGTAAAAGAACTTTTGAAAACTACAAAAGCAAATGATATCGCAGTTTTAGTAAGAAACAATAGTGATTTAAATCCGCTAACTCCAATTTTTGATAAAGAGAATATTCCATATCAAGTAGAGTCCGAAAATAATATTTTGGATGATATAGATGTAGGAAAAATGATCCTTTTGCTTCGCTCTGTAGAAAAGCCAAATAGCAATGAACACATGACTAGGGTTTTGCTGATGGACTGCTTTGACATACATCCGCTGGATGCTTTTAAAGTCACTACGAAAAGGTATGAGGAGAAAGGTTCTATTTGGAAATTGATTACAAGCGCTCAAAAACTAGATGCCCTAAATTTAAAAGACGCTAGTGCTATAAAAAGATTTGTGAATTTGTATACAGATAAAAAGAAAGGTTTTATAAAACTTGCAAGCAACAATAGACTTGATGAAGTATTTGTAGAAGTTTTAAATAAATCAGGTCTACTAAAAAGGATTTTAGAAAAGCCGCATGTGCAAGAAATATTAGCGCGTCTTGCGCGGCTTTATGATGAGGTAAAAGAACACGTCGGAAGAAATGCTTCATATTCTTTATCCGATTTTATAAAGTATTTGGATTTAATAGAGGAGCATAACGTAAGTCTAGGGAAAAATACACATGTAGTACCTGAGGGAGTTGTAAGGCTTATGACAGTTCACAAATCAAAAGGAATGGAATTTGACTACGTATTTGTGATAAATGCATTTGATTCTCATTGGGGAAATAAGAGAAAAAGAGGAGCACGTTTTTATCTACCTTGGGAATATTTAGATAGAAAAACTAAAAGTGACGACAATAATGAAAACGACGATGAGAGACGACTTTTTTATGTTGCGTTAACCCGCGCCCGCAAGAACGTATTTATAACTTTCTCAAATTCTTCTCAGGATGGGCGTGAGCAGATCGTATCGCAATTTTTGACAGAAATAAATGAAAACTATATAGAAGATATTGATATGAAAGGATTTGAAAAAAAAGTGTCTTCCAATTTAGAAAAAATATTTACACTTCCATCTAAAAATAACGATTTAAACTTCTCTAAAGAATTTGTTGCGCAAGTTTTTAGAAGACAAGGGTTGTCGGTAAGCGCTTTGAATAATTATCTGCAATGTCCATGGAAATATTTTTTCAACAATCTTATTAGGGTTCCTGAAAAAATAAATGATGCAGGACTTTTTGGGAATGCTATTCATGATGCTATAAATCAATACATAATTGCACTTAAAAAAGGAAAGGCAAGTAAGAAATTATTAATCGAAAAATTCCATGTGTCAAAATATTTACTAAGTATAACCAAAAAGGAACTCCCTAGATTTATAGAGCGCGGCGATAAAGCGTTGAGCGGATTTTATGAAGAGCGGATTAAATACTGGAATAAAGATTTAGAGTCAGAGCTTGAGATAAAAGGAATTAGGATAAATGACGATTTATTTATAAATGGAAAAATAGACATGATTGAGCCGACTAACAAAAATATGAATGTTGATGTTTATGATTTTAAAACAGGAGAGGTAAAGTCCAGAAATGTTATAGAGGGAATAACAAAAGACAGTGATGGAAATTATAAAAGACAGCTTATTTTTTATAAATTAATTTTGGATAAATATAAAAACGGATTCTATAAAATGCAAAACGGAGTAATTGAGTTTGTTGAACCAAATGATAATTATAAATATAAAAGGGAAATTTTTAAAATCGAAAAAGAAGAGACAAAAGATTTATTGAATAAAATTCTTGAAGTAGGAGATGAAATAACAAATCTTTCATTTTGGAGCCAAAAATGTGATGACAAGAAATGTGAGTATTGCAGACTGCGCGAGTATATAGCCTCATAATTGTGGTATAATACACTTATGGTAGATAACGAAACGCCTTTTAAATTACCCTTTCTTAAAAAAGAAAAATTAACTAAAGATACTTACAGTTTTTACTTTGAAAGAACAGAAGATGTGCCTGATTTTGTTCCGGGTCAGTATTTTGAGATAAGGCTAAGTATAAAAAACCCTGACGAGCGCGGAGATACGAGAGTATTTACATGTTGCTCTTCCCCAACTGAAAAAAAGTATCTGATGATTACAACAAGAGTAATTAAAAGTTCGTTTAAGACCTCGTTAGACAAACTTAAAAAAGGAGATTTAGTAAAATTTAATGGTCCTTGGGACGATTTGAATTTTGATGAGAAAGATGATCTTCCGCAAATTTTTATGGCTGGAGGAATAGGAGTTACTCCTTTTTATTCGATTATAAAATACAGCCTTGACAAAAAACTAAAACTTCCAATGACGCTTTTTGTCTCGTGGGTAAGCCTAGAGGAGATGATATTTGATAAGTTTTTTAGGGGTGCAGAGAAAAAGTTACCCAACTTTAAATATGTTCCGACAATTACACATTTTGAAAATATAAAAAATTGGGATGGGGAAAAGGGAAGAATTAGCGAGAGAATGGTAAAAAAATATATTAAAAAAGTAAGAGTTGCAAGATATAGAATTGCGGGTCCGCCCGGACTTGTCAAGGCAATGCGCGAGCTTGCCTATCAGATGAATGTAGGAAAAGAAAACATCATCACGGAGGAATTTGAAGGATACTAAGAAGTTATGGAGGGTGAGAATTTTGAAAAACTTATTAATGAAGGGATTAATTCTATTCCGAAAGAATTTCTAGACAAGCTTGAAAATGTCGCTTTAGTAATAGAGGACGAGCCGACGTATGCGCAGAGAATAAAGCTTAGATTAAGAATGGGAATAACTCTTTTCGGACTTTATGAAGGAGTCCCGCTTCTCAATCGTGGTAGAGGATATTCAGGAGTACTGCCGGATAAAATAATTATTTTTAAAAATCCGATTATAAGACACGCCAGAGACGAAGAGGATTTAAAAGAGATTGTGAAGCATACTGTTTGGCATGAGATAGCACACCATTTCGGGATGAATGAACAGGATGTAAGAAGAGCTGAGGCGAGAAGAATGGAAAGCCGTAAAGAATAAGAAGTTAGGTATTAGTAATTAATGACTGTTTTTTGATGCGGGATAATTTTTTTATTTCAAGTTCTCTCTTCATAGCATTGCTTCTTGTAGGAAACTTTTCCGTATGTATGATTTTTACAGGTCTTCGAGTGCGGGTGTATTTTGCTCCGGAGATTTTCCCCAGACCATTGTGCTCTTTTTCCCGCTCTACAACATTTATTGCATAGCCGGTATAAAATGTTCCGTCAGAGCACTTAGCGATATAGACATAGTGGACAGAGGACTGAGGCATAAATATAGTATAGCAAAATAACTAAAGCCTAAAAATTATTAACAGGAGTTAAATCATTACCGCGCTCACTCTTTCAACTTCTGCATATATACCCTTTGGAAAGGTTAGAGTAGTCGGATAGTTATCAACTTGAAGATGATAGACCGCATGCATCTCCATAGCAATTTCTTCTGTAACTTTTTCTACTAGAGTTCTTTCTCTGGGTCTTAAATCCTGATGCACGGGTTCTAGGATAAAACGAGGTTCGCGAGCTTTGAGTACTACCTTGTCATCTTCGATAGTAGGAATTGGATTGGGAAAACCTGAAAAGGTAAGATCCAAACCCCTTGCGCTAAGTGACCAATCAGTTGGATTTCTTTGGGCAAAGCGCTCTTGAATATTTAGAAGGGAGCTCATCCAGCGGTTAGTGCCATCAATTCCTGAGTGTCTTGCAAAAAGAGTGACAATTTCGACAGTTGCTCTTTGCATATCGTCGATTTTGTAATTTATAACTTCCAGCTCAACTTGTCTTGCCATACCGCTTGATTCTATAGTTCGAGATTTTCAATGTCAATTGAAATTATACATAATACTTTATGCTTAATACTAAGTAATTCCCTAGGTGTGAAAATCCTGCGGAATGCATGGCGAGTATTCGCTTTTTGACCCCAATTGTCCTAGAACCTCCGTTATATTTTTATTGCCTTGCTTATGAAATCCTCAGGATTATTTTCAGATACGAAATTAGTTACCAAAATATCTATCTCATCATTTGTAAGCTGTGATTAGATTCCTATTATCCCTGGCTTTTCTTTTTTAACTAACTTTTTAAAATCTTTAAAATTAATTGTAAGGACAAATCTATTTTCTTCAATTGCTTTTTGATAAATATCCTTGTCTTCCGCCTGATACGAAAGTCCGCAGTCGTGAACCGCATGATGTACATTCGCCTTTTTATTTAACTTTGAGAAGGAGCTAGGTTTTGCAAATGCAGAGTCGAGAATAATTCTAAATTTTCGCCGTTTCTTTTTAGAAGAGCTAATTTTTTGCAAGCTTGTCTTTGTAGTAAGTAAAAATAGTCAATAGATCTTGTTTTGATAAATCTAAATAAGGATAATCTTTTTTAAAGTCTTTAATCCCATATCCCTGAATATATAGTGCGGCAACGCGTGCTATAGGAATCCTGGTACCTTTGATTACTGGTTGTACCCCTAGTATTTTTGGATTTTTTTCTATTATTGTTGGCATGTATACAGATTATATGGGGTAACTAGTATTTGTCAAGGATGTTAGTAATTTACTCATAAAACCAAAAGTAGTCAGGTTCTATTTCTTTTATTTCTGCTTCCCAGAGCTTCCATCTACCATCTATATTTCTTACTTCCCAGAATCCCTCAAAATATTTAGTAACTATTTCTTCATCCACAAAGTCTTTCGTGGATAATTTTATATTTACTCTATTCTCTATCTGCTCATCATCCTCAGCCTTAATTATCGTAGTATCAAGTAGTGACTCGTAGCCTCTTTTCCAATGGTCAAATCCATAGCCTCTTTTGAAATTGTCCGAGAGAAGTTCGAAGGCTTTATCAAGTCTTCGAACTTTTAGATAATTATAAAAAGTTGCGACGGCAAATTCTCCGCTTTCCGTATCGTTAAATGAGATTTTTTTAATCGCGTCCAAAGAGCTTTTATCATTTTCCATTCCTATCCATTTATCCCTTATTGTATTTGTAGAAATTGCAAATCCCATCCCGGTAAGTCCGGAAGTATTTATTCCCATTACATCTCCGCAGATATCTATCATGGGTCCGCCGCTTTCACCACCCGCAAATGTTATATTTGTTTGTAAATAGTTAATATCTTCTTCTTTTAAATGTCTTTTTCCTGAAAGAGAACCTTTGATTACTGATGCTTCACCAGAAAGTTCACCGCCCAGAGGAAAACCTATGGCTATTAAATCCTCTGCAGGACTAAGATTTTCAGAATCCCCCCAATTGGTAGGAGGTATTTGCGTTTCTATTTTTAATACTGCAAGGTCTGTATCCTTATCGGCTAGAATTATTTCTGCGGTCTCAAATGTGTTGTCCGGAAAAATTACTTTCGGGCTAGGTTCAAATTCTATCACGTGAAAGTTGGTCAAAATCATCTTTCCGTTTTCTACTGCAAATCCGGAACCTTCCCCCTCTCCACCTACGACTCTTACTACCGAATTCATAACTTTTTCTATAGACTCCTTTTCATTACAGGAAAGCTTTGCCTCTCCACCCAGCTTTATTTCAATCCTACTAAGTTTTTTTTCAAGGACTTCAATTCTATTTGTAGTGTAGACTAAGGTAAGAAGTAAAACAAAAAATACTACAAGAACTGCGACTAATGAGGTTTGTTTTTTAGAATTTATTTTTGGGTCAGTTTCTTTGTGAGGTTTTATACTTTGCCTTCCGTACATCATTTAGCCCATTATACTACTATAAAAAAATTATGGAAGGTACTCAAGCCCTCGGAGAAATTAAAGAATTGGAGTCACTTTCTAATAATTTATTCTGTTGGGGTTTCGGAAGGTGTTTCTGGTTCGATTACTTCAGCTGCTGCAGGTTCTGTCGTGGATTCAATAGATACTTTGGTAGCTTTTTTTGTTAACTTCTTTTTTGCAATTTTTTTCGGTAAATCTTCAGGTATTTCACTTACAATTTCTTTTCGGGTAGACTGATTAGACTCAACGTTGGGATTTAGTAATTTTAAAATTTTGTCCAGCTTTGAATTAATTGCATCAAGCTGTTCGTTGGATGGAGAGGATCCTCTATTTTCAAATTTATTAAATGAAGGTCGTGCGCCCCCTCTGTCATCTCTTCTACTTCCACCTCGGGAGTCGTCTCTATCATTTTTTGAAAAACAATCCCGGCAAAATACAGGTCGTTCCCCTGTAGGTCTAAAAGGTAATTCACAGTCTTTACCACATTTGCTGCAAATAGCTTTATGCATTTCGGGACGACCTCCGTCTCTTCCTCCACCAAAAGAACGCTTTTGGAAGCTTCGTCCACCTGAATTATTGTCTCTATTAAAATTGCCCACGCTAGATTATACCATTAAGTTGAGTTGAATGCACTTACAATAATTTAGCTCACTTATGTGTAGGAAAGTTTTGGAAATAAAAGAAGAATGAGAGCCTCTTGAGTTGCTCGGAAAGCGTCCTGAGTTGTCGTTGACGAAATAGCAACGGAGTTAAAGATGAGTCTAAAGCTTACGAGTATTCATATCCGGCAGCTTACTATTTCCGGTTTGGTTACGGAGAGGAGTAAAAAAAAGATATTCGTTACAAGTTAACAAATAGAGGAGCTAATATTCTCCCATTCTTAAGAACATTAGAATGAAAACAGCTATATTGAACACAAAGAGATTTATTGAATAAGTTTTATCTTTTATCCAACTTTGAAATTTACTTTACATAAAAATAAATATTATCTTTGAGAGTTATATATTTCCAATTCAGAAATGGGTAATAGTTTAGTAACACTCTTGCACCCCTTTTTAATTCTTTCTCTAATTTTTCCTCGAGGTTTAGCATAATATCCGGCATTGGATAAATGGTAATGATGTCATAGGATGACAAATCTACATCCCAAAAATTCTCTTTTAATATTGTAACTTTTTCTTCTACTTTTTCTTTTATTACATTTTTCTGTGATTTACTAACTAGTTTTTCATCTAATTCAAATCCGTCAACTAGTGCGCCTTTTTTTGCAAAAGCAATTGCTATACGGCCATCCCCTGTTCCAAGGTCTGCCACTTTGTCATTTTCTGCTACATTTGAAAGGTCGAGCATCGCCTCCACGCGATATCGTGAAGTTTTAAAGTAGGGGATTAAGGGAATTCTATTAATAATTTATTTTAATTTCCGTGAAATTATATTTAGTAGTTGCTCTATTCCTTCACTGTTTTTTGCGCTTATGAATGTTGGAGAAAATTCTTTGTAATCTTCTTTTATCTTTTCTATATCTATTTCCATAGCCTTTTCGATTTTATTAAAAACATATATTACTCGATTCTTTTTAATTTTAAGATTACCAAGGATTTGCTCTACTGTAATAATTTTTTCTTTCATCCGACTATCTGAGCAGTCTATAACGTGTACTATTAAATCCGCGTGAATAGACTCAAGAAGCGTGGCTTTAAAAGTATTTATGAGTTGTGGGGGGAGGTCCTTTATAAATCCTATTGTGTCTGAAAGATAGACTTCCTTTTCCAGATGATGCAAATAAAACTTATTCACTGTGCTTGTAAGGGTTGCAAAAAGTTTGTTTTGTACCAAATCTTTTTCACCAGTAAGTCTATTGAAAAGTGTAGTTTTTCCAGCATTTGTATATCCGACAAGAGAAATTGTTTTCAGACCGTCTTTTTTCCTATGGTCAATTTGCTCCTGTTTTCTTTTTGCCAAAGCGTCTAGCTCATCCTGAATCTTTTTATTTTCATTCCGGTAGTGCCGAAGCATAAGCTCAGTGTTGCTTTCACCAACTCCCCTTGCGCCTATTCCTGCTGCTTGGTTAGACATCTCCATTCCCATTCCATAAATTCGAGGACCCATTTGTCTAAGTTTTGCAAATTTTATCTGAAGCTTTGCTTCTGCAGTTTTTGCGTGTAGACTGAAAATTTCTAGTATTAGACTAATTCTATCCCAAACAATAATTTGCGGATTAACTTTTTCGAATTCGAGTTTCAATTCATGAAGTTGACCAGGCTTTACCGCGACATTAATTACAACTACATCTATTTTTTCTTTTTCGATAATTTCAGTTGCTTCTTCGACCTTACCATGACCGATAAATGTTCTCCTGTCCCCTCTAGTGCTGTTCTGAACGACTACTGCAGACACTTTTCCTCCGTAGGTTGTGACCAGTGACTCGACTTCTTCAAATTCAGAAATTAAATCTTGCCTTCCCTCTCTCGGGTACGATAGTCCTATTAACATAAATCTTGGAACTGTAGGGGGTGTATACATGTTGCTACATTATACCTTATGGAGTAGTCGTCAGATAATTTAATCTACTAGTTTTTTAACTTCTTTTTCCTCTATCTCTTCCAACGTATTCGTAGACTCAATTTGTTGACCTAGCCTGCTAAAGCTAGTGGTAACCTGAGTCATCATGTTGTAGGAATTTGTTACATGGCGGGATAAAGTATCCAGACTATCATTTACTTTTTCATATTCTTTCTGAACAGAGCGAAGATTTGAAAGAATTTTATGCGCTTGCTGGGAAATTTTTTGTCCCTCAAATCCTATCAGAATTGAGCGTAAAAAAGCATAAAAAGTCATGGGACTTACTGCCAGAACGCGCTTTTTTGTCGCGTGATCATAAAGAGATGAGTCATTTATTATTTCATAGTATACGGACTCTGAGGGGATATACATTAAAGCAAAGTCTATAGTTCCTTCATTTGTCAAAATATATTTATTAGAAATTGCGTCAATATGTTTTTTAACATCATTTATAAATTCGCGCTCTATTAACTTTTTTTCTCTAGCGTCCTTAGTAGCGTGCATTTTCTTGAAATTTTCCATAGGAAACTTACTATCAATTGGGATAATTCCTGCCCCGGTTATAATAGCAGCGTCAACTATACTTCCGGTTTTAAATCTGTACTGAAGTTTAAATGTATTTTTCGGTAAGAACTGCCCGAGTAGTTCTTTCAGAACCTGCTCTCCTATATTTCCCCGCAGTTTCGGGCTATTTAAAAATTCTTGAAGCTCTTTCATATTCCGTCCTATTTCACTCATTTCTCCTACGTTCTTCTGAACACCGGAAATTACTTCTGCTGCTTTATCCAGTCTTTGATTCAATTGTTTTGAGTTTTCTTGAAGAGTGGCGCTGACGTTTTGGTTATTCGCATCAATGCTTTTTTGCATTGACTTCAGCCATTCGGTAAGAGTCGTATCGTTTTGGTTACTATTTTTCCGGTTTATAAAAAAAATTACTATACCAAATCCGATGACTAAAATTAAAGAGATTATAAAAAGTTCTGTATTCATGAATAGTATATATTCTACCATGTCATCGCGAGCGAGTGTAATGAGCGTGGCGATCTTAAGAGATTGCTTCGTCACTTCGTTCCTCGCAATGACAGTGAGTTATAATAAAGGCATATGAATGAGCCAAGGGCTATCAGGATTTTTCCAACCAGAGAAAAGGCAGAGCAAGCTTGTAAAATTATAAGAGATGGGGGGTTTGACTGCTACACAAAGGAGGATAAATTCGGAGACTTAACTCTTCCGGAAGTAAGAATTCCAGCAAGATTCAGGTTGTTTGTAGAACGAGGGGATATAGATAGAGTTGCTGCATATTTGGCAAAGAAAAAAGGGATTAATGGTTAGATTTATTTCTCTCCAAAACTTCGTAAAGAACTATTCCCAGACTGACCATAACATTTAGACTCTTGTTGATTCCCATCATCGGGAGTTGGACTATCTCATCACACATATCCAAAACTTTTTTTGAGAGCCCATCACTCTCGTGGCCAACGACAAGTGCGACAGGAAGTGAGTAGTTAGCTTTTGTATAATCAATTGCGCGCTCGTCAAGTTCGACTCCAATAATTTTAAGTTTTGGGTTTTCAGTTTTAAGTTCTTGGAGCGCCTCGACTGCTGTTGAGGCATAGCTCCAATCTACCCACTGCCAAGTGCCGACTGATGCTTTTTGAATCCTGCTATTTGGAGGAGTTTCGGATCCACCGCAGAGATATATTTTTTTAGCACCGACTGCGTCAGCTAGTCTAAATATTGAGCCAATGTTATATGTATCCAGAACATTATCAAGAATAATGTAGATTTCCTGACGCGTTTGTTTTAGTTTATTTAATTCCTCTTCGGTAGGAGTTTTTATTCTTAGCTCCTCCGCACCTAATTTATCCATTTTTGGTTTCTATTGCTTTTATAACGTCTTCTTTTTTCCACGCTGCAAATTTACAATTTGGATAGTTGCTGCATCCATAAAAAATTCTCCCCTTTTTTGTTTTCCGTACAACTACTTTCCCGTTGTCATCAGGGCACAGTAGATTTGTCTCTTGCGCAAAAGACTCTTTATAATCACATTCGGGGAAATTCTCACAAGCCAAAAATTTACCAAATCTGCTTTGACGTATTACGAGTTTCCCTTTGTCTTTTGGACACTCTTTTCCTGCATATTCTGCCTCAACTTTTACATGCTCAGCCCTCTCTGCTTTTATTAAATCCCTTTCAAAAGGCGCATAAAAGTCTTTCATCATAGGAATCCATTCCATTTTTCCATTTGCTATTTCGTCCAATTTATCCTCGAGACCTGCAGTAAAAGGGATGTCGTCAATAGTAGAAAAGTTTTTAACCAAAAAATCATTTACACTAATTCCGATTTTAGTAGGGAGTAGTCTGCCTTCTTCTTTTTCTACATAAAATCTGTCGTAAAGAGTCGAAATAGTTGGTGCATATGTAGATGGCCTTCCTATTCCGTGTTCTTCAAGAGATGAGATAAGTGATGCTTCGTTGTATCTGGGTGGAGGGTTAGACGTATGCTGCGAAATCTCACTATTTTTATATTTCAAATTTTCTCCTACTTGAACTTCCGGTAGTATTTGTTCGTTTTCTTCCTTTACCGAGTAGACTTTTAAAAATCCGTCAAATTTTAAAATTCTTCCATTTGCTTCAAAGAGTAAGTCAGAGTCAGATGTTTTTATTACAATCTGAATTTTTGTGAGCGCATATACAGCTTCTGTCATTTGGGAGGCAAGAGCGCGCCTTAGGATAAGATCATAAACTTTTGCGTAATCCTCTCCCAGCTCGTCTGAAATTTGTACCGCGGCTCTTTTAACGTCTGTCGGGCGTATCGCCTCGTGTGCTTCCTGCGCGACTTTAGAGTTGGTCTTGTAATGTTTGGGCGAGTCAGGCAAATACTGTTTTCCGTAGGTCGTTTCTAAATAATTTCGTGCTTCAGTTAAGAAATCATTTGAAAGGCTATACGAATCAGTTCTGTGATAAGTGATGTAACCGTTTTCGTAAAGTTTTTGCGCCAGACTCATCGTTCTTTTTCCCGTGTAGGAAAAACGTCTGAACGCCGCCTGCTGTAATTTTGATGTGGTAAATGGAGGATAGGGCGCGCGTCTATTTTCTTTTTGTTCAATACTTGATATAGGAAAATCTTTCGTTATGATATCTTTTATAATTTCCTCAAGTTCTTCGCGGGTTAAGTGAGTAATTTTATAAGAATATGCTCCGTCGTATAAATCTAATTTTTTAGTCTGCTCAACGCTTCCGCCGTTTTTTTTGACCAAGTTAAATACAATGTCGTTATTATCATTTTCTTTGTTTAGTACCAACGTAAGACGGTAAAAAGTTTGTCCTTCAAATTTTTCTATCTCGCGTTCGCGCTCAACAATCAGACGAAGTGTTACCGACTGAACTCGTCCTGCAGACAGATTTCTTTTTACCTTTTTCCAAAGAAGAGGGGAAAGTTTGTATCCTACAACCCTATCCAAGACTCTTCTTGCAGTTTGAGCAAATACTAAATTATCATCAATCTCGCGGGTATGCTTCATTGCATCCATAATCGCATTTTTAGTTATCTCGTGAAATACGATTCTTTTGAATACTGATTTTTTATTTATATCTTTCAAAATTTCTTTAAGATGAAATGC
>JBCLLY010000004.1:0-92594 GCA_039738415.1 Candidatus Levyibacteriota bacterium
ATCTTTCCCGATGATATAAAATTATATCGGGATTAGATGTGCGGGATCCCGCATTTTCTAAACTCGGTCCGGTGGTGAAGAGGTAACACGGGAGTGTGTCCCAGTAAATTCAGGCAAATATGGCGCAATGGTGAAGAGGAAACACGGGGGTCTGCAAAACCTCTATGCGCGGGTTCGATTCCCGCTTGCGCCTCACTTATTGCCTAGAATTTACGGGATCCCGAAGTTGTAATTCCGGCGAAGCCGGAAACATACTTCTGGGACAAAACTTCTATGCGAGGGTTCGATTCCCTTCCGGACCTCATTAAGAAAAGTGCGGGACAAAACTTCTATGCCACGAGTTTCGCACTTCATTAAAAGATAAGAATACTCTATCAAACACCTTTGTCATCCTGAACTTGCCGTTCGACTTCGTTTACACTGAGCATAGTCGAAGTGCTCAGGCCCTGAGCCTGTCGAATGGGATGCGGGATCCAAAATAGATTCCGGATCAAGCTCGCATCGCTGAAGCTTCGTCGAAGCGGGTCCGGAATGACAAGTGCGAAACGAGAGAAGCAATTAAAAATGCATCGTGCTAAGGATGATTTAATTTCCCGTAAGAATTTGGGCTTGTTGTGATATTTGTTGCCCGATATAAGTTTCAAACGACTCGACCTCACCTACTGTTTTGTTAATAACCTCAACTATGAAAAATCTGTTTTTATCCTGAAAAACATCGCTTATATCTCCAACTTCTAAATCAAAAACTTTCAGCAAAACCTCTGGAGTAAACATGTCAGAGTTTTGCGCAACCGGAATATTTTCCAGGAGTTTAACATCTCTTGATTGAGTAGAGTAAGGTCTTGCAATTTCCAACAAACTATTTCCGCTTGCAGATTGAGTTCTTATGATTTTAAAAAATGATTGAGTTTGCACGCTTGCATTATTTGAAAAAGCTATATTTGCAATAACAGATGGTGAAATTGTCAGGGCTAGTTTTTCCTCAAGTACGATATCTGATACTAGGGCTCTGTTTGGCTTCAAATTTTGATTAAAGCTTTTTAGCATTTTGATTTTACTCTCAATTTCATCTTCAGTAACAGTAATATTTCTCTCATTTGCCAAATTTGCTATAACTTTTTTTCTAACCAAAGCATTTAATATCTGACTTTTTAGAGCAGTTGGAGTCGCCAGATAAGAGGTTGCATTTTGTTGGTTTGCGTATTCAAGATCAACGTCGGTCTCGGTTATAACTTCATCACCAACACGGGCAAGAGTAAGTGCTTCTCTGGGCTGCTGTTTTTGCTCTGAAGCACGTTGCCTTATGTCCTGCTGAGTGTTAATTTGCCAGACGGTAATAGGAAGAATTAGAAGCGCCAGCCCGGCGATTACAAGCGGTACGTAGCGGATTTTCGAAGAGCTTTTGGAAGATACCTCGCCCGGTCCTTCAGCTTGCCCCTGATTCAGGTTCTGATTTGTCCTAAAATGGTGCGGTGTTAGCGGACCGTTAAAAGAAGAATTATTACTAAGAGGATTCATAGTTATATTTATACCATTATTTCAAAAAACACTTAGTAAAATCAAATACAAACATTATTGAAGCTGACTGTCTATGGGGGGAAGAGTCGGATTCAGTCCCGATCCGGCAGGAGTAGCGGAGAGAATGATATTGAGTGGAGTTGCATTTTGAAGTAGAGAATTGGTGCTTTGTAGGGATCTTACTGTAGTTTTTGGCAATATTGAAATCTGCGTTGACAATTTATTCGTGAAGTCCATACTGAAGGTAACTGTTGCGATATTTCCGTTCCCGCTGACTTCGTCAGCAGTTATTCCCCCCAGAGCGATTGCAAGTGATGCCCGACCCAGTTCCGGGTCTACGGAATTTATAAGAACTGTCGGATTTTGTCCAAATAGATTGTTTTTGGCAGGATTTATAGTAAAGTCTGTCAAAATTTCTGGGTCATAAGATAGCTCAAGTTGAATTCCTGAAATACTTTGACCGTTAGTGTTCACTGCGACATCTACAGAGTAACTAGTTTGAGGATTTTCAAAAATATTTAGAACCGCGGGAGAAAATGAAATTTGCGTTTGGGGATTTATAGTCGGAATTAAATTCAGTGCTTCCTCTTCAGTAATTGTTTCGCTAGGAACTTTAGGAGTAACTTGCTGTTCTGTTTTAACCGCAATATAAATGAGTCCTGCTGTGAACAAAACTAAGACGACAATAAGTATGGTAGTTTTTTTTGGCATATATTTTATTTTCTATAACTTTCTAGGTTTTGTCAAGGCAGGGTTTATTGAATGGATGCTCCCTTTCTTACGCTAAGGCCTCTTTTTAATAGCTGTGAATCTGTTTCATCAATATCACCACCACTATCATTTAGATCTGCTTTTATTTTTGCCCCAGGGGTGCAGATTGCCGTTCCCCTAAGACAAGCTATAAGCAAAATGTAGTCATCCATAGTAAGGCTGTCGTTACTGTTTGCGTTTCTATCGATATCCCCCGATATGAGCTTTAAGTTGGGTATTGTTGTTGTTTGCCCGATGGTTACAGAGTGAAATCCTGGCGCATTTGAATAAAGAGTATTATCAAATCTAATTAGAATAATATACTTTTCAGTAGGAGTGTTGCCCATATTAACAGTTCCTTTATACCTAAACGTAACCGGGTCAAATACTAAAGTTCCCCGAACTATACCACCCTGTGCTTTTGATGAAGAGTTTGTTACATCGGTTCCATCCGATGACTGAAGCTTTACTTCAACCTCTCGGCTTGTTCTGATAGGGCGCTCGGTGTTTTTACTTGAACCCTGACCCGCAACCGTAGCATTTGAGCCAATTCCGGGAAGATTTACAGTAAGGCTCAACCCTGCTTCTCCCGCACCAAGGGTTGGAGTAGGCGTCCTAGTTGCGGTAGGAGTAGGTGTGCGGGTGGGAGTGGGAGTCCTGGTCGCGGTAGGAGTAGGTGTGCGGGTGGGAGTGGGAGTTGGAGTCATGGTCGCAGTAGGAGGTTCGTCTACACAGGCAGAAGTGCTGGTATTTGCAACAGTATCAGAATCGGCTAATGCTCCACCGCCTGCATTAAGCGCACGCAGCTTATATGAGTACAGAGTATTGCATGTAAGAGGAGCGTTATGGGTATAAACAGAGGTGACTCCTGTAATGACAGTCGCAGGCGAGCATGCAGAGCCCGAACACCAAACCAGATTGTAGCTTGCAGCTCCCCCCGTTGGAGCGCTCCAAGTAATAGCAAGAGTTGTAGCAGTTGCTGAACCGACACTTGTGATTGTTGGAGTATTGGGAATTGTATAGAACGTATCATTCGTTGTGTACGTTGTACCTATAGCATTTGTTGCGTATGCACGGTAATTATATAGGGTATTTGGAGAAAGTCCCGTTGCGCTAACTGTAAATATGCCTGTTGTGCCGGTTGCTATGCCGCAAGCCCCGGTACCCGTAAGACCTGTGCCACAAATTGGGTTTGCGCTTGTACCCACAGCAACCCCACGTCCTGTAACTGCCGACCCTCCATCAGCCGTAACATTTCCTCTTAATTGTGCGGTTGTTGTTGTAATTAAAGTCTTGGTTGGAGAAGTGATTGTGGGGGCAGCAGGAGCGAGTACTCCGTAGCTTGCACCTAGCATGTTATTACCTCCGTTTGCTGAAGGAGAATCTCCAGCCTCATCAGACTCTTTGATAGTACCATTGTAATTAATATACGCATATACCATCCATGTCCCACCACTTCCTGCTGATTTAACTTGAAACGTTCCGGTTAATGTCGCATACCCTCCGGCAACAATGCCATTTGCTGATACTAGGGCCGATAAATCCCCAAAAGCAGAACAATTTCCCGCTACTATGCATTGGCTTATTTGGTTAGTACCTGCTGCAGTGTTAGCAAGTAAACTTCCAGAAATACTACCCGTAACAGCAGTTTCGGCATTATTTTTAACATAGACTCGTACTGTTACAGTGGTGCCTGGTGCATACGTAGCACTTCCTCTGTCAACACTCAAGACATATAAATCAGGCTTAGTAGTACCAGAGCTTGCTGTATAAGTGGTGCAGCAATGTGTTCCAGCAACAGAAGCGTTACATGCTTCATTTGCACCTGCACCCGGATAATAGTAACGAGTAATCGTCCCCTCCTCTGTTTTTGCATTTCCTGTCTCACATGGATAACTACTACATGAATTTTCATATGTCTGTCCATTAATTATCGGTGATGCTGGGCATGCAGCAGGTACTGTTGTTACCTGTGCTCTTTGCCTAAGATCCTGCTGTTGTTGGGTGAGGAGTATTGTGACAGGGAGTGCTATTGCCATAACAACTCCACCTAAGACCATTAAAGTTCTCTGCCATGAGTGGAAAAAAGCACCGTCGATAAGTTTTTTAATAGAGCTCATTTAAAAATAAGTTATATTCATATAGTAGACAAATTTAGTCTGATAAGTCAATACCATTAAATAAGTAAGACTTATAGGAGGACTTATCGGGGTTCAACCCCAAAAGTGTAAAAATATCATGAAGGAGGCGAGCTTTCTTGTGGGTCGTCTCTGATTAAGCAGGGGAAGCAGAGTTAGTCCTTTATCGCTACTACATTCATCCAGTCACTTTCAAGAGGGCTAAATGGCTTTCTAAATATATAGTCCCAATGTCTGCCGTCATACATCGAGCCATAGAAGTTAATAGTTTTAAAGCCCAGTCCTTGCAGATGTCTTTCAAGCCCAATCCGCGTAACGTATGCAAATATTGAATTTTTTACACCATTTGCACTCCATGTTGATTGCGACTTATCAAATACAGCAAAAGTTTTGAGTATTGTCATTTCTTCTTCGTCGGGAGAATCATAGAATTCAAGAAAAGCATGTTCCTGACCTGAAGACTTATAGGAATCTCCCGGTATAAATATAAGATCCAAGAGTCTATTATTTGTTTTTAGTACTTTTTCGAAATTAGTATTTTGAATTAATAGCATTGAGGGTCCGGTAAGTAGATTTGCTGATATTTCAAGAGTTTTTTGATAAATATAAGGATTGTGAGACAGACTATTTCCTAGTATCATTACGCAATCAAAAGATGATTTATCGAGAGGCTTTGGAAGATCGTTATATTCTCCCTTTATAAGCGTTATTCTTTTTACAACATGTGCGGGAAATCCATTCATTCGCTTTTTTGCCTCCTTTATCATTAAAGCACTCCTGTCAATTCCGGTGACGTGATAACCCTCTTTTGCAAGAGCGAGTATATGGTCTGCTGTACCGCAACCTATATCAAGAATTGTTTTTACTTTGTGTTTTTTGAATAGAGATATTAAATCAGGAAGTTCATATGAAAGTCTGTTTTTTATATCAACTGTTTGGTAGTAATGCTTTGAAAGCCAGTCGTTATATTCCTCGTCAACAGAAAAAGCGAGCTTTTCGCGAACTATTGCCTTAAATACATCACTATTGGAAATTATTCCTATTAGTTTTTTATCATCATCTATAACCGGAAGACGCCCCACATTGTGAATTCTCATGATTGATTGAGCTTCTAGGAGGGGAGTGGTTGCCTTAACAGTTATAACATTCTTGCTCATTATTTGATCTACCTTCATTTTAAAAACTTCGGACATTTCTTGTTCCATTTTTTCAAAATCTTTGTTATGGATAGGATCCTCTAGAAATTCCTGAAATGTAGGGTAGACTTTTGAGAGTATATCCTGTTCTGTTAAAAAGCCTATTACTGTTTTATTCTTACAAATCGGCAGCCCATTTATACCCCTCCCAAATATTATTCTGGAAGCGTATTCAACTGTATCATCTGAGGAGATATAGTCCACTTGTCTGGACATGACGTTTGCTACCTTCATAAAAGATTAATTTGAAGTAACTTTATCATGTGCGTAGACAAATATCAAGTGTCATGCTACAATAGTTGCCACTCTTAAAGCAAGGGTAGTTTTTTAGTAAAAAAATATGTCATCACTTGAATCACCAAACCCATCAGGACAAGATCAGTTTACTCCAGGAGGAATAAGCGAACTTGTTTCAGTCGAGCAATTATCCCGCCGAGAACTTAACGCAAGAACGAATGTGGTGCTGCTTGACTATGCTGAGCAAAGTTTAAGCCTTTTAAGACCAATGATACGCAGCGGTCAGGGAAAGCAGCCTCTGGGTGAAGTAAGATTCAGGCCCGGCGAAGAGCAACTGTTAATAGATGTTGCCGGCGAAAGTATTTTGGCAAGTGTAGTAAGAGAACATCGACTTCCAGCAGAAATAATAGGCGAACATAACACAAACACGCCTCTTGGAAGAGAAGTAGAAGTATTAGTAGATTTACCTCAAGATCCTATTGATAATTCGAGTCCTTATAAAAGAGGTCTGGATATACTCCCCTATTCAGTTGTAGGTGCTTTTGATCACAAAACTGGTGCTCCAATAGGAGGAGTTATAGTTGATATACTGGGTAATAAAATTTACAGATCGACTCCTACAAAAAATACTGTTAAGGATGTTGAGACGGGAAAAATCGAAGAATTATCCGTTTCTAAAAGGACGAGTATGGGAGATAAAGACATAACTATTGCTTCATTCGTTAGCGAGAAGGAGTATTTTCTTCCATTTGCAAGAAATTTTGGTCCAATGATGGAAGCATTTCATAGAAAAGGATTTTTGTATCCGGGCGGAGGAGCTTTTATATATGCACTCATTGCATCTGGCGCAGTAGATGCATACGTTATGATGAATGAACCAAGAAGTGAAATTGACCCAGGAGTGGCTTTTCTTCTTAACGGCAAGGGAAAAGCTGCGAGTGTTGATCCGGAAACAGGGAAAAAGACTCCTTATAAGTTTGATCCAAGCCTAACTTCCTCAGGAAGCGTGCCTTTCTTTATTGCATACGCGCAGGAAGAAATTGCCAACCAAATAATTCAACTCTATTTGGAAGGAAAAAAAGCTGCCGATGAAAGAGACGAAGCGTTGTTGTTTTACAGACGAAGTAAGCAAATGACTGAAGGAACAGCCTACGATGTACCTCGTATTGGTGAGCCTACTGATTTATCCTAATGAATGGGGAATTTGGAGGCAAATCCTTTCCCTTGGCAAGGACCGTCCTTGACATAGAGTATTGAGGTAGGGTATCGTTAAGTTGTGCCTTCAAAAAATAGAGTTAAAGTTTACATAGAGAACGGTTATTATCATATCTACAATAGAGGTGTAGACAAAAGGACTATCTTTCAGGATAAAAGTGATTGCGTCGTATTTTTGAGATTATTAAAACAGTATCTTTCTCCAAAAGAAGATTTAGAATCATTTCTGACTCCTGGTCTTCGACTTGATCGACTTATTCGAACAAACATGCATGGAGAAATAGAACTTTTAGCTTTCGCACTTATGCCAAACCATTTCCATCTCCTCGTAAAACAAGTAAAAGCAAATGGAATTACTCAATTTATGAAACGAATCTCTACTTCTTACGCAATGTATTTCAATAAAAAATATAAACGCATAGGGCATTTATTTCAAGAACGATACAAGGGAGCACTTGTTTTAGATGATGACCATATTCTTCATTTATCTAGGTATATTCATCTTAATCCAAAGAAACTAAAAAATAATAAAATTAACTTTGAGGAATTTACGAGCTATCCGTACTATTTGGATTTAAAAAAAGCCAAGTGGGTTAATACGAGTTTAATACGCCAATACTTTACTGAAAAAAAAATTGGAGACCATGACGGTTCTTACAAAAGTTTTGTGGAGGATTATAAGGATGATATTGCGACCATAGAAATTCTGGGCGATCTTGCCCTCGATTCAGAAGGGGATGATTAAACTTGGCAAGGACCGTCCTTGACATGACTTAATATAAGTAACCCTGGCAACCTCATTTATGGTAAAGGGAACATTTATGGTAGGGGGAATTTGGAGGCAAATTTTTTGACTTTAGCAGCGATTTCCGGCAGTTGTTTATTGTGATTTATATCGTCCTTGAACGCCTTAAAAAATACATTTCTCTTTTCTTTGGTTGTTGGCAGTCCCCATTCACCGCAAGCAACAATAGTATCATTTATCCAGCCAGCCACTTTTTTCATATCAGCTTCCTTCATCCCTCGGGTAGTTATAGCAGGAGTTCCGATGCGAAGTCCTGATGGATAAAATGGTGGATTTGTATCATTTGGTACAGAATTTTTATTGACGATAATGTTTACTTGCTCTAATGCATAAGCAGCCAGAGCCCCATTTATTTTTTTATTACTTAAATCAATTAGCATAAGATGATTGTCAGTTCCACCGCTAACCAGTTCAAAACCATAATTTATAAGCTCTTTTGCGAGTACGTTCGCGTTTTTGACGATTTGATTTGCGTAAGACCTGAAGCTTTGCGTATCCGCCTCTTTTAGAGCAACGGCAATTGCTGCTGTTTGGTCATCATGAGGTCCTCCCTGAAGACCCGGAAAGACTGCCTTATCAATTTTTTCCGCCAAATCTGCATCTTTTCTTAAGCCCTTCTTAGTCACCATTATCATTGCCCCCCTGGGACCGCGAAGAGTTTTGTGAGTTGTCGTCATAATTACATCTGCGTAAAGCGCGGGTGAGGGATGAGCGCCACCTGCTATAAGTCCCGCGACGTGCGAGATGTCTGCTACTAGATACGCCTTGACACTTTCCGCGATATCTGCAAATTCTGCAAAAGGTAGGGTGCGTGAATATGCGGTTGCGCCGATAAAAATAATTTTTGGCTTATTCTTTTTCGCAAGTGCTTTGACTTCGTCTATATCTATGTAGCCGTTTTTATCCAAATGATACTGTACTCCATTGTAAAATTGACCCGTGACACTTGCTTTCCACCCGTGAGTCAAATGTCCACCGTCGGGAAGAGCGTGCCCCATGACAGTATCGCCCAGTTTACAAAGAGCGACATAAATTGCGAGATTTGCCGGAGACCCGGAGTAGGGTTGGACATTGACGTGTGCTACATTGAAAAGTTTTTTCGCGCGCTCTTGAGCTAAAATCTCAGCATCATCTGCATTTTTATTTCCCTGGTAGTATCTTTTTCTAGGATAACCCTCGGAATATTTATTTGTTAAGGATGAGCCAAGTGCGCTACGTACCGCCATTGATGCATAATTTTCTGAGGGGATTAGGGCGATTGTCTCTTTCTGGCGTTTGTCTTCGTTTTTTATAATTTTGTCTATTTCAGGGTCAGTGGAGGATAAAGTCTTTACCATAATGTCTTAATATAATAGTCTAAAATGGGCGTAAAGTCAATGAGAAAGTATTATTGAAGTAACCCTTATTAAGGGGTTGGTGTAATGGTTGTTGAGGGTGTTGCGGTAGGAACAGAGAGAGTTGCGGATGGGGTTGCGGAGGGGGTAGTGGATGAGGACTTTCCTGGTTTTTCAGGAGAAAACTCAAATTTATCAGCACCTGAGACCAGAGTAATGCTAAAAATTACTAAAATTACTAAAATTATCGCGACAAAAGCAAAACCGCCTTGAGGATTATTAGTAGAAATATAGAACTTTTTCATTGGTTAGTAGATGGTTGTACCGAGCTACAGATTTTTTGCGAGATTGATTTATAAATATTTTCCAGCTCAGCACCATTTGGAGCGTTATAAAAAGTATCTGGACTAGATGCTATGTCTGTCATTAAGTCTAACCCTAGTATCTCTCCAGCTCCAAAGATTCCTATAGAATATATCGTTACTCCTAGAACTTTAATTTCCTCAGCGGGATTTGGGGTTTGTAGCCGAGGGTCAGCTAGGGGTCCTAAGTTAATTCCGCCAGGAATATTAGGAAGACCATCAGAGACAAATATAAGGAAAAAATTTCTATCAGGATATGCGCTTTGAGCCTGTATTAAAGTGTCACGGGCTCTATTCAGTGCCTCTATGGTATTTGTTCCGCCCATGGCATCAATCGCATTGATTCGTGCAGGAATTACATCCTTTACATCTTTAAAAAGCGAGACTGGGACTTCTGTTCGTACGCCAATGATGCCATTAAATCTTTCTATTCCAACTACAGAATCGTCTGACATGGCTCCCGTAAAGGACAGAACAGCATTTTTTAGATTATTTATTTTGGAGATGGGTTCATTCATGGAGCCTGTTGTATCGAGCATCATGGTAACAGCAGTTACTCCCCCGCATTCCTTGAATCTAATGGTTCTGAGCTGTAAATTTCCTCTTTTATCGTCAAGCTCCTTCAAAGAATCTTCGTCTATTTCATATGTACCCTCTGGAGGATCGGACAGTTGTTCCTGAGGAAAAGGATTGCCCCCCGTCAGCAAAAACCCGCCGCCGATGATAATTGCAAGAAATGCAAAGAAAATTCCTCCTCCGCCGGACATCAAAGAACTTCCACTTCCACCTCCACCTCCGCTAGAACCTGAGAATAAAAATCCACCGCGCTTATTGTTTTGTGCCATACATTCATTGTAGAGATAGTATTTGACAGATGTCAAATAAGCAGCGGACAGCGGATAGCGTGCAGCGTCTAGTAAGCAAAAATGATAAAGTAATCTATGGATTCTTACAAGACTAAATCATTTAAAGATTTAATAGTTTGGAAAAAATCCATGGAGCTTGCAAAACTCATTTATGCTGTTACTTTAAAATTTCCTCAAACTGAACAGTATGGATTAGTTTCCCAAATGAGACGGGCTGCAGTTTCAATTCCATCAAATATTGCTGAGGGTTACGGTAGAAGTTCAAAGAAAGAATATGCACAATTCTATTCAATATCATATGGGTCACTATTAGAGCTTGAAACACAAATAATTTTGTCCACGGAGCTCGGATTTATAAATAATCAAGATTTTATTGGTATTAATAATCTTCGGGAAGAAGTCTCAAAGATGCTATATGTGATGATTTCAAAATTAAGAGCCTGAACGCTAAACGCTGTTCTTGCCTGAACGCTTTTTTTTTGCTATAATAGCTCTATCACACACATTCTGTAATCAATCCTGTTCGTAACTTACGAATATTTAAGACAGAATGGAGGAGCCGCCTACTCCCGCTAAACGGGATACGGCGAGCCAAAGAAGGATTATGAGACAAATTACATTAGAAGAATTATTGTCAGTCGGTTGTCATTTCGGACACCAAGTAAATCGCTCAAACCCAAAGGCGAATCCATTTATTTTTGAATCCCGCGCAAATGTTCATATTATAGATTTAGAACAGACCCATAAAGGGCTGATTGAAGCAGCTGAATTTGTCAAAAGCTTGGCCCTTGAGGGAAAGACGATGGTAATAGTTGGAACTAAAAGACAAGCAAAACAAGTTGTTGAAGAGCAAATTGAAAGAGCTCGCGTAGCAACGCCTGACTCTATTTTTTATGTAACTTCACGATGGGTTGGTGGAATTTTAACAAATTTTCCGGAAGTTTCTAAAAACTTTAAAAAGTTAACCGATCTTGAGAATCTTGTAACCACGGAAAAATCCCGAGAATACACCAAGCGTGAGCTTGCTTTGTTCGATAGGAAAATCGCAAAACTTAAGAATTTTTATCAGGGAATTAGAGAGTTAAAAAACGCTCCCGACGCACTATTTATTATAGACACGCATTTTGAGAAAACTGCTGTAAGTGAGGCAATTAGAGTAAAAATAAAAACAGCAGGAATTGTTGATACAAATGGTGACCCATCCAGCGTTACCTATGCAATTCCGGCAAATGATGACGCGGTAGGTTCAATTGAACTAATTACATCATATATAGTTGATGCTTGGATAGAGGGAGCGAAACAATTAAAAGTTCAAAATGAAAAGTTAAAAGTTGAAGAAGAAAAAGTCGTACGGCCCGCTTCGACTCAGCGAGGCGAGCAAGCTCAGGATGCAACAGCGGAAATAAAAAAGACAAAGGAGAAGGAAGAGGCGAAGAAAGCGGACAGCGTATAGGGTACAGCGGACAGAAGGAACAAAGCACAGCAACCTCTGTGTCATCCTGGGGAGCAAAGCGACTCCAGGATCAATTTGATTCTGGCCAAGCCAGAATGACAAATAAAAATGTATGAAAATAACAGCACAAGATATAAAAAACTTAAGAGGAACGACTCTGGCAGGATTTGCTGATTGTAAAAATGCTTTGGAGGAGGCAAACGGCGATTTGAAAAAGGCGGAAAGCATTCTTAAAGAGAAAGGGCTTGCAAAGGCCGCGAAAAAGGGAGACCGCGCAACAGGAAGCGGGTTGGTCGAAACCTACGTTCACTTAAATGGAAAAATAGGAGTAGTTTTGTCGCTTCTTTGTGAGACTGATTTTGTTGCAAGAACCGACGAATTCAAAAATCTGGCGCATGAAATTGCGCTGCAGGTTGCTGCAATGAATCCAAAAGATACAAAAGAGCTTAGCAAGCAGGAATATATAAGAGATGGTTCCAAAACAATTGATGTTTTAGTAAAAGAACACATCGCAAAATTAGGTGAAAATATTCAAATCGGCGACTTCGCAAGGATACAAATCTAAGTGAAGCTATGACTTTTAATTTGAGAGTAGCGGGTTCAATTTGAAATTTACATTCTTTAATCAATAATTAAATTTTTAAAATTAAAACATTTCAAATTCACTGAAAATTAAAAATTATAAATTAAAAATTAATTAATCTTTATCCTTAATACACACTTCTTAATTCTTTAGCAATCTTGTATAATAAACTTTATGTTTGTAACGATTATCGCATTCATTCTAATTCTCTCCGCCCTCGTTCTTGTTCACGAATTAGGGCATTACTTAGTTGCTAAATTTTTCAAGATAAAAGTTGAGGAATTCGGATTTGGATTTCCTCCGCGAGTTTTTGGTAAAAAAATAGGAGAGACAATTTACTCGATAAATCTGCTCCCTATCGGAGGGTTTGTAAAACTTTATGGAGAAGATAGTGCAGGTGGAGGGAGCATAAAAGTTAAAAGTTCAAAATTAGAAGTTCAAAATTCAGATTTGGGTAGAGCTTTTTACGCGAGACCGTTGTGGCAAAGGATGGCTGTTGTTGTCGCAGGGGTTGTGATGAATTTTTTGCTTGCAGTAACTCTTATTTCAACACTTTTCGCAACACATGGAGTACCTGTTCCGACTGAAAATGTACTTGTTAATAACGTTCAAGAAAATTCACCGGCTGCTACTGCGGGAATACGGGTTAATGATGAGATTGTTATTTTAAACGGTGAAGCGATTGAAACAACTGAAGAATTTATAAAAGTAGTCGACAAGAATTTGGGGGAGCAAATTTTCCTAACAGTACTGCGTGACGGAAATAAAATTAATCTGACACTTACACCCCGAGTTGATGCTCCCGAAGGAGAAGGTCCGATAGGAGTTGTAATTTCAAATATTAAGATAAAAAAATACTCGTGGCTCGAGGCGCCTTTTTACGGAACTTTGGAGGCTTTAAATTTTACAAAGCTAATTTTAGTAGGACTGGGGACCATGGTATCGGATTTAGTGATGACCGGACAAGCACCTGAGGGTGTTGCAGGTCCCGTAGGAGTTGCGCAACTAACGGGAATTGTTGTGGGGAATGGATGGGTTGCGACATTGTGGTTTGTTTCTCTTCTTTCCTTAAACCTTGCAGTTTTAAATATTTTACCTATTCCGGCACTTGATGGAGGACGATTGTTCTTTCAGCTAATAGAGCTTTTTACACGCAAGAAAGTCAGTCCGAGATATGAAGGATACGCGCACGCAGCAGGACTTGTGATATTACTTTCACTTATGTTACTAATTACAGTGTTTGATATCGGCAGACTTATATCGGGAGAAAGTTTGATACCTAAATTATAAAAATATGAATGAAATAGTAAATGAAGCAAAGAAAAATATGGAGAAAGCGTATGAGATATTGCGTGCTGATTTATCGACCGTTAGAAGCGGAAAAGCAAGTAACCAAATGGTAGAGAGTATCGAAGTAATAGCATATGGAGGCTCTGCAAGGCTAAAAATATTGGAGCTTGCAACAATTTCGGTACCGGACCCAAAAACAATAATCATCACGCCCTTTGATTTGTCAGTAATCGGCGATATAGAAAAAGCGATAAATGATTCGGGCTTGGGCATAAATCCTGCCGTATCAGGAGAGTACATACGACTTTCAGTCCCGCCTTTAACTGAAGAAAGACGAGTAGAGATGGTAAAGATGATAAATCATAAATGCGAAAGTGGAAAAGTTATGATAAGACAAATGAGACAGGAAGTTATGCATGAATTAAAGAAAACAAGCGATCTGGGACATACTTCGGAGGATGAGACGCAAAGACATGAAAAAGAAGTTCAGAATTTAACCGACGAGTATATGAAAAAAATTGATGACCTCCGAGAGTTAAAAGAGAAAGAACTCATGACAGTATAGTTATTGGTCATTAGGAGTAGGAGTAGTTGGGTTCGTTAAAAACTATTCCCTAGTATCTATTACCTAATCCCTAATATTATGAAGATTCCACGAGCAATAGAAAGAGTAATTGAAGGATTTGAAAGACTTCCCGGAATAGGACCGAAGTCTGCGCAAAGACTTGGGTTTTATCTTTTGCATGTGCCCCAGGAACAACTCGATGAATTCGCACAGGCTTTGGAAAATGTAAAAAAAGAGACAGCGATTTGTAAGAGTTGTTTTAATATCGGAAATACTGATTTGTGCGAAATTTGCAGCGATGAAAAAAGGGACAAATCCTTTATTTGCGTAGTTGAGGATCCTCTCGATGTAGTCGCGCTTGAGAAAAGCAGGAAATTTACCGGAATATATCATGTGCTGCATGGAGTAGTCGATCCGCTTAATTCAATTGGACCTGATGATATTTATATTCCTCAGCTTATAACTCGAGTAGAAAATAGTCCCGAGATGGAGGAGATTTTAATAGCGACAAATCCGACCATGGAGGGTGAGGCAACGGCTATGTATATATATAAAAGACTTCAGGAGAAAAAACCCTCTATCAAAGTTACGCGCATTGGACGCGGACTTCCGATAGGCGCAGATATAGAATACGCTGATGAAACTACACTCGCACGTGCACTTGAGGGAAGAAGAGAATATTGAGAAGTATTAAGTATTAAGTATGAAGTATGAAGTATGAAGTATGAAGCATGAAGTATTAAGCATGAAGTATGAAGTATGAAGTATTAAGTATTAAGTATTAAGTATGAAGCATGAAGTATGAAGTATGAAGTATTAAGCTTCTTAAGCTGCAGCTTTTTCTTCCTGATCGGGAATATCTTCCGATGAGCTGTTTGGAAATTGTGGAATATGCTCTGGTACTGCATTAGGGTCTGTTATATTTATGGTTGGGTTTGAATTTTGTATTACTTCAATATTAGGTGCTTGCATTGGTACCTGTCCTGTTTGCGCAGTAGTTCCAGTTGCAGTTTTTTCCGTCTGAGGAATTTGAGAAATATTATTTGGTACTTCCACAGGTCCGCTTTCTGGCGTATCCGGCTCTATGGGTGTAGTAGGACCTGTTGTAGATTCCTCTGTCTCGCTAGGAGGATTATCATTTGCTTTTCTTTCAAGCCCTCTCCTGTTAACAATTTCTAGTGCCTCTGTTGCTTCCATGATAATAAAGATTACAGGAAATAGTTGTGTAAAGTCAAGAATTTCTAGAACACTACCCCTTGCCTTTTTTCCACGGAGCGCGCTTGAGAATAGATGAATATACATCGGTATCTAAATCAATTTTTAACTGTTCTATTTCCTCCTGAGTAGGATTTCTATCTTGAAACTGCACGTTTGGAATTTGCGTAACTATCGCAAGTGGTGTCTGTTCCCGACCTTCACCCATAACAGCAACTGCGCCTGCGCTAAGTCCGTCCATAATATTTGACTGAGTAACTCTCATTTCTCTACCAAATAAATCAGGTTTGCCGATATAATTATTTAGCGGCGCAAATCCTGAATAAGCGATTCCAACGCCTGTTGTTCCCCAGCGCAAGGGTGTAGTTTTGCTGTCGGTAATTATTACGCCAATATGTTTAACTTTGAATTTATCTACCAAATACTCCCGGATTTTATTTGCACTTTCCTGCGGATTTTTCGGCCACAATATATAGTAGCCGTTGCCGTTGCTCTCATCAATTCCAGCTGCCGGAATTAAAAGATTTTGGGTAATCGTAAGATGGAAGCCATATATATTCTCCTCTTTGGGGAGAAAATATTCCGATTCTTGTTTGACAAGCTTTTCTTTGTCTGCAATTTCGGTTTCTATATTAATTTTTTGTATCCTGCCTTCACAAATCGAAACAATTTTTGATGTGACACAAAGAATAGAATTATCTTCAAAACCTGGAAGATACTTGCCTAAAATTTCAAAAATACTTTTATCCTCTCTTGTTATTTTATGAGTTTTAATCGTTTTTATTTGCACACCTCAATTTTAACAGAAAAAATCAATTTGTGAGTTGTGTTTAGAGTTTGTGAAGGTTTAATTCTACTCCTGCCCAAGCTGTTACTTTAACCAATTCCGAAAGAACTGATTCATCCAGTTCTCCTTCTTTGTAAAATAAATGGGAAACTTTAAAAAAATTATTCTCATCAGGGTTGTCCCAGAAAAAAGTAGGAACGTTATATTCTTTAATAATATTTTCGGTTATTTCTAATATGCTGTGTTCTATGGTTGATATTTTTGGTCTTCCTCCCAATTTAAGTTTGAACAATACGAGCCCGGTCCTGCCCTTATTTGGATAATTATCATTTCCGTGGAAAATTCTAGCTATGTTTTGAGATACTGCATATTCATACATCTTTTTTTCAACCCAGAAATCAATTGTTGTTACAGACCGATATTCTGAGCGGACATTTTTATCAAAAGCGCGGAATGCAAAAGAGAGCCTATCATCAATAATAGAAAAAATTATTCCACCCACATACTCCTGAGAATCTTTTTTGTATAGACTTGTCTGAAAATATTTTTTTCCTTTGTCGATTTTTTTAGCTAAATTTTCTTTCTTCTCGTTTCTCTTAAAAAGATAATTTCTGCGGGAAGCAATTTCTTTGTCATAGATAAGAAAAAATTTTTCGCACTCACTAATTTCGTTAACAGGAGTTATTTTAAATTCAAATAAATCTTCAAAATATGCTTCGCTTTTCAGAATTTTTTTAACCAGAGATGGGTAGAAAAACTCCTTCCAGCTAGGAATAACTCTTTGTTCCCACGTAATTTTTGTGTGGACTAAGTAGGTCATTTCACTTGCTATTAAATTTGGGCATTATTAAGTTTTCATCTCCAAGTAAATTATACTTGATTAATAATTTTGTTAAATGAGGATTTTTGGCGTAGTACATTATTTTCTCAGGATTATCTTTTAAAAAGCCTAGCACTGTTTTATACCCCAGAAGATATGACGCGTCTTTCGGATAACAACCTGATTTGGAGGTGTCCAACATTCCGCGTTTTACGCGAAAAGAAATATTAAAGGCGTGTTTTTCTGAAAGACCGTCATTGATTAAATTATTGTATATTTCTCTAAAGCTCAGATGGGAGTTTTTTATTGCCTTAAGGCGGTAATAATAATTCTGGAAGGATTTTCTAGTTATAGTTCCTGTTTTTACCTCATTGTATACTCCTAGTCCTTCAGAATAAAGATAGGTGTCTGAAAGTTTGGACATAAGTCTCAAGTAATTTTTTGAAGTGCGGATATTATAATTTTGGAGAGCATGACTTTCTATTTCGTGTACTATCAGACGGTCAATATTGTTCTGAAAGCGCTTGATGTCTTTTCCTATTTTAATTACATCAAAATCAACGGAAATCATATTTGTAGAAAAATAATTTACTTCTACGGGAAGATCTGATATTTTATATTTATCTTTTAAGGTAACATCAAGCTGTTTTGCGATTTCGGGTGCTTCTACAAGTGGACCCCTTGTTTCGTTTTGAAAATTAAATTTAGGCAACGACTCGATAAGCTTATCAGGGTCAATAATTCTCCAGTCGAATGCGAGCTTTGCATATACGGGGAATGTGGGCTTTCCTATAGAATGCCGTGCGTGGAACAGAAAACGCAGATGATTTAAATATTCTATTAAATGATACAAAAGGTCATATGGCAATTCAATTTTTTCAACGCGCTGCTCCAGCTCGTCGATTTCCAAATCAAATCTTTCCGGTGGAGGAGGCGTGTATTCGAAGATTGGATTACAGGTTTTACTTTTAAAGAATTTTTCTTTCTCCGCCTGGAAATTAATAGGACTTATGCCAGTAGAATTCAGATCTAAGGCGCGTCTTATGCTCGTGCTTCTAAGAGCTATTTTTAAAAGTTCATTCTTGCTACTTGGAGAAATTTTTTGTGCTAACATTGACTTTAACATTTTAACAAATTAAAAAATAATTAATAGATGAGGGGTAAGAGATTGTATAATAACTCTATGAGCAAAAAAATAATAGCTTTACTTATTGTCTCGATAATTATTTTAGGGATAGGAAGCTATCTTTTGATAAATATCGACCCCCTTAAGAATTTTTCGGAAAGATCACTTGAATTTGTAGAAAAAAATATTAGTAAGCGTGTAAATATAGCGGAGCCCTTACGAAAAGATATAGACGATGAAGAGTCACAGCTTTCTATCCGGGGGGTAATTGATGAAACAAATAGACATAGGATTGGGGAAGGATTGCCAGAGTTAAAAGAAAGTGCGATTTTAAATATCGCAGCACAGAAAAAAGTTGACGATATGTTTTCCCGTCAATATTTTGAGCACAATTCTCCGACCGGTGAGGGAGCGGGGGATTTGGTAAGTGCAGCAGGATATGAATTTATAGTTGTTGGAGAGAATTTAGCTCTGGGAAATTATAAGGACGATATGGTTTTAGTTCAGGCGTGGATGGATAGTCCGGGGCATAGGGAAAACATTTTAAAAAATTCTTATACAGAAATAGGAGTTGCGGTCGCGCGCGGAACATTTGAAGGAAAGCAAACATGGCTTGCTGTTCAGCACTTTACAAAACCAATGTCTGCTTGTCCACTAGTAAGCGACGGCCTAAAGTTGCAGATTGATAGCAATAATGCCAAGCTGGATAATATGAAAGTAGATTTAGAAAACAGAAAGAAAGATTTGGAAAATAAACCACAAAAGAACGAAGAGAGCGAAGCTTACAATAAAAAAGTTGATGAATATAATAATTTGGTTAACGAATATAACTTACTTCTGGAGACAACAAAAGGACTAGTTTCTCAATATAATTCCCAAGTACAGAATTTCAACGCTTGTGCAAAAAACTGACACGGATAATTCTATTTGGGTTGTATTGATTTCCCTTTTCATGTTAATATAATTTGAAGAAGATGTTTGCCCGCCTAATTTCAGTGTTTGGCTCTCTTGTATTCTTTCCGCCAGAGGCGGACAGGCATACACGCCTCACACTTCAATTGAGCGGCGAGTTTAAGAATCTCTAGGTCCGATGAACATCGGACAAGAGCTTCTAAAAAGGGAGGTGATAGTTTATGGACGATAATCAAAATCAAGGAGGACAACCAAGTATGCCAGGAGCTGGTATGCCTACACCTCCAGCAGTAGGAGATTCAGGTATGCCAGGAGGTATGCCTACACCCCCAGCTCCACCAACAGGAGGACCTGCAATGCCCGGAAATGACATGCCAACACCTCCACCAGCACCAGGCGGTATGCCTACACCCCCAACCCCAACCCCACCAGCACCAGTATTAGGAGGGGAAATGTCGGGCGGTATGCCAACACCTCCAGCAGGAGATGTACCTAATCCAGGAATGCCAGGGGGAGGAATGCCACAGCCAGGTATACCAGCAGAAGAAGAGGACAAACCGGAAGGCGGAATGCCAGGGGGAGGAATGCCAAGCGGTATGCCACCACAAGTATAGACACTTTAAGGTTTATAGGTCTTTTAAAAAAGCCGCAGTTTTTTCTGCGGTTTTTTTATGAAAAGGTTACTTGACTAAAATGAGTTTTATTTGTTAAATAAATAACGTGAATAAAAATATTTTTTTCGGACTTATTGCGGTTATTATATTTGGTTTTATTTTAGTAGGACTTTTGACTTCTCAAAACAGCAGTAAGGATGATACAATTAAATTATCAGAAAATGACATTATGGCAAATTCGGGAGAGTTAATAATTGAGGATATAGAAGAGGGAACAGGTGATGTCGCTGTTGAGAGTGGTGATGACATAGTAATTCACTATAAAGGAACCTTGGCGGACGGAACAGTTTTTGATTCTTCTTATGATAGGGGTGAGCCTTTCCAAACTCAAATTGGAGTAGGACAAGTAATTCAAGGTTGGGATAAGGGTGTAATTGGTATGAAAGTTGGAGGCAAAAGAAAACTTACAATTCCTCCGCAAATGGCGTATGGTGAGCAGGGACAGGGTAGTATTCCACCAAATTCAACATTAATTTTTGAAGTCGAACTACTCGAAATCCTCAAGTAAATTCGTTTTTGTCATTAATTTTTAGTAAAATATCACACATGCATATGATTCTTTTGTATTACAAATACGTAAAAATTGATTACCCTAAAAGGGTTTTAAAAGAACAGAAAAAACTTTGCGAGGAATTAGGCTTGACCGGTCGGATAATTATTGCGCCGGAAGGAATAAATGGAACCGTGGAGGGTTTGACTGAAAGTACGCAAAAGTATATTTCCGAGATGAGCAAAGATAAAAGATTTTCGGATATTCATTGGAAAAAATCTGAGGGAACGGGAAATGCATTTAAGAAATTATCAATTAAAGTACGACGCGAAATCGTAAGTTTGCATCTAGGAGAACGTGATATAAACCCAAATGAAATAACCGGAAAATATTTAACTCCAGAAGAACTTCACAAATGGTTTGAAAACAAGAAGGAATTTTATATTGTGGATATGCGCAACGACTACGAGCATTTATCAGGATATTTCGAAAATTCAGTACTACCGGGGTTAGAGAACTTTAGGGATTTAAAAAAAGAACTTCCGAAACTTGAACATTTAAAAAACAAAACCGTTCTTACCGTTTGTACAGGTGGAGTAAGGTGTGAGAAAGCTTCCGGATTTTTGCTTATGAGTGGCTTTAATGATGTGTATCAGCTAAGGGGAGGGATAGTATCATATATGGAAAAGTACCCCAACGAGCATTTTAAGGGAAAGCTTTATGTATTTGATGGACGCGTTACGATGGGTTTTGGTTTGGATGATCCAAAACACGAAATAGTAGGACAATGTGAGAAGTGTTCAAATAAATCTGAAAATTATATCAATTGTGATACGGTTGGTTGCCATAGGCATTTTATTTTATGCAGGAGTTGTATTGAAAGCTATGGAAAAATTTGTCCTAAAGTATGCGATTTTAGACGAAAAAAACAACGAGAAAGCCCCGTGAGTTCTTAGATAATTAATTCCAACATTCTCCATTCGTTCATTCTCAGGGTAAGAAAGAGTATCAGAATTAAGTGTAGGGGTTAATTTTACTATAACTATTCAGAAGTTTTAAAGAAAATGTCATTGCCACCCCCGCCTTATTTTTTTCTGTTGATTTATTTTTGAGAGAAAGTTGGTTTTTTATTCTAGACTTTTATTATAAAGAGCAGAGTAAAGTACTTTCTAAACTTCTAAACTTCTAAACTTCTAAACTTCTAAACTTTAAAGCTTTAAACAAGAACACTAGAGTCACTATAAAGTCTCCTTTCCCGTTGTCCAGTAAACGGGACAATACAATATACCGATAATCAGGAATTTAATTGTGTGTATGCTACGTTTCGAGAGAGCGGATATTTCAATTCATAAAAATATTTTAGAAGTATTTAAAACAACTAAAAGCGAGATATACTGAGGGGTTGTTCTTTTGTGGATATTTCTTCTTTCTATCTAAATTTATTTTCTTTATAATTATCTAAAGTGGAGTCTATAGGAGTGGGTACAGTGGGGGTTATAATTGGGCGCTTTCAGCCTTTTCACAAAGGGCACGTTTGGTTAATCTTTGAGGCTTTGAAAAAATTTGAAAAAGTAATAATTCTAATAGGATCTTCAAATATTGATGATAAAAATAATCCGTGGAGCTTGGATTTGAGAAGAAAAATGATAAGTGAGTTTATTTTTCTAGAAGGTATTGAAAATAGAATTATAAGAACTGAAGACGTTATTGACGTGCCAGATGACAACAAGTGGCTGGAAATTACACTGAAAAAAATTGAAAAAAAGAGTTTTACGGTAATAGGAGATAACGAATGGGTGAATGGAATTTTTGAAAAAGCAAATTACAAAGTTTGGCGCCCCGGTTATTACAATAGAGAAAAATTTCAGGGAATAAAAATAAGGGAATTGTTTGATAGCAAAAAAGAGTGGAGAGATAGAGTTCCCAAATATTTAGTGAGTTTGGTCGAAAAAAACTAATGGAATACTTTGCCTTATTTAATTTCTTAATATTAGCTCTATTCTTGCTTTCAAGACAGCTAACTTCCGAAATTTATTTATTTTTTCTCTCAATTTCAAAAAGGGAAAGTTTTGCAACCGGAGGACTGGCTCTGGTTTTTTTTCCGGGAGTTGTAATCCATGAAAACACTAAAAATACTCCCAATAAAACCTTTACTAAAGACGACGAAATACCTAATAGTGATAAAAGCAAGAAGGACAATTTTGCCTGAAACAAGGCTAAATTTAAAACACTCATAAAACCGACAAATATAATCAGTCCTGAAATAATTACCAGACTCGAACCATTTTTAATATTCAGAAAATCGGAAATTAATTCATTAAACAGAACAAATGAAAAAGTCACTATTAACGCTATTACAACTAAAGGCTTTGCTATTTTTAGATAAATACCCCTCACGTGGGGCAAGTTATTTTTTGCAAAACTCTCACCGGTAAAATTTACAATTGTCGGCATAACAGCCCCTGCTGAAATTCCAAATAATGTAATAATTGCCATAAGGGTCGCGACAGTTCCATAATCCTGCACCGATAAATTTCTGCTTATAAAAATATTGAATATAAAATTAATAAAATTTGCTACAAGGGAGCCTACTGAAACTATTATGCTTCCTGCTATCAGGGGATGGGCTATTACTGACGTAAGTTTTTTTCTCATTAAATTCTTTCGTAGGCAGATATTATTGACTTCATAGAAGACTCTATATCAAATTTTTTTGCCTGAATTAATCCTTTTTCCGATAGCTTTAGGCGAAGCTCTTTATCCTCATAGACTTTTTTAAGTGAGGATGCGATTGATAACTCAGAATTTGCATCAACATACTCCACAGCATCTCCTCCTACCTCCGGTAAGCTCCCTTCGAGACTAGTTATAACCGGACACCCAGACTGCATAGCCTCTAGTACAGGCAAACCAAATCCTTCATCAAGCGAAGGCATTACCAAGCAAAGCGCCATATTATAAATGCTTACTAAATCTTCATCCGATATAAATCCTAAAACCGAAAATTGCTTTCCGCTTCCCATTTCTCTGTGCATTTGCGCTCTGGGAAGGTTCCAAGGATTATTCGTGTCAAACTCTTTTTCCCCGAGTGCCTTTCCTGCCAAAACGAGATTATAGGGAGTTTTTTTAAACGCCCTTACTAAAGCTGGTAAGTTTTTATTCCACGTAACGTCTCCTACATACAAGAAAAACTTATCGGGTAAATTATATTTTTTACTAAAGGTCTCTTTCTCCTTTTCAGATAAATCTATCTTTTTATAACGGGAATCCGCCGCAAGATACCCAACTTGCACTTTTTCCTCACTAACACCTACCAACCTGATTACGTCTTTTTTCGACGCTTTTGAATCTGCTATAACAGCGTCTACTCCTTTTAATAAAATCTTATTATATTCCCATTTTAGTTTTCCTTTTATTCCGCTGGGAAATTTATCGCTATATTTAATCGGAATTAAGTCGTGCACCGTAACTACAGTTTTATATTTTTTAAACAATGGCAATACCGGAAAGTATGGATCAAAATATGGATAATGAACTACATCAGCATCTTTGGGCACTTTTTTATCAAAAAAAATATAGTTATTTTTTTTGTCGTATTTTTCTATATTATTCTTCAGCAAAGAAACATATGATCCAACGCCTCTAACCTTATGTCCCGATGATAATGGGGAGATGTCAATTGCAATTTTCATTTTCTAGCATTAATTTTAAAAATAAGTTTTGATATTTTATATATAAATGAAACCGCAAGAATGTAAAAAAACGGAATTATTGTCAGAAAATAGTTTGTGGAGGAAAAACCCGTCGACAAGCTTAAACAATAAACTACTAACCACAGAAATATGAACTTTTCTGCATCATTAAAATTAATTTTCTTGAAAAATCCGTAAATAAAGTAACCAAATGTCAGCAAAGTAGAAATAGGCCAAGTAATTAACCACTGTGGGTCATGGGATATCTCCCAATTTCCCCACCACGTATGCCATCTGTTAAAAAGTAAAAGATCCCAAAAAGTAAAAGGGAGAATGAATTTGGAGGAATGATAAGCAAGAATATATTTCTGTATTCCAAAAATCTGGATTATACTATACCCGTCCATCATGGTTCTTGTATAAGAAAAAACCAGTATTACCAATGAAAGAGGTAAGGTAAGAATAAAAAATAAGAATTTTTTGTCAATTCCTCTTCTATTGTAGAGGAGATACAAAATCATACAAAAAACGAGGACACCTCCCGTTACAAAGAACCTGGTGCTTATAATAACTCCTAAAAATAATGATGTTAATATAAACCATTTTTTATATTTTTCCGTTTCAAGTGCTTTTATAAAAAAATAAAAGGCAAAAATGATAAATGGTAATTGTATGGGTTCAACCAGGGGGGCATAGTTAAATTTATTAAGGAATAATGGTTCATTAATTAATATCCCCAAAGGTATCAAGGCCCAAAAAGAATTCTTAATTACTTGCTTTCCAATAAGGAAAATCCCTAACGCTGCAAATGCCAATAACAAAACTATTAAGGTACGGGGATTATCAAACAATAGTATCGAGACTGAAATTATATAATTTCCAAGCGGCGGATGATCGTGCGTAATCATAATTGGGTTTAACCCTTTTAAAAAAGCGCCCCCCGCAAATGAACGGAAAATTTCATCGCTAATTATAATTGGGTTTTTCTTTTGCACAAACTGTGAGGAATAGTACGATTTTTTATAAGTCTCATATTGTTTTTCGTATCCTGGAGAAAATAAATAATCCTTATTTTTTATAATTGTCCCTACTGGTCTTGCAAAAATTAAAAGAAGAAGAATGAAAAAAACTAGCTTTCTTTTATCTTTAAGTAATTTTTTTGTCTGATTGATAATTTTTTTAAGCATTTTTATTTTTTATTTGTGTGCCATTTCCATGCGCTCGCAACAATTGTTCTTAAATCGGAATATTTAGGCTCAAATCCTAGCTCAGATTTTATTTTTTTAACGTCTGCTACCAACTCACTTGAATCTCCAGCACGTCTTTCTACCTCAACTACAGGAAAATTAACATCACTCACCTTCTTTACCATTTCAATTACTTCCCTGTTGGAAAATCCTTTCCCCGTGCCCACATTATAATAATGACCACCACCATCATTAAATAGTTTATTCAATGCAAGAATGTGTGCTTCTACCAAATCCAGAACGTGTATATAGTCCCTTACACAGGTTCCGTCCTTTGTATCATAATCTGTTCCAAATAACTTGAACCCCGTATTATTAATTGCTGCCTTTATAGCAAGAGGAATTATGTGCGTTTCAGGATCGTGGTTCTCACCAAGACTCCCGTCAAGCGCTGCCCCGCAAGCATTGAAGTATCTTAGGATAGTAAAGCTAATTGAATCATCTTTTCCTCTTAATTCCTCTAAGTTTTTCTCTGTTTTTAACTTACTTTCGCCGTAAGGACTAACCGGATTTTTAGGATGATCCTCAGGTATAGGAACTTCAACGGGATTTCCGTATACCGCAGCAGTTGAGGAAAAAATGAAATTTCTAACTTTTCCTATCTCATTGGCTGAATTAAATAGATTGTTAGAGCCAACTACATTATTTTCGTAATACTTTTCAGGTTCTTTTGACGATTCTTCCACCGAAATTAGTCCTGCAAAATGAATAACCGCATCAAATTTATTTTTAGAAAACAACTCATTCAAATCCTGAAGATTTAAAATATCACCCAGTACGAATTGTGCCCTACTATCGACTGCTTCCCTGTGTCCTCTTTTCAGATTATCAAAAACCGTAACACTTTCTCCGCGGTCAAGTAGAGCTTTTACCATAAAGCTTCCTATGTAACCTGCACCACCAGTGACTAATATATTCATAAAACTTATGACTTATGACTTAAGACCTAAGACTTAAGTTGCTCCTCCTTCCAAACTGTCCTTTCTTCTCAAATACTTTATATATGATGCTGGAAATCGCAACGCAGACATCAGAGAAAAAACAAAGCCCTGCCAAGAGTCGTAAAATCCCTTATGACGAATATATGTAGTAAGAAGCCAATGAGCAGGTCTTAAGACAAGATATCCAAAACCCCTAAATATCCTATCTATTTTATTTTTATCTTTCATTTCCTCCCGGATTTGTTCTGCAAAAAGAAGATTATACCTATTCCATTTATTTACATAAAAAGCAAAATCTTTGTATGGATAGTGCAACAATGCGCTTTTTAAATAACCTGTCTTCCCATCGACCTCTGCCTGCTCATGTACGTCTTTTTGTGGAAGTCTACCCTTTCCATTTCTATAAAATCTTATGGTGTAATCGGGGTATTGTCCGCCCTTCATAAGAAATCTTCCTAAGAAGAAATTTTTTCTAGGCATCCAATAACCGTTCTCTTCTGGATTACTTTCTACTATCTCCTTCATCTCGCTTTCCAACTCCGAACCTACAACCTCATCAGCATCCAGCTGTAATATCCAGTCTCCCCTAGCAGCATCTATGCCCATCTGCTTATTTATATGAAAATTTGATTTATTTGTGGTAACTATAACGCGTGCCCCAAGGGACTTTGCTATTTGAACAGTCCTGTCTTTTGAAGTCCCATCAACAATGACTATTTCATCAGCCAAATCTTTAACCGCAAGAAGACACCTCTCTATGTTTTCTTCTTCATTAAATGTTGCAAGTACAACCGAAAGAGTTTTACTCATAAAATGATAATACTAAGAAAGCTTTGCTTTTACAAACTTAGACTAATCAAGAAACTTATTTAAACTTTAATTTTTCAACTCTTAGCGCACCTTGCCTAAATTCGCCTTCTTTTTCTCCCCATTTAGACACGGTATTCTTAAGCCAGTCATTTTGATAATTCTTATTTCCCGGATCATCTTGAATAATTACAAAAAGAAGCTTGCTGTTTTTATTTTCAGGTATATATCCATACTTTGTGCTCCCGTAGTACCAGAAAAGATATTCCCACCCATCCTGCATCCAAGATGGAATTGTATAGGATTGAAAATAAAACGGTTTTCCGTTTGCCTGCTTATATATCTTTTCAACTACTAATCTTTGGTCAACATATTTTAAATCTGGTTGAGTAGCCTGGAAAAAAACATTTTTATTAATTGGTAAGTACTTAAACCAAGCAAAAAAATTAATTATTAGCAATAAAATTACCAGTAAGGCTCCCAATGTTCTTTTTAAAGACCAAACTTTATCTATTAAAACCGATACTAAAATAATTATTGCAAGAAGTGAAGATGCAAAATAATGATATAAGGGATTATATTTTAATAAAATGAATACGATAAAAGGAGAGAATATCCAAATTAATAAAAAATAAACGCCTATTTTACTTTTGTTTAAAATATTAATAAGACTAAATAATCCAAAAATAAATATAATAACCGCTAGTATTGGAAAAAACGGGATTATTGAATCAGAAAATAAATGTATAAAATTATCTACCGAACCCGTAGCAGAACTTACAAAAGAACCATAAAAACCAGTTTGTTTTGTCAAAAGCTTAATAAGACTATTTGTTATTAAAAAATTATGCCTAAGATCAAACAATATATAGTTTGCAACCGAACCAAATAAAAGTATGCCAATTGCTAAAAAAAGATGAATTAGTTTTTGCTGTAAAAACCTTTTTCTAAAGACAACTACAACAAAAAATATTATTAACGAAAAAATTATAAAATTCAGAAACTCTGCCTGTCCTGCCAAAATAAAACAAATGGCACTAGGTATTAAATAATTATTTTTTCCTTTTAAAAACTTTGCTAAAAATAAGAAAAATAAACTGGATATTAAAATTATAAGTGGAGGATTAGATAGCCATCTCGCCATAACAATCGCTCCAAAAGAAAAAGTAAAAAGCACCGAAGAGATTAAAGCAACTCTTTTATTAAATAATTCTTTTGTTAAAAAATACAAAGGAAAAACCGTTAATGAATTTAAAAATATAAAAAATGTTCCAATTAACAAAGGGTTTCCTTTACTTAAGAAAAAGGGAATTGTAGCTAAGTAGTAAAATATCGGACCATGAAATATTCCATCTATATCAGTTTTTGAACCTATTAAAACTAAATTATGGTTTATAACAATATCTTTTACAACCAGAAGGTCTCTTCCTTGCTCCGGTCCAAAAAAAAGATTTTTGTCTATTAAATACAGCCTAAACAATAAACCTAAAATAAAAAGAAATCCTAAAATTAAAAAATCAGGATTCCTAAAAAGTTTTTTTATGCTATTTATTGACATCTACTCCTTTTTCTCTCATTAAGTAATAATAAATATAGCTTTCGGGTACTCCCTGTTGGTATTTAATCTCTCCACCGCTGTTAATTACACTTGTGACTCTTTTCTCAACATCTGCTAAGCCGCCGGTTTGATTGGGAAGAAAACTTATTATGTTAGTTACGGAAAAGTATATTAAAATTATCAAAACTAATACCTTAGGAATATAATTTTTTATCATCCAAACTCTTGCAAAGAAATACGAAATTATTAAAAGTGCTATAAATCTACTAATTGAGAAATAATAATCCGTTATTTCACCACTGTAAGTTGAAAAACCAAACCATGGAACAATAAACCAAAGAAGAACCAAATAACAAAATATTAATTTTTCTCTGGAAACCGATTTGTAAAGATAACTAAGAAAAAATAACGGAAATAGAACGTATTTTAAGGGCATTAAAGCATGAGTATAAGTATAATGCTCAAATTGGATTAAACCATCTCCCAAAAGCTGCATTACTCTTCTTAAATGAAATCCATGAAAGTTTGCAGTCAAATAAGAACCAAAACCAGAGTATTCACTTTTTTTAGCAAACTCGGCAATGGTGCTAGGTAATACCCATATTAAAAATGCTGGAATTGAAATTAAAATATATTTTAAGGTTTCTCTGGTTCTAGGAAAAAATGGTAAGGCTAAAACTATCATTATCGGGAAAAAAATTGCAGTGAAATGTATATTAAAAAAAAGTCCCGTCAATGCTGCCAAGATAATTATCTTTTTAGTATCGCCTTGGGTAATCCTATACAAAACATAGAAGATTAAAAGAGAAATACTTGGAATAAAATTAATTGGTACTTGTACTCTATCAAAATTAATAGATGGAAGAGCAAAAGTATAGAAAAAAACAGCAAATATCGCAACTTCTTTTGAAAATAATTTTTTAGAAACATAAAATATAACCCAAAAGCTAAAAATGCTTGCAAACCCCGCCGCAATTCCAATTGCAATAGGATCCAAATTCGTTATCCAATAAATAACTGCCAGAAAATAATAATAGAATGGCCCCACATATATTCCGCTATTTGCTTTTGCAGCCATTCCAATAAGCGGAAACTGATGATCTACGACTATGTTTTTGGCAGCCCAGGCGTTATCAACTTGATCATAACCAAAAGCATTCCTGGTATCCATTTGATAAAAACGCAGGAAGAGCTCAAACAAAAAAATGATAATTAGAACAATTGTATATTTATTTTTTTTAATCCAATCAAAATATTTTTTAAAGTTTTTCATTAATTAATCCTCGTCTGAACAATTATTCCGCTTTTAAATTTTTGGGTTTTTATTACTTTCCCATCACCCTTTCTTTGTTCTAACCAATTAATAAGCCTAAAGGGATATTGCGTGTCTGGCTCGAGAATAACAAAAAACAAACTATCTTCATTATTGTCCGGTGTGTATCCGAACTGCTTTTGTCCATACCATTGAAAGAGATATTGATAAGTATAGTCGTGAAGAGGAGGCGTGTAAACAATATACTTAAATGGTTTTCCATTCGCCTCTGTATAGACATAATCAATAACGGCCAGATTATTCCGGTACACAGAGACATCTCCTTCCCATATTGGTCCTCTGAAATCATCTATAAGACGAACGGGATTCATATTCGCAATCACAATAACTCCGGCACCGATAAGAATGATTGTTTTAAATTTTGGGAATGCTATATGAAAAAATGCTAAGCCAATACCAATGAATAAGATGAACACAACCGGCAAGCCAACTATATAATGTGACCAAATATCGTGCCCAAAACCCAGTAAGCCAATATAAAAAATAAGAATCGTAAATGCTAGAATTTTGACAAATGTCTTTAAGCTCTTCTCGCTTTTCCCCCATCCCCTAAGAAGACCAAAAAAAATAAGCATAACTAACAAGAATGCAAGAATATCATTTCCTACCCCCACCGTATCCTTCCACAAATCCCACAAAACAATAACTCTTGGAATAACTCTTTCCGGAATGGATACCTCACTTCCTCCGGGAAACGTACCGGTAAATGCAGACAAAACTGCATTTGTCATCAAGAAATTATGTTTTAACTCAAAAAATATCCGAGGGCTCAAAATGAGAACTGTCCCGGCAATAAACGCGCTAACTGTCTTAAAAGACAGCGACCGACCTAAAAACAAAATTCCACCAAGAACTACTGAACCTGAAAGAAGAACGCCATATACTACTTGCGCGTCTAAGGCAAGTTGCAGTAGTATGCCTATGAAAAAAAAGTGCCAGACCGATACCTTCTTTTCTTTTTTCTCTTCATATCGCAAGACTACATATATAAAAACAAATAGAAGCAAAGTGATAAAAGGAGCAATATTAGGATTCCAAATCTGAGTAGTTAGTCCAAGCATTATGGGAGAAAAACTAAGAAGTCCTGCTATAACCAGACCGACTGATGGTGAGTATAACTTTTTGCCAAAATAATATCCCAGAACAACGGTTACAAGACCAACTAAAACGATAAAACCAGCTACTGCCTGCGGATTTCCATTTCCCAGAATGAAAGATGGAGTAAGTATATAGTACCACCATGGTCCGTAAAAAAGCCCCGGGAGGCCGGTGGTAGGACCAATAAATGGAATGTTATGGTCGATAACAATTGCTCTCAGAGCGAGAAGATCCCGCCCAACATCATAAGTATAAGCAAAAGAATTTTCAAAAACTCCCTTTAAGCGTATTACCGCTCCGGCAATAAGGATTAATAAAAACAGGAGGTTGGAAATTGGATTTTTTTGTAACACCTTCCGGTTATTCATATTGTTTTATTTTGGGGACATCTATCTCAAGTATTCTGAATGCGACGGTTCCATCAGGTCTAAAAATCTCTTTCAAAGTTTTTACCTCACTTACCACAAGACAAGTTCCGAGATCAACATATAGAGTATTAAACTGCCCCTTATCAACTTCTGTAGATGCAGTATAGGATGGACAGTCTTCTGTCTTAAAACGGTAACCATCAAGCAAAAGATTATTTTTATCCCTTGGCGAACCCATATCTTGAAAAGTCTTCGGATCAAACTTGTTGTAAAATAAAAAGAAAATCACATGATTTCCCTGGGAGGAAGTAGTGATAATGGGTCTTCCTTCATTTCGATATGACTGCAATGTCTTAATAAGCTCTCTCTCCCCTTCATTTCTATATCGTGATTGATGAGTTGATGAATGATGAAAATAATTATGAAAAAAGGTTACGATAGGGTAGGACAGTACGAATACTAGCACTGATATGAACACATACCGCAATCTTCTTTTCGTAAATGCATTGATAATCATATATAACCCATATGCGCACAGCATCACACCACCCGGTAGCATCATGATTGCGCGCTGGAAATGAGGAATATCCTCAAAAGTAAATGCTGCCGGAATTGGTCCAAGAAAAAACCAGACAATTGGCAGTGCGAGAAGCATCGATCTTTTACTTTCCTTTATAAAAAAAGTAATTAGAAGAGAAAGACCCGCTAAGAGAAAAAGAGCATCGTGATAGTGAAACGTCCCTTGCCATGGAATCATATACCGCTTAGGTAGTCCACCTTCAAAGAAAAGGAAGTTTGTAGAAAAATGCTCCCCATAGTTAACAAGAGCCGTATAACCATAGGCAACAACGTTATTATGGAAAAATTGGACCACAAGAGGCGGAAAACCTTTATCCTCACTTCGTTGGTCATACATAAAAATCTGGGTAGCAGGATTGGTAAAAATACTGACATTTCCAACACGTCCCTGCCCCTCACCAACCATAAATAACACAATTAGTCCCAACATCACCCCAAATGACATCACCACAAGCGCTATTTTATTCCAACGTAAAATTGTACGAGAGAAAACCGTTACTCCAGCTACATATACGAGAAGAAAAGGAAGGAAATATCTGGCTGCATGGTAGAACTGAAAACTAATGACGAACAGCACAGCAGAAATACCAAGATAAAATAAAGGAAGAAAAGTTACTTTCTTTTCATTCTTTCGTAAAAATCGCAATACGAGAGCTATACCTCCCATAACAAGTGCCAGCGCAACAATACTTTCAGATGTTATTCTTGAGGCGGTAAGATGCCATGGATTAACAGCCATAATTGCGCTTGATAAAAGAGCAATCTTTCTGTTTTGAAAAATTTCAAAAGCAAGGAAATACATAATAATTACACTTACTCCACCCACAACAGCAACAGGAAATCTGGTTGCAAATTCCGTTAATCCAAAATAAGCAATCGACGGAACAGTTAAAAAATGAAGTCCCGATGGGCGGAAGTCACCAAACTGGTCTACCGAAAGCGAGAGAAAGTTATTATTTTTATCTTTTGCGGTTTTTTGAAGCGAATAAGCATTGTACCCAATATGCGCTTCGTCTTCAAGAAATCCGGCAGGAGTTTTCCCGAGATCATAAATCCTTATAAAAAGGGCGAAAAAAACTATCCCAAGAAGGAATACGTTTACTTTTTTAAGATTCTTGTGCATGAGCTATACCTATAATATCAAAAAAAATACTCACTCTGTTCCGACAATTTTTATAGCCGGTTTTTTATCTATAAATGATATTTCATATAAAGCATCAGTGTCTTGCGGAAAACTTTTTGGCATTCCGACAAATAGAGTGTTTTTCAGCTCTTTATCCTTCTCCCAGTCTATCGGGCGGAATTCATATTTTTCAAATGAGCGATTTGCAATATCTATCTTAACCTCACGTTGATATTTCTCCGGAGGATATTTCAGGAAAAAAAGGTAAAAGATATATGATTGGTCAAAATACCCATCATTGGCAACAACAATTTTTTCGTACTCACTTGAAAGCTCTGTAGTCTTTTCTACTGCTTGTTTATACCCATACTGCCAATCGTGTGAAGCAAAATAATTTTGTTGTACAAAATACTGATTGAGGTAATATAAAAAATTAAAAATGAAAAGTAAAAAGATAAATATGATAATTAAAAATTTAAAATACTTTATGCTTAATGCTTTATACTTTCCTCCAAAGGCGGACCAGCCTCTGGCTGGAATACTTGATACCAATCCCATCGCACTAATAAGCCCTAACGCTGTAAATATCTGCCAAGTCGGAAGGAAATTCAAAGTTCTGACGGCATGCGGTACTCCTGTCGAGAGAGAGGCGGGAATTGGTGCTAACAGAAACCAGCTCAGAATAAGAATCTTTGTTGTCGTTTTAAAACGATGAAACAAAAGAGAATATAAGCCAATAAGAAGGAATGGCAACTCCCAAATATAAAGTATGCCCATCGCAGGAGCATGATGCCGCCCTATATCACCTTTTACAAATAACCAGTTGATATCCCAGTGTGAAAGATAATTTTCAACTATTCGGTTCGCATAGAATACTCTTCTGTTATTAAGAACCTGACCGATAATGTCTCCGGTTTCTTTATTATGCTCCAATTCTATAACATTATTACTAAACTCCACAGACTGTTCGTTAAAGACACTCACCCCTTTTGCCCGTCCCAGAGTATTGCTATCCGTAACCAAAGAAAATACTAGAGGAAAACTAACTAAGATCCCAACAGTAAAAGCCAGAGCGAGATATTTTTTCTGCAAGGCAGCAAGAGCGCTAAAATAGATTACACAAAGACTCAGTACAAAAAGAGGCACAAAGACCTTTTCACTTTGGTAAGCATGCAGACTAAAACCAAAACTAATGGCGGAAAGCACCAGAAACCACGGGCGCTTTAAGCCTTTGAGAAAAAAGAGTACACCAAAAACATTTAATGCTAGCCCAAGATTTGCTTCAAATGCAACTCTTGATAACTGAATATGCCAAGGAGAGATGGCTAAAAGAAATGATGAAATTAAGGCTATATCACGTCGCCTAAAAAGTTCGTTTACCAAAAAATAGACTGCAAATACAGTAATAATTCCTAAAATTGCTGAAGGGAGTCTTACTGCAAAAATATTTAGACCAAATACAAATACTGAAGGAATAGCTATGTAACTGTACAACGCTGGCTTATAATCACCGAATGATTGCAAAATAATCGGGAAGACTTTTCCATATTCATCCCTTCCTGTCTGGAGAAGCGAATATGCATTATACCCCAAAGCTGCCTCATCCCAATTCGGAGAAGGTGGAACACTCCCCAGTTGCCAGAACCGTAATGCTCCTGCGAGAAGTACAATCAAAAAAATTAACAGAAACGATTTAATATTTTTCTTAATAAACATATGCAACCAATCTTATTGTGCCATCCGGCATATAAAACGTTTTTAGTATTCTTACATTCTTAGGAACATTATCAGGTCTATTAATATAAAGAGCATCGTCTTTAACAGGCTCCGACTCAACGCTGCGCGAAAATACATATTTATCAAAACCCTCTACATCTATGAGTCCAAAAATATCTCTCCGGAGCTTTACAGTTTCACGAAACTCTTGCGGTGGAACCTGCAGATAAAATAGATAATAAATGTAGGCTCTTTCCAAAACTTCCGATACATAAATTGTCTCGTACTGATCCTTCACCTGATTTACATATTCTATAGACTCTTTATAACTATACTGCCAATCCTGCGCATACCTTCTTGGATAATGTTTCCAATAATGATATTGGAAGTAGAAGATGTTCCCAAGTAAAGCAAAAAAAATAAAAGCTAACAATACACGTCGGAAAGATTTCTTTGTTACCGCAGAACGAATAAAAAATACTACTGTTACAAGACCATATCCTACCAGGATCTGGAATGTCGGCAAAGCAGATTCTATTCGTAATGCATGGGGAGTCTCGCGGGCAATGGCAGCAGGAATTATACCAATAAGAAGCCACAAGGGAACAATATACCATTTTCCCTCCCGCTTGCGAAATAAAACAAACGCTCCTACAAGAAAGAATGGTAAGTCCCATAAATAGAGCTGCCCAACTTCGCGAATAGAGAATTTAGGATTTATATCACCGCTTATAAAAAGAAATCGTGGATTAAAATGATCAAAATAATGTTCTATAAAAAAAAATCCGTAGACGAGTCGTCTATTATGGAGGATTTTGGACCAAATAGCGTTTTCATCATTTACAATCTCCTGATTACTTCTCTCAAGCGGAATCAGATCGGTAAATATATTTACTTCCTGAAACCGAATTGACGCTTTATCAGATAATAAAAATGGCACGAGCGGTGCAGTAAGGACAATTCCTACGAACAGTGCGACAATCACTTGCTTCTTCATCGCAAATAGCTGTCTATAAAAAATAACTGCCAGTAGAATAGCCAGTAACGGGGCTGCAATACGCGAACTATTAAAAGTGTATAGGGAAATAGCAAACGATACTGCTGAAAGAACAAGCAACCATCGCCTATCCGAAACTGCAGCAATAAAGGCCCATATCCCAACCACAAGGAAAAAGGTGGCGGCATTTGCTTCAAATGCAGCGCGGGAGAGCATAACATGCCAGGGGGAGAGAGCCAAGACTAATGCACTACTCAGAGCATAAAGTTCTTTCCTATTTGAATTGTAAAAAATTCTCCGAGTGAGAAAATAAGTTAAAAATACGGTACCAACACCCAAAAAAGCTGAAGGAAAACGAACCGCAAAAGGGGTTAATCCGAAAATCTTAATGGGAATAATATCCAGATAGGTATAGACCGGTGGCTTAAAATCACCGAATGACTCAATATACGCAAAAGGAAGAAAATTTCCATGCTCATCTTTTCCGTCAATTCCTAAGGAATAAGCGTTATATCCCATAGCTACCTCATCCCAAGTAAGCGCAGGAGGATTACTACCGAGTTGAAAAAATCGCAGGACAAAAGCTACTATAATTATACTGATAAGAGCGATTTTATTATTCATAGCTTAACGGGAACTAATAAATACTTCACAAAACTCTCGCACCGATAATGTTTCAACCTCAAAATCAGAAAGCTTTAGATTTACCGGATAAGATTTTAGTTCGAAGTCTTTGCATAATGAGTCATTATAAATCCTGTATACCGCTCCACCATCTTTTAGCTGCGTAATTGCTTTATGACTTACAACATTGCCTTCTCCACACATGCTATCGACGATATACACCCCTTGTTGCATAAATACTTTCTCATCTTTGTTACAAGGGACAAAGGACACGCCGGCTATTGAAGGAACTTGTTCTTTCAATGCAAGACCAATCTGATAACTTGTTGAAGTTTGGTACAAATTAGCATAAAAAATATGTTTCCTGAATTTTCCTTTTTGCTGGGGTGTTGCAATAAATACCATATCCTCCTTGCTCGATAATGAAGCATACCGGGAAAGAGTTCTCATCGGAAAGTCAAAGTAACCACCCACTGGATATTGAAATAAATATATTGATACAAAATTGAGAAAGGAAAGAAAATAGACAACACCCACAGCAGCAATTCCTATCTTTATTCTCCTCAACCATAGTCGTGAAAACCAATCAACAAGCGCTACTATCCCACAGGCTATAAAAATAATCATTGGTGGAAAAATCATGGTGATATGAGGGGTCGCATTTCCAAATCCGCTTGAATGGATAACTTGAGGTGCAAAACCTAAAAGAAAAACTGTACCCAGAAACAGCAACAACCACCTATTTTTTCGCAACAACCATAGAATTCCCAACACAGCAAAGAGAGAATCTACTACATAGAATAGTCCATGACGAAATAACGAAAAGAAAATATCCCCAGTCGCAAATAAATATGATGGAGAAAGCGAATCAAATAATTTAATCCCAATGATTCGCAAGAAGATGGTGATTTTATTTTCAAAAAGAGCCGAAAGAGGGCTAGCTAATGAAACTTTTCTTATCGCGTCAACTTGCTCAGCAATTTGCGGCGAAAAAGGGGTCAAAATCTCTGAAAATCTTGAACCATTAGAGGCATGTAATAATATGAAAAAACCAACCAAAACTAACAAGCTCAACACACACAACAGGATATATTGACGTAAATATTTACGCTTATTGATAACAAAATACGCATAGAGGACGATACAAAAGATAAAAGGTAAAAAGAATACTTTTGTACCGATATAGGAGTAAAAAGCCAAAACAAAAATTGGGAAAGATGAGAGAATCATCCATCCCTTACTTTTTAACAAAATCCACAAACCCAAAAGATAGAAAAACATTGCGGGGACCATCTCATACGACGTCCGTCCGATAAAGATAAACCATGGATTAAGCGCTGCTACTGCTGCCGCAACCAAGCCTGTCTTTCTATCTATCAGCTCCCGTCCCAGATAGTAAAACAATATAACTGTTCCTACACTCAACAGGGCAAATGTAATCCGCGCCGTAAAAAGAGAAAATTTCGTTAAGCCGACAATCGGATATAATAATAGATACGGTAACTCGGCTTGAGGCAAGATGCCTGGCGGATAGCGGAAAAGAAACGGATCAATCAGGCTGACGGTGTGAGTCATGTCTTTACCTGTAAGAAAAAAGGATTTCGCATTCAGAATATATTCGAGTTCATCAAAACTCATCGCCGTTGGCACCCTATCCAGGAATAGTACGCGGGTTATAAGAGCCAAAGCCATTATAAGAAATATCCACCAGTTGGCTTTAACAGCCTTAAAAAAATGTTTCAAATTCATTTCATTGCTATCAATTGTAGCACGATAGAAAGTGTTATTTCTTCGTACTGTAATGTTTCACTGTTAACTCCCCAAATGTTTTTTCATTTTTTAGATTTACCCATTATTCTTGTTTACTTTTAATCCATTTAGACTGAAAGTCAAGATTTCCATTGTCTTTTTGAATAATAATAAAAAGATTATCTGAAAAGGCTATCGGTTCCTTTACATTATTTCTTTTTCATTTCAGTTTGGGATACCTATTTAATCAGTAACCCTATACTTTAATAGGGTCCAGAGAGCTTTAAGCCCATCCGTAACTGTTCTCAATTTTTTTCCTTCTTTGTATCCTCTTGGGATGGTAATAATAGGAACTTCGATAATTTTCATCTTCTTCTTCAATAATTTTGCAGTGATTTCCGGTTCGAATTCGAATCCCCGCGCATTAAGCTTCATTTCAGATACTGCTTTTCTGGGAAATAACTTATAGCAAGTCTCAACATCGGTAATCCACGAACCATATAATAAGCTCGTAATCAGACTAAGAAATTTATTTCCCGTATAGTGAATAAGAAATCTCAATGTTGCTTCTTCCTTACGTAAATGCGGCAATCTTTTTAGTCTTGTACCGTAAATAACATCCCTTTTCCTATCCTTTATAGCTCCAACCAGACGAATGATATCGTGGGGGTTGTATTCAAGATCGGCATCTTGGATAATAATGTATTCTCCCGTTGCATGCTTAATGCCCGTTCTGATAGCGAGCCCTTTACCTAAATTCTTCTTATGATGAAAGAGCTGGAATGAACCCTTAGTTTTTTTTAAAAATTGATTTATTTTTTTTACAGAACCATCATAAGATCCGTCATTAATAATAATGATCTCTTTTACAACGTGGGGTATGGTAAGTTCTTCTATCATCTCAAGAATCTGAGCAACCGTTTTTTCTTCATTAAATACTGGTATAAGAATGGATACTTTCATGTTGTTATTTTACACTAAAAATAGTTGCAGATTTATTGCGGAATATTAATTTAAGTCCGGAATTTTCAATAAAATCTTGAGCTATTGGGTTATAAAAATAAAGATAATCTATCTGTTCATCCATGAGGATATTTCTTGCAGTACGCGCACTGCCCTCTACTTCTTTTACAAGTGATCGTCTTCTTAATATTTCGGGGGTATCTTTTTGTCTTACGCCTTCGCCTGAAAGATAGAATTGTTTTCCGGACACCGCCTTTGCCTTTGAGGAGTATGAGACATGCGGTTGATTTACCATAAGTATCACTTCATTATCAGAAACAGTATTTGAAATGAAAATGTAGGATTCCAACTCTTGCTCGTTAATACCCTTAAATCCCGATAAATATTCTACTCTCACATATTCAGTAACCGTAATAATCCATCTGGGTAAAATGAAAACGGCTATTAAAAGAGAAAGTATAATTTGCATGAACTTTCTTCTTTTTTCAAGGATAAAAGTAAGATTTAATGCTGCAGCAATACTTAAGACCACGCTAACCGGCAGAAGAAATTCCCATATATTTGCTCCCCCTACAGTTTGATAGAAAAACAAGGAAAGGATAATGCCTGAAGATATAATTGCGTAAAGAAAAATTATGTGAGGCGTTTCAAGAGTCTTTATAAGCTTTTTCAGGGGGAATAAACCAACCAATTGCAAACCAAATTGAATAACAAGATAGACTCCCGACATATATAACCCATACTGAAATAAACGGATGTGATTTGAATATTCCAGATAATGTCTCCATCGTAGCTCCCAGTCTAGCAAGCCAAGTACCGGTTGAGTAATAAAATTTCTTGGAGTTTCAAAGGGAAGAAAGAATAATCCGCTCTCTGACGAAATATTTGGAAAGAAAAACAAAGCGCCAAGTATAGATGCGAGAATAAAAAGGAAAAATCTATCATATCTTCGTCTCCATAGCGAATATAGCCCATAGCCCATCAAGCCAAACATAAAGGTAATTCCCGTATATACCTTAAACTCGAGCAATGACGCAAAAATGAGCGCAACAGCAAATAGCATTTTTCTCGACATAACTTTTTTATAGGAGAGAAGCAGAAGAAAGCCGGTTAACCCAATAATAATCGAATAAGAAAATCCTGGGCTATCAACAAACTTAACTCCACTATTTATCAGGGAGGATAAGGAAAAATCTAATTTGTTTTGCAAAACAACCATTACCCAACCTGAGGCATCACCCACAAAAAATAAGAAAAGAACTAATAGCCGTGTAAAAATTTTGGATTGATAAATTCTTCGTGAAATGCTTACTACAAGTAGTCCTAGCAATACCGAAGCTAAAGTGTAAAAACCGGCGAATTGAGTAAGAAGTACCGGTAAATGAAATACTCGGACTATCTCCGCCACACATAGATTGAACCAGTAATGGTAGTCTTTAAGTATTACGCCAGCCATTCCCGGTTCGTTGGGCGGAAATCGTAAAGCTATTTCCTGTACTAAACCCGCATGCCACAGATGATCTATAGCGTTCACTGAAACAAAACGCATACCCTCTTGCGTATGAACTCCTACTTGGAAATAGGGCAATATTTGAGCAACAATACCTATTATTAATAAGACCACTAATGGAAAGTCAATTTTTCCCAAATCCGGTTTTTTAATAGAAATTAGATAGTAACGATTCTTAATAAACAGCAAAAGGAATATAAGTAAATAGATATAGCTTAAAAAGCGAAGCTGCAATAGACCAAAAACATAACCTTGTAGTGCCCATAAAACAAGACCTACTACAATTGCTATGACATGAATGCTTTTACCAAGTTTTTTCTCTTTTCCTAAAATGACCCTTCCTGGAATATAAAATGCGGTAACAAAGGAAAGGAAAATTCCTAACAGATAGAGCCAATAAATAAAGTCCGTTGGACTATACATATTTTTTTATGATTGAATACGAACGTTTTCGAAAGAAAAAAAGTATGATAAGAAAAATAATGGCTAAAAGAGATATTATTTGAGCAAAAAAACGTGTTGCTGTATTTTGAAAAACGACTCTCACATTATGTTCGCCAGGAGGAATTTGATACGTAATCACACCTCTAAAATCCGGGTTCTGGAATTCAATAGGCACTTTAACTCCATCAACATAAACACTCCAGCCCGGAAAATAAAAAGTATAATCAACCATCCGCAATGATGTTTGGGCATTTACCGTGTAAGTTCTGCTTGAATTTCTTACCTGTTGGTCTGTAATCTTGCCTTTTCCCTCAATTGTCTCAGATTGGGTAGTTCTTACCGGATAATCCTCAGTCTTTCCTGTCCATACGGTATTCATATTGACGGAATGCAAATTTTCTCTTGTTGCATGATAATAAGCCGTAGGGTAATTCACGAAGTTCTTACCATATAACTGAGGAGCCATTCCAACAATAATTACTATTAAAAGTCCTAGGGCAATATACGGATTCTTATACCGTTCTAATAAAAAGGCACAAACGATTGGAGGTATAAAAATAAACCCGGACAACATTCTCCACGGAAACTGTATCAAACCAAATTGTGGTATTGCATCATAAATTGGCTTCGATACGGACAAGGTCATAAAAAGCAAAAATAATGCAACACAAATTAGAATCCAGAGAAATACTGCTTGCGATCTCTTAAAGATATGCTTGTGACTAACAAGAAACACAATACCTACTAATATAATTATTATCTCAAGAATTCCTGGTTTTATAATATGACCACGTGTATAAATGTCATTTGCAAAGAAATAGTGCCACGAAGGATCAATAAAGTTAGTAACAGTTAGAAATTGTTCTGAAAGAAAGTTTTTTTGTTGTCCAAAGTAGAAATATTTTTTTTCCAGAAAAAGAGGTATCAAATAATAACTTGCAATACCAATTCCGATAAGCATACTTAGCAAAGCGGCTCCTAACCCATACACTGTTTTTTTTGAAATAAATGGACTCTTAAAAGAAAAATAGCCCTCTTCCCAGAGAAGAAGAAAAAGGTATGGAATAAAAATAAAGGAGTAGAGAAAAAGCATCATTGGATGGGTTAGAGCAAGTCCCGCAGTAGATAAGGCGATAACGAAAAAGAAAATATTTTTTTTCCTTACGAGAAAAAAATATAAGGAAAGAAGTATTATGGGAAGAAATATACCGGCGAATACTTCCGGTAATGCCCCCCTAATATAAATATTTAATACTTTATAGGGGGTTAAGCTGAAAAGAACCGCTCCAACAAGAGATGGGAGCCGTCCGGCATACAATCTTAAAAATGAATACAGCAAAAGACTGCTTCCAATTACTCCTATGGAAAGCGTTATTTTATAACTCAAAACCGGATCCTGAAGTAATAAATCTATCAGCGCTCCGACATACAGTGGTAGCTGATGGGAAAAAACTCCTACGGGTAGTCCATACGTTGCAAAATTATTTAACCAGATAACGGGGAATTCGCCTTGTCTTAGGACATCCCCAAACTGTGCAATGGATGTAATATGAATTAAGCCATCCATTGTTGCAGGATGACCTGAATTTAAAAATAGATCAAAAACAGTAAGCCCTGCTATAATAAAGAGTGAGAATAAAAAGATAAGTTCAGTTTTGCTCATAAAAGCCATACCTTTATTATACAAAAAATATTAACTATGAGAAGAAAATTTATTATTGCTCTATTTATATCAATTTCTATAGCGCTTATCTTTTTTTTACAACCGAAAATATCTTCTCTACTTTTTTCTCAAAAAAGAGAGCGCTTATTACAAGATTTTATCGCATACATTCAGAAAGACAAAAATGTATCAATGAAAACATACTGGGAATTTAGAGAATTCTACTCACCAGGCACATTCATTTATGAACCAACTGGTCTGCGCCTTAAAAAATCCGAAACCATTCCCTCTTACGATATATTCTTAGATCCATTTCAGGAATTTACCCCCATTCTCTTCTTCAAATCACCTCACTTCACAAGTATTGGCGGAATTACGGAACAAAAAAGTCTGTCATCGGCAGAAACATTTTCGATGGAAGAAATTTATATGAATTCAAGTAACGCAATTTTTTACAAGACAAAGGACAATCGAACAATACTGTTCATGATAAAACCACTAGATGAGGTCGTAATGGCAAATGGTTTTATTCTTCAAAACGAAGATATTCTCAACTCAAAAAAAATGTGGTTTGAGATAGCAATTATTCACTAACTTCTAGTAACAGTTCGGCGTCCTTCTTTTTGAAAAACTTTCTATTTATACCTCTTCTTTGCAAAATAACGGGAAGGTGGAGAAATGCCTTTCCCATACCAATGAGAAAGGGCAGATCTTTTCTCATACAGGCAGTTACCAAATGATAAGGAAGCCAAACTATGTGACTAATTACCAGCGCAGGATCAGTAATATTTAGCCAGACAAAATAAAATTGATTCCTATAAGAAATTGTTCTCACCCATGCTGGTTTTACTGTTCTTTTAATAACTCCCTCTTCATGCTTATGACTAACTATACTCTTCTGTTCAAAAACCAATCTATATCCAGATTTCAGCGCTCTATATGAAATATCGATATCCTCCCAATAAAATGGATTCATCTCTTCAGAAAGACCACCGATTTTTTCCCATATTTCCCTCCTAAATGCCCCACTACCGCCACTCACCCAGAGCGAATTTGTTTTTTTAAAATTACCCAAACTATGCATGAGAAATCCCTTCTCCCAACGACCAATGCCTCTTCCGCGCTCTACAACGCCCCCTGACTCAACACTTTTATCCATACACCCAACAGCAAACACGCTTGTATCTTCAAAGTGTGAAATAAGCGGTTCAAGAAATCCTTCAAGCGGAATGACATCCGTGTTTAAAAGAACCACTATATCTCCAGTTGCCTTTTTTACCCCCCTGTTAACTGCTGTAGAAAAACCATAATTTTTCTCGTTGTACAGAACAATAAATTTGACTTGCTTTTGCTGTTTTCCTTCGTATTTCATTAGTATTTCACGACTATTATCTTGCGAGCCATCGTCATTAATAACTATCTCAACCATCTCCTGATGTTTTTGTGCATACTGTTGAATAACAGCAATAACCCTGGGAAGATTGTCTTGCAGTAATTTCTCACCGTTGTAATTAGGTATAACAACTGAAATTTTCATCAGAATATGTGATTTGTAAATATAACCTCTTTTGATCCCTCCGGAACAACTATTCCCCGAAAATTATAATTCGTAAGCAAAATTTCTACCGGTACTGTGTCAATGCTGGCCTTCCATGTTGGATAATAGCTATCGCTTAATACAAGAAATCCTTCACCCTGATTTTCCACATTCATAATAATTTTATTAGGATTATATGATACAACTTCTACCTTACCCCTTGACCATTTGCGATTAAATTTTTCATAAGTTTTCCCTTCAACTACAGCAAGATTGCCAAGGTCAGTTTTGTTTTCAAATATCTTTTCTATGGCATCATACTTATCTCTGGCCCCGTATGTTTTACCTACAAAAAATGCTCGCTCAATAAAATTTTTATTTAGATAAATACTTGTTTCGCCCTCTTCAAAAACTTTTTCAAACCTCTCATTTTTTAACCCGGAAAATGCTAATAAATACTTAATATTTAAAACGTTAACTGCATCTTCATGCTGGCTTTGAGGCGTTATTATTCTATTAAATCCAAAGGGCGTGCTGATATCGGGCTTTCCGCGACCTACTGCCGCTATTAGTTCCGCGTATCGACTTAAATACAAAGGGTCATACCCATCTACACTCTGTATTTTATAATAATTTGTAAAATTAGGAGGAAGTATTCTCGAATCCGCTTCCATCACCCGAAAAAGATTGTTATCTTTTTTTATAAATTCTAATGCTTTAGTAGTTGGATACAAATATTCGCTTTTTGAAAAAACCGTATATTTACCTGCAAAGCGGAAGACGTCAAACAAAAAAACAAGAATAATCAATGCGACTATGACTTGCGGGTATTTTTTATTTTTTATAACCCTAGCTCCAAAGATATTTAAAATCATAAGTCCGAATGTTGCGACAAAGAGCAAGGATGGAAGCTTTAAGTTGTTTAAGGTAACCGCAAGATTCTCCGGAGAAACTTTTAATAACTGAGGTAAGAACGAGTTAAAAAATACGAATAGCCAGAGTAATAAAAGCAAAAAACCAATAAAAAATGCGGGTATTAAAATTTTTTTCTTATTTTTTACAAAGTAGTCAAATCCTATCGCTGCAAGCACTGCCAGAGAAAAATCCACAATATATATAAGTCTGGTAGGTTGTGTTGTGGATATGAATGGAATTTCAAAATGAAACGGAATTTTTGAAATAAAATTCGGAAAGGAAAAAACTAAACCCACTATCAATGCTAAACCAAAAAATAAAACCCTTTTATCTTTTTTTATAAACAATGCTCCCAAGGCGAGAATTAGCGGAAAAATTCCCACATATCCAATGAATTCTCCATAATTCCATATTCCCCAATAATTAAGTGTTGCCGGATTTCCAAAAAAATCCGGAGCTATAAATTGAACTAAATTTTGCCAAGGAATAAACCAACCCTCAATGCTCGTACTCACTTGGTCAACGTTTCTTGCAGAAGAGAGTATAAATTGCAAGGTCGGAATCCACTGTATCGCAGTCAACAAGACAAACGCTACTGTTATTAATGCAAACAACAATAATATACGCAGACTTTTTTTGCCTTCAAACCATCGAAATATTAAATAGAAAAAAGCAATAATTGAAAGATAAAAAAAGGCTTGCAGATGCCCTGCGAAGAATGAAGAAATGGAGGTAAATAAAAGAATTCCAAACCAGATAAGTAATTTTTTATTCATAATTCTTGCTTCGTGATTCATAACTCTTAAAATTTTGTCGATAGACAAAAGCACTAGGGGTAACCAAAGTCCGGTTGAAACTATATTTCCCCACTCAAGCCACGCAACGCTAAATCCGGAAAAAGAAAATGCTATAGCTCCAATAAAAGATGCGGTTTTACTTAACTTTAAATTAGAAAGATACAAATACATAAATACGAAAGCAAGAAATAGTTGAGACATAATAAGAGCCGTCCATCCATACTGAAACGGCAAAACAAAGAAAACAAAATTAAAAGGATAAAAAACTGCTGACTGAAAATTTGCAAGTAAAGGATATCCTGAAAAACTATACGAGTTCCAAAGTGGGAGCTGACCTTCTTTAATAATCGAAACAGCTAGCTCACGCCACACATATTGCTGCCTAACGGGGTCTGTAACCAGCATATTTGAAAATGGTATCCCGCGTGGATATTGCGCACTATAAAAATCACGGTATGGGTGGTACAAACCAACGATATTGTCGGTTGGTATCGGAAGAAGACCGTAAATAATTACTTTGTGAAAAAATATCAGGATAAAAGCAAGACCAAAAAATAAAAGAGCATTATTTTTAACAAATTTTTTCATTTTTTGTTAACTATTTCGTCTAACTCCTTACAAAATCTTTCTTTCCCAAAAAAATCTATTATTTTTTTTGCCTCTTTGGACATATTTTCTAAAAGCTCTTTGTTGTCAACGAGTTTTTTTGTTAAGTTAAGTAGCTCACTCTCCGTATCCCAAAGATATCCATTCTCTCCACTTACAACAATCTCTTTCTGTCCGCCTAAATTTATTACTACAGGAACGCAACCTGCAGACATCGCCTCCACCGTAGACATACCAAAATGCTCAGCTCTTTCGGGGTTTTTATTTAAATTTTCTCCAAATCCGGCAGCGTGCCAATATATCTTTGCTTTTGAGTATATCTGCTCAACCTCATCAAAATCTGCATTTTTAATAATTCTGATTGAATTATTTCTCAGACTTCCAAATTCCTTTTCAAAATTCTGACTATCTTCATCTCTTACGCTTGTCACTAAGAAAAACTTCCAATCTTTATTTTCCTTCTCAAATTTTTTGAACGTATCTATCATAAATTTTAATTTTTTAAAATCATCATTCCCACCATAAGGCTGATACCGTCCAACCGTTAGAATTATGTTTTCTTTCTTAATACCCTCTACGGTAATTTTTTGTGCCGGAGGATATAAAACTACACTTTTTACACTGTATGTTTTATCTATAAAAGATTTCGTAAATTTGGAATTGCAAATAACTTTTTTGGCCAAAATTATCTTCCTCCTATTTATGTTGGATACCTGAGACTTTAAAAGAGGGAACTGAAAGTGAACAATTAGTTTTTTTGGTGCAAGAATTGGCAGACTCCCATCAGAAAGATAAATAATTTTGTCGTATTTTAATGTCTTTACGAACTTTTCATAAAAATTATTACTTACGTCAAAGATATTTCTTACTAAATTTACTTTACTAAGATCCAAATTAAACCGTTTTGAGGCTTTTTCCAGTATTTGCCCATCATCCCAAAAAACATCAACATCATTTTCTTTTGATAAAAACTCTGCAATGGTAAGCATATAAAGCTCACCACCGGTAAGCGTGTCAAGATAAGGAGAATATATGCCTAACTTCATTGATGTAATTGTATCAATAATTGATTATATTAGAAAGTTATGATACATTCATTTAATGGGTTTAACAGGCAACGATAATTTAGATTTAATCATAATAACAGTCATAACCATTTGGTCAACACTGGTTAAAGGAATTGCTCTATGGCGCTCTGCTAATTTAAAACAGCAGAATTGGTTCATAGTAATGCTTATAGTTAATACTGTTGGAATTGTCGAACTGGTATATTTGTTCAGATTTTCCAAAAAAAGACTTACAAAAGCTGAAATTAAATCATGGATACAAAAACTGAGGAAGCGTTAATTACCACTTTTTTTCTGCATTTCCCATAACTTTGCGTAGGTAATAAATATCGAATACGCCTGATAGATACTCTCTATAAATCCGTATGTTCCATTTTTGTATCCTTTTTGCCCAAAATAGCTTCTACAAAATTCCGAGCACATAACCCGTAAGAACCTCCATCCATGCATCTTTGGGTGTTTGGCATCATACCTTAATTTAGCCTCATAATTAGACCAGTTATTGGTCTTTTTCAGCATCTGCTCTAAATTTCTATGAGTAAAATGCAGTATTGGTGAATTAATTGTTTTTAACTCACCTTTAGTATGAGCTGTTTCGTGAACAACGCCTGTCCATTTATCAAATTCGCAAACTTTAAAAACTCTTGCAACCTCATCCTCAAATCCCCAGTCGCGACCGAAATAATAAGTTTTTCTTTTTACTATGTAACCACCAGCATCATCAGAATTAAGTTGCTTACTTAATTCTTTTTTGAAGTCTTCAGTTAATCTTTCATCAGCATCCAAATAAAGCACCCAAGAGGATTTTGCCTTTTTAATAGCAAAATTTCTCTGGTCAGAAAAATCCTTAAATTTATTTTCAATAACCTGTGCGCCATTTTTTCTGGCAATCTCGACAGTTCTATCGGTTGATCCAGCATCTATAACAAATATGTTCTCCGCCCACCCCCTTGCGCTTATTATAGCGTCGGCTATAACATCCTCTTCGTTATTTGTGAGAATTATTACATCAATTTTTTCCATCAAATTAAATTGGATAGCTCCCTTTTCCAAATTTTCTCAGATAAAAGTCTCTAATCCCCATTTTTTGCCATTCTCTTCCATGAAGAATTGTTCTTAAGCTTTCTCTCAAAAGTGCTATTTTAGTCCTAAGAGGTGCATAAGTCATTCCAAAAAGCATCCTGTTTCTTGTAATGTAATAATCCTGAAGTAAGGAACCCGAACCACCTGAAGATTCGGCGTTTTTGTGCCACATAAAAGCACTGGGTTCATAAATTATTTTATACCCCGCATTTTTTATCCGCTCCGTTAAGTCCGCGTCTTCATAATATAAAAAATATTTATCATTAAACATCCCGACTTCTTTTATTACTGCAGCTTTCAACATAAAACAACATCCTGTTGCAAGCTCTATCTCTTCTTGCTTGTTATATTGTCCTTTATCAACCTCATCGACTCCACGATTGTGACCTATCAAATTGTCCCAATCCATTACCCCTCCCGCGTACCAAATTACTTTCCCAAGATCCGTATCCTTATATCTTTTCTTGTGAAACTCATATCCTTTTTCAAAATATATCTTCGGGAGCACGCCGGCAATTTTTTCGTCGGTTTTAAATGTTTCATAAAGATTTTTAACAAGATTACTGCCTACTCGAGTATCGTTGTTCAGAACAACAATAAAGTCAGCACCTTTTTCAATGGCATATTTTATTCCAAAATTATTACCTCCGGCAAATCCTAAATTTTTATGTGTTTCAAGAAGTATAACTTTTGGAAGAAAACTTTTAATTTTCTCTACGTGTTTTTCTTCAGAACCATTATCCACTATTATGTTTTCAATAATTGCTCCTTTAGGAATTTTCAGCTTTTTAAGGGAGCTAAATAATTCTATAGTAGAATCTGAGCCGTTAAAGTTAAGTACAAGTATGAAAATTTTGACCATATTAGGATTCTTTTATCTTTCTTGTAACTATTTTTCGTGTAGCTCGGAGAGCAAGTTTTTTAAAAGGGTTTTTTGATTCGTATATTAATGCAGTTGTTAACCAGTATTTAAACTTCATACCTGAAATATTAAATTCATTTTTTAGCTTATCTATAAAATTGTCTACCTCAACTTCTTTAAATTTCTCCTTTTCCCAAAGCTTTACAAATACAATTTCCATATAAAAGGCCTGTAAAATGCTTAAAACCAAGCCATGCAAACCCTCCCTATAACCATGTTCCAAAAAAAACGTCTTAAGAAAATCGTCTACTGGAAATTTTACGGAATCAATCCAACTAAACTTGTATCCGGACAAGAACCGGCTTTGGGCTTCGATATCCGTATAATTATTAAGTTTAGTTATGAATTGGGAAACGCTGGTGTAATTTTGGTGAGTTAATGGATTTTCTAGTTTTCTTACTTCACCCTCTATATCCAATTTCTTGTGAACAGAGTTTTGTGAAAATTTACCCTTACCCTTTCTAAATAACTTTACCTGATAATCAGGCCACCACGTATCGCTTTTTATCCATTTTCCAAAAATTATATTTTTTCTAGGAATCAAATAACCATTATAGATAGTTCTTGGTTCCTCCAAGACCGGAGAACGACTATCTATTGCCTGTTTTATCTCTTCTTTGAGTTCGGGTGTTAATCTCTCATCCGCATCAAGACTTAATATCCATTCATTTACCGCTTTTGAAAATCCAAAATTCTTCTGGAAATCTATTTTTAAGGGATTGTTTTCTTGAATAAAAACTTTTGTTGTGTAGTCTTTTGCAATTTCTGAGGTTTTATCCGTGGAGGAATTATCAACTACAATAATTTCGTCAGACAGATCTTTTACTGATTCCAAGCAACCTCTAAGATTCTTCTCTTCGTTGTAGGCTGAAATGACTACGCTTAATTTACTCATAAATATATTATAAACAATTTCCCTACTCTTCTTTAATAAATGAACTCCTGGCAAATTTAATGGTTGATAATAATTCTTTTCTAGAAATTAGCACCATAATTAGTAAATAAACCAATCCGGATATAAATGCCCATATTAGCATTTGCATAAATGAAGATACCAGCGGACGGATTAGATAAACTGCCCCCGCAAGAATAACTGAACCGATAAATGATTTATATGTTGGGAAAAAAATTGAAAACTTAAGATACCTCTTACTAACGGCAAATACACCAAAAGAACTTAGACTAACTAGAAAAACAGCAGCAGCGACTCCATTGTAACCATAAATATCTACTAAAAATATAGTAATAACCCACGTAGAGATTGTCCAAAAAATCATAAAATAAAGAGTTATTTTTACTTTTCCTATAGCATTAAGAAAATTTGTTAGGGGTGTTGATATTGATGCAAGCACGGTACTAAGCGCAAAAAATATAACTGATAAAATTGCCGGTTGCCATTTTTCGTATCTAGGAATAAATTCTATAAGAAATGGCGTAAACATAATTATCATAACTGCAGCCGGAAATATAAAAAAAGAAATTACAAAAAGAGATTTCTCAATTGCTATCTTTAATGATTTTTTATCATCCTGAAGTCTACTATATGAGGGAAATGTAATTCTTATAATGTTGTCCATAATAAGTCTTAACGGGAGAAAAGCGAGTTTTTGTGCAAAAGCAATAATTCCAAGCTGTGATAGCGGTAAAATTAAACCTAGGTATAATGTAAGGAAATGATCTTTAAATAAAGCGAGTATACTGTTTAGCTGGAAAGGAACACCGAATGATAGGAGAGTTTTTAAAGATTTTTTGTCAAAAGCAATTCCGATACTCCAGGGTCTGACTATGTATGTAGCTATAAACCCACCAATTGCACGTACCAGTACTGCTACTGTAAAACTCATTATACCCATTCCTGTTACCGCTCCAATTATTAAAGCAACGTTATACAAAACTCCTTCAACTATTTCCGGTATTACAAGCCTATTGTACGAAAGGTCTCTTTCCATCATGACTGTAGGAATAGTTCTTAAAGAACTAATAAAAAATGACACCAGTAAGGCTATAAATAAATATTGCCCCTCAATGCTCAAACCGTAAAGAGATACTATATTGCCTGAAAATAGAACAGATGGTATAACGAGTGCTAATACCACTATCTGCTGGATAGAAAAAACTGTTCTATAGTCAATAATGGTCGGCTTTTCTTTTTTTTGAATAAGAGAAGCTGCAAGACCAATATCCTGAAAGTAACTAAAGAAAACAATAAGGGAAGAGACAATCGCAAAAACACCGAAGCTGAACTCATCAAGATAAACGGTAAGAATAAAACTTGCAACAATACCTAAAAGTTGAATGAAAAATGTTCTTGAAGTGAGAGCTATTACGCCGTGTACGGATTTTTTTGCAATCGCCTCAAATGTAAAATCTTCCATATTCTAAGTATACCCATTCCTAAATTCTTTTGTTATGTATATCAAACCAAAGAATAAAACTTTCAAGAACGGCTCTTATAATAACAGGAAGATTTGCGCCACTCTGATTACCAAACTTTCTGGGATAATGACTAACCTCAACTTCACTTATTCTTAGATTTTTCTGCTTTGCTTTTGCCAGTAATTCTGTAGTTATCATCGCTCCCTCGGATCTAAGCGGCATAATTTGATCCACAGCAGATTTTCTAAACATCTTAAATCCACAATCTATGTCTCTAAAGTAAAATCTAAAGAAAATATAATCCCAGACTTTAAGAAGGTTCATTAGGGCATGGCGGACAAAATTATCCTGTCTTTGTTTTCTGTAACCTATTACTAAGTCCGAACTCTTTATCTCTTCGACGAATTTAACAACCTGCGAAAAATCAAATTGCCTGTCACCATCTGTAAAAACAATATATTTGTATTGGGAGTTTGTAAGTCCGGACCTTATAGCCGCCCCATAACCCCTATTCGGAGTATGAGAAATCAGCCTAACATTTCTATACTTTCTTGTAAGTTTTTTTGCTTCTTCATAGGTATTATCCGACGAGCCGTCATCTATCATCAGTATTTCCCATTTATCCGCAATCTCCCTTACTACAGGAATCGCATCTTCGACAACTTTTTTAATGTTCCTCTCCTCATTCCAAAATGGAAAAAAAACTGATAATTCCGATAATTTATTCATAATAAATTCTTTCTTTTGGCTATTATAACAGCAAAAACAACAGTTATCCCTATAAGGGTAAATAGATTACCAACTCTTTGTATTGGGGTTGTTAAAAATTGCATAACTACCTCCTGTTTTCCCTCGGGAAGATAAATTTTCATTCCTCTACTAACTTTTTTCAGTTCAATTTTTTTTCCATTTACTCTTGCTTCCCATGAAGGAAAGTGTGCTTTATTAATATGGACATAAATTGCCTCTCCGTCTTTTGTAAATTCCAAATAATTCGTTCTGGAATTAGTTAAAAGTACAACAGCGCTCCCCCCTTCTATTTCTAAGATTTCTTGAGGTAATTGCCGTCTACTAACAGGTTTTATAAAGTCCGGTGGCATATATTCATCTGAAATTTTTGAAGTATCCCACCTAATATGTTCAATATTTTTATAATATGCATTTGAAAAATTAACATTATCAATCGGTGAAAAGAGCTTGGCATTAAAATATATAGTTCCAACCACTATCGTAAACACTAATAGTATTGAAACAATACTTTTTTTCTCCAACTTTAATATAAAAAACGCAGCAATAAGGCTAATGAAAAGACCTGAAAAATTCAAAAATCTCCATGGATACTGCAAAAATTCCATATAAGGAAGGGAGTCCCATATAAATTTAGAATAATCCAGCATTAGAAAAATTGAGAACAACAAAAATACCCAAAAAATAATCTCGTGAGTAATTTTCTTACTCTTTATAAAAGATTGAATAAAAAAGATAAGCGCAAATAAAACTAGTATTATGTTTAATTTTCCAAGCTTAAAACTCAACCCGTCTATACACCCGGATGTTGAACCTCCAAATCCCCAGGCGCTTTCCCAGAGCTGCCCTATACATACAAAGTGGTCTGGATAATCAGCTCCCCTTCCAACCTGAGATACTACATCAGTAAACTTTGACTCTAGTACAGCAGGAATAACGTAAAAAGATGATAGTAAAAATGAAAAAGCAAAAAATACTCCAAGCGAATAAATATATATTTTCTTATTTTTTGACAAAGTTAACATAAATAATGCGTATGGAACCAAAAACAAACCCAACATATAAGCACTAAGGTTGTGTGAAATTACGACAAGCGACATCGGTATGGACAATAAAATTGCTTGATATATAGGAATTTTTACTTTTGACTTATTCGTTCTTTTGTACAAAACATAAATGCTCCAGAAGACGAGCGGCAAAAATGCGTATGCAAAATACTCCCCCACAGCGCCTCTGACATAAATGTTTGCCGCATGGTAGGGAAAATATAAATAAATTATACCGGCAACAATTCCCCCCCATCTACTTGTAAGAGTTGATGCCAGCAGATACATAGAAAAAAATGAGATAACAATTCCTACCATAAATACAATTTTCGTTGATAAGAGTAGGTCGTTAAGAATTAAGTTAGAAAATCCGCCAATGTAATATGGGAGTGGAGCATAAAAGTTAAATATCGGATAACCATATCCATATCCCAAATCGTCAACCCATCTAACGGGAAATTGACCATCTGAAAGAGACTTGCTCATTTGAAAAACCCTCTCCGCCTGAGTATTGTCATGAACTGTAAAAAATCCCGGATTGAAAAGTGGTAATAGCGTAGGGAATATTATGATTACTAACAGTAAAATCAAGAGTATACTTTTTAAATTTATTTTCATTTTAAAATTTAATAATTGGTCTTGAAATAAAATAAACTAAAACCAAGGCTGCAAGTACCGTTAGAGTGTTGCTTAGAGTTCTTACTAAATCATCCTGGAAGAAGATATAAACCCTATCATCATACTGTTTGAGATTAAATTCAATAACTCCTAGTTCATTATCGTAATTAATTTCTCTTTCTTCTCCCTCTACAAATACTTTCCACCCCGGCCAATAAATAGTATTTAACCTTATTATTGAATCAGAGTTAACCCTTGTTTGAAACTCTATCTTATTAGAGCTAACTATTAAGTCACTAATTTCTGCATCTCCTGAAATAATTTCAACTTTGCTTTCCGGACGGGAAGTTGGGGGAGACTTTACCCATACAGGCATATACTCACCATGCACTGTCGTAGTTGCTTCATTGGTCGAGTAGAATTCATCTGGGTTATTTGAATATTTTTGATCAGACAAATATTTATAACCTGAGAACGCTAACAAGCACAACATAATAATTACAGCAACGACTTTTATTTTCTTGAATAATATATACGATATATATGAGGCGAAAAAACTTACTGCAACAATACTTAACGAAAGCATTCTAAATGGAAATTGGATAAAGGAGGCATTAACATTTTCCCAGAAAAATGTACTAATATTGGTGCTTAAAAAAATTGAAATAATAAATATTATTGATAAAAATATAAGCAAACTTCGGTACGGTACTTTTTTAAAATCTTCCCTATAAATAATAAAAGTTAGAAGTGCTACTGCTGTAAATATTACAAATGACACAACTCCGATAAGACTTACCTGCGCAAAATATTCTAAAGGATTAGAAATTAAAGTTTCAAAAAATTTAGTGTATTTAAGCTCAAATATGGCTGGTATAGTAAAGAAAGAAGACAACAGTCCTCCTAAAATAATTCCCGGAAGAGATCTTAAAAAAGATTTTCTTAATAATGCATAGATTGGAATTAATGGCAGAAAAAGCACAGCAAGAGAATTGTGAAATATTAAAATTGAAAAGACAGAGAGTGCTATTAAAATAGTACTCCCCTTCTCTATTCCGTAAAAAACTAAAGGCAATACTGATATCGAAAGTGCTTCGCCCAACGACCCCCTTTTATATATATCAAAAAGATGATATGGGGAATATACATAAATTAACGACCCGACTGCCGAATCTACTCTTCCAAAAAGTCTTCTAAGCCATAGGTAGGAAAATACTCCTGAAAAAATTAGAGACAATCCAAAAAGTATTTTTACCGTATCTATAAAACCAAAACCAATTAAATGTATTAAGGATCCTAGATAAAGATATCCGGGATAAAGAAAATTGGACACTGGATATCCGTACCCGAAGTTAAGCCGCTCCAAAAATCTTGCAGGTATTTGTCCGTCCCGCAAAGTATCGTAAAAAGCAGACAAGCGGATAATCATCCACCCTCCGTCATCAGTTACGATAAACCCCTGATTTAATAACGGAATAATTGCAGGAACCGTAAGAAAAACTACAATCAAAATAAAAGGGGCGTTTTTAAATATTTCCGGTACTCTCATATTTTCCCTCTTTTTCTTACAACACTTACTATTATAACCAATAAAGCACCGCTAATAGACAACAATGAAATCCACAATCCTACCTTAAAGGATAACGGCTCGTATCTATAAATTACCTCATGCGCGCCTTTAGGTAAAAATACAGCTCCAAATGCAGATACTGTTTCCTTTTTGATCATAAATTCCTCTAGTCTTTTACTACTACTCTATAAATAGTAAGAGTATTATTTTTATCTGCTTTTTTATACTCTGCAATTTTTTCAAGGGGCCAACCTAGCGGTGCTGCTCCTGGATATTCACATTGAGGACATGGTTGATAATAAACAAAATACGCTTCTTTAGTTCTTGCAATTTCTAGGACGTCTTCAGGGATAGTATCGTTAATTGGCCAGTATCCCACCACTTCAATATTTGGATTTGTCCCTAAATAAATTTCGTAAGAGTATGGCATTAGACCAAAAGTGCCCTGCGTGCCAATAAATATTTCCTTGTTTTTTGCTTGCTGCTCAAAAAACTCAACAGACTCCCTTACTCCAGTACCGGCTGGCCATCCTCTAATAAATTGCCCGAGGTCAATTTCTGCAATCGGTGCATTTTCAAAATCCTTTAAAATCTTTACATCTACATATACCAAAAGCCCGGTAAAAACAGCTATTATTAAAAACTTAAGATATATTTGCTTTACTCTAGTAATCAAATACATTAAAGAGTATGCTGAAAGTATTAATAGAGGGATTGTCATAAAGAAAATAAATCTGGGATAAATAAGTTTTCCGAATATCGCCAACCCCATAAATGGACCCAAAAACCACAGAAATAAAAGCGCTTTCTCCCGGAAATATCTTTTTGGCTCGATTACAAATGAAGAGAAAACAAGAACTACAATAGGAATGGTCATATAAGTAATTACCCAATCCGTCATTCCGGAAAGGTTACTAGGAAGATAAGTAAATGGGTGCTCTACCCATTCAAAAAATGGATACACAAATGTAGAGTTTTTTTGCTCAATTATATGAAAGAACGGTGATAGTCTTAATATTGAGTAAAAAAAGTATGCTAAAAATACTGATATTCCCAGTAATGCTACCCATTTAAAAAATCTTCTGACTAAATCTTTTTTTCTTAAATCAAACAGAATGAGCAGAAGCGGAGATAAATAAATAAATAAGAATCCCGAAGATTTAGTGAGAACTGCTCCACCCAAAATAAATCCTAAAACTAATGCTACATCTAATCTTAGTTTCCGGACCAATAAAACACTAAAAAATAATGCCCAGACTGAAAACATAGCAACAGCCGAGTCGTATAGTGCCATTTTGTCGTAAACTAAAGCAAAGGGAAAAATTACATACAGCAGTGACGCAAGAATTGACAAATTCCTATTTTTAAAAAGTATTTGGGTTAAAAGAAAAACTCCAGTCAACGTTCCAAATCCTGTAAAAACAGAGACCATCCTACCCGCAAGTAACGGGTCTTCAAAGAATCTAAGCATAACGAGCTGAAGCCAAATAAATGAAGGCTGCTTACCGTCCGTTAATGAGATGAACCTCCACGCAGAATCATTGTATGCTATTTGCGCCCATCTAGTATAAATTGCCTCATCAGTGAATATTGGCAAACTCATAATATTATAAATGCGCGTTAAAAAATATGAAGCGATAATAAGCAGTATCGCGCCTATTTCGAAAATATACTTACTGATAAATTTCATCATCTAATTATACACGTGAGCGATTTATCTATGCAATTTACTAAAAGTCTTTGAACCAAATATAAAATATGAAGCAAGACCAAAAATAACCCCTAACACAATTAACATATTTTTATAATTTAAGATATCTTCCGGCCATATTCCGTTATAAAGAAACGGAACATATGAAGCAAGAATAATAAAAGATAATACAACGAAAATAAACCTTAAAAGCCTGTTTTCACAAAGAGCAATAAGAGGGGCAACTAATAACAGATACCATGGTTGGAACTCCGAACCTTTGTTCTGACCTGAAGCAAGAGAAGTCGCAACAACCGCGAAAATGAGTAATGCCAAAGAGATTTGAATTATTTTTCCGTCACTAATTTTTTTTATAAACATCTTTATAAATAAAACTGGTAATAGAACTACGGTCGCATACTTTATACCAATAGAAATAATTAGACTTATCACTGAAAGTGTATTTCTCTTTAAAAAGAGCAAATATAAAGATAGAACCGCAAAAAACACCATTATGACTTCATTGTGCGCAGAAACTAAACCTTCGACTAAAACCAGTGGGTTTAAGGCAAATAAAACAATTGCTAAATGTACATTTTTTAACTTCAAATGCTCTGCGATTTTTTTTACTAAATGCACAGTTGCTAAAAATGCTATTCCATTTAATAACTTAAATAGAAAAAAGCTAAGAAGAAATATTTCGTTTGCTATAAATGTTATAGGGACTGTTGCCATAAGCCATACTGGTCCATACGGATATACCCTGTGAGTTGAGCGCATAAAGGATAACATCGGATCATTTGCAAAATCTAACGGCTTAAATTCGTATGGGTTAAGTCCATAGTAACTTACAATTCTTGCGTCAAAAATGTAATTAAATAAATCATAAGAAAACGCATTGTACGAAGGAATTAAAATTGCAGCCACTAAAATTATTACTGTCCACAATGTTTTTTTATTAATTTTATTTTTTGAAACTAAATATATAGTCCATAAAAATAGAATGAATAAAAAAGAGATAATCCCAACATATAGATAGGTAGAAAGTGGACGATCAAACCATCCTACGTACTGAAATGCTTTTTGTATTTCCTGCCAAATTGAAACCCTTGATAAAGTTAAAGATAAATCAACCTGAGTAAATGAATAGAGAAACAAAGCTGAAACCCCAAGAAACCATAATGAAATGAGTGATTTATTAAGCATACTTTCAAACTTGCACTTATGTAAATTAACCTAATTGATCTAAGTGCTCTAATTGACCTAATTTAATTACGTAATTGGGATTTGATTAGATTAATTAGAAATTAGAATCATTAGAAATTAATTGTAAATTCCTTCCATTATATTTCTTTTTATTCTAAATAGATCAAACAGCCCCTCAATAGAATCCTTAATCGGACTGACCCTCCTCGTCTCTACATAAAGCCAAATAACAGGAACTTCTTTTATTTTATACCCTTTATTTTCGGCAACAAATAGGAGCTCTATATCAAATCCTGCTGTCACAGATGAACCCTTTATAGTCTTAAATCCACCATGAACTTCTCTTATTTTTCCAAATATATCTTTCGCTGCTTTTTTTGTAAATAACTTAAAACCACACTGGGTGTCTTTAATTCCAGGGATACCTATTATAATAGAACGAAGAGTTATCATTCCCTTTGCCATCATTTTACGTGTAATTGGGGCCCCCCTTCTTTGTCCTTCCCTAGACCCTATCACAACATCAAATCCCTTATCTACATACAACAATAGCTTTTCCAACTCTTCAATGGGCGTTGCCTGATCCATATCTGTAAATAAAATATAATCCCCTTTTGCGCTTATAACTCCCTGAGTTACAGCTCCTGCTTTACCACTATGTTCTCCCTCTATTAGGCGGACTTTTTTATTCTCTTTTATAAATTTAGCTACGAACTCACGGCTTCCATCGGTGCTACCATCATCGACAACTATTACCTCATAATCATACTTTTGCCGGGAAAGATAGGTTAACACCTTATCAAGCGTACCTTTCTGGAGATTGCCCATCTCATTGTACGAGGGGATAACAACAGAAAGAATAAAATTAGTCATATGGTTATTATACAGAAAAAAAGGGCTTATTTGAAACTATTTTATTTGATAAGTGTACTTAAATTCCATATAATATCTAGGCTGAAATGCTTTCGGCCCCATAGTTCCCGACGAATTCCATTCGTGCGGGATTCCGATAGAATAGCGTATCGGGACTAGCGACAAAATTAACGTGTATTTTACTTATATAATCAAAAGTTTAAAAAATGGTAAATACTATATAGGTAGTACTAACAATATTGAAAGAAGGGTTTCGGAACATAACACGGGTCATTCAAAATACACTAAGAATAAGGGACCATTTGAACTAGTATATAAAGAAGAATATAATACCAATTCGGAGGCAAAAAAGAGAGAATATTATTTCAAATCATTAAAAAGTAGTAAAGCAATTGAAAAATTAATACATTACGGCCCCATAGTCTAGCGGTTAGGACACTTGGTTCTCATCCAAGAGACCCGGATTCGAATTCCGGTGGGGTCACCCTTCGACAGGCTCAGGATTTTACACTAAATATCTGAAGTACAAACGCATCTATTGCATTCACGCGGGTTCGCTATTCAGTAAGTACTATAGTATAATGATTATGGTTCTATACATTTTCTAATTCTCCCCGTTCTTGGAATTACAGTCTGTATCTCATCTCATTATGAAAAAACTTATAAATAACCGCTATGCTAATTATTACCTGAATGCTGCGGATAAACTTGGTCTCAAGTATAAAATTATTAATAGTCAGGCAGCTTTAGCAAGAATTTATGATGACGACAAGTCAATTGAACTAAGTGCAAATGTACTTAGTCTAAATTCTCAACTGAGTGCTGCTCTTGCAACAAACAAAAAGAAAACTTCATTACTTCTTAGAGATGAAAACATCCCGGTCCCTGACTTTAAGACATTTAGAGATCCAAAGCTTGCGGAAAAATATCTTTTGAATAAACTAAAAGGAATTCAAACATACGTAGTAAAACCTTTAAGCGGGTCACTTGCAATTGGGATTACCATAAACCCAATGACATATGGTCAGGTAGTACAAGCACTAAAGGAAGCGTTTGAAGAAAACTCAGAAATAATTATTGAGAAGTATATTCCCGGACAGCACTACCGCATTACCGTACTGGATGACGAAGTTATTGCAATCACTCAACGACTTCCAGCTTATGTCGTAGGAGATGCACAAAAAACCGTAGAAGAACTTATTGCGGAAAAAAACATAAAAAGAAATATACGTAACCTTCCACCAATAATTCTCCGCACAAAAGACCATAATTACCTGAAAACCAAGAAAATTAAAACTAGCACCATTTGTCCTGAAGGAGAACAATTAACTTTACAATTGGGGTGTGATATGAATATAGGAGGAGAAAGAAAACGCATCGACAGAGATTTCGTTCCTGAGATAAATAAAGATTTATTTATAACGGCAGCCAGAACTTTGGACCTGCGCTTCGCCGGCATTGATTATATTTCTCCAGACATTACCATACCCTATACTCGGGTTGTAAGCGCTATAAATGAAATAAATAGTGCTCCTCATTCTGACGTGCATTACCGCGACACATATCCATTTGACAATTACGCTGCAGAGAGAATAATTGAGAAAATATTTGGCAGGGATATTCTCAACGTGCAAAATCCGCTTCTCAACAGTGAAGCGGCAGTGGATATTTATTCACCTTTTATCGGATAATTTATTATAATTTAATCTGCGGCGATTGGTTGCGGAACCTTTAGTTTTGATTCCTTCTCTCCTTGAATTTTCTTGAATCCCTCGATCGGTTTTGTTAAGGCCTCCTTCAGCACTTCATCCATATGCGATGCGAATACAAAACGTAAGTCTTTTGCTACTTCTTTCGGAATTTCCTCCAAATCTTTTCTATTCTCTTTGGGTAAAATTAACGTTCGTATTCCGGCACGATGGGCTGCAATCACTTTTTCTTTTACTCCACCAATTTCAAGTATTCTTCCCCGAAGCGTAACCTCTCCAGTCATTCCCACCATTCTATTTACGGGAATTTTAGTTAGAGCTGATACTATTGCGGTAGTTATAGCTCCTCCTGCAGACGGTCCGTCTTTGGGGACAGCGCCTTCCGGAACATGTACATGAACATCTATAGTTCTATAAAAATTCTCATCAAGCCCAAATTTATTTGCGCGGGCGCGAATATAAGTCAATGCCGCCTGACAGCTTTCTTTCATAACATCACCTAACTGTCCAGTCAGAACTAGCTGACCTTTTCCGGGCATAAGTGCTACTTCTATAAATAGAATTTCTCCACCAACCTCTGTCCAAGCAAGACCGGTACTCATCCCTATTTCGTTTTTCTTCTCAGCCAGGGTTGAGGTATATCTCGCTGGTCCCAAAAACTTTTTAATATTTTTTTCTGTTACTTCCATTTTCTTTTTCTTTCCCTCAGCCACATTCCTGGCAATTTTTCTAAATACTTTTGCTATCTCACGCTCTAGGCTTCTAACACCGGCCTCCCTGGTATATCTTTGGATTATATACTGCAGTGCTTTATCAGAAATCTCCACATTGTTACTTTTTAGTCCATTTGCTTCAAGCTGTTTTTTTACTAAATATTTTTTTGCTATGTGAAATTTCTCTTCGCTTGTATATCCTGCAAAGTTAATTGTCTCTAACCTATCGCGAAGTGCAGGTGGAATGGTGTGTAAAAGATTTGAGGTTGTAATAAACATAACATCTGATAAATCAAACGGTACTTCTAAATAATGGTCTGAAAACGCATTATTTTGCTCCGGATCTAATGCTTCCAAAAGCGCAGAAGATGGATCTCCCCTATAATCTGCTCCCACCTTATCTATCTCGTCAAGCATAAATACGGGATTATTTGTCTTTGCATCTTTTATTCCCAGAATAATTCGTCCCGGCATTGCTCCCACATAAGTTCTTCTATGGCCTCTTATTTCTGCCTCATCATGGATACCACCAAGAGACATTTTTACAAATTCACGTCCTAATGCTTTTGCAATTGACTTTCCTATAGAGGTTTTGCCTACCCCAGGAGGTCCATTAAAACACAAAATTGGTCCTTTCATTTTGCCTGATAATTTATGAACCGCCAAATACTCAATGACTCTCTCTTTTACCTTGTTTAATCCGTAATGTTCTTCGTCCAGAATTTTTTCAGCGTCTTTAAGCTTAATATCGTTTTTACTCTTCTCGCTCCAAGGGAGTCCTACAAGCGTCTCCAAATAATTTCTTATGTACCCAGATTCGGGATTGTATGGAGTAAGCTGTTGAAGTTTCTTAAGCTCTTTTCTGGCCTTTTCTTCAACGTCCTCAGGCATTTTTGCTTTCTTTATCTTATCCTGTAACTCTTTTATCTCACCTATATCATCGCCTTCACCCAACTCTTTCTCAATACTCTTAAGTCTTTCGCGTAAGATAGCATCCTTTGTAGTCTTTTCAAACTTTTCCTGAGTTCTATTCGTAATTCTTCTTTCAAGTTCCAAAACTTTTACCTCACGGGATAAATATTCTGATACTTTCTCTAGCCTTTTTTTCACTTCAAAAATTTCCAATATCTCCTGCCTTTCGCTTCCTTTAATATCCAACGTTGAGGCTATTTGATCTGCAAGTTCCGCCGGATTTATGTCAGACATTATATTCATAAAGACTAAAAAGTCCGCCTGTTTTCCTAAACTTAATGATTTCTTAAATAATGAAGTTACGTGATTCATAAGCGCAGTCATTTCATCACTTTGTGTAATAGTCTCCTCTATCTCTTCCAAAACAGCCTCCAGGTGTTCTGCTGATTGGTTATAACTCACAATTCTTGCCCTTGAAATCCCCCTTACTAATGCATTTACCTCGCCATCAGATCTAATCATACGCTCAATGTGCGCAATTGTTCCCACTTCATAAAGCTCAGTAAGATCCGGATTATTTTGCCTAGGGTTTTTTTGAAGCACGAAACACACAAGCCTTTCGCCTGTAAAAGCGTTTTCAAGCGCTGCAAGACTTTTGGGTCTGCCGAAGGTCAAAATTGACTCCGTATGTGGAAATACTATCCCGTCCCGGATAGGTATTACAGGCACATGCTGCAGGTTAGAATCGGATCTTTTTGGTATCATGGATTAGCAGTGTAGCAAATCATTTGCTAACTGTCAATACTCTCTAGTTTGAAGTAGTTTATCTGAATTATAACTAGGTGTCAAGGATACCCAAACGCCCTCAAATAGACAAATTAATTACTACTATTTTTTTTATTTTAAATGCATCATAATTATTCTTGCGCGAATAATCGCAGGAATGTGGAGCTCAAATATTTCCGTTGCGCAAGGTGGCACGCCTTAACTCAAATGCTTAAAAATTCTATCATTTAAATCTCTTCCGTTGGCTTTAATATTAACTCTTTGGTATAATTTGAGTCTACATTGCCGGATAGCCTAATGATAGCCAGCGCTTACAGCGCGGTCTCGCCCTAAGGCGATGAGACAACGGGTTCTGAAATTGTTTAATATATGTTTGCTACCTATATACTTAAAAGTCAGACTAAGGAATGGTATTACATAGGTCATACATCAAACATTGAAAATAGATTAAAAGAACATAATATGGGTAGAAGCAAATCGACCAAACCATATATGCCACTTGTACTAAAATACAAAGAAGATTTTAATACAAAAGGCGAAGCGTTCAAAAGAGAGCAACAAATTAAGAACTACAAGCATGGAGAAGCATTTAAGAAATTGATTGGTATCTAGGGCTGCTGGATCGTCTAATGGTAGGACAACGGATTCTGGATCCGTTTATCTAGGTTCAAATCCTAGTCCAGCAGCCGTAGATACGAGTCGTCTAATGGTAGCCAGCGCTTACAGCGCGGTCTCGCCCTAAGGCGATGAGACAACGGATTCTGGATCCGTTTATCTAGGTTCAAATCCTAGTCCAGCAGCCGTAGATACGAGTCGTCTAATGGTAGCCAGCGCTTACAGCGCGGTCTCGCCCTAAGGCGATGAGACAACGGATTCTGGATCCGTTTATCTAGGTTCAAATCCTAGTCTCCCAGCTCAGTCCCTAACAGGCGGGGACATGTTTATTGGGGTTTTAAACCGCTATGCTCAGCAAAAAAAATAGCCTTGAAAATTAGAACCGAACGCCAGTTCAAACCTTTTTTGCTACTGTATAATAACATTAGAAAATACTATTTTTTATGACACAACAAGAAGCCTTTGACTTACTAAAAATGGGGCATAATGTTTACCTAACCGGCGCGGCAGGCAGTGGAAAAACATACTTATTAAACAAATACATCGGGTTCCTAAAAAATAAGAAGGTTGGAGTAGGTATTACTGCCTCAACTGGGATTGCCGCAACACACATGAATGGTCGGACTATCCATTCATGGTCCGGAATGGGTATTAAAGATGCGCTAACTAAGGAAGATCTCAGTAAGCTTCTTGCCAAGCGGTATCTCCGTAAGACTTTCGCCGAGGCAAAGGTGCTTATCATTGATGAAATTTCCATGCTTCACTCTTTTCGTCTGGATATGGTTGATAGAATTTGTAAGGCGTTCAAAGAAAGTACATTACCCTTTGGAGGAATACAAGTTGTTCTCTGCGGAGACTTTTTTCAATTACCCCCGGTAAGCAAAAATGGTGAGGAAGCAAATTTTGTCCATAAATCAGATATTTGGCAAGAAATGGATATTAAAATCTGTTATCTTGAGGAACAGCACCGGCAGGAAGATAAACCGTTTTTACAAGTTCTGAATGATATAAGAAGCAATACTGTAAGCGATACGACAAAACAGTCCTTAAACAGCCGGCATAACAAAGAGGTTGCAATTGATATTCCACCAACAAAACTATTCACCCATAATGCAGATGTTGACGCTATCAACAACATGGAACTGGAAAAGATTAAGAAAGAACCACAAATATACCAAATGTCATCAAGAGGCATTGACGCGCTCGTTGAAACATTAAAGAAAAACTGTCTAGCCCCCGAGCAATTAATTCTTAAAAAGGGAGCAGTTGTCATGTTTGTCAAAAATAACTTTGAGAAAGGATATGTGAATGGAACACTTGGAAAAGTGGCGGGCTTTGATAAAGAGAGTTACCCGATTATTGAAACTGTCTCAAAAGATAAAATTATTGCTATGCCTGAAAAGTGGACAATAGAGGAAGGAAACAAAATTATTGCGGAAATTAATCAAATACCGCTCCGCCTTGCTTGGGCGATCACTGTTCATAAAAGCCAAGGAATGAGCCTTGACGCGGCAGTTATTGATCTTTCCAAAGCATTTGAGCCGGGGATGGGGTATGTTGCTCTATCAAGGGTGAGAACTCTTGTTGGAATAAAACTGTTAGGTATCAATGACACTGCATATGAGGTAAGTGCTGAAGCGATAGAACTGGACAGACAACTTATCAATCTTTCAAAACATGAAGAAAATAATCTCAAAAATCTAGGATGGTTGGAAAAACATAAAAGGCAAAATCAGTTTATCGGAAGTATAACCCCCAAAAAAGTAAAGACTTAAATCCTGCTTAATGTAAACTTTTATAATTGTTAGCCGGCATAGTAGTAGTTTTGTGAAGCTGAACAGGTTACAATGTTTTCAAGCACTCGTAGCGTAAAAATAGAAGGTATTGTATGAACTCTATTGCTTTAAAATTCATTCCTGATGAAAAATAGTTTTTATGAAATATAACGAGTATGAAGTACACACGCATGTTTTTCTCTACCCGGGAATGGCTGGATGGCACTTCGCAACGATTCCCCAAGACATATCTGCGGACATTAAAAAACAATTTGGAGACAGGAAGCGAGGGTGGGGATCTTTGCCAGTGAATGTAACTAGTGGCAAGACAACCTGGAAAACATCCATTTTCCCAGACAAAGAATCAGGCGGATATCTTCTTCCGCTTAAGGCGGATGTACGCAAAAGAGAAGGCATCAAAGCCGATGCAACAATCACATTACTTATTGAGATAAGAGCGTGACGATTCGTTCTAGAATTTAGATTTTATCAAAAATATAAAGTATCCTGCTATAATAAAAGAGTAAATGAATTCGTTTAAAAGTAAATATATTGTAATCGGAGTGATAGTTGTTGCTCTCTTTATAGCTGGTTACTTTATTTATTCCAATTTAGGAAAAAAAACAATTGACATATCAGGACAGAAAGCAAGCAAAAATCAAGGGAGTCAAACGTCGACTACGCCACAAATAGTTGATAAGCAAGCTTCTTTCGCCATTTTCACCAATGGAACTTTCCGAGTGTTTACGGCTACAATGTATCACAATCTTTCACCTGACGTATTTATTGAAGCAAGTAGCCAAAACGTTATACAAATCAAGAAAGACGGATCGACCTGGAATGATTTCTTCTCCACCTTACCTTTCAAACTCACTCGTGAATGTCTTACAACTGTAACCAGGCAAACTTTCTGTAATGGATTAAATGGCACGCTAAAGTTTTATATTAATGGTATAAGAAACGATGACGCATTGAGTAATAAAATCAATCATGGTGACAAAATGCTCATTACCTATGGTAACGAAATCAAAGAGCAAATTCAGAAACAACTTGATAGATTAAATTCACTATAGTTAGCCTAAAATAATCTCTCTTGTAATATGAAAACTTGGAAAAGATATCGATACAAAAACCTCACATTCTTTTTCTTCTCGCTTGTTTTGGCTTTTTTTGTTTATCAGAACGAAACGATTCATTCTTTTCTGTTACACCTTGGTAACACTGGCTACATAGGCGCATTTTTTGCAGGAATATTATTTGTATCTACTTTTACGGTTGCTACTGGCGCAATTATATTATTTGTTTTGGCCGAAACACTTTCTCCAATTGAAATAGGAATTATTGCAGGTCTTGGAGCAGTTGTAGGAGATTTTGTTATTTTTCGTTTTGTTAAAGATGATTTAGCAAGAGAGATTACATCTATTTATAGCAAGTTTGATAGAAATCATCACCTAAAAAAGGTTTTACATACCAAGTACTTTAGTTGGACATTGCCTGTTCTTGGAGCAGTTATTGTTGCATCACCACTTCCTGATGAAATAGGAGTGAGCCTGATGGGAATTTCTAAAATGACAACGCCAAAGTTCTTGTTAATTTCTTTTGTGTTAAATGCTGTCGGAATATTTTTAGTCGTATCAGCATCCACCTTGATAAAGCCATAAATATATCAAAGTGCATCATTAAGCTTGAGACACCTTTTAATACTGTCTCAATTGTCTCATTTAGCCTTGACGTGAGACAGCAGTTATAACGATAAGAAGGTTCGAGACCAGTACGCTCAGCCATGTACCATTCGATACTTTGCTTTGCGTTTAATTTTGAATGAAACCACAACCGAATACCGAAATGGCATCTGCGCAAAGAGATGAAATTTGATAAACTTTTTCCGCCTCGGACTACATGTTCATGTAAGTAATAACCAGTACAAAACCTAAAAATAGAAATAGAATAAAAAGGAGTTTGTTATTCTCGGAGTAATGTTTTTTTGATAAAACCTTTTTCTTTTTAGCCATACATTAAATGTAATGCAAAAAAACTATTTTAGCAAGTCCTCTAGGATTTTCTTTTACTTAGACTTTCTATATGCCTTTCTTTTTCTAATATAAATTCGCTTTTGTCAAATCCGTATCTTTGAATCATTTTGGCAACATGACGCGCTCCCAGATAATGAGGCATTACTACATATGTCGCTCCATTTTCATATAGGTCTTCTGCTTCTTTTATGTCTTGCGCAATCATAATAATAATCGTTCTATGATTTTCCTCTTTCACTTTTTTTGTCAGCAAAATATTAGTTTTAAAATCCGGAATCGTCGAAACAACCAGCCTCACTTTATCCAAAGACAATTCTTTAATAAATTCGGGATCCTGCGCATCTCCAAATCTTGACGGAATACCTAGCTCCCGGAGCTTTTCAATTGACTCCGGATTAAAGTCAATGATTAAGTAATCTCTATCTATTTTTTTAAACGCGTTGATAAAATCTTGACCCACCCTATCATATCCAAACAAAATTATTTCATATTTTTCACTCATTCCTCCTACCTCTCCGCTTCCGATTTTTCTTAATTCTAAAAGCTTGAGAAGTTTTTCAATCTTTGGATAAATTTTATCCGCATAAAGAATAAAATAAGTAGACCCCGCAATAGTAATAAGTCCTACGAGGGTTATTAAGGATAAAATTTCACGGCTTAAATGCCCTAAGTTAAATCCCAAAACTGCAAGAATAAGTGAAAATTCACTTATCTGAGCAACAGTTAGACCCGCCATATAACCGGTTCTTCTTTTGTAACCCATTAAATTCATAAGAATTACAACAATAATAGGATTTCCTATCAGAACAAATATTGAAAGAACAATCGCCGGGATTATGAGTACTCCCACATTATCAATCACCAGTTGTGAACCCAAAAGAATAAAGAAAAGTACTATAAAAAAGTCTCTCAGGGGTTTCATTCTCGACCCAATTTCGTAGGAAAAAGGAGTAAGCGATAGCGCAACTCCAGCGATAAGTGCGCCTATTTCGACAGAAAATCCTAACGCTTGAAATAATGCTGCAATCCCAAAACCCCAAGTAATGGAAAACAGGAACAGTAGCTCTTGAGAGGATGCCAAAAATTTGCTTACCTTAGGCATTACATAAACGCTTACTATATAAAGTGTTATAAAAACGATTAATCCCTTTAGTAGCAAAATTCCGACTAGTGAATAAATATTTACGCTACTGTTTGCAGCAAATGACGAAATTAGAAGTAAAATAATTGTGGCAATAATATCCTGAACCAAAAGAAACCCTATAGATATTTTTCCATAAAGTTTATTTAAATCTCCCCTATCAGAAAGATGTTTTAAAATAATTATAGTGCTGCTAAAAGTAAGTGCAATTGCAACGTAAAACGCCGCAATTCTGTCAATACCCAAAACTAGAGCTATGGCAAACCCTATGACAGAAGTGAATAAAACCTGACCCACCCCTGTTACAAGAGACACTTTTCCAACCTCTTTTATAACTTTCGGACTTAAACTTAACCCAACTATAAATAGTAAGACTGTAATTCCAATTTTTGAAAAAAGTTCAATTTGTTCTGTCGAGCGAAGGATATTTAATGCGTATGGACCTGCAATAATTCCAGCTAATATATATCCGACAATAAGAGGCTGTTTTAAAAACTTCATCAGCATCGCAAAAAGCGTTGCTATAAGAATAATTATTGAAAGTTCTGTAAAAATTTCCATTTCCTAAATCATTGTAAGGAATTAAGGGGTTTTTTAAAAGATACAAAATTGAAGCACCCACGACCTTACGGCTCGCCTCGCTGTATCTGGGGCGAAGCCAAGTCTGACTTGGCGAAGCGGGTCGGGGAATTGGGGTGCGGGGTAAATTGAGATAATTTAATTTCAACAAAAAACCTCTCTGGAAATTAATCCAGAAAGGTTTTTTCATTCAAACACTAATATTAGTATCCACCTCCACGTCGGTCATCACGACCTCCGCGTCTGTCTCCACCTCTATTATCATCGCGTCTGAAACTTCCGCCGCCTGAGAAATTATTCTCTCTTGGCTGTTGTGGTCTTGCTTCTGAAACATTAATCGCACGTCCGTCTAAATCTTTACCATTTAACTCTTGCTTTGCTTTTTCAGCTTCTTCAGGAGTTGAAAATTCTACAAATCCGAATCCTTTTGACTTTCCAGTGTATTTATCAGAAATTACATTTGCCGAAACAACGCTTCCAACTGTTGAGAAAAATTCTCTCAATGTATCATCTGTCGTTCCCCATGCAAGACCTCCAACGAATAGTTTATTATTATTATCCATTTAATTTCACCTCCTTCTTATTAGTTGCTGTCGCTTAGAATTTTGGTGAAATCCATTAATAAATCTTTTGTGGGAATTATCTTTGGCAAGTTATCACTTATCTAAGAAGAACTAGCTATAAGTGTATTATACAATACTAATGCAAAATTAGCTATAATAAGTTGTTCTATGAACATAGGCAAAAAAATCATCTTAGCCTCAAATTCTCCACGGAGAAAAAGGCTCATGAAAGAGTCAGGCTATAAATTCACCATATACCCCAGTAATGCGGATGAAAACTCTGATGAGAAAAACCCTCACAAGTACACGATGCTCCTTTCAGAGAGGAAAGCAGAAGTGGTTGCAGCAAAGTATCCTGATAGTATCGTTATTGCTGCAGACACTATGGTATTTGCAAGAAATAGGCTTTTAGGTAAACCCGTTGATTACAATCAGGCTTTTGAAATGCTTTCTTTTTTATCAGGCAGAAAACATCTAGTAATAACAGGCTTTACGATTTATTGTGATAATAAATTTATATCCGGCTCTGAAGAGGCAAGTATAACCCTGAGAAAACTCTCAAAAAATGAAATAATCAGCCTTATTAACACAACAAATCCGTATGATAAAGCAGGAGCTTACTCTCTTGAAGATTTGCCTGAGGATTTTGTAGTAAAAGTAGATGGAGAACTTTCAACAATTTTAGGACTTCCTATGCATAAGATTAGTAAGCACTTGGAAGAAATAGGTAAACAGCATTAAATCCATCCCCTAACTAAAACAAAACCTATATAAAAAATTTATTGTGGGAGAAAAATAATTTTCTCTTCTCGGACGATTCTGTTCCTACGGAATGTAAGTAATGAAAGCACAAGAATTATTGTTGAAATTATTAAAAAAGTAATAAAATTTTCGGAAGCAGTATTATGCTGGCAATGATAGTTGCAAAGACTACAGAAAGTAGTACAGCGCCCGCCGCAATATCTTTTGCAACCCTTGCGCTAACATGATGTTCAAGGATTATTAAATTCGTCATTTCTTCAACCGCAGTGTTGACCATTTCCGATATAAGAACAAAAAATATCGCCATTAGTATAAACATTAACTCTATTACAGAAATTTTAAGTAAAAACGAAAAAATTAAAACTACAAATGATGCCACTAGATGAAATCTCACATTCTGATCAAGCTTTACTGCTAAATATATTCCATCAAAAGCATATTTAAATGATTTTGCTAATTTTTTTGGTTCTATCATGGTCTATATAAAGTATTGAACAATAATTATACCTAAGAATGCAAGTATTGTTCCTAAAATAAATCCAACTATTGCTTCTCGCAACGTATGTCTTTTCTCTATAATTCTTGCCCACGCCATTATGGGAATAAGAACTAGTACCGGTGTAAATATCGGTCCGAAGAAAAAAATGGATGAAATTAAAGCAGCAGTAATACTCCCAACGTGAATACTCGCCTTTATTTTTAAGTTAACTAGGGAGATTATAACAAGTGCAACAATAAAATAACTTATTGCCAGTAGTAAAACCTTTGGTCCGTTTAAAATTAGAAGGCTTAGAAAAAATACAGCTCCTATCAGAATAATAAATGGGAATAAATAAATTCTCTGCTTTCTTTTTGAAACATCAAAATTGGAAAAAAAACCTTTTTTTATACCAAGAAGTATGTATGAGGCAACAATTAACTCAAAAACTAAGGTAATACCAGACCATAATAAAGCCAAATAATAATCTCCCCCACTCCCTAAAATAATAAAAAAAACTGCGGGGGCGACTAAAACCATCGGGTGAAATATGAAAGTAATAAATTTAGCAAGCTTTATCATCTGTTCAATTATGACACAAAGCTAAGGGGTTAATAAAGCTAAGATTTTTTCTTTTCCTAATAATTCAAAAACGTCTCCCAGTGGTAAGCCTTGACGCTCACCAATTACAGCTTCGTATAAATCCTGAAATTTAATATTTTGTTCTGATACGAACTTTTTCAACTCATTAACCATTCTCTCCTTATTCCAGTCGTCAAGCTTTGAAAGCGCTATATGTAAATTATCTCTTATTTTATTCTCTTTTAAATCCTGCTTTATTAAAAACGGGGTTACCATTTTCTTAAAATCACCTAGTTTTTTCATCCTGGTTTTTGCAGGTTCTATTAGTTTTAGAACTAAGTCTTGGTCAAACTCTGAAATATTTTCGTCAAAGTCCAATAGGCGTTTTTTTAGCTCGATATTACTTAAGGCTCTGATGTATTCACCATTCATCCATTCAAGTTTTTGTTCACTAAATATTGCTGGAGCAACGTTCACTCTATCTAACGTAAATTCTTCAATAATTTGTTCCCTAGAAAGTATCGTCTTGTCGTCTTTTGGTGACCAACCTAGAAGCATTAAATAATTAACAAGCGCCTCGGGAAGATACCCATCTGCCCTAAACTCTAAAACACTTTTTGCTCCGCGTCTTTTTGAAAGCTTTTTCCCGTCTTCTCCCATAACATTTGGAACGTGTGCGAATACCGGAATTTCCCAACCAAAAGCTTCATATAAAAGAATGTGTTTTGGGGTTGAGGATATCCAATCGTCTCCGCGAATAACGTGCGTTACTCCCATCAAGTGGTCATCAACAACATTTGCTAAATGGTAAGTAGGATACCCATCGGCTTTTAGAATAATAAAATCCTCTATTTCATCACTTTCAAAAGAAATAGTTCTTTTCCCAATTGCATCTTCCCATGATATATTTCCCCCTTTTTCTTTTGGAACAATAAATCTAACCGCTCCATTATCCTCTCCGGCAAGTCCCCTATCAATTAGTTCCTTTGCACATTTTTCGTATTGCTCAACTCTTTCTGACTGCACTGCATACTTATCCCAGTTAGCTCCCAGCCACAAAAGACTTTCCTTTATTAATTCTTCCGCTCCTTCAACTTTTCTTGCTTGATCTGTATCTTCAAGGCGCAAAATAAATTCTCCTCCCGTAGCTTTTGCAAAAAAATAATCAAAAAGAGCTGTCCTAATATTTCCTATGTGAGGAATTCCTGTTGGACTTGGGGCATATCTTACTTTTATCTGTTTTTCTATATTCAAACTCATAACTATTGCATTTTAACCTAATATTTACCTATACTCAAGATAAATTAAATATGCTCTCACTTGCAAATACTACAGAAAAGTTAAGATCTGTGCTTAAAATAGGAGCAGTTATTGCTATTATATTTTTTGTGATTTACCTTTTCGTTTCCGGGGGAGTGCTTATAAAAAACATATTTTTCCCTGATGCGCCAACTGCACCACAAGAGGCTTTTGGGCAGTTACCGGAAGTACTATTTGAACAAAAAGGATCTGCTGCAATTAATTATCAAATAAATACAATCTCAGGCGAATTACCGACAACTCTTCCAAATAAAATGTACGTCTATAAAATCGCACATCAAAAGCCCGACCTTCTAGCTTTGCAAAACGCACGGTCAATTGTTTCGGCTGCAGGATTTGAGGAAAGCGAAATTAAAATCTCAGACGCTACTTATCAGTGGGCAAATCCAACAACTGGAGCAGTCATTAAGTACGATATAAATGCTAGGGATTTTGAAATAAGATCTAATTTTATAGCAAATCAAAATCTACTATTAAGCCCCATTTTCCCGGACGAGGATAGAATTAAAAAAAATGTAACAGAACTTTTAAATTTGTTGAGAGTAAATATGAATGGCCTGTCATACAATGACCAAAGTTTAAAATACTACGCTTTTTCAGGAAACAATTTGGTACTAGTTGATAATTTGTTTAACGCCAAAACTGTAAGGGTTAATCTATACAACAATAATATTCAAAACGAATTAGGAGATTTTCCTTTTGTTTATCAAAATCCGGAACTCACAACAGTTACACTGCTTGTTTCATTTCCTTCATCGTCTAGAATGATTGTTCTTGAAGGTGATTCTTATAACCATGCGCTGTTAGAGGAATCCTCTGACTACCCAATAAAATCTGCGGTAGAGGCATTTGAAGATTTAAAAAGTGGACAGGGATATTTGTTTAATCCAAATAGTCTAAACTCTATACAAATAACCAACGTTTTTCTTGCCTATTATCTAGATAAGAATACTAATGAATACGCCCAGCCGGTATTTGTTTTTGAAGGAATAAATGCAAAAGCATTTATTCCGGCTGTAAAAAATACACCTCAGTTATTGGAAGAGACTTCTAGATAATAAACGTTATTTTCTATCTCACCTATAAGTGTTCTAGTGTCATTAAATCTATCCTGGCTTTTCATGACCACTATAATTAATTCTCTATCCCCATGAATATAACTTGTTATCAAAACTCCTCCCGCCTCATTTGTAAATCCGGTCTTAATACCCGTCACATTGTTATTCAGCAAAAGCTCGTTCAAATTTTTAAGTGGGTGGACCGCAAGTCCGTAACGGTCGTAGACAATTCTACTTTTTGTTCCAACTATTTCTCTGATTTTTTCATTTCTCATAACATGGGCTCCAAGTAATGCCAACTCAAAAGCCGTTGAGTAATTATTGTCATGATAACCACTTGGGTCTAAAAAATTAGACTCCACAAGTCCAAACTCTTTTGCTTTACTGTTCATAGCATCTACAAATGCTTCATTTCCCCCCGGATAATTAAATGACAAAGTCTTTGCGGCATCATTTCCTGAAATTAAAAGTAATCCATATAACAAGTTCTCAACGCTTATCTCCTCATCAAAATAAAGCCCCATTTTAGATTCATCATAAGACGCTGTTGCCGCTTGTAAGTATTCATTAATATCATATTTGTCCAGTGCAATAAGCGCCGAAAGAATTTTTATGGATGACGCAGGAGATAGTCTAAGATTAGGATTTTTTGAAATAACTACAGTTCTTGTAACAGGGTCATAGACTACATACGATAAAGCAGAAATTTGAATATTATTTTCTGCTCTTAAACTTGGAATGGATGCAATATAAATTTGTTCCCTACTAAAAACGTCAGACTGATTTGTAAATAACTTGTAAGTAAAGTATCCAAAAAAAGCAAAAACAATGATATTGGCAAATAGTAAAAGAAAAAAGGCATAATATATTTTCTCTCCTTTTTCTACTTTAACCCTCTTATTGTTCTTTGTGTTGGATTTTTTTGAGGCGCCCATCAACTCTTTCCATATCTCTTGGGAATAATGAAGCTTCGCGTACATTTGAAAGACCCATTATGTCTTTCGTTAATCTCTCAAGACCTATAGCAAATCCGCCCTCGGGTGGCATACCATATTTGAAAGCTTGAAGATAAATTTCAAAACTTTCCGGATCTCCACCAACCTTTTTAATATTATTTACTAACATTTCGTAATCATTAATTCTCTGTCCTCCGGTAAACCATTCTTCCTTTATCCCAAGCAAATCAAAGCTTAAAGTTAAATCAGGACTTTGGGGATCAGGCATTGCATAAAAAGGTCTTTTTGATACAGGATAATGAGTAATAAAAACAAATGGAGAACCATGAACTTGCTCAGCCCATTTACATAGCTCTATTTCCTCAGACGGATCAAGGTCGGGTTCCTTTCTGTGATCATTTTTAGTTCTTTCAAAAACTATGTCATGCGCCTGTGAAAGTCTAATTCTTGGAATATTGTTTTCAATAACAGGCAACTTAACTCCCAAATCTTTTGCCTCCTGTTGATAGTTTTTAGAGACATATTCCACTATTCCCTTTACTGTTTTTTCCGCCATATCGATAATATCGGTCCAAGAGTTAATAAAGCCAAATTCGACATCAAGGCTTACATATTCTGATAAATGGCGGGTCGTAACTGACGGTTCGGCGCGATAAGCGTGTGCTACGGTAAATACTCTTTCAAAAATAGGCACCATTATCTGCTTATAAAACTGAGGCGATTGCGCAAGGAATGCTTCGTGCTCATAATAATCTACCTTAAAAACTTCTGCACCACCCTCAGTAGCTGATGGAACAAGTGTGGGAACAAAAATCTCAGTAAAACCTTCTTTTTTCAAAAGACTGCGGAATGCTATCACTATTCCCTCTTGAATTTTAAAAATCGGAAGAATTTTCTGGTGTCTTAAGGTCAAAGACCTATTATCTAATAATGTAGGTAATTCTAAATTCAAATCTTCTCCTCCCATATCAAAAGGCATTTCCTGTGCTTTTGAAAGTATTTTAAAACCGGAAATAACTTCAACCTCTATTTTTCCAGTTAAAATATCTTCATTAACATAGCTCTCACTGCGCTCTTTAACTTTACCCTTGAACTCAACAACAGATTGAATTTGAAGTCCATTTAATTCAGAAATAACAGCCTCATCTGTTACTACAGCTTGAATTACTCCAGACCTATCCCTAAGGTCAAAAAAGGCTATTTTACCATGCAGTCTAATTCTCTGAATAAATCCTTTTATAATAACTTCGTCATTAATTTTGTCATTTGCCTCAATCGCCAAAGTTCTTACTTCACTCATAACTAGTATGATATCATAAATGAACCTGAATTTCTTATTTTAATAACACATATTGACAAATGTGCAAAAAGGGGCGTATACTCAATTTTTGTTACTATGAATTCTTATCTACACACAATTAATAGAGCTCCTAAAGCCTTTACGGCTTAGGGGAGATTCTTGTGTAGGAAAGATATTACAAGAACTCCCAGATACATGAGGGAGTTTTTTTAATGGAAAAATTATGAACAATGAACGACAAAGAGCAATTGAGAGATTTGTAAAAATGAATTCCTCCAAACTTCAGTTTGGAGAATCTGTAATAAATGGGATAATAAAAAATCCCGAACTAATTAGAGAGAGTGAGTATAGGGATTATGCATTCCAAGCCGCATTACTAAAGCACAAAATCATACTTTTAAGGAGTGGACTGCTACCCCTTGAGGTTTATAATCAGTCACAAAATATTCAACAATCTATAACTGAAAGGAATGGAAAAAGTAAGTTTATGGAAACAGTAAGTAAAGTTTGGACATCCACATTTGGATCACAACAAGGGATACCTACAGAAATAGGAGCCTTTAAAGATCAAATAACTATGGAAGAAGGCAGTGAGACTACTTTGTCTTAATATCTTTTATCTTCAATTGTAAAGTTTTATTATTTCTCCATTCATTTATATCAATAGTAAATGCTATATCGACTTTATCGTTAATTTCTATTTCTAAATCCCCCATATTAAATCCTATCGCCTCTATATGTTTTCCGTTATTTTCTATATCGAGCTTTAGGTGGCTTCCTTCTTTGCCAAGTCTTCTTACATTTTTAACTAAAACATTTTTAGATACAAAGACAGGTATGGGATTTCCCATACCAAATGGAGAAAACTGCTGAAGTTTTTTGAAAAGAGACTCCGTAACCAAATCTAAGGGCAACTCTAAATCAACTAACATTTCTCTATCAAATAAACTATTTTCTAAAATCATAGCTTTTCCCTCAATAGCAGTATAAAATTCCTCAATTCTTTCCGTTCTTATAGAAAAACCTGCTGCCATTGGATGACCCCCAACTTCAATAAGATTATCTGAAACAGACCTGAGCAATTCAATAATATTTACTCCACTTATACTTCGGGCAGAACCCTTTGAAATATTTTCCCTAACAGATATTGCTAGTGCTGGGCGGTAATATTCATCCACCAGCTTTGAAGATATAAGTCCAACGATCCCCTCAGAATAACTTTCGTGAGAAACTACTATAATTTTTCCCAAATTTCCCCTTGCTGTAACTGTAAGCTTTGCATGCTGCACCGAATCTTTAACCATTTGCTGACGCTTCCTATTCGTATTTTCCAAAAGCAATGCTGCATTTGCTGTAAATTTTTTATCATTGCTGCAAATAAGTCTGAGACTTTCTATAGCGTGGCCTATCCTACCGCTGGCATTTAGTCTGGGTCCAATAATATATCCAATATGGTAAGTATCTATTTTACTTTTTTCCATACCAGCAATCTTGAATAATTCATTTAGTCCAACTCTTTTAGTTTTTCTTAAGTATTCCAAACCAAGTTTGACTATAGCTCTATTCAAACCGATTAATGGCACCAAATCCGCGACGGTTGCAAGTGCTGCTAGTTCAAGTTTTTCATTTATTTTTTCCTGACTTTCAAACCCCAACTCGCGCACCAACATCCACGCTACTCCCGCTCCACACAAAGATGTAGTATGAACAATTGCATAAGCGCTGGGCAACTTTTTACTTGCAACGTGGTGGTCGGAAATAATTACATCAACCCTCCTTTCTTTTGCAAAATCTATAGATTTATTAGCTACAATTCCATTGTCTACGGTTATAATTAACTTTACATCTGGGTGTTTTTTAAAAAGATTTTCCAGACTTTTTAATGAAATTCCATACCCCTGCGTAAATCTATCCGGTATGTATGGAAAAGTGTTTTTGTGTTTTTTATAAATTGTTTCCCAAAGAATTGCGAGAGAACAAATTCCATCTACATCATAGTCTCCCAGTATTATTATTTTTTCATTTTTTTCTATTGCCTCGTTAATTCTACTAATAGCTTTTTTTAGTTCTTTTTTATCTATTCCGGAGTCTTCAATTTTAATATCATCTAAGGCAGAATTTAAAAACTTTTTTCTATCTTCAACTTTTCTAAGTCTGAATAACTGCTCAATTGCAGCGTCTTCTGAGTCTATTTTTCTTTTAGTACTTAATACTTTCCATTTTTTCATGATATACTTCAAAATGACCCGTGATGTCTAATATTAACATATGAAATACCCTATACCTGATGATATTATTTCTATTTACAAAGAGGTTGAGAATGCAGGATATGAAATTTATTTTATTGGAGGGTGCGTAAGAAATTTAATACTCGCTTTAGAAGTAAAAGATTGGGATTTAACTACAAATGCTACACCAGAGCAAATTCAGGAAATTTTTCCGGACAATTATTATGACAACTCCTTTGGAACCGTAGGCATACCCATAAGAAAAGATGAAGAAACTGAAAAAATTGTAGAAATAACTACATTCAGAACAGAAGGAGGCTATGAAAATTTTAGACGCCCTACTGCGGTTGCCTGGGGCAAAAGTCTAGAGGATGATGTAAGTAGGCGAGATTTTACTATTAATACGCTTGCACTAAAACTTGATGGGAATAACCATGAATTAATTGATTACGCAAATGGAAAAAAGGACTTAGAGGATAAGATAATTAGGGCTGTTGGAAATCCTGAGGAAAGATTTCAAGAAGACGCATTACGGATGCTTCGAGCTGTCAGATTTGCAACCCAAATTTCATTCACGATTGAGCAAAAAACTTGGGAAGCAATAAAAAGCAAGCACGAACTTATAGCCCATATTTCCGGAGAACGAATTAGGGATGAGCTAATAAAGATTCTTTCAAGCCAGTATCCTTATGAAGGAATTATGCTTTTGGACGAACTTGAAATACTTGAGATAATATTACCAGAATTAACAAAAGGAAAAGGAGTATCGCAGATGCGCCCTGGAAGACATCACAAAGATGATGTTTTCACACACAATGTTTTATCTCTTAAATATTGTACCTCTGAAGACTCTCTAGTACGCCTCGCTACTCTTCTTCATGATGTAGGAAAACCTGAAGTTGAATCAGTTGACGAAAATGGCTTTGTGATTTTTTATAATCATGAAGTTGTTGGCGCAAGAATTGCAAAGAATATTTCTGATAGACTCCATTTTTCAAAAAAACAGAGAGAGAGAATTTATACTTTAATCCGTTGGCACATGTTCACAATTGACGAACATCTTACAGACAGTGCCATAAGACGTTTTATAAGACGCGTCGGGGTCGAAAATGTAGCCGACATGATGGATCTTAGAATCGGGGATAGGCTAGGTGGAGGAACACAGGTTGCCCAAAGCTGGAGACTTAAAAAATTCAAGGAAAGACTATCAGAACAATTAAATCCTCCATTTTCAATAAACGATTTAGCAATAGACGGAAATGACATCATGAAGGAGCTAAACATAGAACCCGGACGCAAGGTGGGAGATATTTTACAAACTTTATTTGAAGAAGTAGATGAAGACTTATCAAAAAACAATAAAGAGTATTTAATACAAAGAGTCCGCGATATAGCAAAACGGTCAGGATAGCATCCTTTCACTAAGATATTTATCCTCAAGCCTGCTACAATTAGAACCTATGGAGTTTATTCTAGAAGTTAATAATCTTACAAAAAAATACGGTGAATTTATCGCTGTAAATCATATTTCGTTCAATCTAAAACGTGGTCAAATACTCGGCTTTTTGGGACCAAATGGAGCGGGGAAAACAACAACCATACAAATGCTCTTGGGTATTTCGACTTTTGAAGGAGGGCAAATTAAATACTTTGGTAAAGATTTTCTAAAACATAGATCAGAAAGCCTATCAAGAATTAATTTTGCCTCTGCATATAATACATTGCAGGGAAGAATTTCGGTTTGGGAAAATCTTAATGTTTTTGCGCGGCTTTATTCGGTTAAAAATTGCAAAAATAAAATCTTGGAGCTTTTGGATTATTTTGAAATTTCAGATCTTCTAAACCAGAGGTTTTGGGATTTATCTGCCGGACAAAAAACTAGAGTAAACATTATAAAATCACTATTAAACGACCCTGAATTACTACTTCTCGATGAACCAACTGCATCCCTTGACCCGGATATTGCGGATAAAGTGCTTACTTTTATTGAAAAATTAAGAGAAGAGTCAAAGCTCTCAATTCTATATACCAGCCACAACATGGAAGAAGTAACTAGAATTTGTGACGAAGTAATAATCCTAGACCACGGAACAATAGTCGCCCAAGATACCCCCCTGCAACTTACAAAACGCATTGACCAAGCAAGATTGAAACTTACATTTGATGGTAATAAGACAAGAATAGAAAAATATCTAAAAGAAAAAGAACAGAAATTCGATTTCCCAAATAATCACACAGTAATAATAAACACAAAAGAGTCCCTGATTCCAAAGCTTATCTTTGGGGTTAGCAGGGAGGATATTTATATAACGGACATTGAGGTTAAAAAACCTACCCTTGAAGACGTATTTTTAACCATAGCAAGGGGAGAAAAAAATGAAAGATAGAATAATTTCAATAATCTTACAAGAATATTATATTACCAAAAGATCTCTTGAAGTAATTATTGACCTATTTTTCTTTTCCACGATTACAATAGTAGTTTTTGGATATGTAGCAAAGTATCTGGCAGGAAGTAACAACTTAACCGCTGCCTACTATCTTATAATCGGTCTCGTCTTATGGGAGGTAGTAAGAGTTGGGCAATATTCTGTAACCGTATCAGTACTATGGAACATTTGGTCAAGGAATTTAAGCAACATGTTTGTAACTCCAATAAGCGCCAGCGAATACTTATTAGCACTAATTATTTCATCAACTATAAAATCAGTAATAGTCGTAACCATGCTGTCACTTATTACAAGATTTGTTTTTGGGTTTGATATCTTACAAATTGGCTTATTCAATCTAGTACTGCACTTTATAAACCTTAGTATTTTTGCATGGGCTATAGGAATTTTTGTGACAGGACTTATTTTTAGATATGGTTCAAGAATTCAAGCGATGTCTTGGGGACTGATATTCTTATTTCAACCTTTATCAGCATCACTTTTCCCAATAGAAGTTCTTCCTGCGCCCGTTCAGATAATATCAAAATTCATTCCGGTAACATATGTTTTTGAAGCAGCAAGAGCAAATTTTTTAGATCAATCTACAGATTGGAACAGCTTTTTTATCGCACTATTTCTTAATTCGCTGTACTTTGTAACCGGTTGTATATTCTTTTACTTTATGTTCAGAAAATCTCGTCAAACTGGACAGTTTGCCAGAAACGAGGGATAACTAAAACTTTTTAATGATATAATTCAAATATGTTAAAAGCAAAAATTCAAGAAGACATAAGGACTTCGATGTTTGCAAGGGACGAATTAAAGACTTCTACTCTTCGTCTTTTAATGTCCTCATTAAAAAACTACGAAATAGAAAAGGGGCTAAATTATGAAGCAATAGATGAGGATGTACTAACTATTGTTTCCCGCGAAATAAAAAAAAGGCGTGAATCGATTGATATGTTTCAAAAAGGAGGGAGGCAGGAGCTTGTAGATAAAGAACAAAAAGAATTAGAAATTTTGTCTTCCTATCAGCCAGAGCAGATGAGTGAGGATGAGGTAGCAGAAATAGTTAAAAAAGCAATTGAACAAACAGGCGCGTCAACAATTAGTGACATGGGAAAACTTATGGGTGTAATAATGCCTCAGGTAAAAGGAAAAGCTGACGGAAATCTGGTTGGCAAAATCGTCCGTGAACAACTATCTTAATTATTTCTTAAGTTTATTTTTAATATTTACCTTCAAATTTTTTATTCCCCCGTTTTTATCGAAATTGTGCCATTCGAGTAAGATTGGCGCTGCAATAAAAATTGAAGAGTAGGTTCCGACCGTAACTCCAATTATAAATGCGATAATAAACCAGCGTATTGTTTCTCCTCCAAAAAGTGCCATTGCAAAAAGCACGAATATCACGGTCATAGAAGTATTTAGAGATCGTCCGATTGTCCCCAATATTGAAATATCGATAATTTCTTCAAAGGAAAGTTTTTTGACATTATTTGTAATATTTTCTCTAATTCTGTCAAAGACAACTATAGTATCATGAACTGAAAATCCCATTATTGTAAGAATTGCGGTTACAAATAATGCATCAATTTCTACTCCGAATAATAATCCAAATAAAGAAAAAGCTCCAAGAGTTATAACTACATCATGAATAAGTGCAATTATCGCGGCCACTCCAAACTTCCATGAAGAAATTACTCCGCCACTCCTCCAGAAAGCAATTGCGATATATGTGGTAATTGCTATAACTGCAAGAACAACAGCAAGTATTGCCTTATCTCTAGTTTCGCCACCTATTGTAGGACCAAGAACTTCAAAACTCTGCTCTCTGGCATTCAAGCTTTTAATAATTATATCTTTCTGTGCTTTTGATATGAGAGCAGAGCTTATTCTAAATCCACCCTCTGTTTCTTGAATAGAGTTAACCCTAATATTCTCCGTGTTATATGTTTCCTCTATTTTAACTTTGTTTAAATCCTCCCCAAAAGACGATACTTCAAGCCTAGAACCGCCGGTAAAATCAATTGATAGTTTCAAACCAAAGAACACAAGCATAGCAATGCTTAGAAATATCAAAGCTCCTGATATCATTAGAAATAATCTTCTATTTTTTATAATATTCATTTATCCTCCTTAGAACTAAACACCAAAAGTAAACTACGACTCACAGTAATTGCAGTAAACATAGAAACTACAATTCCAATAAATAAAGTAAGCGCAAAACCTCTTACGATACTGCTTCCAAAGTAAAAAAGTATTATGGTAGTTATAATACTTGTAATATTTGTATCCCTGATTGAGGGCCAAGCACGTCTAAATCCATTTTGTATCGCGATTTTTCTTGGCTTTCCCTTTCTTAACTCCTCCTTCATTCTCTCAAATATCAATATATTTGCATCAACCGCCATTCCAATTGATAAAATAAATCCTGCTATTCCGGCAAGAGTTAATGTAACAGGAATTAGCTTAAAAACAAACATTACAATTAGCGCATATACGCCTAACGCAAGACAAGCAATAACACCCTCTCTTCTGTAAATATAAATCATAAATATGGCAACGGAAATAAATCCCAAAATTGCGGCAAACAGACTCTTCTCAAGTGATACTTTACCTAAAGATGGTCCAATAGTGCTTTGCGCTACCAAATCTAGCGGTGCGGGTAAGGCTCCAGCGTTAAGAGCTATTGATAAGCGTCTTGCCTCTTCAATATCAGAACTACCGCTAATTACAGCTGTTCCTCCGATAATTTCCTGCTGAACCACGGGGGCACTAATTATTTGATCATCTAAAACTATCGCTACGATTTTTCCTACGTTTTCTTTAGTAATATCTGCAAATTTTTTAGCACCTTCATTTGTAAATTGTATTTGAACCTGAGGCGCACCGGTTGATTGATCAAAGCTAACCTGCGTACGCTGCAAATCTTTTCCCGTTAAATCAGTTTCCCTAGGCACACCACCCAATACCATAGCTAGTGCTTGATTTAGTAAATCAGCTGAATCTGTTGAGACATTTTCTGCATCAACACTTGTGTCAGAATCCCAAAAAGTTAGCTGAGCTGTTTGACCAATAAGACTTATAGCCTCTTCAGAACTGGAAACCCCGGGAAGCTCAACTACTAGCCTGTAAGTATCAGCAGCTCTGACTGTCTGAATACTTGGTTCCGAAACTCCAAGTAGATTTATTCTTCGCTCAATTATACTTCTGACAGAATCAAAAGCATTTTCGCGATCCTCTGATGCGATATCCTTCATATCAACCTCATAAGTCAGCTGTGTTCCTCCCTGAAGATCCAGTCCAAGACGATAAGACAAATTTCTATCAATCCTAAAGTTGCCAAAACCTAGAACAGCGCTCTTTGGATCAAATGCAATATCCGGAATATCTAAATTACTATTCAAAAAGGGGACAGCAATTTGCTTAATTTCAAATTTAACAGGAGAATTTACTATTAAAAGTAGTATTGAAAATAAAAAAATTATTAGTAAGAAGAGTTTTTGTCGACCCATAGGTTATATTAAAAATTTCTCCTCGTCACCAATTAACATAATTCTAGAACCGTTAATTATTGAGTATATGAAAGGATCACGTCTTGTTTTTCTGAAAATAAATTCCTCTTCTGTCATAACTGTATAATTTATTTCTTTTTCCAGTCTTTCTTCTTCTTTTTTTACAATAAGCTGTAATTCAGGAAGAACCACTAGACCAACCACAAGCATATCCACAGCCTCTTTATTTGATTGAGCTCTAACATATTTACCGGAAAGCATAGCGTATCTAATGTTACCGAGTTTTGCTCTATTTTTAATAATGTCATTACCCAATCCTGTTTCCTTCGCATTAAGTCTAACTAAATCGCTCAGAAACGGATAATTTTTATCGAAATAGTAGTAAACCCTATTTCCTCTTTTCTCTTTGTTTAATAAGCCTTTTTTATCTAATAGTATAAGCTCGCGCCTAACTGCATTAATCTCCTCATCAACTCTTCTTACAATTTCCCTAATATGATACATAGCATCTACGTCTTGCAAAAATAAAAGCAAAATCTTAACCCGAGTTTTTGAAGTAATTAAATCACTTAACATAAATTTTTCTACACTAAATAATTGAGCAAATATATTATACTACTTTATTTCAAGTGTTGTATTGGGGGGCAGAACTGAAAACCAAGTAAGTCCAGGATTAAATTCAATTTCTTGTCCCCTGCTGTCTGTAAGTATGAGCCTTGAGATTCTTTTGCTCTTTGTCCAATTTGCCTTAATTTCTTTTCCATCTTGAAATACAACCGCTTTTCCACTTCCTGTAGTTGTGTAAAGCAAATGCAAATTGTTCTCATATCCGTCATTTGCCCTGCTCTCGCGCATAAAAAGAACTACTACATTTTTTGCACTAAGTTGCTGTTCGTTGTTCAAGTCCGTATGAATACTTTCTCCATTTGAACGAAGGTAGGAATTTGATAATTTATCGTATTTCCAGGTAACAGCATACTGTCCATATCCCTCCCACGCACCATATGAAATCAACTGAGATGCGCTTCTAACACTTTCTGAAATGTCCTCTTTGAATTCATAGGGCCTAAACTCTTCATCCCATTCGTTCCCATCTTCGTCAACATTTGAAAGCCCTCTATCCTCCTTTGCATAATCCCAAAGGCGGGTCGTTGACGAATACATTGTGTGCTCTGTTGCAACAGTTCTTCCTAATCTATCGTAATCCCTGTAAAAAACTGGAAAGCCTATAGAAAATTGGTTCAAATCATTATAATTCTGCCATCCGTAGGTTCTAATTTGACCTAACGCATCAGCTGGTCCGGATGTATTTGCTCCACCTACGTGGGCATATAACGGATAATCACCATATTCTGATATAAAATCAAGATAATAAGTTCTTGCACTCCTTACTGCTCCTACAATTTCTGCGTCTTGGCAATAATATATTGCCAAAAATCTGGTTATTCCACCCTCTGCTACAGCTTCATAAACAACATCTGCACTTGTAAGACCGGACTGAGGTCGCGATTCTTCGTGGTTTTCTATCATAATCCCAAGCGGTCTATGACCTTCCCACCACTCTCTTTGCTGCTTAGAGTAAAGCTGCCCGCTCAACGGACAGGCTTCTGTTTTAGGAAGACTATCATCAAAAAGCGTTTTATCTCCGTCACTAACAGCACTGGGCACTGGTGATTGAACTCCACTAAAACTATTAAGTATGCCTGAAAAAATCAAAAACGAGGCTATTGTAGCAGTCACATATACTGCAGCTAAAATACTTATAAATTTATTTTTTTTCATCCTTATTTTTTAGATAGTTTTCGTGCCTTACTTATCGCATCCTTCTCCTCATTTGACAATTCATGATCTGCTCCTACCCCCTCTACTATTTTTTTTGCATACCATCTTGTTCCGGCTCTTGTATGAAGACTGGAAATAACTATACCGGTATCTCTCGCATCCAAAAGAGCGAGTATAAAACTTTGGTCTCCTCCAGTATCGTTAAAAGGGTTAAAACGCAACATTCCAACCTTCTGTATGAAAAACTGGGATTCCTCTTCTAGCTCTACAACTTTTTTATCTAGCGCTAAAAGTCCTCTTTCTATTTTTTGCTCCTTTTCCAATAACTCATTTAAAATTGGAATAAGAGACTTTTCCTTCGTGCCTTGTTTTATTTTCATATAAAAAAGATAAAACCGCAAGAAGAAAAAACTAAGAGCGAGTATCCAAAGAAAAAAAATCACCAAGAATATTTGTTCCGGCATTAAATTCATAAACTTTATCCATTGTATCTCTCTTGCCTAATTTGTGTCAATATGATAGTCTATCCGCAAATGGGTAAAAAAAGGAAAACTAGAGAACAAAAAATCAAAGCTTCTCAGAAAGTTTCTCAAAATTTGGTATCCTACTCTATAGAGGCTGAAAAAATAACTATTAGAAGACCTGATATAAAACCTTTAGAAAATTCTAATATTTCCGATATAAAAAAAATACTTATAGCAAGTGCGGTTATATTTGCTTTTAATATTGTGCTTTTTACTCTTTTATCAAATAATCTTATTACGCTAGGTATTCTGGGATACTAATCAGCTCTCACATGAACTAATTTATAAATTTTAACGAACGGAACTTCCCATTCTCCCATTATCTCTGACCTTCCAAAGCCTGCAACTTCCCAAAGAGGATGCCCAACAGGTTCGCATTTACTATCACATATCACAATCAGCTGTTCTGTTACTGAATTTCTACTAGGATCTACCTGAAAGTTTTCTATAACAATTGGAGCGCGGTTTTTAATTTCCAGAAAATATCTATAAACATGATCAGAATTGCCTGAGGTAATAAGTGCAAAATTGTATGGATTACCTTCAGTTTTATCAATTATAAAATTTACTGTATTCTCAGCTTCATCTTTTTGTCTATTTCCTGGATATTGAAATGGATTGTTACTAATAAGAACTAACAACAGAGAAACAACTCCTACTATTCCCAAGACCATTCCAGCTATCCTATATTTCCCTTTCCGTTGAATAAGGGTGGCAAGCATATTGCCAATCAAAATAAATGGAACGGGGAAAAGAAATCCGTAGTAATAATCATGTATATCTTTTTTATAAAAGCCGAATAAAAATAATCCTACAAAAAGCCATGTGAGCATTAAGGTTATTGCTAATCTGTTCTTTACGAAAAAGAGTGCAGCAATTGAGCCGATAATCAACACAACGGTTATTATTTGCAAAGATTTAATATGTACGTCGTCAAATAAATTAATCTGCTCTGGGGGTGGAAAATTTAAAGTTAGCCTGCTATATAACCGGAATAAAACATCCTGAACTATCTCCAAATGAGATACTTCCCTTATTCTTACTTCCTGAAAATTGTCTATGAAAATAAAGCGGAATATAGTTTTGATATTTGGAAAGTTATGTCTTAGTTCAAAAAACAAAAAAGGAGAAATTCCTAATATAAAACCCATAAAAATAACAACATATTTGAAAATTAATGATTTAATAATTTTTTTCCTTACTATTAAAATATTACTAATTAAAGTAAAAACAAAAATAATTACACCTAAAAATACTGCAATATAATGAAGCTGTAATATAATCCCCAGAAGTATTCCTACTAGAAATGATAAAGCCAGACTATTTCTTTTGACACCTAGATAAAGAACAAATAACATTAATAAGGTAAAGAATGGGACAGGATTTGGATTCCAGGAAGATCTTGAAAACGCAATAACTATTGGTGATATCGCATAAAGAGAAGCAGCAATTAAACCCGCTTCTTTACTAAAAAATTTACTAGAAACAAAATAAATCAGAAAAACAGTTGCTACTCCAAAAAGAGCAACCATTACGGCTGGTCCTACCGGATCGTAGTTGAATAATGCCAAAAAAGGCGCTATCATGTAATAATATATTGGACCCAGAAAAAAATCTCCTGCTGATGCCCGGGGACCAAGAAAAGTGAGATTTCCTTCAAGAATTTGCTTTGCGACAATTGCATCCCTTCCCTCGTCTCCAAGAAAAGTCATGTACTCGGATATCTTGTAAAGCCTCATAAATGACGCTAATGCAAGAATAAAAACAAGAACTAACCCATGGCGAGTTTTAGTAAAATTAATAACTTTTTTTAACCAAGCTTTTCCTGAAGTCTTGAAAGAAATGATATTCTCCATCTTTTCCATATAAATATATTATACATAGAATAACTATAGGGAATTACAAATACCCCAATTGCTAGCGCTAAGGATACTTGTCTTACGATAAGTGTGTCACCGAAAGTATGTGTCGCTATAAATACTACCGTACTTATAATAGCAAGTGACCCTACTGATACAAGATTAAACTGCGGGAACTTAAGTAGCACCCTTAATGGGTTTGTAATTCTATGATCTTTGAAAGCCCAAAAATTATTGACTGAAAAATTCCAAATAATAGAACACTCTGCTCCTAGCATTGCAGCAATTCCCGGATTTAGTCCAAACCTTTGGCTAAATAACTCCAAAGTAAAAGCATTTATCAAATACCCCAAAAATCCTGTAATCGCATACTTTAAAAAGGGAGAGTGTGAAGATTCGTAAATTCTTGCCCTAATTACATAATTTAATACATTTATTATGTAGCTTCCTGAAGCTATTTTTGATCTGCCTAATGTTCTATCTGAAAAATGAAAAGGTACTTCTGCGATTCTAAATCCATCCCTTGTTGCTTTATGTAAAAATGCTACCTGAAAAACATAACCATTGTAATTTGACAACTCTTTTTTCTCTTTCAAAAAAACTTTGCTCTTTAAAAGCCTAAAGCCTCCTGTCCAATCATGAATATATGGTCTTAGTAGAATTATTCTAACAAGAAGATTTCCTGCAACTGAAAATATTTTTCTATGAATTGGCCAGTTATTTGGAATCGAGCCTCCGTTACTAAATCTTGTACCAATCACCATGTCATATCCTTCATCCATTTTTTTTACAAATTCTATTATTTTTTTGGGCGGATGAGAAAGATCAGCATCAATTTCTACTAGTATATCTGCTCCCATTTTATCTATCGCGTAAGTCATACCCCTAAGATAGGCGGCTCCCAATCCTTCTTTTTTTCCTGATAGAAGTTTTATATTTTCATATTTTTTCATGAGTCTTCTTACTACCTCTCCTGTCCCGTCCGGAGAATTATCATCAATAACTAGAATTGACGTTTTGTGCTGTTTGATGCTTGGAAAAACTTCGTCCTCAATAATGGTTATTATTTTCTCTATATTTTCCTTTTCGTTATATGTTGGAATTGTAGCTACAATTTTCATAAAGTTTTTTTAAAATAATCTATAGTTCTTTTAAATCCTTCTTCAATTTCCACTTTAGGTGAAAAATCCAAAAGCTTTTTAGCCTTTTCTATACTGGGTTTCCTTTTTTTTGGATCATCTTCGGGTAAGTCTTTATAAACAATCTCCGATGACGACCCTGTTAATTCCTTTATCTTTTCGGCAATCTGCCCGACAGTATATTCTGCGGGATTTCCCAAATTAACGATCTCCCCTTTAAGATTATCGTAGGTCATAAAGTTATACAAACCATCTATCATATCCGAAATATAACAAAAACTTCTAGTCTGACTTCCCTCTCCAAATATTGTAATTGGCACATTTCTTAATGCTTGCACTATGAAATTTGATACCACTCTGCCATCATCCTCTCTCATATTTTCTCCATATGTATTAAATATCCGGGCAATTCTAACATCAAGTCCATATTTTCTCACAAAGGTCATACACATTGCCTCACCAAATCTCTTAGATTCGTCATAGACAGCTCTTGGGCCTGCCGGATTAACATTCCCAAAGTAAGATTCGTCTTGAGGTGATACCTGCGGATCTCCATAAACTTCTGATGTTGAGGCAAACAAAAATCTTGCTTTAAATTCTCTAGCTATCTTTAAGAGGTTATATGTTCCAATAGAATTAACGAGCATTGTTTCAATTGGATAACTCATATAGCTTACTTCACTATTCTCATTTGGAGATGCAGGTGAAGCTAGATGAAAAATATAATCTATTTTTTTAAACTGAGAAAAAATAGAACCTAGCGGATTTATAACATCGTGATTTATAAATATAAAATTTTCCTTATCCTGAAAATCTAAAATATTATCTTCTCTTCCTGTAATCAAATCATCTACACAGATTACGAAAAAGTTTTCTTTTAATAATCTGTCACACAAATTAGATCCTATAAATCCAGCCCCTCCAACTACCACAACATACTTCATATCCTTATTTTAACTAAACATTGCGTAAAAATCACTAGGAGGGTAGATAAGTTATCGATTGTTTTTCCTTTTTACCAAATCCACATCCGCCTTGACCATCATTTCGACAAGCTCACGAAACGAAGTTTTTGGCTTCCAACCAAGCTTTTCTTTTGCTTTAGAGTAGTCGCCTATTAAATAATCCACCTCTGCAGGACGAAGGTAAGATGTATTATTTGCCACCACATATCTCTGCCAATCCGAAATTCCTACAGCTGCAAACGCCAGTTCTACAAATTCCTGCACACTGTGATTTTCTCCTGTTGCAACAACATAATCATCTGGCTCTTCTTGCTGCAGCATAAGCCACATAGCCTCAACATAATCACCTGCAAATCCCCAATCTCTTTTTGGATTCATGTCTCCCAACTCAAGTTTTTCCTGTTTACCCATGCTAATACGAGCGACAGCATGGGAAATCTTTCTGGTAACAAATTCTATTCCCCGACGAGGCGATTCGTGATTGAAAAGAATACCGTTACAAGCAAACATATCGTAGCTCTCCCTGTAATTTAACGTGATATAGTGACCATAAACTTTTGCAACTCCGTAAGGGCTTCTTGGATGAAATCTTGTTGTCTCTTTTTGAGGAGTTTCAGTTACTTTTCCAAACATTTCAGATGATGATGCTTGATAGAATTTGATTTTTTTATTGACCGCTCTGACTGCTTCTAAAACGCGGGTAACTCCAAGTGCTGTAAATTCACCTGTCAAAACTGGTTGCTCAAAAGAAGTTTTTACAAAAGACATTGCAGCAAGGTTATACACTTCATCAGGTTCAGCTTTCTCTATGGCAGTGGTGATTGAACTTTGATCAAGCAGGTCGGCAGAAATGAGCTCTAACTTATCTTGAATATGACTAATGTTCTCTATATTTGGAGTGCTTAGTCTTCTAACCGTACCGTAAACCTTGTAACCCTTTAAAAGAAGTAATTCTGCTAGATAACTTCCATCTTGTCCTGTAATTCCTGTAATAAGTGCTTTTTTCATAATTTAGACATTTAATTTTATAGAATATTTCTCCAATAGTCCAGAGTGTCCTTCAGTGA
>JBCLLY010000005.1:0-86776 GCA_039738415.1 Candidatus Levyibacteriota bacterium
CATGTTAAGAGTTTTCATAAATTCTCACCTCCTTTTTAGAATATGTTTTTGAACCTTTGTGAGAATTGCATATTCTTAATCCGCCGACGAGGCGGGCAAATACTTTCTCACCTACATCCAGTAAAACAGAGTTATAAATTTTAGTCAAGGATATTAAGTATGACAAAATGTATAGAATTAAACAGAGACTTTTCACCCTCAAGGTAATTTTGTATAATGTGGTACTTTCAATTCGTTTGGAAGTTTGAAAATTGACCCCCCGTAGTCCGCCAGCTGGCGGACAGGAAGTGTGTTAAAATTCTCTTCAGGATAGCTAGAGATAATATTCCCCTGTAGCTCAATGGTAGAGCAGGATCCTGTTAAGATCAAGGTTTGAGGTTCGAATCCTCACGGGGGAGCACTTCGGTTTCGCTTTGCTTCACTCAGTGCAAGCAAGGTGAAACGAAGCTTTTCCTTGAGGATGAGAAGTTTACCCTGCTGTGCCCGCCTCTGGAGGGAACGAAGCTGAAGGGAATCCTCACGGGGGATTTGAAATGATGAAACGATATTTGAGTAAAAATAGTATATAATCATTTATATGGCAAAAAGAGACACAGGAATTGGAAAACACGGAAAAATCCGCTCCCCCAAAACAAAAAAACGACTTGCAATAAAGGCTGAGATGCTTGCTGCAAAAAAGAAAAAGCACGGCGGAAAGAAATAGCCTCACATAACTATCTTTGTTGTACTTAATTCCTTAAGCTTACTCAGCAATTCCTCCACCTCGTAAGCAAAAGTGTCTATCTTCTCCTTCTCAAACATCCGTAACCCTTCAATAATTCTACGCACAAAAATGGCATCTTTTTTCCATAACCTGTCAACTTGAATCTCGTTTTTTAAAAATGTATCGGATATAATCATGTCCAAAACACCAACAAGTGATAAAATATTCCACACAAACTTCTTAACTGCGGCACCTGATATAATTACTTTGTCACCCTAAAACGCATAGCATGTTTTTTGGTGGCAAACAAAGTTCTTTGATAATTTGGTTAAAATTTACAATTATTAAGTTGTTGTCCCGATTCTCGTAATACAAAAGTGTTGCCAGACTTGGGACAATAACCGAAAGGAGACCTTCCCATGTCAATACGACAACGGGCGAGGTTCTCCTTGCCCACAAAATTACGCCCGTCCTCCGGCATTGTCCGGAGATCAAAAAAATGGCCCAAAAACCCAAGAAAGGAAGTCTACATGACAACAGCAATCTTGCCTGAAAAGGCCCACGAAAACCCCGAACCCAACCTGGGAGATGATGTCTACCGAAAGATGCTACAAGCAGTCAGGAATGTGCCAACTAAACGCGGCACGACCATCAACCTGCTCGATGCGAAAGACCACACCTTTTACCTGAGCTGCGCTGTGATCTTTATATGCGCAAGCCTGGTGGTTTGGTTCTCAACCCTTACCTCTGTTCCCATCATCGCCGCTTTCTGCAGCATATTGTTTGGAATCTGTTCCGGATGGATAGGATTTCAGGCACATGATGCCGGACACGGGCAAGCCCCGAAAGGAAAACGCGTCCGCGGATACCTGTCACGGTTTGTCCTGGGCAACCTGATGCTTGGATTCAGCTGGTCATGGTGGGTACAAAAACACACCACACATCACACGTATTCCAACATCATCGGCAAGGATGGAGACACCATGTTTCCGATTTTAGCGTTCACTCCTGACCAGGCACGGGAAAAGTCAAAAGACCCACTCACTCAATTCCTCCTAAGGCACGAGTGGTGGCTGTTTTTTCTTTATCTTCCTTGGCAAGCGATGAACGCACGTCGTTCGAGCGTCATGCATCTTTTCAACGAAAGACCAAAAGACACAATTCCTCAAGCAGCAGGAATAATAGTGCACTTCGCACTTTACGGATGGCTATTGTTCACAATCCGAAGCAACGCCGGCTGGGAAGGAGCAGCGCTCTTCTTTGTGTTGCATCAATTTACCCACGGGGTCTACAACTCGATGGTGTTCGCCCCCAATCACAAGGGGATGCCCACATTCAAAGCCAACGATAATCCTTCTTTCCTTGCCATTCAGATTTTGACGTCCCGTGACGTTAAAGGCCCCTGGTTCATTCCGGAGGTTGTCACCGACTGGATGATGGGAAAGCTCAATCAGCAGGTTGCTCACCACGTCTTTCCGAAAATGCCAAGCGGAAACCTGAGAAGGGCACGCCCCATCATTGCAAGTATCTGCTGGGAGTACGGCATACCCTACACACGAACGGGGATCACAAGATCCTACATCGAGGTTGTCAACAACTTCAAGTGGGTATCGCGAGAGCTCGTGAATAGCCCGATGGGCCCATGAATAAATAATTCAACCAAACGGCAAGCGGGGAGAGCCGACAATCTCCCCCAAATCCCATACTCTACAAAGTTGGATATTGAAATTGAGAGAAAATTTGACACACAAACAGGGTTAAAACTTCTCGACTGCAGTCTTTAACTGCCCCTTCCTCTTGCTATTGGGAAGGTTTGAATATTAACATATATTAATATGGCAAATTCCCTTGATAACGATAAGGTAATAAAAGAGCTAAACACGACGCGCGCAACCAGAATTCATTTATTTAAAAGCCTGGAACCCAAAAAACAAGGATTTATACTTTTAAAACTGAATTCAAGAATCCAAAAAGAAATAGTAAGAAATTTAAATGATGAGGAGCTCCTGTTTCTTTTAAATCCTCTCGACCCCGACAAAGCAACCGATATTCTTCAATCGTTGGATAAGGATACCTCTAAAAAACTTACCGAGAGGCTAAATGAAAATGTAAAAGAAAAAGTAGAATTCCTTCTAAAATTTAATCCCAAAGCTGCAGCCGGGCTGATGAATTTGAATTATATAATTGTTGACAATAACACCTCATTTAAAGAAATTATCGCAGAGCTTACTAGCTACGAGGAGAGAACTGGTAATTTTCCGTCTATTCTAATCACCGAAAATGGGAAATTAACAGGAGAGCTTCCGGGATCTGTTCTGGCAATTCATAGGGACGACACGATAAAGGAAAAATATCTACGCAAAATTCCAACTATAAAATTTGACAGTGAAATTCAGAAAGTTGTCAGATCATTTGTAAGAAATCCTAGAAGCAAAGTAGCGGTTCTTGATGACGACGAAAGCATTTTAGGGATTATTCACTCAAGGGACATTTTAAATCTTTTAGACAAACACTCCATGCGCGATTTGTTTGGTTTTGCCGGAGTAAATAGGGAGGAAAGCGCTTTAGATTCTGTATTTACTAAAGTTAAATTTAGATATAAGTGGTTGATTTTAAATCTAGGAACAGGTTTTTTAGCAGCTTCCGTTATAGGTCTTTTTGAAAATACGATAGCACAACTTACCCTTCTTGCAATCTATATGCCAATTGTTGCCGGAATGGGAGGGAATGCAGGCACTCAAACGCTTGCAGTCGCCATTCGCGGGATTATTCTAAAGGAAGTCTCATTTAAATCCAGTAGAAGGTTGATCTTAAATGAGATGGGTGCGGGGGCAATAAATGGAATTATAAATGGCGCAATTGTAGCTACCATTGCAGTTGTATTTCATAAAAGTCCTCTTTTTGGAGTAGTAATTGGAACTGCAATGATCATAAATCTTATTACTGCTGGATTTTTCGGCGCAATAGTTCCGATGATAATGAAAGCGTTAAAAAAAGACCCTGCATCATCAGCTACGATTTTTATAACTACCGCAACAGATGTTATAGGATTTTTTGTCTTCTTAGGGCTTGCGAGTATCTTGCTTTTGTAATTATATTTCGCTCCATTTCATCCCTCCTCGCAATGACAGGTTCATTGGCAAGAACTGAATACTTACCCATCACAAGCTTTTGTTTTGGGCTGAATAGGTCTATAATATGCATTAATGATAAGCATGTTTGTCACATATTTAGTAAAAAATCAATTTGTCGCAGGAATCTTGTTCCTTGCTTTTGCTTGGTTGCTTTTTCAGGTAAAAGAAATAATTATTGCGCTTTTTGCATCCTACATTATTATGGCCGCCCTTAAGCCTGCAGTGCTTTGGATGCAAAACAAAAAAATTCCCAGAATTGCGGCTATTGCAGTTTCCTATGTCTTTGTCCTTCTTTTCTTAGTATTACTCATTTTCCCCCTGGTTCCATTTTTTTTAGAGCAGGTAAATAAGCTTTTTGTTAGCTTTCCTACTTTTGTAAATAACGCAGCTGGGGCTTTTGGAATAGAGATAGACCAGAAGAGTATAGCTCAAGCATTTCCAGTAGAAGGACTTGGAAAAAACGTATTTGCTTTTGCCGGTGGTGTATTTGGGGGTCTTTTTTCAGTAATTATCGCTTTTGTAATAAGCATCTATCTATTTATAGACTATAACTCTATAAAAGAAGGCTTTCTGGACTTTTTTCCCAAAAACAGGCGGGAGAAAATAGGTTCAACAGTCACTCAGGTTGAGGACAAACTGGGCGCGTGGTTCAGGGGACAAATCGTACTATCTATTTTTATAGGAGTAATAACTTGGGTTGCGCTATCATTTCTACAGCTCGGTCAATACGCACTTCCCCTTGCGGTTCTTGCTGGAATGCTTGAAATCGTTCCAACAGTAGGACCTATTCTTGCCGCGATTCCTGCTGTAATTATCGGACTTAGTATATCTCCCAGTCTCGCATTAATTCTAGTTCTCGTTTATGCTGGAATTCAAATCCTTGAGAATAATATCCTAGTGCCAAGAATTATGCAGAGGGCGGTGGGGCTCAGTCCAATTGTTGTAATTCTAGGAATTACCATAGGAAGCAAATTCTTCGGTATTGCAGGAGCACTTCTTTCAATTCCATTCATATCACTTCTTATAGTTATTTACAAAAATATTAGAGACGAAAAGCTAGAGTAGATTAATTTAGTTGCAAAAAATCCCCCCCCGACATGCAAGGGGGGCTTGACAAAGAGTTATCCACATTCCTATACTGCATGTTACCAGTCTTTTGAAAGTATTTATATCCTGCCGCACATCTTACCTATGGACGATATTTGGAAGTTAGTTTTAGCAGAAATTGAAGTACAGGTCAGTAGGCCTCAATTTGTAACCTTTTTTAATGGAACGACGCTCGTTTCTCTTGAAAACTCTGTTGCCACAATTGCGTCTCCAACATATATGACCTCAGACTATATAGCAAAAAGATACTATTCTCTTATCAAACAGTCCCTTGACAAACAAACGGGGGGCAATAACAGCCTTGTTTTTGTAACCAAAAAAATTGTTAAACCTACGAGCGAAGAGGTGGGTCCGCTTTTTACCCGACCGCCACAGCCGACAATTGCAAAAAACCGCCCCCCAAGAATCCGAATGGATTATACTTTTGACAACCTAGCGGTTTCTGAAAGCAACCAGCTCGCCTACACTGCGGCCTCCGCTGTCGCGCTTGAACCGGGTGTTAAATATAATCCCCTATATATGTACGGAACGGTTGGGGTAGGAAAAACTCATTTAATGCACGCGATAGCAAATGACCTATTCGAGAAAAATAACAAGGCAAAAATCCTCTATATGACAACGGAGGAGTTTACAAATGATATCGTTGAGTCTATTCGAGACAAGCAAACAACACAAATGCGTAAAAAGTTTAGGAATGTTGACCTTCTTCTTCTTGACGACATTCAGTTTTTAAGCGGGAAGGAAAAGGTACAGGAAGAGCTTTTTCACACCTTCAATACGCTCATAGACAGCAAAAAGCAGGTCGTATTCTCCTCAGACCGCCCTCCCCACGAAATAAAAAAAATTGAGGCAAGACTCGCGTCAAGGCTTGAGGGGGGGCTTAAAATAGACATCCAGGCACCGGATTTTGAGCTAAGAACCGCAATATTACTTATCAAGAGTCAAAAGTTCAACATACCCCTTCCTGTAGAACTTGCAAAAAGGGCGGCGGAAAAAATTGAGGACACGAGAGCACTTGAGGGATTTATACTAAAATTATCAGGACTTCTTGCCAATTCCTCAACGAACGAGATAACTGAGGAGATTGTTGACAAGGCAATAGGAATCAGGCGTGAGGAGAGAAAAAGAGTGCATCCTGACGATGTAGTAAATGTGATTTGTGAGTATTTTGATGTCAGACCCACCCAGCTAAAAGGGGAGAGGAGAACATCAAGCCTCGTACACTCGCGCCAAATATGTATGTACCTGCTTAAAGAAGAGCTCCATCTTACATATGTAGATATTGGAAATATTTTAGGTGGGCGCGATCACACAACAATAATGCACGGTGTGGATAAGATTAGGAATTTATACTCAAAGGGGAATGGAGTAAATGAGGAAATCATGTATATAAAAAACCAATTAAAGGAGAGTTATGCACAATGAAATTGCAATTGTTGGCCTATCAACATTCTTTCCACAAAAATATCCACTACTTATACACAGTTTTTCACGCACGCCTGATTGCCTTTATCCACTTATCCACCTATACTACTACTAGTACTATTAATATATATGGAAGTTGAACTTTTAACGGAGAACATTGAGAAACACCTATCTACATTATTGAGAATGCTTCCAAGCAATTCTCAGGTTCCTATACTTTCAAACATTCTCTTAACTGCTGACAAGAGCGGTTTTTATTTAAAGGCAACAGATCTTGAAATAGGAATAATAATAAAAATTCCCGCAAAAATAAACAAAGAGGGGAGTATTACGATTCCCGGAAAACAATTTATTGAAACAATTACAAACCTTCCCAAAGACAAGCTGCTAATAGTGGAGGAAAAAGAGAAGCTTAGGATATCTATAAGGGAGAGTAATATTACATTCCAAACTTTAAGCTCTCTAGAATTTCCAGACCTGATGAAAAGAAAAGGGGAAAAAATAATTTCCCTTAAAAAAACCGCCTTTGATAAGCTCTTTGACCATCTCTGCTTCTCCGCATCAACGGACGATATCAGGCCCCACCTGACGGGCGTATACATAGCGAAAATTGAAGGACTGGTAGAGCTTGTTACAACAGATGGGTATAGGCTGACTGTTAAGTCTATTGAAATGGATACCATCTCTAAAATTGAAGAGCCGATAATCGTATCCGTTCAGGTAATTAACGAGGCAATGAATATAAAGGCAGAAGAGATTACAATGAGCATAAATCTAGATGAAAATCAGGTAGTTTTTGAAGGCGGGGATGTGGTTTTGGTAGGAAGGTTAATAAATGGTAAGTTCCCTCCGTACGAAAAGGTTATTCCCAGTGCTTCAATAACAAAGGTTACCATTGATAGGGATGAGTTTATACAAAGCGTCCGCCTGGCAAGCGTTTTTGCAAAAGACCAATCAAACATCGTTAACGTTAATATAGAAGGTGGAGTATTAAAATTAAGTGCAAAGACTTCGGGAGTGGGAGAGGGGGAATTTGTGGTAGATGTGCAAAAAGAAGGGGAGGATAATAATATAGCCTTTAACATAAGATACCTTGCCGACGTGTTGAAAAATTTTGAGGGGGAAAGGGTTGTTATGGAGATGAGCGGACCCCTGCAGCCTGCATTATTTAAAGACAACAAGAATTCCTTCAAACACGTAATAATGCCGATAAAAACGGATTAGGGGTGAATTGGGCCTTGCCCGCTTGGTGATTCTTGAATATCTCCCCCAAACCTACTTATGTAATTTTCTACACTTGTTGGTTCAAAAAAATGAATCTCAAATACTTCATCAGTGTAAGGATTGGTAATTGCAGCAAGGCCCAATTGTGAATAAATAAGAGTTTGCGCATACCAATCGTAGTAAGCCGACCCCTTAATAATCCCATCTGGATCTCCGATAGCATTTTTAAGACTGGTGACGGTTTTAAAATATGGTCCTTCTTGGTCTTCGGGTATTAATACTTTTTCAAAAACAACAACGCCATTTTCTACAATAACCTCATTAGGACGAAGGATAAGAGGTGAGGGGTAGCTATAGGTGTTTCCGTTTTGTGAAATATTTGGTATAGATTTTAGCTCCTCTTCCGTAGTTATACCAATATGTGTTTTTTTAAGGGGCGATATATTTTGTGCCTGGATTATTAGTGCCCCTTTGTCCGGGACCTGATAAATGGTTGGGGTGGGGAACCCGTTTTGAGTGACTGGAGGAGTGTTTGTTATATTCCTAAGGCTAGATATAATAAAGAAAAGTCCGCCAAGAAGCGCAAAGAGTAGCGTAATTATTATTAAGATTTTTTTATTCATATTAATTTAATAGTGCGGAAGTCATTGCAGCCGCACGCAAGGGAAATCCTCCATTGATGTATGGGTTTGGAGGATTTGATGGTCCTCCACACCGTATTGTAGTTACAAATCCAGATGATCTGTCAAGAAAGTACGCAATAGTGTCTGCGTGATCCTCATTTATTGCGATGGTTTCTGGAATACAGATAGGTCCTTGACGTCCATATTCGCTTATGGCCCCCTCTAGCGCATACGCGTTTTCATGCGCTGCTCTTTGCGTTGACTCACGAGGATTACACTTCTGCGCAACGTGTCCCAGTTCATGGAGTAGGTGAAATTTAAAATAAGAGCCTTGTCCCGGAAATTGTCTTAGGTTAAGCGAGGTATCACCAGAATAGCATCCTGACTGAGCTTGGGAGTATTCATTGTTCCACTTTTCAATAGTTGCTCCCCTTACCAGGTTGGGGAACTTTGTACCGGAAACCTCGTGGAGTCTTTCCCACGTCCACAGAAGGTGTTGTTGGTCAAATCCATTCATGGTAATCCCAAAAGTGTCAATAATCCCCCGCCTAATGTCACTTGGCGCAGGAGGAACGGTCCCTGGTTCAAGGTCTGATATTGGTGGGTTTCCGACGCGGGTCTTCCATGTTGAGCTGCTTTGGGCATTAACCGTTTGAAATAAAACAATGCTAGCTAATGCAAAAACAACTATTGTTAATGATATTGATATTATTAGTTTTTTCATCATTTGCAAAAGCTTAGTCCATGTCTTCTTCCTGCTTCATCTGGATTAACGCCCTGTGGAGTGCCGATGCTGACGTCAAGAAGGCACGCCTCGTCAGCGCTTATTTCGAGTCTATTAAGCAGCGCCTGTTCTGCAATTTGACGATAGGTTTCAAACGGAGTCATCATTATAGTAATAATGAATTGGCTTGATTCCCTTATGTACACAAGGTCGTATCCCTTATCTCGCGTCATGAGTGAATCGCCGGTTGTATTTGTCTCAACGGGAGATATGTATGGATTTTTAATAGGGATTCCTGATATTTCTATTTTCTCTCCCTCTGGGATATCAAATCGAATAGGCGACTTCGTAGGAAGGGGTATTTCTTCAATTATTTCTTTAGGACTTGATGAGCGCATTATTATAAGAATAACAAAAACAATTGCAGTAAAAATGACAAGTAAAAATAATATTCCTAAATAAATTGTTTTTTTCATATGTTTATATTACACGACGCCAAATCTCTTTGCACAAAAGGCCATGTAGACCATTCTGTCCACGCATTTCCGTTAGATGATATGGAAACCATTTTTTGGACATTTGCCTCAACGGGTTTTAATGCTACCCTGCAGGTAGATCTATTCTGCTCGTTTACCAAGTATTGGCAGCGTTCAAGGGGGGGATTAATGGAGGAATCATAAGCATATGGCGCTTCACTACATGTATGCCAGACAAGATTTATTTGATAAAGTCCAATAGAGTAATCATCGTTATTTTTATTGTCGTTGTTACATCCTGTTCCGCTTGTTAATTTCTCTCCAAAGGGATTACTCGTGCTTTCACGCTGGCAAATCATTGAAGCAATGATGGCTTTTTGCTCATCCCCACCAAGGTATGGTAAAAGCTTTTGTACAGAGCAAGGGCCTGTTCCTTCGAACTGCTGCGTGCAAGTATTTGATGAAGCGCCGCCGGTTGTGCTGTCAGCAACTGATGACCGTCCATAGACAGTGTTTGCTATTTCAATCTTATCTATAGTTGGTTTAACTACCAGTGAGAAAGTATAGCTGGTAGTTCCTGCAGTAAGCGGCCATTCGATAGTCCCTCCTGTTTGAACATATGGATCTGTGGCTGAGACAAATTCTACATTTGCGGGAAGCTTGTCGGTAATAACTATTTTATCAATTGGTGTTCCTCCCTGGGGCTGTATGTACGTAACAGAAATAGAGTATGTTATTGTTTGGCCGAATTCAACTTGAGCATCACCTGTTTTTGTAACGGTTAGACCAGGGATTGGCGGTAGGGATGGTACGCTGCCGCCTGGAAGAGGAATTGGTGTAGGTTCATCTGCGCCAGGACTCAAACCAGCCCCAGTACCACCATCCATAAAAAAGAAAAAAATAATTATTATGAAAAAAAATGTTCCCCCAAGAATTATTGGAAGCTTCGAGGCGACTTGTCTGATTACAAAGCGCTTTAGTTTCTTTTCTAAGAAATCTGCCGGAGCACTTCTTCTCCGATCCTTCCCTCGTTGGTTATAATTGCGCTGCTGAGGCGGAGTTTGGCTTGGTTGATTTTGTTCTCTCTCATCCATTGTTTAGTGTTGGTGTGTTGTTTTGGGTAGGCTGAGTGTGGGTTGGGTTAGGCGCTTGTGCCCGAGAAGAACCCTGAGCTATTTGTGGGCTTTGTGTAGTCGTTGTGTATTGTTTAAAGTGGTTTTCTGATTGGTGACTTTGTGTTTGAAAGTATCCCTGTTTCGGTTCTATGTTAACCTCTGTTCCTTGAGCGACAGCTGAAGCATTGGTTACAGGAGGAGTTTGTTGAACTGGTTCCTGTGGTTGTTCAAATGTCTGACCATTTGTTTTAGGGACAAGCGTTTGTGCATTCTGATTTTGCACAAATGTTTCACCGGGTTCCGGAGGTACTGCTTCCGGCTCTATAGGTGGGGTTGGTGGTGGAGGATTGCTCGCGTCTTCTACTTGTTGATCTAAAATATCCTGAGGTTTTGAGGTTATTAAATCATATTCAAATTGAGAGGAAATAAATTGTGCGGTTACATGATTTTGACCCGCAAACAAAAGTCCTTCCCCGACTTGCGCAGTTAGCAGATACTGCTTTTCTCCACCTGACAGGTTAAGTGTCTTTGCAAGAGTTTCTACCTCAGAGGCTCCCTGCTTTAAAAGAATTTGGATAGATGAGTTAGAAAGAATTGATTTTCCATAATCACTTGCCAAAAAGTCTTCAATATCTTGAGTAAGAGTTGTAACTCCCAGATAATATTTTCGCGCGCGCTTGGCAATTCCCTGCAAAAATGCAGCAGAGTCAGGGTAGCGCATCAGATACCACGCCTCATCAACCACCAGAATTCTTTTCTTAAGCTTTGTTCTAACTCTGCTCCAAACGAAGTCGAGAATTACGTGCATAGCAATTGGGCGCAGCACATCTTCAAGCTGTTTAAGTGAAAATACTGTCATTTTGTTTTGCACGTCATAGTTGGTTTGTTGATTAAAAAGACCGGAAAATCCTCCTTTTACATACTTTTCAAGTCTAAATGCAAGCTCCTTTGCCTCAGGCTCTTCCATGTTTAGAAGTGTTTTGTATAAATCTTCAAGAATAGGGGGCTCGTTTTTATAGGTTGCGGGATTTGGAGTAATGCCTTTTTGTTTATAGGCAAGAACAAGAGACCTATCCATAATCGCCTCTTGTGTTGGAGTCATTTCCCCAAGCATTGTTTTTAAAAGTCCATGAACGGATAAAATCTTAAGACTTAATTGATTTTCAGACATATCGTCGGGTAGGAGTGCGAATGGGTTAATTTTTACCTCCGAACTCTTGGAAAAAGTAATATATTCTCCACCCAGAGACTGACAAAGCGCTCTGTATTCATCCTCAGGATCTATAATTATTATTTCAGTGCCAAATATATACTGGCGCATTAACTCAAGTTTTACCAGAAAAGATTTTCCCGAACCGCTCTTTCCAAAAACAACCTCATTTGCATTTTCCAGCGAGAACCTATCAACAATAACTAAAGAGTTGTTCAACGTATTTATTCCGTACAAAATTCCATTTGGGTGAGAAATTTCATAGCTTGTGAATGGAAAAGTTGAGGCAACGGATGTAGTATCCATGTTGCGAGTTATCATAAGCTTGTCGTCTCCTTTTGGAAGAGTAGTTTTAAACCCGTCTTCCATTTGCAGCGTTGCCGGTTTTACAACCAAAAGATCTGAAGCAAGAAGAGAAGTGAGCTCTTTTGTTTTTAGGTTTAACTCCTCCAGGTTGTCTGCGGAAATTGTTATGTATAGTCCGAATTGGAAGAACCGCTCAAGTCCCCGGGCAAGTTCTTCGCGGAGCGAAATAGCGTCTTCAAGTGATGCTTGAACTTTAGGGTCGGCAACAATACCATTTTGAGCATCAGACTGTAAAGTTGCCTCCATTTCTGCAATTTTACGCCTCAAATTAGACAAAACGTCTTTACTCTCAACAGGGTAAAGAAACATAGAAATATTCATCGTTTCCTTGTAGTCAATAAGTATAGATAGCCAATTAGGAGATACTTGTCGGGGGTAATCGACTACAAAAAATGTTCTGTAATATTTGTCTCCAACCCTTATGTGGCGGAAATCGACCTCAACTGATGAGGGTGCGATAATATCAACAATTGACACAGACCCTTTTCTCAACTCTTCCAGATGTTGATCGGGGTGAGGTTTTTTTGCATTCTTTTTCTCGTTTTTGCCTTTTGGGGGTTGGGGAGTTTGTGCTTGCACAGGAGAACCAACTACTGGTGTACCAGGAGCGAGTGCCGGTGCCTGCTGTGTATTTTGTTGTTTTTTATTTCCTAGTCCAAACATAAAATTATATTGCTGAATTGTTATAGTGTTAAACTGTTAAATTGTAATAATGATTTTTTTAGCAATTTAATGTTTTATCAATTTGACAGTTTATAGTATTACATTCTTAATATCCCTAGACTCAAAATTCAAATTTATAACGTCATCGTTAAGAAGCTCGTAAAATACTTTAATTAACTCTTCGTGCGTAAGTCTTCTGGGTGCAAGCCCCATGCGTTCAACTTGGGACATAATCACACTTGACTTTGACAGGAGTGCTCCCTTTGCTTGGTCTGCAAAACTTTGCTTTGAGACAGTTTTATTAGCGTTTTGTGCAACATTTGTTGCGCCTCCTTCTAGATAATTATAAGGAATAATTATATAGATTTTTTTGTCTAAAAGTCCCTCGCCCTTAACTAGTTCTTGTATAAATTCTTTATAATATAAAAGATGTTCTTTCGTTTGTTGTTGTTGAGTTGTGGTGATTCTCTTGTCTATTGTGTCAATATAGGCATCCATATCTATTTTTTTAGAAACAATAAGTATTTGTATCGCGAAAGAAAGAGAATTTAGAAGAGACATATATCCATAAACCCTTGAATTCTGCTCGTCAGATGACAGTAAAAAGAAATTAACAGAAGATACTTCAAGCATCATACACGCTCTTTTATTTTTAAATAAAACTACATCGTCAACGATATCAACTATTTCAGTAAAACCTTGTGTTGTTGATTTTATTTCCTTTTTTGCCATATAGATTAAATTGATAAATTGTTAAACTGCCAAAGCGTTAAATTGTTTTTCAGAGTTTAGCAATTTGACAATTCAGCAGTTTGGCAATTACGCGCTTTGCGTATTTCCAAATAATTCTTGTCTTAGTTTTTCTCTTTGATCTGTGGAAATAATTTCTAAAGGCTGGAATATTTCGTTATTCATCTCTATATCAATTGGACTAAATTCGTGAATATGCCTAGTGTCCTCAAGCAATATTTGATAATTTCCAGCAGAAAGAGTAGTTGCTGATGAGAATTGACCAAGAGCGTTTGTTTTAAAAGCTCTAACAGGGTTACCGCCAGAGTCAATTACTTCAACTATTATATTTGGCAAAACTTTTCCGCGCGCGTCTTTTACAATCCCCAAAACTACATTTGGGGTGTCGGGAATTTGTGGAAAACCACTGGCTAGTTGATTTTCCGGCGCAACAGAAACACCGGGCATTGACGGTTCTTGAATTTGAGGTTTAGGCGCTGGAGCTAGTACGGGTACAATGTTTTGTGTTAGAACGGTCGCGCTTTGTGGGATAGGCAAAGGCGCTTGTTCTACAGGTTCGGGTGGGGGAGTTACCTGAATGGGCTCCTGCGGCAAGTCTACAGGAAGTCTTACATAAGTGCCTTGTGGAGTTTGAGGTGTATCAATTGCCACCATACCCGTAACGGGAATGTTTGACTCGCTAAATAGTCCATTTATACCCTTAAGCTGTTCGCGCTCATTCTCATCCACTTTATATGGGACATTTTTTCTGACGAGCTGATTTAGTAGAAGCTCGCGTCGGTTGTCCTTTTGTGCTACTTGGTTTATGGGGGTAGCTTTGTGTATTGTTTGTGGAGTAAAGTAATCGAAAAGTAATGCTTCGGCACCTTTTTTATGGAACATAAAGCGGTTTTCGGCAGGCAATGCTTTTAAAAAATTCATGAGCATTACGTCCATTGGTCTTCCCTCAATCGGTAAGAAAGCAAGTCCCGCGCCAATTGAACCAATGAGTATAATAGCGGGCCACTTCAAGAGAAATGATATGGGCATTATGAAAAAAACTCCACATAAAGCCCCAGCCGCCAGGATATAAAGGAACTGTTTTACTGTGACCGAGCCAATGAGCCTAAATTTAAATCCGGTAACATCTTGCGGTATAGGATGATTTTCCATATGTGTTAAATTGATAAACTGTTAAATTGATAAACTGTTAAATTGTCGTTTTTAGGATTTGGCTTCATTCTTTTAATCTTTCATTTGTGAATTTTATAAGTTGATTTAATTCTTTTGGCAAAACACCCAAAGACTCGTTGAGCATCTTGTATTCACTCTCTGAAATTAAATCACGAGCTTTAGCTTTTTCTGGCCAATCTATCGATTCAAGCAATGAGCCGAAGCTTATCTTGTAAAACCTTACCTTATCCTTTTTTGAATATCTACCAAACCCTTCGGCGATATTTGCTGAAATGGAATCAATTGCAGTAACAAATTGTGAACCTACTGTCTTTTTTTCAAACCATTTCCATTTACAAACTATATTCCAAACACTGTTTGATAATCTAAACGCTTCTTTATAGCTACTAATGTTATCTAACGTTAAATAAGTTCTCATTTAGCAATTTGGCAATATAACAATTTAGCTGAGTTGTTCTACATATCAGCTTATCCCGTGAAAATATTCAAATCAAGAGTATCAGAGTAGTGCAAACTATACGATATTTTGAGGCTAGTGTGAAAAGAGGCTAGGTTGTTCTGACGAAATCAACGACTACACTTCTACCATTTACTGAAAAACCTCGAACCTTCCAGCCTGGAGTGAGCAGACTTTCTAGAAGATTTCTAAGCTCTGTATTTAGGTTAGCGAGCCTAGATTAAATATCTATAATAGCGTTTTTATGTAGTCGGCGTAGCCGGTGGCGTACCAGGGTTAGTGGTTGGTGGGGCTAGTGTGTGAGGTCGAAACGGATTTGTTCTTGGTGCGGTTGTTACCTGGGGGGGATTATGGGGTGCGATTGGTTTCGAAAGTGCATCATTGAGTTTTTGTGCGCTGGTTATTGTCACATGTCCATTCTTGATTTCGTATTCTACTCCCATAAGGCCCATTATACGACTAAATATGGGATCAAACCTGTCTCCTAGCCATTTATATTGGCCGTTTGGTCCCTTTGCTGCCTGCCAAAGTGCATCTGCTTCTTTTTCAAAACGCTTAATATCAAAAGTATTAGGAATTTGATTCAATAAATCTTGGTTATTAAGCTGTCTTATTGACGTGTTTTCGTGGAAGCCTCCATACATTTGAATAAAGGGAACGCCTTGTACCATAGATGCTAAAAACCGCCGAGGATTTGAGGTTACTTCTGCGCGGTTAATAAATCCCATCCGTCCTTTTTTGGCCGCATCATATCCCCTGGCAGAATCAATCATCCAGCCAACTTCAAGATCTTCCGCAATTTTTGCGTTAGGATTGTATCCTCCAATTGCCGCGTAGATAGATGAGCGGAAAGCTGCATTTCTTCCTACAAGACTAGGACTGCGAGGGTTTCTTTCGCTTGGTGTACCTTCTGCATCTTTTTGAATCATCCTGTCAAGAAGATACCAAAGTCTTTGACCGGCTCTTAAATTAGGTTTCGCCAGTGCTTCCGGTGGAAGAGTCCATTTTCCTGCAACAGCGTCAAGTTTTGGTTTGTTATCAAACTCAGTCACCAAATCTGAAATATATTTATCGTTGATTCCATCCAAATCAGCATCAAAACTTACCAGAATAAGATCTCCATTACGTCTTGTTCTCTTTGAATTTCTTAATAAGGCTAAATCATTGGCGTACTTTCGTGCATTTCCAACTCCTGCAACATCGCCTTCTTTCCATGTCTTGTCAACATATTGAACGTTTAATTCCGGATGTAGGTTTTTAAATCTCTGAACTTCTGCCTCCGTAGAATCTTTTGCAACGTTTTCGGGGTAGTTGTCAACGATAATAAATTCATATGTGGATGGGTCAAGCGGGTTTCCATTTTGATCTTTTTGAGCAAGGAAGTGGTTGAGAGTTTTAAAGATGTTGCCTCCCTCACCATAGGCGGGTACCGTAACAACAAGCTTGCAGTTCCCCTTCATTTCCGGAAGATTTTCATTATATATTTCAAGTTCTTTTCGATACGAATCAGGGAGCTTCTCCAAATACTCCTTCGTTTCCTGGCTCTCATCCAGCTCAGCGTCTGGATTTTCAAGCAGGCGTTTTGATCTTCGCTTTTTATAACCTTCATCATTCACCCCTCTATCAACGAGGCCTATGTTACCCCCGGAATAATCACCGCCATACCCATACATTGATAGCAGTACCTCCAGTGGGAAGCGGGGGGTGATAACCCACGGGATTATTGGAATTGGAATTTCATAGTCTGAGCTAGTATCAACAGGAGGGACGAGCTCGGTAACAGGTATTTCTGAAGTTATAATAATAGGTTCTGCGATTTTTATTTCAGGCCCACCAAATACTGTAGTGGGGGGGGGCCCTGGACGGGTACATCAACCATTGTCGGAGTAGGACTCGCACCATTTGCTGTTGCAAATGCCTGTAGCACCTTCCCATCACCTCTATCAACAAGCCTTCCGGTTTCGATAAAGCCCATTTTTCCATTTCGACCGAGATTAAATACATCTTGATGTCCATAAACTTCTGACGCGAGACTTCCTTCAGGAAGGGAAGCAAGTTTTTCTTGATTTAGGACGATTCGTGAGAATTCTCCAACGGTCATACTGTTGGGGTTAGAGGGGTCAACTTTATTTGTAAAATCAGTTGGGTCGAGTCGTATTTTTCCATCAAGTTTTCCATCAGAAATATCCGATACCCAAATCGGATTTTTCTGATCATCGGGCAGGGTGAAAGCAAATCCTGCTTGACCGTCGCGTATGACCTGCTGAATGTCTATCGGGTTTGGTTCAATTCCTGATTGATAACCAAGTTTCATATCAGACATATCCCACTCAACGCCTTTTTGTCCATTTCCCGCGTCAAACACGGAGTTGTAGGCGCGAAGTTCGTTATGATCTGAATATGGAGTATCGTATGCGTACCATTCGCGTCCAGAAATAGGCGTTGTTTCCTTTGACCATAATCCCTCAGGTCCAAACACTTCTGTGGGTGTAGAAATTGTCTCTCCGGGTATAGTGTCTGCGTCTTGGGTGAAAGTAGCAATTGATGATTCAAAGGTCATTTTTCCGCTTTCATCAAATTGTGCATTGTCGACGAGCACGTGTTCAGGATGACTTGTTACCACCAAATCAAACTTTGAAGGATCGGAAGCATCTGGTACCCAGTTAGTTCCCTCGGGGACTAGCGTAGGGCGTCCATTTAACATCTCAGTTGTTTGTGGAGCAGATGGACCAATAATTATGTCCTCCTTTTTTATCGGGTCAAGATTTTTTATTTCAAATCCCTCCATATCAAATTCGTCCCTGATGTCGGTCGGAATGTCTCCCTCAACTCTCAAACTGCCCGTATCGGTAATTTTCGCGTTTGGTAAAAGCTTTTCACTTCCATCAGGGAGTTTTACGGATACGTTATTTTCAGAACCGGGGATAATTGTCATATCTCCGACATCCACAGGTTTTCTGTCTTTGAGTAGCTGTGCTATATTGGCACGCGCTTCATTTGTTTTACCAAAAACCTTATCAGCGTAAGGTATATTTTCAAGACCCGTAACGTAAGCATTTTTACCTGTAGCTTCAATAATCCCACGTACAGCAGCTGCGGCTCCTAGACCACTTGCAAGTCCTATGGCGCCTCCAATACCCGCTGAAACGAGAGAAGAGCGGACTCTATACATATTAAAAGCTCTGTCTTGATCCCTGACGTCTTGATTAAATTGAACATTCCATTCTCCCTGAAATTCAGTAAGCCGGGCGTCTATCATGTCGTTGTCCATTCCAGAATCTCTTAGTTTTACTCTCGCTTCAGCAATTGACCTGACAAGAGACATTCTGTTTTGCTCAACTGCTTCTCTGCTTTCATAAGTAATTAGCCCCTTTTGATTGTTAAATCCATAATCAAGTCGTGCTCTTATCTCCGCTGCTCGCCTTAAAATAGCTTGTTGATTTGTGTCTGTGTTTGTTGGGTTATCAGGTGAGAGGCTGAGCTCCATAAGCTCTCTCATACCTCGCGAATCACCAAAGACATTTTCTCGCTCCTGACCTCCATTAATAAGAGTATTGAACGAAACGTTTTCGTATTGATAATTATCAAGTTGTCGTCTTCTCCTATCGCTTTCAAGACTTGAAGCGTTATATTCTCTATCTGCTTGATGCGCGGCTCTGTCCACCTTTAAATCGTGCGCACGTCTCAGGCCGGCAAGGGCGGCTCCAAGTACACTTCCTGCTACGGGCGCTGCAAGAAGCGCTCTTCCAGACATGCCTGCAGCACTCATTCCACCATAAATTCCGATCGAGACAGCAGCACCGACAACTGCAGGATTTGTGAACCAGCGGCGTTTATTATTTCGTTGAGACCAGGCTATGGCCCTGTCTGCAAGTGTCCATTGAGTTGCAGAATCTGCAGCCCAGTTAGCGTTTGCAAGTTTTATCGTGGTAAGCTCTTTTAGACGCTCCATAGAGTAGTTGTGAGCTTCTCTATCTTGCCTAAGTTGATTACCAACCTCGAGTAGATCTGACGCGAAAAGTTCAGCTATCGTGCCAAATCTAGTTGCATCACGTCCAAATAGAGCTGCAACTTGCGCGTCGTCCTGATGGTTTTGTACAAATTCTCTCAGCGCTTGCTGAATCTGGTCATTATTAGTTATCTGCCCGTCTACAATGGGTGCGATTATTTCATCAAAAACGAAATCCTTGAGATTTCCATCGAGAGTTACATCGAGATTTACATCGATTTCAACCACTCGATTTCCCGCAATATTTTCTCCGGTTTTAAGTTCTTGTACTTTTGATCTTTCAGACGTGCTTTGCTGATCGCGCGCAGTATTTATATTTGTTGCCGCTTGCGAAAAAAGATCAAGCTCGAGATAAGTGTTATTTGCTGCTATCATCTCTCTTAGGGCCTCAGATATATATCGTTGTCTGTAAAATTCCTCAAGCACTCTCAGGCGGGTTTTTCGGGCCCAATTTAAAGGATTAAGCATATTTCCCCTGCGTTGTTCGGCTCTCAGGTGTTCTTCGGCGCGCTCCCTGGCTCTTTGATGAAGATCCAATGTCCTGTTGACAATCATTGCCTCTCGTTGTACGTCCTCGATCGAAGTGGAAGTAGGGGTTGTTTTAACTTCGGCAGCTTCAGCTTTTGGTTCTTTTGTTGCACTATCTGTCTTAACTTCTTCCGAGGTTATTTCAATTTCTGAAGGAGTAGCAGCTATATCATCGGGCGTTATCTCAATTGCATCGCCTTCTTTAGGAGGCGAAGGGGGCGGAGATTCTTCCTCTCCCAAATATTCTGCTATTTTGTGCGCAGGTATTTCTCCGGCTCCATCCGGAAACTCTTCCGGTTGTTTTACTTGTGATCCGTCAGCGTTATGTTGGGGTTTGAAACGGTCGGGGTTTTTAACAATGGGTAGATCTTTGGGTTGGATTTCCTTGTTTGCTTCCTTTTTTGGAAGAAGTAAGTCAAATCTGAAAGCGAATACTTCTGATACAATTCTGTTATCTGCTTCACGGGATCCTGTTGAAATCCCTGAAGCTTTCTGAAGAAGATTTAGCTCGTAATCTATTCTTGCCTCCATATCTGAAGGACTATATGCCCGCAAGATACTGTTGTTGTATAGAATTTTTTGATACGACTCGAGTTTTTGTCTCTCGGTGGGCGGTAAATCCGGATTGTTCAGCTTACGCGTCAAATGTTCGAGAAGCGGTCTTATTGGAACGGATTCGCGGAGTCTCCTTTCACGTCCGGTCCTGTCGGTATAAGTAGCAGTGTGTGTATTTTTCCCTTTGTCTAGTGTTTGTGCTTTTATTCGTTCAATAAGATTAAGCGCTAGAAGGTGTGGACGGGCCTTGTCTGAATTTGAGTTAGCGAAAATTTCTTCGTGATATGAGGTAAGTGTGTTATTGAATGCCTCAAGTACTGAAGAACGGCTATCTCGTTCTTTACCGTCAGGGATTTCCGTTGTATTTTTACCACTAAAAGATATATCCTCGGGTACACCTGAGGATTTTCCTGTTATCTCTGGTCCGTCACCTTCCATAGCTAGTTAACTTTTTGAGGATCAAGTGTTTCATTTTCAGAGGCACTACCGTCATTTGTTGCAGGTGGTGCGTTTCTTGCAACAGCAACATTTCCAAGATACATATCCCGAAAATCTATCATTGCCTGTGAGAACACTTCTTGCGCATTTGGAATTTTGTCCGTTATAAATTTCTCAATTTCCTCTTTGCCTTTTCCCTCGCTCCCCATCTTGATGAATTCCTCCATATCTTCTTCTTTTAAATTCTCTACAATTGAGGAAGTCATATAATTATCGAGTCTAGCAAAAAGCTCCTTTATCATTTCCTCACGAACCTGCGAGTCAAGGGTAGACATATTGGTATCGTCTAGTAAGCCTTCTAAAAAAGCTCTGATATCATTTGGGATAACAAGTTGATTATCGTTATTAATATACATTCACCTCCATATTTAGCCTAACATGGATAGAACCTTCAAGTCAATGATTTAACGCGTATTAATATTAAATGAAGTGGGATTAGAACGTGGGTCTGGTGATTTGACCTACGCCTGTAACTGTTGCGATAAGATTTAAAATTGCAAAAGAAAAGAATATAAGCAATAGTCCGATTATCGCGTAGGTTAGGGTCTTTTTTGCATTATCTACTTCCTGAGGGTCGCCCTTGCTGGTGACAAATTTAAATCCTGCGTAAATTATAAGAGCCAGTGCTACAACTCCTGCAAAAATGAGCGCCCAGTTAATAAGATTTTTTATAACTATCGGAATACACCTAAGTGTGGCGACTTCGCCTTCAAGACATGATGCCCATTCCATAGTTAGTGGTAGTTATTAAAAGTTAGGAAGTTTAGGAATAGTAAGAGTTGTTAAGCTTAGTCCGAATATTCCCAGTATAAAATTCAGTATGAAGAATGATAAAAAGACGATAATTAGACCGATTACAGCCGCAATTATTTGATTTCTGGCACCTTCTACTTTTGTAGTGTCACCGCTTGAGGTAATCCACTTCATTCCTCCAATGACTAACCAAATAAGCGCAATTACAATTGCAATTATAAACATGATTATGATTATTGTTCCAATAATACCCCCAAAATCAGCGGTTTGAATATTGCAAAATTCTTTATAGGGCCCATCTGGGCAAAGATCTAATGGTGTTCCTGTGCCTGAACCTGGTGTGGGGGTTGCAAAAGCAAGCTTAGGAGAAATAAAATAAAGTATCGGTGAGAGAAGTGCAATTAGTCGTTTCATAATAACTATTTTTTATTGTTACAGCTTTTATTTAATTTGTCAAGGACAAGTTAAACAAACTTGACGTTGAATATTGATCCAAAGAACGTCATTATTCCAAAAGAGAGTAGTGCGACTAGAAGACCGATAATTGCATAAACTATTTGCGTGCGCGCAGCCTCTATTTTTTGAGGGTCTCCGCTCGAGCGTATCCAGTTGGTGCCTGCCCAGACGATATATAGTAGGGAGGCAATAATAACTACTATTAGAAAAATCTGAAGCCCTACGGCAATAGCACTGGATAGTGTTCCTGCGCCTCCTGTCGGAATTCCAGGAGGCGCCTTAATTACTCCGTATCCTGGAATTTTGAGTTGTGCTAAATTTTCTGTCATATTTATTTAAAATCCTCCGGGTGGAATTTCACCTGCAGACCCTGTACCATCATCAACCCTATCCACCCCAGTATTTGTTTTTGCGGGTACGTCAAATTCCGGAATTCTTAAAATATCTCCAGCAATAACCTGAAGTATGACGAATGAGAAGATAATGAATAAAAGTCCGATTATGGCAGCTGTTAATATTTCGCGGGCGTGTTTAATCCTCTCAGGATCCCCGCGGGAAATCATATAATAGTAGCCCCCGTAGATAATAAGACCGAGTGCTGCAATGAACGCAATAGATAAGACATATGAAAAAATGTTGTTGATGAAATCAAGAGGTTTAAGTCCTATCTTTCCTATCGCAGTATCAAGGGTTTTGCAGTCAAGGGGATCGTCAGGTAGTCTTTTGCCTTCTCCTCCGATAATACAGGGTAGGCGTGTACTTCTATATCCAAGCGCCTCTAATAAATCAGGTATTTTGCCAATATTCTCGCCATTTGGATCATAAATTCCGTTACTGCAGTAACTTTTTGATAAATCTGATGTAACACTGCAAGCCATACGAAAATAGACATAACCTCCTTGGCAAATAGGCCCCTCATCAGCACCAACATCGCTATAAAATTCTCTCACCTGCTCCTTAACCTCAATAATATAAGGCTGATCAGACTCTTGAAGGGTAATATTTGTTGGCAAAGTTACCGTTCCCATATGAGCGTTTTTGTCTCTACTAAGAGTGACGCACGCTTCACCATTACTTGGAATAAATTTAACATAATCTTTAGGATCCCACCGACCTGCTGCAATACCTTTGCCCTTTATGACAATCTGATAATTATTTCTAAGTTTCTCCTGTTCTTTCGCCTTGTTACTGTTGAGATCGCTTTGACCGTGTCCTCTCAAATTAACAGGTAATTGATTAACAGGTAATTGACCCTGAAGCTTTCTGAAGAAGCTCATTATTATTTTCCCCTGTTCATTATATATTGTAGAAACGTCTACTTTTGCCCTAGCTTCAATTTTTATAACTAATTTATCACCAGGGATTACTGGTATAAGCCCGTTTGGTCCCTTACCCGGGAGTATTTTTCCACCTTTTTCTTTACTCACGGTAATAACAGGGGCACCGTAGTTTATATAAAATCCTGCGATATCGACTAATGAGTAAAGAGGATTATCCTTTCCAATCTTTTCGTAAAGCGTTAGTACGTATATTTTTCCCGGGTGGAAATAGTCGCGTCCGTTTAGGCACCCTACTTTGCCCTTACCTTTTTCACTTGGTGCGTGGTCTTTCCAATAGTTTCCGTTTTGCCCCTTCCAGTGTTCATGACTACCCTCAGTTCCCACCGCCCTTAATTTAGACGAACTATCCGCGCATACTTCTATGCTTCCCCCCACGAGTGTAAAGCGCATTATTGTCGGCTCGTCAGCCTGTTTATTATCGAGACCATTCCTAGCGACACTTCGTGCAGTAGGGTCCCCGTCAAGTATTCCCTTTCGGATATCCTTGTCATTTATACACAAATCACGCTCTAAACACACATAAATTTCATTTTCCCCTATGCTATTCATGGTTTCCGGTGAAAATGTTACCTTTACAGTAGTTTTATAATCATCTATAAATTGCGGTTCGGGGACAGTAGTAAATGTTTGAGCAAAGGAAGTACCTGCAAATAAGAAAAAGAAAAAGAAAAGAAAAGAGGTAATTGTTACAATTGTTTTTAACATATCTCTATCATACACAGAAAAGAACTCAAAAATCAAAGAAGTTAAATTGTTATACATTAAATTGCTCTATTGTTATGCCCGAGTTTCGAACTTGTCATTCCGGACTTTGATCCGGAATCTATTTTGGATCCCGCATCAAGTGCGGGATGACAAAGGTGTTTGATAAAGTATTCCTATCTTTTAATGGAGTGCGAAACTCGTGTTATACTGACTTTCAACAATTTGACGATTTAACGTTTTATCAATTTAATTATTGCTGAATTTATATCCTGTGCCTTTTATTGTTTGCAATAACTTTGGATTTGAAGGGTCAACTTCAATTTTTTTTCTGAGTCTGTAAAGTATTTGGTCGAGTGCTTGGTCAGTTACTCCCTCCTGAGTTTTTTTGTTCGTTCCAGATTGCGGAGATTATCTCATCTTTAGTCAAAATTTTTTCTTTATTTTCTATTAAAAATTTCAAGAGCTTAAATTCGGAGGAGGAAAGAGTCTTGGAGATGGAGGTGTTGCCTGTCAGTATGTCATTTTTGTCAGTATCATAAGTTATGGAAGCGCTGCCTAATTGGATATTTTCTAAATAATTATCAAGTAGCGGAATTGCGATGCCATTTGTTGTAACAAGTCCTACTTTTACCAAATAGGGGTGTGAGGATAGGATTTTATCGTAGGAAAATTTTTCTTTCAGAGCCTCTTTTTCACCAATCATCAGGCTTTCCCATATTTCATTTAGAGCAGATATTATCTTAGATTGTTCTAAAAGGAAAGTTTTTAAATTCTTAACTTCATTATTTTCTGAAACAATTATTTCGTAGGAAAGCTTAGTTAGTTTGGAATGACCGCCGGTGAGTTTTATAATTTCATCGCGGACTTTTTTGTCAACAGAATTTCTTGCAGCCTTTTCAATATAATCAAGCCGGAATTTTATACCAACCGGGTCTGAAATTGCGATATAGATTTCATTTCCGGCTACTATGTCGGAAAAATCAGATAAAATTTTAACATCAACGGTATCTTCAAGAGGGCGCTTTAGAGCAAAAACTGCTCCAAATCTATATTTTGCGTGGTTGCGCAAGGTTTTCAAATTGGAAAAAAACTCCTCAGTAAGATTTGGTGCGATGGTATCAAATCTATCAAAAAGTAAAATTACCGAAAGTTTTTTTTCTATAGTTAAATAATCAATAGCTTTTTTTAGATATGAAAACATCAAAAATTCATCGTTTAGACTAAGTCCTTCCTCAAGAAGCGCCTTTACTCTCAATGATTCATCAAGCAGATTTCGCTCACCCAGCGAAAACGAAATAGAGGACAGGATAAGCTTTATTAAATCCATATGAGGACGACCTTTTGCCTCAGCTGAGTCGATGTAGACAAAATGCGTTAATTTTTCATATCTTTTCAGGTGGTATTTCCTGGCATTTATGTTGTAGGCAAGAAGTCTTAAGAGGTTATTTTTTCCGGTTCCCGGAAGAGCGATAATTTGAGCGGACAATCCCTTTTTTAAAAACTCTAGATACTGCCGGATTTCTCTTTCCCGGGTATTCTGCGGGTACAAAGACTCAAAATATTTTAGCGGTGTAAGTTGCATAGATTTAAATTAATAAATTGTCAAACTGTTATATTGCTACATTATAATACTGATTTTTAACAATTTGGCGATTTATCAATTTAATTATTATAACCATTATAGCTGTTTAATTGTCTTTTTGTTAGTAACTTATTAACTTCCCGTCAAGTTGAATATATGGTCCTAATATATAGTTGGGGCATTATGGAACGATTGACACATACACCCGAGCGGGCTTATCCTGTAGAAAGGACCATTATGGAAGAAGTTAACAAGGAGCTAGAAAAGCAAGACTCTATTGCCTCAGAAGGGGGCAGTAGGGATGATGATAAGAAAAAGATTTCAAAAAAAAGAGCAATCACCCCGGAGGATAAAAAAAGGATTAAAGAGCAGTATGAAGAGCAGAACCGTCGTAAACGCGCTCAAGGCGAGGATATAACGGAAAAAGAACTTGAAGAGCAAAGAGAGTTTATAGAAAAAGGAATACCAATTATATCAGGAGGATCCGAAGACGGTAATTTTTCAAATTTCGACCCTACGCGTTTTGAAAGCAATAGCTCTCTTGAAGAATTAGCAAGAAAGGTACAGGCTGCAGGGCTACAGAGTAAAGTTGACAGTTCATTACTTGAAAACATACGAGCAGAGCTAAATAGGCGCGTCCAATTAGGGCTTGTTTCAGACAATGAAAGCAGGGATTTTACAGCCTATTTAAATGAGTTTGTAAATAAGTCAAATGAAGAGGAGATTCGAAGGAAGGATGCTCCATCGGGGAGAACGGAGGAGAATTTAAGCGACACAGAGAGGGATGAGTCACAGGAAATGGACCAACTTAATCTTGGGATGGAATGGGAGCTGGCAAACTCGATAGGCGATAGTGATACTAGTCTTATTATCGATCAATTTAGAGCATCAGCAAGGAAATTAGGTGAAATATTTTCCGATAAAGAATCTAAGAAAAGCGCTGAAAAGGAGATTTTGAATATATTAAGTAGCAAAAGTGATCTTGGGGCTATGCGGGAAAATCTCAAATCTTTTTTAAGAAAAGCCGCTGAACAGAGGAAAAGGAATATATCTGAGGGTAAAATCGAAGTGAGCGCACGCGAGATAACCTCTATTCAGGACCTTTCCAAATTTATTATGGCAAGACAAGAAAGCGCCCTTTATGCCACAGGTAATAAGTATGAGCTTATAGATACTAGGGGCAACTTCAAACCCGAAAATTTTCTTATATGGGTAAGGGAGCAAATAATTCAACTCCATGACGACAATAGAACCGCAGAAATGTCTCCACTATCTGCTGTTGCTATAGAAACAGATATCCGCACAATGACAATTTATTCTATGACCAGATTTAAGGGGCAGTATTTTAGGGATCAGAGTACTAACGAAATACTTAGAGATCTGGCTGACAATATTGTGAATATGTGTTACTACTTCGGATTTTTTAGGAATATGGATCTTGCGTATAGGCAGACCATGAACAGAGACGATGAGCTTCCTGAAACTATAGCAAAAATTCATGCGGGAAGTGATGTTACTCACGATGACAACTGGGCGTCATTTCTTTCGATGCCTGATAAATACGGACATACAGTAGAAGAAGGAAGCGACTTAACTGAAACAAAAACAGGTGACGGCATGCTTGTTGCAAACGACATTTATTACAACATGTCAGATATTGAGGAGTTAAAAGCTATTTTAGGCGAAGAAAGCGGTTTTTTCTCCAAAGAAGGTTTTAAAAAAGCCATGTATATTTTACAGGATAAATTACAGTGGCAGAATCTGGACGATTTTGCCGAGCTATATGATGTAAAAAAAGATTATTTTTATATTACAGATAGTATAACCGGAGAGAAAAAAGCAATTTTTGATAGCGATGGGAGAATTATAGAAAAAAACTTTTTTGAATTAATGAACATATTCAATAAAGCCTCAGCAGACTTTGTCCCTTTTGTAAGGGAGATGGTAAGACTCGGGGTTGCGGAGAAAACAGGGCTCGACTACGGGTTTTTGCCTACTGAAAGAGTTAATGCAGAAAAAAGTAGGTTTGAGGAAATAGTTAGCGAGATAAAAGAAGAGGCTGTCAAGAAAAGATGGAATGTCGATGATAAGCTCGCGCGTAAAAAGGCTGAAGAGAAAATTAAGAGGGATAGAAAGGCGTCTAGAATTAATCTTACATTTGCTGAATATTCCTCATATGTACAACAAAGACCGCTTCTCGTTGCTTCTAGAAACGACACTAACCGCCGTGGATACGATGCCATGTCGAAGATGGATATTAATTATGTAATTCGACAATCATCTGAGGGTACGGCAGGATCAATTGGAAATGAAGAGTTTTACCTAAATCCTATTTTTAAAAATATCGGAGTTGATTTTTTAACAGGGTTAAAAACTAATAGCGGTAGGGCTCCTGTTGAGATATTTAGGGACATAAGAGAGGTGAGAAACAACAAGGAACTAAGTCTAACGGAAAAACAAGAGAGGAAAAATAAGTTGCTAGCTGAATTAAGATTTAAGGAAGGTGCAGCGCTTGATTTTACAGCGAATCATATCAAAAGGGCGTTTCAGATATTCCACGCTCTTACGGGGGGGGAAGAAATGAATCTGGACAAGATAGTCCAATATAAGCCGATGACTCAAGGGGGAATTTTTTTCGATACAGCAGAATTTGAAAAACAAATAAAGGAAGAGCATATAAAGCCTCTGCGTTATGCCTTCGCATCAAACGACGCACTAAATTATGGTGCTATCATAAGAAGCTTTCAATATCTCGACAAAGATGGCATGCCTGTTTATAAAGACGCAACACTTGTAGAGCATATGTTTGGCGATATAGTGCTTGATGAGATAAGACAAAATGCCAGGAGGGGAAGGCTTAAAGGCAAGCGGGTAAATGAGGATGGAAAAGTTGAAGAAAGAAGTCTTTCTTTTGAAGAGTATGTTAATTCTCGTGAAGGAAGAACTAGAATTGTAAAAAATGTATCCAGGGCGAAAATTGCTGCTGAGTTAAAAAAACACAGAAAGTACGGAGCTCCTGTAGAGCGATGGAATGCAGGAATGGTCGAGAAATTTATATCAGCACTTGAGTCAATTCACGCTCTTGAGCGCGATCCGAATAACCCCGATAAGATAATCGAAAATCCAAACAAGCGTTTTTACTCCAAGGAAGATATACTGTGGATAAGAAAACATTCGGGAACTGGTAGGATGAGGATGTTTGTGAGAGATATTTTGATTGCGGAGGGGGGAACCGGACTTATAAAAGGGAGTTACGGAGTAGTAAAGGATTTTATAGAGGATATATTTAAGTAAGTTAAGAATTGTTTCCTCGTTCTAATCTTTCCCGTGCTTTTCTTTGCAATTCAACAATTTCAGATTGACTTAGAAGTTTTCCTTGCTTTTTCTCTTCCTCCTTAATCTTTTCCACCTCTTGATTTATTTGCTCTCTGGTTGGACCAGTATTTGCAGTAGTCGCTTCACGGCGGAAACCTTCAGGGACAATAAATCGAGAGTTTTCCGAGGATGTTCCACTAGGAGTGTGGGGAACTGTTGAGACAGGTGGAGCAATAGGTGGAGCAATAGGGCTTCCTCCTCCAGGGGGGGTTACTCCCGTTCTCCTTTGTTTATCTTTTGCATACCTTTGTTCTGCCTCCACCCCCACCTCTGTCTGTTGTTCTTCTGTCCTATTCTTTTCATAACCTTTTTCCGTTACTATTGCATGCCTATGTTCTGCAAGACCCTGCACCTCTGTCTTTTCTCCTTCTGTCATATTCTCTTCATCATAACCCTTTTCTGTTCTTATGGTTTCCTTATGTCTATTGATTGACTTCTCTCTTGCTTTTTCTTTCAACTTTGCGCTTCTCCCAAATCCAAAAGGCGATAGCATCGAGCCGATTTTACCTGCTGCGCCACCTGCTGCTTTTGCGCCACCCTGGACCTTACCGTAGTGCTCTCTAGAAAGTCCTCCGCCAGTTAGAGCTCCTGTCAAAAATCCAAGATTTTGACCCACCCACCTGCTTCCGGCGCGGGGATTGCCCATCACATCCTTACCAAACATTTCACCAAAAGTACTCTTTACTGGCTTGCTGATAAAACCGACACCCATACCCAAAGGTCTTGCCGCTGCTGAAGCGATTCCTACGTCCGGAGCGCCTATTAGGCTTTTTGCAAGATTAGCTGCTTCAGGCATAATAAGTATTATTCCCAAGGCAATTAGTGATGCTACCGAATTTACGCTTCCTGGATCGCCTATGAGAGGCGGAACGAAGTTATCTGAATTTGGAGAGAGACTATTTTGAATACTTGCCCCTATCATAAAAAGGACCATAACTATTGGAAATGCAGCAAGATTTGCAACAAGACTTTTTATCCAGGGAGTAAACCCGGCTTTCTCATTTGAAAAAAGTCCTCCCAAAATCCAAAAAGGCGCAAAGATTACAGCAACTATTATCATAATATACGCCTTTATGAGTATAAACCAAGTTCTGAATAGCGCGGATAAAACAGCTACGAGAATTACTAGATAGGCAATTATTGAAGCAACCATTGCCAGAATAGAGCCGCTTTTCAGAAGACCGATTCCAGCTCCTATAAGAGTTCCGAGTCCAGCTCCTATAGTGGCTCCCGCAGCGGCTCCAGCGGGACCGCCTAACATACCAACAAGCCCCCCCAGTAGTCCTCCTATTCCGCTTCCCGTCTGTCCACCCAACATAGCGCCAGCTACAGTCGTTACCATTTTTCCAACATTAGATCCAATATTACCTTTGAAAAGCGAGCTCATAATTTCAGCAGCACTTTCTGCTGGGGGTGAAACAATAGAGTGGAGTCCCCCGACAGGATTAAGGGCGCCCGTATTTTTTACTACGCCGTCAAGCGGATTAACAAAAGGATCAATAATATCGGTAACGTTTATATTACCAAGACTGCCATCTGTAGGGAGTCCGATTTCACTCGGACTTATACCGGGATTACCAAAACTGTTGAACATCCCCCCAGCAGCATTTATAGGGTTTGTATCAATAACTGTCATAGGTACTAGCCCTGGAGCATTAAATACATTTATAGAAAGATATATGGAAACATACATCATGTCTATAAGAAATCCTGCTATAGCATAGGAAAAGGTAATAAGAACCAGGGTGATAGTTATCTTGGGTAATTTATTCTGGATAGTCATAACTGCTTTTGTATCGTTAATACGGAACATTACTCCAAGACCGATAAGAATAAATACGATAATAAATGCCAGATAAGTAATATTACGGAATGCAGTCCAAATAGGCAGTACGCTTCTTAGTCCATCAAATCCTACTCCTTGGGCATAAGTGTTTTGTGTAATGCCAAAATTATTTGCCAAGTATCTTCCATAATTACCCGACGATATCGGAATATCATATGTCGAACCGATAAGATTACCCATGAGTGATACCAGACCACCATTTACTTCCGCATAGCCCAACTTTTTCGTAACAGGGTCTATGCCCAGGCACCTTCCGTCTATGCTTATCGGGTTATATCCTGACATAAAGCACGATGCTGTTCCTAGAAGTTCTATAAATACACTTTGGGTATAGGTGGATAAGTTATGCGGAACATCCGGATTTGTGTTCATCGGAAGAGTTTGCGGATTTATGTTCTGATTTTGATTTAGCGTGTTTTGTGGTGTAGCCAAGTCCTCAACATTTTTAATAAGAATTGGTGACTGTGTATTTTCTGTTTGGGCGCTTTGGGTCTGGGCAAACGCAGACCCCGAGTTTGGCAGAAGATATAATAGTGTACCTATTATAATAGTGAGAATTAAAAGAATTTTTTTCATAGCAAGACCTAATCTTTAGTATGACAATTAATATAGGTAAAAATCAAGTTTTGTTACTAAAATAGTAACCGTTCAGGATTTGACAAAACTATATCAAAATTGTCATGCTGAACTTGTTTCAGCATCTCTTTAGCTCAAGAAATAGATCCCGAAACGAGTTCGGGATGACGATGTGTCAGCAAGTCTGAACTGTTACTAATCTTATAACGGGTTGACTCCGATTAAATCGGGGTAAATCAGAGTTGACAATAATAGCTTCACGCAGTAGTATTAGTGGGCATGAAAGAACAACGGTTTTTTTCAGTACTGCTTCTATTATTATTCTTTATTTTTTCCACATCTTATTCCTATGCGCACTCCGGACATATTGAGCACGACAGAATCGCACAGGCTGGTGAGAATTCGCAGGAAATTTTAGTCGGGGAATCGGCTAGTCCATCAGCACAAAAAGAGGAAGAAAATGTTTCGTACGAGCTTGCCTATCCGGGAATGCTGCCGGATAACCCTCTTTATTTTTTAAAAACACTAAGGGACAAAATCGTAAGATTTTTAATTTCAGATCCTCTGAAGGATGCAGAATTTGATATTTTAACAGCAAATAAAAGAGTCTATGCGAGTTTGCTTTTGGCAGAAAAAGAAAAGTATGAATTGTCACTGGAAACTTTTTCCAAAAGTAATAATTATTTACACGAAGCGGTTTTCTCGCTATCGAGAGCACAGGAAAAAAACAAAGATATAAAACCTCTTTTAGGTAAATTGAAAACGTCCGTGAAAAAACATCAGGAAGTCGTTTCACGGCAAATTGCGCCCATTATTCCGGAGAACATGAGAAAGGATTTTAATAGAGAAATTAAGCGACTTGAAGACATAGAAAAATCGGTAAAAGAATTTGCCTCAGAATAGCTCTCATAATTATACTTTTGATCAATAAAAGTATGCGAGCAACATCAACCATTTTTTTTTCTTTAAACCTTGAGTTCAAATATAAGATTGGTACAATTTGATATAGATATTAATAGTTGACGCCATGGATTTAGTGTACTACGATGAATTGCAACACTAGATAGAGTTCTTTTACAAGTTACGGTAAGAAAGATTTAAGTAAGTAAAAAGGAAAATTTTTTTGAGATTATTCAATTAATACTCTTGCTTAAAAACCTTTAAATTTAATTATGCATTGTCCATACTGTAATAGCGATCAAACAGAAGTAGTAGAAACGAGAGTTTCTGAAGAGGGAAATAATATCCGAAGAAGACGGCTTTGCAGTTCGTGCAAAAAACGTTTTACTACCTATGAAAGAATTGAAAACATAACTCTTTTAGTTAGGAAAAGAGACAATAGGACAGAGCAATTTAGCAGGGAAAAATTAAAGGGAGGAATTTTAAAATCGTCCGAAAAAACTACCGTAACGTTAAAAGACGTAGAAGAGATAGTAGATGAAGTAGAGCGTGAACTTTTAGGAGGAGAAACAGTTGAGATAGAAAGCACTAAGATCGGAAAAGTTGTTGCGCTTAGGCTTAAAAAAATTGACAAAGTAGCATACATCAGATTTGCAAGCGTTTTTAAACGCTTTGTAGATGTAGAAGATTTTGAGAAAGAAGTTAAAAAATTAATTAAAAAATAGAATCTAAATTACTAAATGGCTAAATGGCTTAATAACAACAATTTATCAATATAACAATATAACAATATAACAGTTTAACAATATAACTTTATGGATTTAGACGGAATAAGAAAAAAAGTATTTTTAGACAGATACGCATTAAAAGATAAAGACGGAACTCTTATAGAGCAAACCCCGGAGGAAATGTGGAAAAGAGTTGCGGGAGGGATTGCGCAAAGTGAAAAACGAGCTGACCGTTCAAAATGGGAAAAGGAATTTTACCGCGTAATGGAAGATTTTAAATTTGTTCCCGCAGGCCGTATTCTATCCGGTGCAGGAACCGGATATGAAGTGACGTATTTTAATTGTTTTGTAATACCTTCCCCAAAAGATTCCCGTGACGGAATTTTAGAAAGCCTAAAACAGCTTGTTGAAATTCAATCACGTGCTGGGGGAGTTGGGCTCAATCTTTCATCCCTCAGACCACGAGGTGCTAGGGTTAAAAAGGTAAATGGAACATCCTCGGGTCCTGTTACATGGGCTGGTCTTTTTTCTTATGCAACGCATGATGTAGTACAACAAGGTGGAAGTAGACGGGGTGCAACGATGATCATGCTTTGGGATTGGCATCCTGATATTGAAGAATTTATAACTGTCAAAGAAGATCTCACAAAAATTAATGGCGCAAATTTGTCTGTTTGTGTATCTGACAAATTCATGGAAGCGGTAAAGGGAGACAAGGATTGGGATCTTATTTATCCTGACATTGATGATCCCGAATACGACCTTAAATGGGATGGGGAAATTGATACGTGGAAGGCATTGGGAAAGGCTGTCAAAGTTCATAAGACAATAAAAGCCCGGTACCTATGGGATCTTATCTGCAAGGCGGCATGGAGAAGCGCAGAGCCGGGGCTTCACTTCATGGAGAGATCAAATAAAAGGTCAAATACCTGGTACTTTGAGCGTCTGATCAGTACAAACCCTTGTCTTACAGCTGACACATGGATACATACAGGGAGTGGCCCAAAGCAGATAGGTGAACTTTTAAATAAGCCATTTTCAGCATTAGTTGATGGAAAAAAGTATAAATCAACAAAACAGGGATTTTTTAAAACTGGAAAGAAAGATATCGTACGACTACAAACAAAAGAGGGTTATAGTTTGCGACTAACCCACGATCATAAAGTCCGTCGAATTAGTCGTTTGACAAGGTACAACCTAGAAACAGAGTGGGTGGAGGTGGGTAATTTGAGGCCTGAAGATAAATTGTTACTACAAAACCACGCAAGTAATAATAATTGGGCAGGAGCATATTCAGAGAATGAAGGATATCTGATAGGACTTTTAATAGGAGATGGGACCATAAAAAAAGATAAGGCTGTATTATCAGTTTGGGACAAATTCATCGGAGGAGAAGTAGCTAGTGGTTCTCAATCCATCATGCAACAGGTAATGCTTTCTACTACAGGTATTTCTCATCGAAGTGATTTTTCTGGATGGATTCCTGTCAAAGGACGTAATGAGTATAGACTATCCCTGTCTTATATTAAGAAATTAGCAAATGAGCTCGATATATATCCCGGCAATAAAACTATTACTGAAAAAGTAGAAAAAACATCAAGCGATTTTTATAAAGGTTTTTTAAGGGGATTATTCGATGCAGATGGATCTGTGCAAGGAACGCATGATAAAGGAATTAGCGTGCGTCTTTCCCAATCAGACTATTCATGCTTGGAAGCAGTGCAGCGAATGTTATTGCGTCTCGGGATTGTATCTCGAATATATAAAAATCGTAGATTAGCAAAATTAACAGAATTTCCCGACGGAAAAGGAGGAAAAGCTTTGTATTCTACAAAAGCACAACACGAGCTCGTTATTAGTGATGAGAACCTGATAACCTTTTCAAAAATTATCAATTTTTCAGATAATCAAAAATCGAACAAACTAGAAACTCTTCTTAATACATATAAGAGAACCCTTAATAGGGAAAGATTTATTGTTAGAGTAGATTCAATTATTACTGATGGAAATGAAGATGTGTATGACGCACAAATTCCAGAAGTACATGAGTTTGACGCTAATGGTTTACACGCTCATAATTGCGGAGAGCAGCCTCTAGGGGCGTGGGCAGTCTGTAACTTAGGGGCGATGAATTTGTCAGCGTATGTTATGGATGCAGACCTGACAACAGAAAAAGCGGGCTGGTTTGATTTCGAATCATTTGGGAAAGATTCAAAAGTTGCGATGAGACTTTTGGATAATGTTATCGACCAGACGTATTACTTTTTCAAGGAAAATGAAAAATGCGCAAAAGACATCCGGCGCACAGGTCTTGGAATTATGGGTCTTGGGGACGCACTCATAAAAATGCAGCTTGCTTATGGTTCTGAAGAATCGCTTCCCGTTATTGAAAAGATATTTAAAACGCTTCGCGACAGCGCGTATGATGCGTCTTCTGACATAGCAAAAGAGAAGGGGTCATTTCCTAAATTTGACAAAGAAAAATTCATGCAGGGATATCACATTAAAGCTCTTCCAAAAAATCTTCGTGAAAAAATAGCAAAACAGGGTATCAGGAATGCAGTTTTGCTCACCATCGCACCAACAGGTACGACATCACTTGTTTCAGGAGTATCCTCAGGAATAGAGCCTGTATACGAATTTTCTTTCCTACGCCGGTGGAGGGGTGGAGAGGAAATAATTTATCACCCATTATTTGAAGAATGGAAAAAAGCTCATCCTACAGCTGAAAGACCTGGCTATTTTGTCAGCGCAAATGATTTGACTCCAATCGAACACGCTAAAGTTCAGGCAGTTGCTCAAGACTATATAGACTCTTCAATTTCAAAAACGGTAAATGCTCCGAATTCTCATACAATTGACGACGTAAAAACTTTGTATATGATGGCATATGACATGGGGCTAAAAGGCGTAACATACATGAGAGACGGTTCACGCCAAGGAGTTTTGGAAAGAATTGACGATAAAAAAGCAGCAGAAGAGGTCAAAAAACAGCCAATTCTAAAAAGACCAGCTATTCTTCACGGATTTACTGTCGAGAAAAAAACTCCTATCGGCAATACATTTGTCACAATAAACCAGGACGAGAATGGAGATCCGTTTGAGGTATTTATGACTATGGGCAAATCAGGTTCTGATATTGCAGCGATGGCTGAGGCTTTAGGGCGTACAATATCACTCGTTCTTCGAATGCAAAGTCCCGTGGAACACCGCGAAAGAATGCGTCAAATTATCGCACAGCTTAATGGAATCGGTGGACAGAGGTCTGTCGGATTTGGAGAAAATAGAGTCAGGTCTCTTCCTGACGCGGTTGCAAAAATACTTGCTGAGGTTTATGAATTTAAGGTAAATGGGAGAGTTGAGGATAAAAATCCGATTGAGCATTCCAACGGAAATGGGAATGGAAATGGGAATGGGAATAAGGTGCACAAAAAGATTTCTGCCTCAATGCCCGTTGATATGCCTCTTATAGAAAGTTCAGAGGAGCCTGAAATGCTTCAAGCATCAGCTGTTATGTCTGAAGAGACTCACCACGGAGATATCTGCCCTGAGTGTGGCTCCGCAAGTTTTGTACATGAAGAAGGCTGTGCCAAGTGCTATTCATGCGGTCACGCTGAATGCTAAAGTCTCGTCCAAAGGACGATCAGCCTATGGTATGAAACCTTTGGCTGAAGGTAATAGAAATTAGGTAATAGGTAATAGATTGAAAAAATAAAGAGTTTAAAGTAATATAACAACTAGTTAATTAAGGTAATTACGGTGTAAATCCGTAGCTGTGCCGCAACTGTAATCCGCCGTCGAGGTGGGAAGTCAGAAAACTAATTAACTATTTCGCTCGAGCAAGCCTTTCTACAATAGTTCTTAACTGCAGAAATCCTTCTCGAGTAGAGGGATTTTTTTATGGTTCGGCACGCTCACCATAATTGAACCCGCAATTTTTTTATTATGGCAATATATACTAAAAAAGGAGACAAGGGAAAAACTTCTTTAGGGAGTGGAGTCCGCGTATGGAAGGACTCTAGGCGCGTTGAGAGTTATGGAACGGTAGACGAGCTAAATGCTCTACTTGGGGTAATTGAGGCAGAATTAAGTTTAACCAATAAAAAATACGCAAGGTATCTTTCTGAGATTGTTATAACAGTTCAAAACGACCTTTTCTGCATAGGCTCGTATCTTTCAAATCCTGCTAACTCTTCGCTTGTCACACATTTATCTAAAAATACTTCCGAATTTGAGCAAAAAATTGACGAAATGACGCAAAACCTGCCGGAGCTTTCTAACTTTATACTTCCCGGAGGAGGAAAAATTGGAGCAAATTTACAGCTTGCGCGCTCTGTTAGTAGACGGGCAGAGCGAAAGATAGTAACCCTTATTAAAAAAGAGAAAGTGAATAGTGACGTTACGCAGTACGTTAACCGCCTATCTGACTTATTTTTTACAATGAGCAGGTTTGCAAATTATTCTGAAAAGAAGAAAGAGATTATTTGGAAGAAAAGATAAATGGCAGAAATAATAGGAAATTTTTATATCGGATTTGATGAAGCTCGAGCAGAACGAGTTCAAAATATTACTTCAATTGAAGAATATAGATTTAGGCGTGAGGCTCTTATTTCATACAACAAAGACCAAATGATTACAAATCTTGGTGAGCGGTTTAATGTAATCCTGAGTACTTATCAATATGAAATAAAAGATGGTGAACTTTGGGGTAAGGATATGGACGAGCCATTTATGAACTCATTGAAACGTGGGAGGGATTATAGACGGGAAAACGGAAATCCGGTCGATTTCAGGCGTGAAGAGGCAGAAGTAATAGGATTTGAGAAAATTCAAAATATAATGACAGACGAGGATGCTCCGGTGGGAACTGTTATTTTGTCAGTTTCACCTCCGGGACTTGAGGACTCTACTTATACCAATAACTTTATAGATATTCATACTAAAAAAGTTGACGAGAATGGGAGGGTCTATGTAGAAAGTCAGAGAGTTAGCTCGGGGTTGTCCCTTGACGAGTATAAAGAAAAAATTTCAGCATTTTCTGATATTGAAATAGACGATAGCGATCCATCAGCCTCATTTTTAGAGCAGCCAATTTTAATTGGTACGGGTCTTACAGCAGAAGACATTAAATTTTACTTATATAAGGATCATGACTATATGGATGAGAAGACCTTTGAGTTAATTAAAAAAAGTGTCGCCCATTTAACAGCAGAGTATGCAAGAAGTATTGTTGTTGAGCCCCAAAGTAGAGAGTATCATAGGATTTTGTTTAATACAGTCCTGAATAAGGCAGACGAGGTTTTTGAGTTAATTAAGAGCGAAGGTTTGGGTATGGTAGAAAAAATTATTCCCATTTCAACCGAGCTTCATGTTGGTCGGGAGATTCAGGATTATGGCTACCGTGAAGTAAGAGAGGTAAAAGCTGGATGCGGTATGTCGGGCGGGTTTGACGTTGAGGGTAAGGATACAGCAAGTAGTGTTTCTGACTTTGATCCAAAAAAAGAGAGGATTCTTTGCTGCACCTGTCCTTTTTGTAAAGAAAAAGTTGAGGCAAAAATTGCTAAAGGCAAGATTGAGTGTCCTAATTGCAAAAAATCTGCTAAATGGGCAAATTAAAATTATGAATGATTGTGATAAATGCTACAGAATAATTTGCAGAAGTTGCCAGTGGGAAGCAGTGGATGCTGATGTTATTGCTATTAAAATTGGAAGTCTGACAAATTGTCCCAATTGCGGATGGAAGCCGGGGGAATTAATAGGGAATGAGGCTAAAACTACATAGAGAGCTTATAGTAGCAATGAGGATTTGTGGATAACGTGCGGACAATTAAAAACCATAGACCTAGAGTTTGACTTCAAGATATATTTTACAAACTGTTGGCAATACGCAATATAATAAAAGGGTGATTGAATTTATTCTTTCTATTTTTTACCCAAAAAGATGTGTTAATTGTAAAGCTTTTGGGAGATACATTTGTGATAACTGCTTCGTATGGATTAGGTATCTGGATTTTTCTAAATGCATAGAGTGTATGAAGCCCTCTGTCAGTAGCCTAGTTCATAATAAGTGTAGGAAGCGTTACGGTATGGATGGTGTATTTGTAGCTGTAGAGTACAGAACGGTTATTAAAAAAGCCATATATTTATTCAAATATGAGCCCTATATTTTTGGTCTAAGTGATATATTTTCGAGGTTAATGTACGAGTCTTTTATTCAAAATGAAATACTTCAAAATATACTTATCGCATCCGATAATGTGTGGATAACTTGTGTACCCCTACATGAAAAGCGCTTAAAAAGACGCGGATATAACCAGAGTGCATTATTAGGAGAGAAATTATCAGAGAAAATGGAGCTAAGATTTAACAAGAATTTACTAATAAGAAATAGAGATACGATACCTCAATTTAAGCTCAAAAAAGAGCAGAGGGCAAAAAATATATCCGGTGCTTTTGAGGTAAATAAAAAATTTGCGGGGAAAATGCATGGCAAAACGATATTTTTAGTAGATGATGTTTTCACATCAGGCTCAACCTTGCGTGAATGTGGAAAAGTCCTCAAAAAATCAGGCGCAAAAGCTGTATATGCCCTAGTTCTTTCTATGGAGCAGTAGGAGTTTGATTCTACCTGCTTGATTCTATAGGCTTATTTTAGTATAATATTGCTACCTCTTTAAGCAAAATGCGAAAGTGTTTGCTAATCAAAATTATGAAATAATTTTGAAGAAGGAGGAGTCGACACAGACTGAAGCTTTGAGTTTACGAGAAGCGAAAGTCGTAGTCGAACTTAGACGCGGGGATGTATTGATTCGACCCCACTTCGCTGAAGCTACGAGGGGCGAGAATACAGTCTTTAGATAGTAAGATTTAAACTAACATTGGTTTGAGTTTTACCACCTGGGGATGTATTGATTCGACAGGATTTGTACTTTAAAAACTGCAAGCCGACTTTGAATAATAGTCGTTAAACAGATTCAAAAACAAATGCTAAATTTAATTTTAGCGGCGTAAGGCAATTTTTTGCTGATCGCGTCCCAGCAGGTAATACTGTTGGATTCGCTCCAGCTTTTGCCTAAAAGCCTGTTCGTTTTCATTCGCTTCTAGCACGAGAAAACGGGCATAAACCTGCTAGAAAAACTTAATAGTGTACTGGTCGAACTATTTCGTAATAGACCTTTGTTTAGTTTTTCCTGTCAGTAAGGTTAGAACTAAACGAGAAAAATTTACTGACTAAGCTTGTAGATGTTTAAAAGGCTTATTTTGGACGTGGGAGCAATACCCACCATCTCCACACTTCGCCCCTATATATTGTTCGGGCTTTGCGTGGCACAGCCACAAATTAGATTAACTCTTTGAGTTCGCGTTCTTGGACGCGCTCAATAGTGGCTCTTTTTGAGTCTTTTCTTTTTTCGTATTCCTTTTTACCTTTAGAAAGCGCAATCTCCAGTTTGAAGTTATTTTTACTTATAAACATTTTTATAGGAACTAAGGTGAAGTTTCCTGTTTCAAGCTTGCTTTTAAGCGCCTGAATTTCCTTTTTGTGAAGAAGAAGCTTTCTGCTCCTATCCTCTTGATAATTTTGTGTGCGGGAGAATTTATACGGAAATATTTTTGCATTAATTAACATCGCTTCACGGTTAACTATTTTTACATAGGCAGAATTAAGGTCGACGTGGCCTTGTCTGGCGGCTTTTACCTCCGAGCCAAGCAGGACGATGCCTGCCGTTATTTTTTCAACAATATTAAAGTTTCTTGGTGCAGTTTTATTAAATATTTTTACTTTAGATTCCATACCAGTTGTTATTATAGCGCATTATATGGAGCAGAGGGGAGTAGTAACTGCTAATTTGAGGGTATAATCACTATAGAACATATCAAACCATATCAACATTTCACGGCAATGTGGATAACTTTTCACGGAAATAATTATAGGTCGTAAGAATAAACCTGATCATCTACAACAACATAAGCTTTAGACTCATCAGAGTTAACTGTAAATGATTTCGCGCTTTGAAGTTCTAATGAATTAAATTGTTTACTAATAGCACCCTTAGTATCAAGTTGAATTATCCTCGCGTTATCTATGTCCAGAACATAAATGTTTGACAAATTTTCATTTGCATACAACAGGGCATTTTCAGATATTTTCACATCTTTTCCAAGCTTGAAATCATCGTTTCTTTCCCCACGTGTAAATTTTTCAATTGAATCCTTATCTGTAAGTATATAAACAGAGCTATCTATTCCAAATGAAATAGGCTTTCCTGAAAGAGTTGGATTATTTGAAAAATATTTTGCACTTAGGTAAGATGCGCCGGAATATTTATTCATTAGGTCTCCCCTACTATTTAATAAATATATATTTGAACCAAAATATGAAATATCCAGGGCATCAGACGTGTCTTTTATAACCTCAATATTTTTACCGCTTTGTATAGTTATTCTTGTAACGTTATTACCCAGAAGATATATGTAGGTATCGTCACTTATAATTCTTTTTATATTGGAGAGTTTAACCTCTTTCTCAGACTCAACTTTTCCGTCTTCGCTTATAATTGCATACCCGTTGCTTCCGGTAATAACTAAGTTCCCATCACTGAATGAAATATGGCTAATATTACTTAAAATCTTTGCGTCTGATGCTGTAAATATAATATTTCCCGCGACTTGACTACCACCACCCAATTCATCGCGGAGTGCTTTCAGCTCATTTAAGAGCTCGCTTAACTGTTTGTGCTCATTGGAGCCTTCTTTGAATTTGCCTAGATTATCTTCAAGGTTTGATATCGCTTGATTTACTTCTTCAAGCGCCCTACCCCGATTTAGGCTGGAAAGATTATTTGCATTCTCAAATTTTTCTGAAGAGAAGCTATAGACTGTCTGAAATTTTTTATCTGACACACGCTTTGAATCCATAATTTTTTCACCAAACAAGCTCCCTGCAATAAGAAGCAGGATAATGATCGCAAAAACGATAATTATTTTTTGCTTTTTGGGTATAGATGAAAGTTTTTTTTGCAAAAACCCGAGCACATTTAAATTTAAGGGGCTTTTTGCAGGCTCCTCGTTTTCATTTACACCTTCAACTTCATAGCTTGTATACTCTTCTTCTATTTCCTGCCCAAAAGACTTATTCCCATAAGTCTCATCAATGTTTGGGACATCTGTGGGCAATTCTTTTTTGAGATTTTTGAAGTGGATAATTATTGCAGCCTCCTGACCTTTTGAATCTTCGAGTATAAAAGGAGCCAGATCTTCAGCAAGTTTTGCGCCATTTTGACTGCCGGAATATTGGGCAAGCAGCTTGTTTGAGATTTTTTTATTAAAATCCTCTGTCTCTAAGATAATTATGTCGTTATGTTTGATACGGCCTGAGAATCCAACAATTTTGTTCTCCTCCCCCCTGGCCACTTCGGCAAGATTATTTTCTCTTTCTATAAGAACAACACCGGAGGAGGCTGTAACAATATACAAAACATCCTCTTTTATAGTGGCAACAATCGCAGAGTATTTAATTTCCTTATCAAGAGAAAGGAATACATTTTCAACCGCAGTCTTAATATCTGAAAGTTTTTTCTCGTCAAGCGCAAAAAACTCTCTTTGAATTTGTTCTAATGTTTCTTTTCCCAGCGCAATAATCCCGCTTCTTTCTGTCTGTGAGAAAAGGCTTACTACAACATAAAGTTTGCCTGTAGAGCTTGCTTGAGACCAAGCGTTTTCATTTGGAGAGCCAACTATTTTTGAAACTAAAATATCATCGTTAATCATAAAGTTAATAAAGTTAATAAGATTAAAGATATTGATATTGCGACGTTAATATATCCAATTGTTTTAAAAATCGGAGCAAAGCCTTCCTGAGTCATTATCCTATTATACGTTGTTATTTGAATTGAAAGTGCAACCGCAAAAAATCCGTAAAAAATAATAAGTGTTAATAGCACTAAAGATATAAATAAATCTTGCGAAAAAAATTGTAAAAATTCAGGGAATATCATATTTAGTTTTTTCTTAGCATATCTCCTATTATTCTTGCAATATTTGCGGGCTGGGGTGCTTTGTCAAATTGAATATTTTGTTCGACACCAGCAGTTTGAATAAATACTTCTCCAAAATTAAACAGCGACGGGATAAGCCCTATTTGTTGATATTTTACGTCTTGAATTAGATTAATCCGGGTCTCAGAAACATCCTTAAGCAATATTCCGTGAATATCGATATCCTTAATTCTTTTGTTGGTAACAATTCCAATATGAAAGTACCATAAAGTAAATTTCATAAGCAAAAATCCAAAGACAACAAGATAATAAAATAAAATAGTTATAAGAGTTTGTATGGGAGTAAAGGCGTGAATAGGAAGCGCATTAGTTACAAGCGGAAAAAGAAAGGGAGGTAGGAGTGCGAAAAAAGCACCAGATAAAATCCATGGAAGGTTAACAACAAAGCGCCTTCTAATTATAAGTATTATTTCCTCATCCGCCTCTTGGTCTAAGAACTTAATTCTTTTTGGATAATAATCAAAGGATGAATAAAAATGTGGGTTTGATTTATTAACGACCTTTTTTATTTGGGGTAAGGGATTTTCATTTTTTATACTCTCCTCCATGTCAGAAATAGAGCTTTTAGGCTCAGGATTACTATTTAGCTCAAATTCTCCAGAAAGAATATCTTCGGGCATATAATAGATTATAGCAAATATATGGTGCTTAAATTAACTTTTTATGAGATTATTTTTTCTCGATGTTAAAAAAGGCAAATGAGCTTTGGGGAATAGAGAGATATCCAGGTGCTCTTAAGTTAAACGTTTCCTTAAACTCGCTTCCCGGAACATCAACCGTCCCTCTGTTAGTCTGAAAGGAGACATTAGTCGTTTGCCCGCTGTTGTTGTTTGACGTTGAGACAGATGAAATAGAGGTAACCGCACCCCCTGACCCGTTTGCCTTGTCGCGCAACTCACTCATCGAGTAAGGCTCACCCGAAACCCCGCTTATAGCGCACGAATTAATAGTTACAGGAATAATTCGATTTGTATCTGCCCCGTTGGGGTTTTTTCGAACCAACCAGGCGTTAATAATATCGGACATTTCCTCACCTGATAGCCATGGATGTGCTCTTCCGCAGCTGTTGCCTGAATTTGTATACCCTTGCCTGTACCACCCCTTATAAAACCACGGGGACCCGGCTTGGCTCTCATAGGCTCTTGACGTCCAGTCACCACTATTTGACTTGTCCGTTGTGTCCCACCCGCTAGTATTGATATACCCACCTGTCGTTGATGAATATTGAGAAGATACGTCTCCGTCAATTATTTCCTTATTAGTATCGTCAACCGCCTGTTTCCAAGGACCTGGAGGGCTGTCAGACTTGCTTTTCAAAAAGACCTGGCAGGCCTCTGTTGTACAAATTGGTTTTCCTGCGCGATTGGCGTACGTTCTTGCGGCAACTGCTTGTGCCTTTAAAGCCTCTATTGGCCAGTCAGATGGCATTTCAGCAATTCCGTATAGGTACGTTTGAAAGTCCATCGTCCCATACCCTTGAACGTCAATTGTTGATGCCATTCCATCGTCTTTGCGAACACCGTGGCCATAGTACCATTGAATAATTGCCTTGTAATCCTTACTTTCAGCGTGCTTTTTAGCCCCATACTGGCTCATTCCGTTGCGATGCGTGTACGCTCCGAAAGAGAACGCGGAAAAACTTCCTGAGGGGGCTTGGGACTTGAAAGCAATTGAAGCATTAAAGTCAGAGCCAATAGGAACTGACCCGACGCTTGTAATTGTGGTTCCTGAGCGGGCATTTATTATTTCGTTCTGTTTTGCGGAAAGCTCTGCAATCTGACCGCTTAGCCCTGACTGATAGTCTTTTGCTCCGAGAACAATCTTTTCTATTTCAGCTCTTTCTTTATCCAGTATAGTCTTTGCGTTTGCAAGAGTTTTTTCCTCGACTTCAAGTGTAGCTTCTCTTTGTTCTAAGTCCACAAGTTTTAGGGCGGTACTTATAATTTCAGATTTATCGCGCTCAGTGTCTCTTTGCTGATAAGTCAAAAATTTTATAAATTCTGCTGGGTCTGTGCTTGAGAAAAACAGCAATAAAGGCGAAAGTGAGTAAGTTTTTATGTATGAGTTTTTGACAATTAAATTAAAATTAGTCTGTTTCTCTCCTAGCTCTAAATAACCTTTAGCTATATTTTCGCGTTTAACTGTCAAGTCATTCTCAATAGTTCTTACCCGTGTTTCAATACTATTAAGACGGGTTGTAAGATTATTGAGCTGGGATTCGAGCGGAACGGTTGCTTTTTTTGAAGCCTCTAAAGCCTGTTGCAGCTCTGCAATTTCCTTTGTTATATTATCAAGCTCGTCAGCGTTTGCAAGGCTATGAACATAGAATGTGGAAATTGCTAGTGCAAAAATTAGTACAAAAAACACTAACAGCCTTTTCATATTACTCAATTATAACAGGATGATAAAATCTTTAGTGGGTAGTGGGCATGCTTGGAATTGGACCAAGGACATCCACTTTATAAGAGTGGCGCTCTACCCCTGAGCTACATGCCCAAAATAAGTTTTATTACGTTGTTTATTATAACAAAGTTTTTTTATCTTCTAGGTAGAGCCGGAATACCTCCCGTTGGAGGCGGAATAGATAAATCCGAGCGGGAATTGATTTCCTCCTCGACAATTTCACGTGAGCGTCCATATCTCAAACGTGACAGTTCCTTTATTAGCTCTGCAACTTTTGGATTTTCGGTTCTTTTTTCTGCTTCAATATCACGCGTTAAGTCCATAGAAAATGGAGTTGTCGGTTCTCCATCGACTAGTGTTTTAACATAAGCGTGGTAGCGTTCGATATTTATAAGGTCAGCTTCTGAAAACGTGGGCTGGAATTCATGTTGGAGATAATTTGCGTCACTTACTCCTACTCTAAAGGATGCTATTGTTCCTACATTTCCAAATATTGCATTCTTTACTTCCTCGTCAATTTGACCTATAAATTGATTTGCAACAGTAAGATTTAATCTATACTTTCTTGCCTCTGATAAAATTTGAGCAAAGTCGGGAGTTGCAAAATTTTGAAACTCATCAACGTATAAGAAAAAGTCCCGTCTTTTTTCCTGTGGGATGTCTTGTCTACTCATTGCAGCAACTAAAATTCTAGGAATCATAAGAAGCCCTAAGAAACTCGAGTTTTCCTCACCTATTTTCCCTTTTGCAAGAGAGATTAGAAGAATTTTTCCCTCATCCATAACAGTTCTGAAATCAAAAGAGCTTTTGCTCTGTCCTATCATATTTCTCATCATTTTGTTCGTTACAAACCTTCCAAATTTTGAAACGATATAACCCAAAACTTCTGATTTATGGAAATCATTTGTCTGTGCGATTTCATCTGTCCAATAGCGTCTGACTATTGGGTCTTCAACTTTTGGTAAAAGTCTTTGAACGTAATTTTGATCAGTTAGTACGCGGACCAACTCTACAAATGTAGTTCCGGGCTCACTCATGACAGTTAGCATCGCATTTCTGACCGCATGCTCAAAGCGGGGTCCGATAATTCCGGTTCTCTGAGGATCGTAAAGTTTGTAAAACAAATTAATAAGAGAAGCGGTTACAAGGTGCTTCTGATCCTCAGTCTTTGCATCAAGCATGTTTATACCCATAGGGCGCTCTGTATCCGAAGGGTCAAAAAGAATTACGTCTTCAATGCGCTCTGGCGGGATAAGAGGTAAAATTTGCTCAATTGTATCGTGCGGATCGATAAAACAAACCCCCTCACCATTTCGTATGTCTTGCAGGATCATGTCTTTTAGAAATTCTGATTTTCCTACACCAGTTTTTCCGACGATGTACATATGGCGTCTTCTGTCATCGCGTCCGATATAGACCTTTTTTTCCTGACTTCGGTAAATACTTTTCCCTAAATATAATCCTGATGTTGGAATTTTGGCTGGAGCTGGTGCAGTTCGGGCTGCAAGCCAGTTGATATGCGGATTTTCTATAGCTTTATTAGGGAAATGAAAAATGGTAGCCAGCTCCTCAGAATTTAGAATAGACCCCTTTTTAAGAAGAGGTACATGCCGATAGATAAAATCAACCATCATCATTCCTTTATAAAAAGCGGGAGTGTACTTAGTGAGAGAATTGAAAGAAGAAAATTGCGTAAATGCTCCAACAATGTTTGAAAGATGGGCATCAGCTGCTTCCTTACTGGAGGATACTGTAACGACTCTAATATAGGTGCTAAATCCGGGTTTTGAAATTTTATTTTCAATTCCCTCAAGCTCCTTTTGATCAATTGAATAGCTTGCGGTTTCAGGATCTGCTTCTGATTTTTTTTCACTTGAAATATGAGAGCGTCCAGACCTACTCCATTTAGAGCCTGATGGAGAAATTAGTATCTGGATTGCTGCAGATTCCCCCTCCTGCATTTTTCCTAATGTGCTTACGATAGTTGCAAGCGGATCTACAGGTAAGTCTTTGTAAAATTTAATAGGGAGATAGTCAGATTTTTTGAGATGAAGGCTAGTGAACGCGACTTTTCCGTTTTCCGTGTCAAACATATTGTAGTCTTCAACTTCCTGGATGTGCGCGTCAGGATAAGCTCCATTTATTTGTTTTTCGACCATATCCTGAAGCTTTTTAGAAACTCCAACGTAAAATCTTATATCGCCTGCTTTTGCAACTATTTCAAATGTGAGACTGTCCGGTACTTTAGAAAAACTTAATAATCCTTCCGATTTTGAAAGGGACGCAAAGCTTGAGAATAATTGTTCTGCCGCATCAATTTTTATTTCGTTGTCCCGGGGAAGTTTTACCTCCATAAGAACTGACTCAAGCGATCTTTTGTGACGGTCGCGTGCACGGAACCAAATTCCGGACAAGACTACAGACAACACACCACCTCCGACGATAAGCGAGGAAATAAATATTCCAATTATTAGCGTTTGAATTAGTTGTAAGATACCGGACGTATTTAAAATTTCCATATTTTAATTAAATAGCTTTTTGATAATAGATTTTTTAAAAGAGCTGTTTTGTCCGTCAGGATGTTTCTGATTTTCAAACTGGTGTTCGTTAATCTCTATGTTCTCAGTTATAAGTACAGACTCTCCTATGTGTTTTGCGTTGAGTTCAAAAAGCTCTTCGTGCAACATGTGAGCATCTAGGTGTTCGTGGAGAACTTTTATAAATTCATTCAGTTCTATATCAACTTCAGGAATTAGTGCTTCACTAGCATACTCTATTTGTAAATGTAAGTTTTTAGGCTGGTGCATATTATAATGATAACATAGCATGGGGTATCAAAAACAGCAAATTAGATTACAAAAAAGTGCGTATTTGCCCAATTCTTTGTTATAATAGTACGAATCACTTGGAGGTGTGCCTCTTCGGCACATCCGCCGTTGAGGCGGAAGTTGGAATATGTATTACTTTTATGTTTTACAATTAGAACACAACAAGAAGCTTTATAAAGGATTTACAAACGATCTGAAAAGAAGAATTGCAGAACACCAGATTGGAAAATCGAAGTATACATCTTTGCAAGGAAAATTTGATCTCATCTTCTACGAAGCTTATAAGGATAAACGGGATGCAAGATCAGCGGAAGTGTACTTTAAAAGTGGTCATGGAAGAGAGGTTTTAAAAGGAAAACTGAAAAATTATTTTGGAGGAGTCGCGTAGTGGCCAATCGCGGGAGTTTGCTAAATTCCTGAGTCGTAAGGCTCACGTGGGTTCGAATCCCACCTCCTCCGCATTTAATTATTTAACTCCTTGTGAGTTAAATAATTAAATATGAATAGAAAAGGATGAGAAGTAAGGCACATGCAGAGCATGTGACAATCCCGAGCATTCTCGGGAAATCCCACCTCCTCCGCCGAAGCTAAAGCTTCTCTGGACTACGGACGCTTGCGCCAAAGCTTCAGCGTCGGAGCACGGACGCAGTCCGCTTTAAAATTAAAGCTTTAGCGAAGGAGGATTAGAACAATGTATTACGTCTACATTTTATCGTGTGTTGATAATAAACCTTATACGGGTTGTACAGACGATTGGGAAAGTAGATTGATAAGACATCAGAAAGGATACGTTCCTGCAACTAAGGATCGATTACCTGTTCGGTTAGTTTCATACATTGCTTTTTCTAACAAATACACTGCTTTTAATTTTGAAAAGTATCTTAAGTCAGGATCAGGACGAGCTTTTATTAGGAAGCATAAACTTGTAGAATAGTTGGTGTTAAGTATGACTTATGAAAAAGATTAAAATTTTGTTACATGAAGATTACCTCCGCTCGCTTATGTTTGGTCTTCAAGATGGAATTGTCTCAACGACGGGTGTGGTTGTTGGAATCTCTATAGGTATAGATAATAAAGCTGTAATTGTGTTGGCAGCTTTGGTTGCTGTTATGGTTGAGGCTTCATCTATGGCAGCGGGACAATACTCAAGTGAAAAAGCTGTTCATCAAATGGATAAAAGCGGTAAACACACAGACAATCTTTACATAGGCGCATTGATCATGTTTTTCGCATATTTATTTGGAGGAATGTTCTCTGTTGTTCCAACGATTATTCTGGATCAGCCGGTTGCACGGTATGTGGCGATTATATCAGCCTTTGTCGGACTATTTGTAATAGGTTATCTCAAGGGCCAAATAGTAGAACATAAGCCATGGAGAAGTGCTATAGAGTTGTTTGTAATTGGAGCTATAGCCACAATAGTAGGTATAATTGTGGGGCATTTCTTGAAGGTTTAAAGTTCTTCTTCGAGCAGATTTTCATAAATTTTGGTATACTCAGTAGGTTCAAATAATTGACACTTGGAGGGGTCGCATAGTTGGTCTAGTGCAATGGTCTTGAAAACCATCATCCGAAAGGATCGCGAGTTCGAATCTCGCCCCCTCCGCCTTCGCCAGTAGTAGCTGGCTTCGGCGGATACAATCCGCAAAGACAGCGAAGGCTGGATTCGCCCGCCGAATGCGAATTACGTTCAACGCTGCTGGAACGCTTAATGTCTTTGAAATTATTTCAGAATTTTACAGAGAAATTAATTAATAACCTTATATTTCAATAGAAGAGTTCCTTTTTCGTTTAGTCTTTCGCTAGAAATTAATTCTAACGAAAATTCAACTACCTCATCTCCAACTATCCCATTTCCACTTCCTAAAATTTTTGGTTCTAAGGTCTGCCAGAGTTCAGTCACGAGTCCCTGTTTGAAAAACTTTGTATTTGTATTTGCTCCACCGACGAGAAGCCCTTCCGTAAAACCCCTATCTTCAAGTCTTTTAATTAAATCAGTAGGATTTTCATTTGTAAATTCCAGTTTGTTTGGGACAGCGTCTCCTGAATACTTCTCAGGAGTTCTTGTGATAACAACTCTCAGTCGCCCATCTCGGTGTTGCATCAAATGTCTAGAAGTTTCATATGTTGTAGATCCCATTATGATAAGTTTTGCTTTATTTATTATTTCATTGAAAAAAAATTCCTGATCTTCCTTCGATGCCCACGTGACATAATGGTTGATCTCACTTCCGTGAGTTGTTTTTCCGTCAATGGACGTGACAATGACTAGTGTTACTTTCATACAGTATTTTAACAGAAATTTTGTAATTGACGGCACATTACACTTACTGCTAATCTTATTGTATGAAAAAGGTAGCAAGAATTTTACTGATTGCGAATTTTTTAAACATTTTCGGGTATTTTTTATTCGCTCCTTTATACGCTATTTTTACTCAGAAAATTGATTCGAATCTATTTATAATTGCCAGTACTTATGGAATCTACGCTTTTGTAACCGGTGTTTCGTTACTGTTTTTTGGTAAAATCGAAGATTCTATACGCAATAAAAAAAGATTGGTTGTTGTTGGATACCTCATTCTCGCTTTTGGAGCATTTTCTTTTATTTTTGTAACAACAATTTCTCAATTAATCATTGTTCAAATTGTAAATGCGATAGGCACAGGAATAGTGACCCCTATATGGAAAGCGCTTTATTCTCAGTATCAAGATAAGGGAAAAGAAGCGAGAGAGTGGTCTTTCTATGATGGGGGAAACGCAATTATTATTGGAATAGCATCCATAGTTGGAGGGTTTATTGTGAGTAGATACGGATTTCCTAGCGTGATATTTACAATGGGAGTGATGCAATTATTATCTGCTTTTATTTCTATAAGGTTATTAAAGCTTGCAAAATAAACTTCTCGCTTTAACCGCATGTAAGACTAGTCACCATAACAAGAATTAATTTCATAAATAAATTTTAACACAAGTTTGAAAAAGTCTATTGTGAGAGCTATAATTGTTCATTATGAGCTCGCCAGAATTTGATTTAGGATTACAACTAGAAGAGAAAGACCTAGGGCCCTTTGGGTTCTTAGACATTGGATATGGTGAAGTTAAAAAGACATTTTTGCTAGCAAATGCGGATAGAGATTATAGCGTTGGATGTGTGCTTCTTGACGATGATAAATCCATAGTCGCGTGTTATGAGAATCCCAAGCTTGATGAGGATCCTCTACAGGGATTAAGCGTAGTGGGTGGTTTTACTTGGGAAGAAGGACTTCTTATGGTAGGACATTTACTTCAGGGGTGGATTAATAAAGCTCAAATGAAACATAGTCCCTTTCTCACTTCTTCTCTTGCGACAAAATTTAATCCCCATGTGACAGAACCGAATGCATTTATACACCTAAATGGACAAAGACTTAGTGGTATAGATAATCAGACTTCTCAGATGAAGATGAGTAGACTTAGAAGGTCAGGATTTTACGTTCCTACAGAAACGATTATAGAACTAGCGGAATAATCTACGCCTTTTTAGCAATGATGATGATGTTTGAATAACCGAATAATGGTATTGTTGCGTTGTCTGCGAAGGTTACGATATCAGATATAAAGAATTTAAAAAAACGAATAAGCTTTCCTGCAATTGGATTTACGAATAAAAAATTTCTTAATATCCCTTCCGTCTTTTGAATTTCAATAATTTCAAATCCAGATTTGTTAACCATTTTTTCTATCTTCTCTAATGAATAACGCCTCAAGTGCCCCACTTCCTCATCGAATTTTTTGGTAATTCCGAGTCTGTGAAGAGGTGCAGTATTAGAGGGCGTTGATAGAACCATTATGCCTTTTGTCTCCAACATATTATGGATTGCTTTTAATGCCTTTTTATCATCTTCCAAATGCTCTATAACTTCTGTAAATATTACGACATCAAATTTTTTGCTTGCTAATTTACTATGAAAATCCAACTGTTTAAAATCCACATTTTTTAGTCCCAGTTCTTTTTTGCTAGCAATACAAGCCTTAACGGCTTTTGAAGAAATATCAATTCCTAAAACATTGTTCCCCTTACTTGCAAGATAAAATGACAGAGTTCCTGCGCCGCATCCGATATCTAAGATTTTATTATTTGATTTTTTGAGATACCGATTAATTACAGAAATTAGTAGTCTATATGTAAAATTATTATCTTTAATAATCTTTCTTTGCAATTTTGTATTAGAATGATACTTTTCGTGCAGTTTTTTTCTTGTTGACATATATTAGTATATGTTGATTATATAAGAAAAGAAATTATTGTTTATTTTTCTGTCCAATGAAGAAAATATTATACTCTTTTGTTATTTTTTTGTTTCTTTTTCTTCTACCTATCCCCTCATACGCACAAGATATTACATCTGATTGGTTTACGACGACTTCTCTTCCATATGCAATTTCAAGTCATACCTCTTTTTCTGCAGGAGAAAAAGTGTCAGTTGTGGGAGGTTCCGCAGTTACTGGTCAGAGTAAGTTTGATGTTAAAACATCAGCGCCTTCTTCAGGCGGAAGTTTGGGAAGCTGGAATACTACATTATATGTTCCAAATGCGCTAATTTGGCACACTACCACACTAAAAGATAATTATGTATACGTGCTTGGTGGTAGAGAGGAAAATCCTGGATCTGGCGGAGGCCCGAATTTGACGCGTGGTTCGCAATTTACTCGTGATCCAGTAGATGACATTGGATTATATCGTGGTACCTCAGAAATAATTGATAAGTTACAAAAGAAATTCTTTTAATAAGCACCTACTTAACTTCAAATGCCTTGTAGGCATTTGTGCCATCGGATCTTTTAATAATTACTTCCGTTTTAAATCCAAAATCTTGGCAATTGCCATCTATTATAACCAATGAATCGGAAGGAACACTTAGCTCTTTTGTTTTAATCAAAGAATTAATGCATAAATTATTGATAAAATTTATTGTATGCAATTGTCCTCCAAATTTTATTTTTCTGATTTGATCTTTCTCCAATATATCAAAATTATGGGTGTAAAATAGATAGTACACGGGAAGGTCATCAGCTGAAGGCATGTATATATGTTTGTATTTATTTTTATTTTCAATAACAAAATTTACTAAAGCTTTATTGCCTTCATTTCTATATACTGGATAAAAAGTTCTTTCATGTATTGAATACATATGCCAGAAGTAAATAAACTCAAGTGATATTAAAATACAGAAGGCTACAATTAATAGTTTTTTTAATTTAAATATTTTTACTTTACTATACAAGGCAATTGCTCCAAAACTCCCTAAAATGACTAATGGAGGTATCATCATTGAAGCCCTAGATAAATTAGGAGAGTCTTCATAAGTAAAAGCTGCCGGTATCACAGCTATTGCAAGAATATAAAATATTATCCATGCATTTTTATCTTTATTAGGATAAGAAAGGAATAGTGCTAAAGCGGCGATTAACAATGGAATGAATAAATAGAATAATGGTCCCTGTTCTGGAGAAACATATCTGGTAGGTAATCCTTTGTTATTAAATAGAAAGCTAGGTGAGAAGTAGGATAGGTATTGGTTAATAAAATCCCGACCGTAAACGACGATTTTATTATGAAAAATTCTAGCGGTAAGTATGTTGTTATTCCCTTCTCCCGCTTTCAAAAATTCAATTGTATTAAGTGGAACGGTATTGTTATAGAAAGCAACTTGATTTAATCTGCCAGAACCTTGTTTTGTTAAAATAGTTCCTAATGTTATTAGGATAACAACCATTAGTACAACCAAGGCGATTGTCTTTGTTTTACCTTTGTTGGCTATCAAAAATAGAGGCAAGATAAGAATTGGTAAGATAATTCTAAAAGAATGGTAAAATAGATAGGTTGTAAACCCAGCAATTAAAGATCCCAATATATATTTAAGCTTTCCATTTTTAGCAAATAAAAGCATAAAATAAATAGATATTAATAAGATAAAATTACCTACTACCGCTTCTGAGGTAGTTCGGGATAAAATTATGTGCCATGGTAGAAGGGCAATAAGTAGAGATGATAATAGAGCCATGCTGTTTTGTTTAAAAAGTAGTCTTGTAACAAAAAACATGGGAAAAACAGTTAATGCCCCAATTAAAGCTGAAGGAAATCTAATGGCAAATTCATTTACACCAAATATAAAAGTAGATAATCCAGACAAAAGAAAAATTCCAATTGGTCTAAAATCTCCAAATTTGTCTATGTAAAAAGGAAGGTTATTTCCATAAATATCTTGACCATGGAGAAATATATATCTTCCAACATAACCCGCAAATAGTTCATCAGTATGAAGGCTAAAAGGAAGGGAGTTCAGGTTAATTGTTCTTATTAGTAGCGATAAAAAGAAAATTCCAAATAAAATAAATAGAATCTTTTTTTCCATAATATAAGACTAACATATATGGCAAAATTTACAATGTTTTTTATGAAGCCCGATTCCTATTTTGAGAATTGACAACTTATTCAAGAAGAATTAAAGTTAGTTAGGTGTTTTAGTAGTAAATGAAGCTAAAAACAGAGTATGCCTAAGATATTCCTGCATTTCCAAGGCATAAATTTCTACTTTTATAAACTCTCCATTGATTTCAGAATTTAAACATCTTCTAAGTAAAGCAAAAGTTGCAAAAGGGCTTAGTGGTAATATTTGGACTAAAAAAGCCTCTGTTAATATTCTTAAAGCTATGCTTAAGGAACTAAAAGCCCAAAGGGGGAAAAAGATTAGTGAGTATGCTTACAATATTCTCACAAACGACATAAGAGTTTTAATTTCCCAACTCTAGCTATCCCTACATAGCAGTTTTTCATTTGGATTTCTTGACAAATGTATTATATATCGATATATAATTCTAGATATGCCGCATATTTCCAAAAACAGATTAAAACCATTTGAGGAAGAAAAGTTAAAAGCAACTTTGAAAATAATTCTTGCAAAAATCAATAATAAGAAAGACATGGATAATTTTCTAAAATTTCTACTTTCTGATACCGAACAGATTATGTTTTCAAAAAGAATTGCAATTGCGGTTCTTCTCAAAGATGGTCTTTCTGAAGTAGAAATTGGTGATAAGCTTGGAGTTACAAGAGAAACAGTGAATAGAATAAACCTTTTAATGCAGATTCGTGGAAACGGTTTCGAAACTGCCATTAGTAAGCTTGAGCAGGAAAAGATGCTCAATGAGTTTAAAAAGTTCTTGTCTTCCCTTGCCAAGTACTCTGTTAGAGCAGCTTCGGGTCGCATATAGGTTAGTTAATCAGTCAATGCTTCAAATCCCGTTCATTTTTACAGAGTGTTTATTCTTTATGTATGATATATCGATATATCATACATAAAGGTGGATTTTTTAGATATAGATAAGAAAAATATTGTTGTCCTCAGAATCGATCACAGAAGAGAAATTTATAAGAAATAACTCCTTGTTCTCTGAATAATTTTACTGATAAGATGTTTATATGGCTGAAATTACTGTTGTTAAAAGAAATGGGGAGAGTGAGCCTTTTTCAGAGGATAAAGTTTTTCGTTCTATGAGGAGGGTTGGAGTTTCTCACGAATTGAGGCATGAGGTGATGAATCATATCCGGGAAAAAATTACCGGTAATGAAATAACTACAGATGAAATCTTCCGCCATATATTAGAATTCTTAGAGCCAAGAGACAGGAAATCCTCGCTGCGATTTAATTTACGTCAGTCAATTTTTGATTTGGGTCCGACCGGATATCCATTTGAGCAGTACTTGGCGAGAATTTTCCGTGACCAGGGATATGAGGTAGAAGTAGGAACTACTATGCAGGGAGACTGTGTAACACATGAAATTGATTTACTAATTATGAAAGACAACACCAGGCAAATTGTTGAGGCGAAATTTCATAATTCGCATAACACAAAATCTGATATTCAGACAGCGCTTTACACATATGCCAGATTTCTAGACGTAAAGCAAAAAAACGATATTGATAATGTTTGGCTTATTACAAATACGAAGCTTTCTCAGGATGCAATAGTTTATATGCAGTGTAAAGGAATGCCCGCTATTGCGTGGAATTATCCAAATGAGGGAAATTTACAGGATTTCGTAGAACAGCCGCAAATGTATCCGGTAACAATTCTTAATTCCCTATCCGATAAAGAAAAACAGCGTTTGGTTGAAAAAGATATAGTTTTGTGCCGTGATTTACTGGAGAGAAAAGATGAAGCATTTGCGGACGTTCTGATAAATAATGAAAATCTGGAAAGAGCAAAAAATGACGCGCAAATGATCTGCCCCCTTCCGCCTTCGCCCGCCGAAGCTAAAGCTTCTTTGGGCTACGGCGGACAAAGTCCGCATATTATAAAGCTTTAGCGAAGGAGGGATTGAAATAATTTTTATAAATTGACGCCGAATTAATTTTTTGGTATCGTAGTGTCAATAATGAAACTCTCAAATCTTCTCTTAAAATTTCTTCCGGATGAAATTGCCTATGCACACTGTGACGTTCCATGTGGAATTTACGATCCGTATCTTGCTCAAGTTGCAGCCTTCACTGTAATTCGAATGACTCAGATGCTTGAAGAGACCTCTGTATCCTCAGCAGAGCCGCCTTTTGATGAAAGAAAGAGATTAATTTCACAGATTGCTAGATTAACAAAGGTTAAAGAAGACCATGCTGAAATTGTAAAACATGAAGTAGGAGTTATTTGGGGTGATTATTTTAAGGAAGAGAATATGAAGGAGGTGCCTGACTTGCACGAGAAAGTATTTAAAATAATGAAACTTTCATCAGCTGTAAAGCAAAACGTTAGTATGGATATAGCAAATAAATTGCTTACAGCAGTTCAGGAATTTTCAGAAATCTTTTACAAGTCAAAAGGGCTTACAGTTGTAAAAATCCCCTCTGGTTTTCCAACGGGTGGAGAACTCGTTTCTCATAAATAAATGCTTTTTAAAGTATTTAAAATCTCAGGGCACAGTATGATGCCCACTTTTAATCCAGGAGAAACAATAATTGCAAGCTCCATACCTTATTTTTTTTCAAAACCAAAAATTGGAGACATAATTTTATTTAAGAATAACAACAAAACATTAGTTAAGAGAATAAAAAGAATTATTGACGGTGAATATTACTTGTCAGGAGATAACATTAACGATAGCTTGGAAGTAGGAGAAATTAAAAGAAAAGAAATTCTTGGGAAAGTGATTATGAAAATTTAGATTTTAACCTTAAGATTCCCCAGCGGAGTTTATCCGCGATTTTGTAAAGCTCATACATAGGTTTGTTTATCACTAAATCATAACTTCCTACAAATTCCACGTGGCGGGGATTATATCCCAATTTAAATTTATGAAATCCGTACCATGGATCGTTCTCATCAGCATCCGGTCCTAGAGAACCCCAAAGGTCGAATTTTTTAAGCCCTAATTTTTTCCCAAATTTTATTGCTTCCCACATAATCAAATTTGACGCCATTAAATTCTTATATTTTGTAGTACTTGCGCCATACGGATAGTAAAGTGTTTCTTTAAAAACAAAAAGAATCCAAGCTGTCAACATTTCATTTTGAAATTTTGCAGTTAACAAGCTTGCAGACAGTTTCTTTCCATTCTCCATTCTCCATTCTCCATTTGTCATTCTCAACTCTTCCCACATTTTCCTGTGGTAGTTACTTGTGTGGGCATAAAAACCTTGTCTTTTTGTTGTTTCATTTGTTAGTTCTAAATACTTTTTAAATGCTTTATCTGAATTATCTATTTCTACTTTTACCTGCTTTTTTTCTGCAAGACGAATGTTGTATCTAGTTTTAGAATTAAATTCTTTAAGCAGCTCTTCTTCTGATTTTTCTAGATTAATTTCAAATGAATATTTTGTAAATAGGGGACGCGCTGCGGGAATTAAGTTGAAAGTTGAAAGTTGAAAGTTGAGAGATTGCTTCTCCGCCAGCTGGCGGATCGCAATGACGTTAGGTTCGAGTTGAATAAATATGCAGTTTTGACTTTTTCCGATTTTTTCTAATTCTTCAAGAATTTCCTTCGTTGGCATATTTCCTTTTGGTAAATAGCCAATGGTAAATTTTGTTTTTGGAACTTTGTGAATTGTTAGAGTAAACCCGTCAATTATATTGCCGTTTTCTTCAATTCCCCGACGAATTACTTTAACTTCAGTTTTTTCACGGAACTCCCCCCACTCAAAGCTTTGAAGCGGATGAAAAATAACATTATTATATTCCTCTCTGTTTTTTTCAGTTATATCTATAAAGTTCATAAAAAATCTGGTGAGCCTGCATCAAACGAAATATTGTTCATTTCGCGTACCTCCTCCGGTAGTTCAAAAATAAATCTAGATGGGGTTGAATTTGAGCGCTGACCAAAAATTGTCCTTTCTTTTACATATGTTAAGTATAAATGATCTTTTGCCCGGGTTATTCCTACATAGCAAAGACGTCTTTCCTCCTCAACGTCTGAGATACTAAATAAAGACTTACTGTGTGGAAAAATTCCCTCTTCCATTCCGACTAAAAATATCACACGAAATTCCAGTCCTTTTGCAGCGTGCAGAGTCATAAGAGTTATCGCATCATTTGGGTCTCCCTGTTTTTGGTCCGGTAAGTACTCTGCTTCAACGAGTGCTACATTTTCTAAAAATTGAATAAGATTAGGAAATTCTATAGCAACAGACCGGAGTTCTTTTATATTTTCAAGTCTCCCTAAATCTTCCAAATCATTTTCATCATATTTTTCTAAATATGTAGTTTCTTTGAGAACTTCGTCTAGAATATCAATTGTTGTTTTGGCTTCTACATAATTATTCTTATTGAATTCTTTTTGATACTTTTCAAATAATTTTAATTTTCTTTTCCCTACTTTTTCAAGTCTTTTAACAGCAATTTTATCTTTCGGATTTGATAGAAGACTTAAATAAGAAAGAACATCTTTTACTTCGCGTCTATCGTAAAAACGAACACCTCCCACTAGCTTGTAGAGAACTCCCAGATGAAGAAACACTTCCTCAATTGTCCTGGATTGGGCATTCATCCGGTATAAAACTGCAACATCGGAGAGTTTTAGAGTTGGATCATTATCCTGCAAGACTTTTATTTTTGTAATGATATATTCTGCCTCACGGTGTCCGTCGTTTGCTTCGTGAATAACCAAATCCGAACCGGCCCCGTTTTCTGTCCAGAGTTTTAAAATAGGATGTAGGGAATTATTCGCAATTATCGAATACGCGGCGCTTAAGATAGATTGAGTAGAGCGGTAATTTTGGGAAAGGCTAAAAGTTTTTGCATCTGGAAAGTCCTTTTTAAATTTTTCAAGATTTCTAAAGTCAGCGCCCCGGAAGCTATAAATACTTTGAGAAAAATCACCGACGATACAAATATTTTTATATTTTCCGCCCAAAAGTTTTGTAAGCTGATACTGTGCGTGATTTGTATCCTGGTATTCATCTATAAGAATATATTTGAAAGAGTTTTGGTAAAAAGATAAAGTATTTGCGTCTTTCCTGAGAAGCTTGATGGTTTTTAATAATAAGTCGTCAAAATCCAGAGCGTTATATTCTGCAAGCATTCCTTCATATACGGGGTAAATGTTTGCGACAAATTCCTGAAAATATCCCTTGGCAAAATCGCTGTAAGTATTTGCATCTATCATTTGATTTTTTGCGGACGAAATTGTCTCAAGGACTGCTTTTGGGCGGGCTTGTTTGGGGTCTATATCCAGTAGACTAAGACATTCTTTAATTGTTGAGAGCTGGTCTTGAGTATCATAAATAACAAAATTGTGAGCAATTCCAATATTTACTCCATGACGCCTTAAAATTCTTGCGCAAAGAGAGTGAAAGGTGCTGACTGTTGGGAGAACCGGACTATCTAGAGCTGCTTCCATACGCTCCTTCATTGCTCCTGCAGCTTTATTGGAAAAAGTCATCATAAGAATTTCAGTTGGATCAAGTCCTTTTTCTTGAATCAAATATAAGACTTTATGTATAAGAACCCTTGTCTTTCCGCTTCCCGCCCCAGCCAAAATTATCATAGGTCCTTGCGTGTACAAAACTGCATCTTGCTGGTCTTTATTTAGTTGATTGAGAATGTCCATTGTTAGTTGCTATACTATGTAATTATAACGTAGATTCATTGTCTTTCTATGGATAAAAAATTAATTATAGCCAACTGGAAATCTTACAAAAATATTTCTGACGCAAATGATTTTATTGTGGAGTTATCTGGAAATATTAACAAAATTAACCTTGAGAATAAAGAAATAGTTCTTGCCCCCTCTTTTCAATTACTACATCTTTGTAAAAATTTAATTGAAAAATATAATCTTCCGGTTCAACTTTGTGCACAAGACGTCTCGCCTTTTGGTGAGGGAGCCTATACGGGTGCGGTCAATGCCAGTCAAATTAAAGAGTTTTGCGATATGGTTATAATTGGTCACTCTGAAAGAAGGGAATTTTTTAACGAGAGCGATGAAGTTTTAAATAAAAAAGTAGAGGAGGCTAAAAAAAACAATCAAAGGATAGTTTATTGCGTCCAAAATGAAATACAGAATATCCCTTCAGGTGTAGATGTTGTTGCATTTGAGCCCCCTACTGCAATTGGAACAGGTAATCCTGACAATCCAGAACATATAGAAAAGGTTTTTACGCAACTGGGCAAGAGATTTTCCGGGAAAATATTATATGGGGGAAGTATAGAGTCTGATAACGTCAGAGACTATATTCATATTAATTCGTGCGCAGGTCTTCTAATAGGAGGTGCTAGTCTGGAGGCAAAGTCTTTTATAGAAATTCTTTCACAATGGTAAAAATAAGACGCTTAGATTCAAAAAAAAACTTACAAAAATATAAATATTATTTGCTTGCAGGAGTAATGGTATTAATATTAATTGGAGTTTTCCAAGTTCAATTTCGCCAAATAGGCACATTTTTATTTGGAGTAACTATTGACAGAACAATTGATCTTCTAACTAAAAAAGAGTCTTTTAATATTTTACTGTTGGGAATAGCGGGAGGAGGACACGATGGTCCGAAATTGACCGATACAATAATTCTTGCAAACGTAAATATTGATCAAAATAAAGTACATATGTTTTCAGTCCCAAGAGACCTATGGGTTCCGCCACTTGAGAGAAAAATTAACAGCGTCTATGCCATTGGTGAGAAAGAGGGAAAAGGGATAGAACTGTCACGAAGTGCAATTGAGGATTTAACAGGACAAAAAGTTGATTATGTTTTGGTCTTAGATTTTCAAGGGTTTACTAAAATAATTGATTACCTGGGAGGAATTGACGTAAGGGTTGAGAATTCATTTATAGACAAGCAGTATCCAATTACCGGTAAAGAAGAGGATATATGTGGAAAATCAGAGGAAGAGTTTGAAGCTTTAGCAACCGCAGCGTCTCAGCTTGACGCATTTCCATGCCGGTACAAAACTATAGCTTTTGAAAGAGGGATTCAAAAAATGAATGGTGAGACAGCGCTTGAATTTGTAAGAAGCAGACACGGCACAAGTGGTGAGGGAAGCGACTTTGCGAGAAGTAAACGCCAGCAGGTGATAATTGCTGCTTTAAGGGAAAAAGTATTTTCGCTTGGGGTGATATTAAATCCTGTGAAATTGTTAGGGATTTACAATATTTTAACCGATAACATCAATACGGATATCGATACGGAAAAAATTGATGACTTCGTAAAGCTTGCTGACAAGATGAAGGATGGACAAATAAAAAGTTATGTAATTGATGATGGGAACAAAGCGGATGAAAGATGGGGTCTTTTAATAAATCCTCCGATTTCAAAGGATTACGGATTCCAATACGTATTAATACCAAGGAAGGGAATAGGTAATTATTCCGAGATTCACGAATATGTTCAATGCATAATGGATGGAAAAGATTGCTTGATTGGGCAGGAGCAGTTAATTATTGAAACAATTACTCCATCCAAAACTGAAAATAATACTGCTAATTAATTTATCTCATAAATCCGAGTAGTTCCATTTTCATAAACAATATCTCCAAGACTATCAAATTTTGACTCATCTAAATTGGTATATTTTTCCCTTTCCAGTTTTCCGATAAAGACGTATTGGACATTATATTTATCTATAATTTCTTGTGTTTTTGATAAGCCGTCTTCGTATAGTGCGCGTACTTCGTCAATTCGTGGTTCCGGCACGGAGTAGTCTCCCCGCCAAAGCCATTGGTGTACTGTCCATCCCAGAATAGTTGGAAGACCTGTATTTGAAGAAACGCGCGCATAGTCCGTATACGAGTCACCTTGAGCTTCGGCAATAACCGGTTGTCCTTTTATGTTTTCATTTATCCACAGAATTGCTCCATAGTCTTCCGGATATCTGAACTCTAGATACTTTATACCATTTAGTCCCTGATAGCGCTCTGGCTTTATTTCCCCAAAATAGGATTTAACTGAAAAATATGGATAAATTAAGACGAGTCCTAAAAGTGATGTAAAAAGTGGTATCAGTATCCACTTATTCCAGTATTTGAGCAAGAACACAATAGCAAATCCGCTAGCTAGTGAAAACATTATAAATGCTTGATATCCAAGCTTAAACATAGTATTTGCTCTGTAATGTGCCGGGTAGATATCTTTTACATAAAGAAATTCAGGAATAAGAATAAGAACTGAAGCAAAAAAGAATAAAATCAGGTAGAAAACAATAGGTTTTTTTGTAAGAATTTTTTTTCCTCTAGCTAATAAATAAGAAATGAAAATTAACAAAGTAATATAAAAGAATCCCCAAAGAATTAGTAGTTGATATAAAGGAGATCTTTGACAATGATCTGCTTCAAACAGAAAAGGCCCGAAAGTTTTTCCCTCTAAAAATTCCGGAGCACAAAGAAATCCTACACCTGTAGCAAAAGGTTTAAAGTAAATGTTAAATGGAAGAGTAAAAAGAAAAAATCCAAATCCCAGAATTGCAATCCCAATCCCTGAATTTAGTACAAAACGTCTCACTTTTTTTGATTGAAGGATTTTTTTAAACTTTAATTTTGAAAGAAAATGTAAATTTTTAATTAAAATAACCATTACTATTAGCCCTGAATAAATAATTCCATCCCAAGCGTTTGTCATATACATAACCGCAGTTAAAAAAGAAAAAAGAAAAATATCAATCTTTTCAATCCGCTTTTTCTTAATGAGAATATATGTTACTGAAAGAGATAGTAGAACAATTGGAATATCTAGAACGTGACCATGAAGATCTGATACTACAAATGAATAAGAGGGAAATTCGTGAATTGTGTTTTGTATAAAGCGGGTTGCATTTGGGTACCAATATCCCAATCCGAATTGATCCAGCGGTAGAGGTTTTAATACCCAGAATGGTACAGGATTTTCACCTGTATAACTTTGGAAAAAAGCATAAACAGTGTGAAGGTTCCCCCCCATTGTAGCCAGCAATGCTGAAAGAATTCCGGCAAAAAAGCTTGTTTTTATTTTCTTGAAAAAATCAAATGCTACTGAGAATACTAAGGAAAAACTTCCTACGAGGGTAAAAGCAAAAATTGTAGCAATCATAATATTGTATGTTATGTATGAATGAATTCCCGTAAGCTTTGTCAGAAAGGCTGTTTGAAGATGACCGAAATAGTAATAATTTATAGACTCAGGAGCAAACCACATATCTGCTGCCGGAAAGTAGTTGGTTCTTAAGACTGAATTTATAAAACCAAAATCCATAAATTTTTCCAGACCATTTATATCAGGCTGAAAGCCCTTTATATATGACCAAAAGAGTAACGCAACAAGAAATAACAATTCTTCAAAAACCCAAATTCGCCTGGTTTTTTTATCCGGCAGTTTAGGCATTTTAAAACGGAAGAAAAAGAGTAAAATCGCAACGTAAATAAAAATTAATAAAAGAATTGAGGAGATATTGAATGGAAGGATATGCAGCGTCCCCATGACAAACAATACGTATGAAAATAAAATAAGACTTATTACCTTTGAAAAAATATATCCTTTATCAATCAACTGGGAAAAAATTCTAGTTGTAATCGGTAGCAATAATATTCCCAGAATTAGAAATACAAACCAAAATTTTATGATAAGTCCTAAATCAAAAAAATACATATTTATAAATATTTTGTATAAAGTTCTTTAATACTTTTTATTATTTTAATATTTTTTGGAAGAGATTTATACCCGTGTTTTTTATTATCAGTAAGCCAAAAAAATGTATTCTCAGGAAGTTTTTTTGAAAGGTAAACTAACAGGTCCAAATCGTCATCAATATAGTGAGAAATACCCTTTTTTATAATCACCCTTTCTTTAAATATGTGGGGTTGAATATTGTTAAAATTAAAATGAATTCCGTTAAAGTCGTTTTTCATTTTATTTTTATCCAGCCAGCTGTTAGTTTTCTCCTTTAAAAAACCAAATCTGCTGGAAATTAGATAAAGCTCACATTTTGTTTTTTTATTTATCTCTCTAAGAGATTTAATATTATTTTTTATGGGGGGGCGGAATATATAATTGTGGGAAATTATTCTTATTTTTTGCTCAAAAAGACCCGGAATTCTATACTTGAGTTTGAAATTATCAGCGCTTTTCTCTTTTTTTATTGCAAAGCTTCCTTTATAGAGAAAATCAATTAATTTGTCAGGAATTATCGGCGGGTAACTAACGAAAACTTTATCAAAATCAAACCCAATGCGGAATGTAGAAGGATTATTTATAAGTGTTTTCGTATCATTCCGGACTCGATCCTGAATCTTTGCGGATCCTGAATCAAGTTCAGGATGACGGGGTGGGGAATAGTGAGATCTTCTTTTTATAGCCATTTTGTAATTATATCTAAAATTTTAAAGTTCCATATAGTCCTGTGAGTTTTTCCTTCTCTCCCAAGAAATTCTTTTCTGTGTTTTTTATACCAGTCGTAGCTCTCTATAAGAATCTCCGTGTTGGATTTAGTTGGCTTAAAGCCAAGTTTTTTCTGGGCTTTTTCGGTAGAAACATATGAATTAACGGGAAAAGTTTTATAGTGCCATGCGACAATTGGAGATATACGGAGTTTTTCAAGAACGGCAAGTATCAGTTGAGATGGAATTACGGGAAGTCCGATTATTTTTGATTTAGACCTTGCGTGTTTAATAAGTGCGGAAAGATCATCGCGCCAAGTTCCAAATTTATCAGTCCCTGCATTGAATATCTCACCCTTTATTTTTGTTGTTAATGTTTTTTCGATAAGACTGCATAAGTCCAAAACCTCAAGAAGTTGATATAAATTCTTTCCAGCTCCCAAAATAAAAACAGGCTTATTGTTAAATATCGCCTCAAACCAAATAGTAAAAACTCCTAAGCGCTCTGGACCTAAAAAGGTTTTCGGGCGGATAATATTTATACTAAGTCCTTTTTTAAAATACTGCATGCATAGTTTTTCACCCTCAGCCTTTGACTCGCCGTAAAATCCTATCGGGTGAAGTGCACTAGTTTCTCTTTCCGGTAAATCATCCGGGATTCCATACATTGCAGTTGTTGAAATAAAGGTTAGTTTTTTTACTTTGTTTTTAAGTGATGCCTCGAGAATATTTCTAGTGCCGTCAATGTTTACTTTAAATATATAATCGCGGTCGTTGTGAATTGGGAGTGCTGCTGCTGCATGGACAACAAAGTCAGGTTTTAATTTAGAAAAAAATTGATTAACACTTTTTCTATCTGTGATATTTACATTTATTACATCAACTTTATTTTTAATGTCATCTGCGGTAAGAGGTGCAGTATCAAGAAGAATTACTTTATACTTTTGTTTGAGAAAATGACGCGCAAGATGAACTCCTAAAAATCCCGTACCTCCTGTAACAAGAACTGTTTTTTCCATAGGGATTATTCTACAATTAACTTTTGCTCAAAACAACAATAAAAATTAATATCATACAATAAATAATTTATTTTCTTTTTCATTCTTTTTCAAAATTACATAAAAAAAATCAAAATTAGAGAATTATTTTAATACATAAATCATAAGCGGTTCATCACTACTGAATAAAAAGGTGTTAATCAATTGTGCATTATTTATGTAATTACTTAAACATTCATGTCTCTTGATGTTTGTGGTAAAAAGTATTATATTTTTTTGTCTTAATATCGTATTGCTACAGTCATCAGCAATATTTTCTGCGTTTAATCCGGGATAATAGTAATGAAGATTATCATTTATAGATATGTAGTAAGAAGGATTAGTATCAAACAGCAGGATTCCGCTTTGTAATATTTCCTTCTGAAAATTTGTCTCGAGCCATTTAATAAGTACAAAATGGCGGTGCCGTTCTCCTCCGATTTTTGAATTTAAATAGATATACTGATAATATAGACCTAAAGACAACATAAAAATCACAATAACTATAATAATTTTTTTTGCCTGCGGTAGATGTAGGAGTATTTGATGTACAATGATTCCGGCGAACGTTATTATTATAGGAATGATAATAAGTGAACGGTGGATGCGAAAATCAATTGAGTTAAAAGAATACCCATGAGATATGGTGGCAAAAATAATTACCCCAATTGCCCATACTCCTGCAACAAAATATTTTTTTCCGAACTGAAAGGATAAAAGAGCAAGAATAACAACAAAAATCGTAAGGGATAATAGTGAGGTACTAAAGGGATTTAAGGCGTGTCCGTTAATAAAATATGCAAATGAATTGTTAAGTTCAGTAAAAATATCAATCGACTCTGTGCTCGCACTAATTATATGAATATCATTTCTAATAAATAACGAAGATATAAATAGTAATAATGTTATAACCGTGCTAAGCATAAATAAAAGCTTGTGTAATTTTGGTACTGATTTTTCAAAAATGAAAAAGAACATATAAAAAGAAGAAAGAAAAACTACAGCTAGTCCCGTAGTGTAAGAAAATATTAGGTAATAATTTACAGCAAGTAAGAGAAGTATGTATCTAATATTTCCTTTGCTTAAATATAATAGATAGAAGCCTATTTGAATTAGGGTGAATATTGTTGGAAAAATTCCCAATTCGTATGCAAACAAAAAATAATTAAAGTAGTAAAAATTAGGAAGCATTGCAATGGAAAAAGAAGTAGCAATGTCAGTATTTCTTTTCTCTCGAAAATATTCTATTAATGAAGAAGAAAAGATGGTAATACCGCAAAAAATATAAATCCACCCACCGAAATTCAGAGCAAAAAGAGAGCGGCCTAGAATTAATGAAGGCAAAGATGGGAGAATAAATATTCTAGCGGGATATCCAAAGTGACATGTTGAATTATATCCAAATCCCGAAAGAGAATACTGAGAAAGCTTGCAAGTAATTTCTTGAGCAGCTTCATAGTGACTATTAATAGGAAGGATAATAGCTAATAAACTGACTCCGACTAATATTGAATAGGCACAAAGAGTGAGTATGTACTTTTTGTGAAAAGCAAAAAAAATTAGTCCTTTGAATTTTTTTAGCGCTTCGATTAAAATAAATAGAAATAGACATGCCCATAGGACTGTCCCTATTTCTCCAAACGAGGTAAATTTATACGACAGCGGCTCAATGATGAAGAGCGAGAGAAGAATAAATAGTAAAGTAAAATTGTATATTGAAGACGTATTTTTCCCCATCAGTTCTAATAGTAGCAGTTTTTAACGAGAAATACTTACACCATTGATATTAAATAACCCTGCAATTACTGAATAAAATTTTACTAATAATTGTCCCTGCTCTGTAATTCTATATCTACTTCCAGTTTTCTTAATATCGCCAGTAATTTCTTGCTCATGAAATCGTTTACTTACCCCTCCATATTCACGTAGATATTTTTCCGTAATCGCTTGTTCAATTTCTTGATTAGTAAAAGATTTATGTGCATATTTATCCATATATTTGAGTATAAAAATTGAAAGAGATCGATCTTCCGTTACTGGAATATGAGTAAATAAAACCATATTAAGAGAGAAAAGTATAACAATACTTAAGAGCACATCTTTATATGTGAAAAAACTATTGTGTACAAAACGCTTGAATAACAATAATGATATGAAGATTATAGTGCAAGTTGTGAGTAGTAGGAAAATGCCTCTGTAAAAAAAGATATCAGAGACTGCAAACAACTTCGTGTGAAATAAAAGTACGAATATAATCGTGCCTAATAATAGAAAAAATATATGAGTAAAGATTAATTTAGAAAGTGTTATTAATGTGTTTTTCATTACAAGATGTTATTTATTTTTGTATATTTTTTTAAAAATCATTATTTTCGGGTAATCGTAAACAGTAAATGATTCATCAGCATGGATATACCATTATACAAAATTACCTCATGTAAATTTACGCCTCTTTATAGATATAAAGTTTAGGTGTTTCTTAGGGTGTGTGTAATTGTTCCATAATCCACATCCTCACAAGAGTAGTGGGACCAATGCCTTTTTTGTTGGTTTTTTTGCGTAAGGTTTCTAGAGTGTCAGGATCGAGTCTAACGTGTATTCCCTCCGAAAGATTTTTTGCAAACCTCGCCTTAACAGTCTTAAATTCGTCTTGATAATCAGCAAAACTATGTGTTTCCCACCATTTTGCCTCCTCCTCCCTTGTTTTGAATTGTGGAATCTTGGACATTTTTTTATTCTTCATTCTTTTAATTTAACATAGTTTATTGCGAATTTCAGTGGTTTAGAGAAACGCTTTTCAAGTCTTGACAGCAGCGGAATTGTCATTGCGAGGAGGGATGAAAGGAGCGTGGCCCCGCTAAGCGGGGCTTCGCTACGCTCCCTCCAGAGGTGGGCAGGTGCAATGACAAACCTGTTGGGAAAAACTGAATACGTACGAGCAATAGGATGGATTTTTCTACTGTTTTTTCCATAAGCATTATTCTACAATCTCTCCTAATACGAAAGCAACAGTCCCATTTGGGTATATTAATTTCTTCAAAGTTTTAAACTTATATTCCGGATGTTGAGTGAGATACGAAGGAGTAACAGCAAAGAGCTGCTTGACGTGTGGAGAGTATTGCCCGTTGACCAAGTATATTATATATTTTTTTAATAATCGTTAGGAGTATAAAATAAATAATAATATCGGATAATTCTACTGATATAATGGTATATTCTTAATTTATTATACGTATGGTTAAAGATAAGGTAAATGTAATGATTTTGTTTATTTTTGCATTCCTTACGATTCGTACTATCATTTTTATTTCTGCGTATGGTGGAGTCGAGCATGACAGCGGATGGTATTTAGGAGTTGCAAAAAACGTAGCTGAAAGAGGTATTTATGCTTCATTTACAAATACTATAAAGGAGAATACGATAGGAGCGCATTCTAGTATTCACGGAAGATTTTCAGTTCAGGATAAAGATGGGTATATTTATTTTCCCGCAGGGGTAACGGTGGGTCCGGGGTATGTTTTTCCTGAGGCATTTATACTTAAAATTTTCGGAAACGGTTGGTGGCAATATAGAGCATGGCCACTGTTAGCATTTTCACTTCTTTTATTGTTGAGCTTTTACATAGTTAAAAAAATTGGAGGATTTTTTTCGCTTGGTATTTTTGCGCTGTGGATATATCTTATTCCTCAATATTATACAAGCTACTCGTTCGAAGCCTTCTCAGAGAGCATTGCAACAATGCTTTTTCTTTTTGGAGGATGGCTGTTGTTTGGAATTTCAAAAAAGAAAAAACTGTACTATTTCTGTGCGGGTCTTATGTTTTCTTTTGCATATCTCACCAAGACATTATTTCTTTTACCGATTTCTTCTTTATTTTTTATATCTCTATATGATGTTATTAAGAATAAAGAACACAAAAAGAAAATTATCAGCAAGTGGGTAATCGTGGCATTAGGATTATTTATCCCTGCACTACTATTCCATTTTTATCAGTACGTATCTCTAATATCGAGATTTGGGATGGGGGGTTGGACTGCGGTTGGGCAGGATTACGAAATTGTTTTAAAAAGTGCGGGGAGTGGGCTAGATAATCTTAAATTACAGAATTTTGATATTAATTTTATCAGTCAAAAAATACAGATTTGGAAGGACATTGCCCTGGATAACTCATATTTAGTATGGATATTTTTAATTTTTTCTCCATTACTGCTTTTTAGAAGTATAAATAGAAAGTATAGAGAGTTCATCGTGTTTTGTTTGCTTGCAATGTTTATCTCGTTTATTTGGTATGTTTTTTTTTCCACCTTTGGATGGGCAAGACACGCATGGCAAGCACTTTTTATAGGGATGATAATTATTGCAATTACCATTGGAACTTCTTTAAGCATATACATTAAAAGGAAGGAGTATGTAAATGTAGCATTAATATCTATAGTTGCTATCTTCTCTATAAACTTCTCACTCATCACTCCTTCATTTCTATTAAGCGAGAAGCATATTGATAAATGGATGAGTACAAACCACATAAGGGGCATTCAGGGTTTTCCAGGTAATCCTATTCTCTCGCTTGCGGATCAAAAAGAATTGGTTGTATATTCTAATGATAATATTTCTGAAAATGATAAAGTTTATTATGCTGGATGGTTTCTTAATGCAGAGGCATCAGCTTTGACGGGGAAAGTTTTTTTTACGCTTGACCGTTATTTTGTATTTAATCAAAGGAACCCAGCAGGAGGGAAATCATATATCATATTTGGTCCTTATCAAAAAGGACCGCAGTCTTTTATGCCGCAAGATTATATACTTCAAAAAGAAAAAGAACTGTGTGCTAAAAAAGTTTTTGAAAATCCTTCTTATACTCTTTGTACTTTAAACACAGATATAATATACAATAATCCCGCTTACAATTAATATTGTGATGAAGAAATACTTGTATAAAGACTTATATGAACTTGAAGCTTATCATTGGTGGCATATTGCCAAAAGGAGTCTTATAGCAAAATATTTGAAAGGTTTAAAATATACAGATAAAATACTTGATGTTGGATGTGGTACAGGAGAAAATTTAATTTATTTTTCCATGACGTCTGAAATGTATGGGATAGATAATTCAAAAGATGCTATAGAGTACTGTAAAACAAGAAAATTAAAAAATATATTTTTAAAGAGCTTATATGATACAGGCTTTAAAACTCAAACATTTGATGCAGTTTTTATGTTAGATGTTCTAGAGCATGTTTCAGAACATAAGGCATTACGGGAAGTAAAAAGAATTCTTAAAACAAATGGGAAAATTTATTTAACGGTTCCTGCATATAAAGCCTTATGGAGCAGGTGGGATGTTGTTCATGGACATAAGAGAAGGTATACAATAACTGATTTAAGAAACGTTCTTGAAAAGGAGGGATTTAACGTTAAGAAGATAACCTATGTGTACTCTTTTTTAGTAGTTCCGGTTTTTATAACAAGATTAATAAAGTCAAAACTCCCCTTTAGAAATTATTCATCTGATTTCAAAATAAATACTCCGATAGTAAATTCGTTTATGTTGAAAGTTGCAAGACTTGAACAAAGACTTGCCGATTACATTAAAATTCCTTTTGGCACTACCGTTTTTTGCATTGCAGAAAAAATATGAGCAGCAAACCCTTTTTATCTGTTATTATTCCTGTTTATAATGAAAAAGAAAGAATTAATAACTTGATTTACGTCTATGAATATTTAAAGAAACAAAAATATTCAATAGAATTAATTGTTGTTGATGATGGAAGCACTGATAATACAAAAAGGATTTTACAAAAGCTATCAAAAACAATTCCTTTTACGCTTATATCATACGAACACAATAAGGGAAAAGGATACGCAATAAGAAAAGGAATGCTTTACGCAAGTGGTAGTCATAAGTTATTTATGGATATCGATCTTTCTGTTCCCCTTGAAACTATAGAAAAGTTTTTGAAAGAAATTCCAAAGAATAAAATAATCATTGCTTCGAGGCGGATAAAAGGGGCAAATATAATTGAAAGACAGCCAATTATGCGAGAAGTAATGGGGAGGATTTTTACAAAATTGTCCCAAATAACTTTGCAAACGAATATTTCTGATTTTACATGCGGGCTTAAATGTTTTGAACAAGAAGTTGCAGGGAAAATTTTCTCAAGGGCAAAAATTGATAGGTGGGGTTTTGATTCAGAAATAATTTTTATTGCTACCAAATTTGGATTCCAAATAAAGGAGGTTCCAGTTGAATGGAGTAATGATTCTCACTCAAAAGTGAAATTTCCCAAAGATGCTATATGTTCCTTAAAGGAATTGTTTGAGATTAGACTGAATGATTTATTAGATAAATACAGTTAGATATAGGAAAAGTTCCGTAAGCAAAAAAGTTTGGATTAAAACTACTTTTCTTAGACAAGAACTCAGAAATATTTTCCGGGTATTCAAGCCTTTCGACAGTCATTATTATGGCTCTTTCGTCAGGATGCATACAGCAATTCCCATCCCAATTTAGATTAAAAAACCTGAAGAATGCACCTACGGCAATAATTAATATTAATATATAATTTGATCTTAAAAAATTCATTTGGAATTTAGAATTTGAAATTTGAAATTCTCTATATTTTTTTTAAAAATAAAGAGTGTTGGTCTGTCGAAAACATTCGCTGTTTCTTCAAGTGAGTATATTGGGTTTCCTAGATATAAAATTTTACAATAGAAGTCACATGGTGTTTGATAGATTAAGTCAAACTTATCAGTCTGTAATTTATTATAAAACTTATTCCCCTCTGGAAAATGATTTGGATACATTATTCTATTACGCAGTATTCTCTGACTTGGAAGAATTATATAATCGGAATTTGCAATTAAATTATCTAGTTCTTCACGCTTTTCATCTTTGACCCACTCATCGTCAAGAGCATAAAAATCAAAGAGCGTGATATTTGAGAATTTACTGTTGAATGGTAGTATCCCCATATCATAAACTTCAGAAATGAGTTTTGAATCGCGCGGAATATTTCCCCCAGCAAATGTTGATGCACTAACGGTAGAGTAATTATTAAATAAAACTGTATAAAAATAAGAAAACGAATGAATGAGAGATGAAATGATAAGCAGTGAAAAGATTGAAATTAATGCGATTTTTTTGATTGAGTCCCGTTTTATTTTATCAGCTAAAAGTTTGACTCCTAAAATAATAAGTATTATTAAAAAGGGAATTGTTGGAATATAATACCTCATCCATTTAACGTAAAGAAAAGCTTGGGAGAGAAAAATCACTAAACAAAACAGAATAGAAAGATTTAGTAATTCGTTTCGATTTTTTATTAAAGAAACTATGAGTATTGGGGTAAAGAAAAATAAAACTAGAAGGTTTATAGGATTTAATAAATAAGGATAGACATAGGTTAATTGATAGATAATTGGAATACTCTGAACAAATCCTCCTGAATAAAAAACATTAATTGTTCCCAAAGCAACGCCGGATTCGTAATTCATGGTACTAATAAATGCTTTGAAATCGAGTAGTGTGTATGGAGAAGTAATTATATAAGTTATAGCAGCTGCTAATAAAATAACAGCTAAGGAAACAAGGCTGTTAATTACAAGTAAATATTTTTTAATATAAGCCTTCGCTTTTTTGATTTCGTACAAAATTATTGTAATTAAAGCTATTGGAACAATTACTATTGAGGACACTTTTACAGAGATAAGAAGTCCGAGAACAATGCCAATTAACAAAAGTTTTGCTTTAGAGTTTTTTTCAATGTAGATAATGATTGAGTAAAATAAAAGTAAGAAAAGAAAAGTTAACCAGATTTCAAATGTTCCGAAATGCGCATATTGAATAAGTCCGACATTTAGTCCTGTAAGTACTGCTCCTAGCAATGAAAAATATATATTTAATTTTTTGTAAAGTAAAATAAATACTAAAAAGATTATTAAGGTAGATAATGAAGCTGAAAGAATTCTTAGAATAATAATAGCCTGTTCAAATTTTAATGTAAAAGGATCTTCTATAGGATAGAAAAAATTTTCGATAAAATTTTGCCCTACTCCGATAAAATATGCTGTATAAATTGGCGCAGAGCCATATGCAAAGAATTCAGGGTTTAAGTTATTCGGAAATTCAATTCGAGTTACTGCTGATGCGATATTTCGTTCGTCAGGGTGAAAGTAATAGGGAGCGCCCCAATTCAAGTTATAGAAGCGGAAGAATATTCCAATACTTATTATTAAGACAAGAAGCAAAACGTAAAAATTTCTTGGTCGAATTTGAAATTTGAAATTTGAAATTTTCATTCAATGTTTAAAAATTAAATTTAAAAAATTAGATTTCATTTCAAATTAAAAATTGTAAATTGAAAATTACTGAATTAACCCTGCTATTTTCATCCCCAATTCTACTGCATAGTTAGTTCCCCTATCCCAGGGATAGACTTGTTGGATGTTTGCAAGATAAACATTTTTTAACGGGGTTAAAAATGAGGGAACGATTTTCGAATATTTTGGAGTAACAATTGGTTGGGCGAAAGGGGCCTTAAACAATTCAAAGTTCAAAATTGAAAGTTCAAAGTTTGGGTTAATTTTTTTAAGCCAGGGGTTGTAAAGTTTTAGTAATTTTTCTTTGCTCATTGTAAATCTTTTATCAGATGTTTCCATGTAATTTCCTATATATAAAAGGTGTTCGTTGTTGTAGTTTTTTTTGTCCATAAAATTCGTGTGTTCGACAATTGCAAGTATTGGGGATTTAATATCGCACATATTTAGCCAGTAAGTACTATCCGGTAGAAAAGGCTTGTTCAGTCTTAGAACGAGGTTAACTGCTCCGATATTTTTTAGGTTTGAATATTTATCTACATAATCTTTGGGAAGGCTTGGTGCTATTTTGAAAAACAACATGGTGGGTAAGGTTACTATTACAGCATCAAACTCCTGTATTTTGTATTTTGTATTTTGTATTTTGTATGAAACTTTAGGCTTGTTGTTAGAAGACAATTCGGATATTTCTGTATTGTAGTAAAATTTACCACCCCTGTTTTTAATTTCTTTTTCCAAATGCTGAGCAAAAGTTAGAAATCCTCCTTCGGGGTATGCAAGGGAAGGGGTACGTTTGTAAACTCTTGCCCAGAACCAAGCGAGAGACACTTTGTTGGCATATTTTCCTAATTTATTTACCATCAGAGGTTCCCAAATCTTTTTATATGAGGTATTTCCCATAGTTTTTCTAAGATATGGCTCTGCATAGAAATTTTCTAAAGGTTTCCAAAAAGGATTGTAACGAAGGAAGGCAAGAGATACTCCCATCCGTATTCTATTTATTATATTAAGCTTTGGAAATTTTAGAAGGGATGCTGGGGAATCAAGCTGATATATATTTCCATCTACAAACGATGAAGTTTTTGGTCTTTTAATAACGACTTTGTGATTTATTTCCTTAGCTAAAGCGAGCACACTTTTGTCATTTGTGAACCAGTGATGGTAGTGCCCTTCAAGAGTCCAATCCCAACCCTTCTCCTGATATCCAACTGCAAGCCCACCTGGCTTATCATCTTTTTCAAAAAGAGTAACTTGATGACCCTTTTTTGATAAATAATATCCTGCTGCAAGGCCTGTAAATCCAGCACCAATAATACCGATTTTCATAATAAATAAATTGTCATATTGCAGAATTGTTAAATTGTTAAAAAGGAATGCAATAGTTCACGTAACTATTTTAACTATTTAGCCATTCTACCATTTTACCCCGCACCACAATGCCCCGTTCGTAATGTCGTGGATACGGGGTTTACTTTTGAGACTAAAAGACAACAAAATTCTTATAGCGCAAAGAAGATAGCCGCGCCCGCAATTATTAGTATGATTGAAAATACTGCAAGAAGAGTTGTTGAGGACATATCTCCCGGTTTGTCTATTGGAGGAAGCGGAGAACTTGTTGGAATAAAAGTTGGCGTAGGAGTAATTTCAGTGGGCGTTGGAGTTAATCCCTCAGTTGGACTGATAGTTGGTTCAACTGAAATGGTTGGTGTTATGGACATTTCAATAGTAGGTGTTGGAGAAGCAGTTGTTGGTGTTGGCTCCGACTGAGTCGGGGTTGGGGTAAATATTGGAGTTGCTGACGGAGTTGCGCTTTGTGCAACTTGTGAACCTGACGGAAAAATAGAAAAACTTCTTGAAATTACTATATTAATTCCATTTTCATCCTGAATAGTAAAAATTACTGTGTGTTCTCCTTGTGAAAGCTCTGTTTCAGAGCGAAAAGTCCATCTGCCTTGTGAGGAAATATTTACAGAACTGCTGATATTTGCTGAAGGAATAGAAATAATCACTTTCCTGTTTGCCCCTCCTGTGCCGGAAAATGTTGGTCTTTGATCTATAAATGATTGTCCAGTACGGGGAGAAATAACTGAAGGTTGAGCTGAAGTTTCACTAGGTTCGTCTATACTATCAAATCCTTCGGATGGTTGTGATTCTAGAGAATCTGTTTGTGGGAGAAATGCGTATGCTTGGTTGAGTGTAATGACTGGAAGATTTTGTCCAAGTTCAAAGTCTGTAGTTATTTTTGCCGTATATTTTTCCCTAAAAAAACTTAAGAATATTTGCGTACTCGCGTCAAGAATTTGGTATTCGGACAAGTTAGCAGTTTTTAGCGAATTTGTCGGAATTATGTAATTTCCCGAGTCATTAGTAATTGAGGAAATAACCTGGCTGTCGTTTGACTTTGCGGTAACGATTGTGTCTACTCCCATAGATCCATCAGGGAGGAGGAGCTTTCCATAGAGGGGATTTTGAGAAGGCGGAGGAGAGTCTATAGCTGGCCCTGTTGTTATCAGATACTCAGCTGGTGAAGCATACTCTTTTCCTTCAGAAATTATTACAAAGGAATAGGTTTGTTTTGGTTTTAGGTTGGGTATTGTAATGTGGTGTGAGAAATAATCATTTTGTACGCCTTTGGATTTGTCTCTATCGTCATAGATTATTGTGTTTGCCGTTTCTCCTTCAGGAATACGAATTGCGGCACTAGTTTTAAGTTCTGTTGTGAATATAACCGTAAATGAAGAGTCACTAATATTAGTAATCTGAATATTTTGAGGAATAGATGACGGTTTTGCTCTGGTAATAGTTAGTATCCCTTGTTGTATTAAAAATATCGTTACAGCAATTGCAAGAATTAAAAAAATTCCTATGAATAATGGAGCATTTTTTTTGTTCGAATAAGAATTCATATAAGCTTAAAGGTCAGAGTCATTTACAATAACTTCCTGCTGTGGCAGTGTGCCGCTGCTCGTTGAATTTTGCTCATTATTATCCTCAATAATACTTAGTTTTTCAGATAGATTTGCTCTAACAACTTGCCTTGAGTCAAGTTGTTCTAGGGTTTTAGTGTCAAAGGTAGAATTTATCGGCTCTATTTTTCTTTTATTTTCCGGTGTAATTTTAGAAGTTACTGAATTATGATATATGGTTGTTGATATCCATACTACAGTTACAAATGTGCTGAATCCAAATAGAAAAATAAGATTTTTTAACATATTAGTTATTCTTTGATAAAAAACGCGCGCCCCGTAATTGTTACTGAAAATAAATTACGTTCTGCTTTTCCCGAACTCAGTCTCTCAATGGTTAATGTTCTGTCTAGATTAATTAATTCTTGTACGAATGCATTAATTGATGATTCTGTTCCTGTTGATGAGACATTAACGGTGTAGGAAAAAAGTGGAGTTCCCGTTCTCGAGGTCGGAAAAAGTTCAATCGCCCCAGTATTTAAGCTGCTAATAGCCAAATTGTTGCGGTTTGCCAGTATTTCAATTTTTCTTATCAGTTCGGGAATTTTAGGTGAACTTGGTATGGCTGTAAATACTTTATCTAAATCTACCTCAATCTGCCGATATTGTACTCCAAGTTTTTGCAGCGTTTGATTTTTTGCCCTTAGTTGATTAAGGGTGAACTCTCCATCGTCCTTTTCTTTGTGTAGCTCGGAAATGGTCGCAAGTGTAGGATTTATTGCAAATAAACCAAATACGGTTACCGCAACCAAGCTAAAGATAACATAAAGATAAGTAATAATTTTTTGCCTGCCCTGATTTTTTACCAGAGAATAAAATTCTTTTTTTATTTTATTTATTTCGACTATAATTCTGTCCTTCATATTTGTAGCTGCGATTTTTTAAGAGAAATCCTAAGTCTGAATTTAATTCCGCTGCTTGAAGTATTTATTTCATCAATAACAATAGAGCTAACCTGAGGATATTCCTGTATTTTATTTGTAAAGTTTTCAACCGTAAAAACAGAAAGAGCATTTCCTGAAAGAGAAATAGAATTTTGATTTATAGTAAGATCTGTTTCTGTAAATTCGTTAGCATTAATTGAGGAAATAATGTCATTTACTACCTCAATTTTTCCTCCTGTCTCATCATTGATAATCTTAATATTGGATAACCGTTCCTGTACGGAACGGAACTTTTTTTCATCGTTTGCTTGAAACTGAACGAGACTTGCTTCCTTGTTAATATCATCATATAGGTCAACAATCTGACCATCTACAAGAAATCTGTATCCTAAAGCGCCAAGAGCAATCAATTCAATTAAAATAACTATTGCGCGTCCAGCCTGAAATATCCAAGTGTAGAATGTATTTACCACCGAGACCTTTTTGCTCGAGGATAAATTTATTGAAATTTTGCTCTTTTTCTCCATCATCTCAGTTTAGGGAGTTTTTTGGGGTTTGTCAAAGAAGCAGAAGCAAGAAAAAAAGGTTATTTGAGAGTTTTTTTCGTTTTTTTAGAAACGGATTTTTTTGAGGCGGGCTTTGTCTTTATTGCCGTTTTGGAACTAGCCTTAGTTGAGGCTTTTTTGGGAGCAATTTTTGACAATTGGGATTTTAGCCTTGCTGCTTTATTAGCATGAATTAGTCCTCGCTTTTTTGCTTTATCAATGTTAGAAAAAGCTTCATCTAGAGAAGCCTTTTTAGATTTTCTAATAGCTTTAACAACAGTTTTAAGCGCGAGTCTTGTTTTATTGTTTCTTATGGTTCTTTTTCTGTCTTGTCTAAGCTTTTTTATTGCTGATTTTGTTACTGGCATAGGCGTATTTTAGCATGCTATACTAAAAAAAACAATAAAAAACTACTATTATGGTAAAAAATTTCGTCCGAAGGGGATTGTCTGTTGTTGCCGCGAAACAGTCAAGCATATTTACGGCAGCCTTTCTTATTATAATAACAACTGCTCTGTCTCAGGTTCTAGGAATCCTGAAGTATAGATTATTTGCCTCATATTTCGGAGCTTCAAGCGATTTGGGAGTATTTTTTGCGTCTTTTAGAATTCCGGATTTACTATTTCAAATAGTAATTGTAGGAGCGCTGTCATCTGCTTTTATTCCAATCTTTTCAGAGAATCTAGGTAAAAAAGGGAAAAAAGAGGCTTTTGAGTTTACGTCAGCATTAACCACGCTGGGCACAATTGTTTTTGCTGTAATCACTATATTCGTTTTAATTTTTGCAAATCAGCTTGCGCGACTTATCGCTCCTGAATTTACAAGTGAGCAAATAGTACTTCTTGCAAACTTAATGCGCATAATTCAACTCTCTCAGTTTTTATTCCTTTTTGGGACTGTTTTTACCGCAATGCTGCAGTCGTTCCATTATTTCTTAATCCCAGGCATAGCAAATGCACTTTACAACATCGGGATAATAATAGGAGTTTATTTATTTGTCCCAGTATTTGGGATTTACGGCGCAGCTTTTGGTGTGGCGTTTGGAGCACTACTTTTCTTGCTGGTGCAACTCCCCTTTGTAGTTGCAAATGGATATATTCCTAGATTCAAATTAAGCCTAAATAACGGCGTAGATAGGGTGATAAAACTTATGATACCTCGCTCTATGACAATTGCAGTAGCCCAAGTTGCGATAACTTCAAATGTAATTTTTGCATCGATAATATCCGCTAGAAGTATTGTTATTTTCGACCTTGCTATGATTCTTATGGCTGCCCCAATTTTTCTTTTCGGTCAATCTATCGCACAGGCAAGTTTTCCAACACTCTCTAAATTAAAAGATAACTTAGACGAGTTTAGAAGCGTATTTAAATCGTCATTTAATCAGATTTTATATCTAACACTCCCCATAAGCGCGTTATTTATAGTTTTACGTGTACCTCTAATTAGACTTTTCTATGGATCAGGAAGGTTTGATTGGGAAGCAACGATTATAACAGGATACACCCTTGCGCTACTTAGCCTTTCTATAAGTGTTCAGGCAGCAACGCTTCTTATTTCCCGTGCATTCTACGCGCTTCACGATACAAAATCACCTCTTTTGATAACTCTTCTTGCGGTTTTTGTAAATATACTTTTTTCAGTATATTTTATTATATTTCAAAAGCTTCCGATTTATTATCTGGCACTCGCTTTTTCAATTGGAAACATATTAGGATTTATTCTTATGATTATTGCTCTAGATAGAAAGATCAAGCTTCCTAAAGTAGATATTTTAATCGGCGTATCAAAAATTATTATCGCAGCGCTTGTTACAGGCGTTGCTTTATATATTCCTATAAAGCTTTTGGACCAGTTGGTTTTTGACACGACAAGAACTGTCAATTTGTTTATTCTAACAAGTATTGCATCAGCTGTAGGATTTGGAGTTTATTTATTTTTCACCTGGCTTTTGGATATAGAAGAGTTTAACTATATAATTGCCGCGCTTAGAAGATTTACATTTAAGAATAAAATTGCAAGGCAAATAAAGGAGCTGATTGATGGAGGTTCAAAACTCAATCCATAGAAAAAAATTTGCTTGAAATAATTTATCCCCGTTTGTTTAGGAACAGATATTTAGCCTAATCTTTGTTATAATTTGCCAATGAATCAAAGCAACATCCGAAATTTTGCCATTATTGCCCATGTAGACCATGGCAAATCTACTCTTGCGGATAGGCTGATGGCATTAACAGGAACGCTTTCAGGGAAAGATCTTTTGCAGGAGCAATTTCTAGACAGCAATCCCATATCACGGGAAAGAGGTATAACCATAAAGCTAGCACCAGTCCACATGAATTACAAATTGGACGGCAAAGATTATATTTTGAATCTGATCGATACTCCCGGGCACGTAGATTTTTCCTATGAAGTTGTTCGCACATTATATGCATGCGAGGGAGCGATATTGGTGGTTGATGCGACGAAAGGTATTCAGGCGCAGACTGTCTCGCATTTCAATGTTGCAAAAAGTTTAGGTTTAAAAATTATTCCGGTTGTTAATAAAATTGACTTAGATAGTGCCGAGGTTGAAAAAGTTGAAAGTGAAATAGTTGAATCATTCGGATTTGAAAAGAGTGAAATATTGAGAATAAGTGCAAAGACAGGTCTGGGGGTTGAAAAACTCATTGAAGTTCTGATCGAAAAAGTTCCTCCGCCAACAATTGTTGAAGGGGATAAAACACAAGCATTAATTTTTGATTCAAAATACGACGAGCACAGGGGAATTGTAATTTTTGTCAGAGTGAGAAACGGAGAGATCAAAAAGGGAGACGCAATTATGTTTCTTGCCGACAATTCAAAAGCTCTTGTTATGGATGTCGGATTTATGACACCAAATTTTACCTCATCTCAAATTCTTACAAACGGAGACGTAGGATACGTTATTACAAATATTAAAGACATAACTCAGGCAAAGGTCGGAGACACAATGACCCTTTCGAAAAACCCCGGCGTGAGCCTTCCTGGATACAAAGAGCAAAAATCATTTGTTTACTTATCTATTTATCCTACGGAATCAACCGATTTTCAGAATTTAAGAAAGGCAATTTACTCTCTAAAGTTAACCGACGCCGCACTTGTTATAGCGCCTGATTACTCTACTGTTTTTGGATCCGGTTTCAGATGTGGATTTTTGGGCCTACTTCATTCGCAAATTGTTATGGAGCGAATTGAGCGTGAATATGATCTAGATGTTTTTAGTGCACCGCCATCAATATTATATTTGGTTGACGGGAAAGAAGTATCAAGCCCTAAAGATTTTGATATTTCTAAAAACGACATCAAAGAACCTTTTATTGTGGGTGAAGTCTATACTCCGGCTCAATATATTGGAGGGATATTGGATCTTGTCTATAAAGGACGGGGAACGGAAGGAGACGTGACGTATTTTGGAAGCCAGGTAAAAGTAACTTTCGAAATGCCTCTTTCAAATATTGTTTACGATTTCTATGACAAATTAAAGTCTGCTTCTGCCGGATATGCTTCTTTTGATTACGATTTTTTGGACTATCGAAGTTCAGATCTTGAGCGAGTTGATATTTCTGTAAATGACATGGTGGTTCCCGAGCTTTCATTTATAATTCACAAAACCCAGGTAGAGAGCTTTGCAAGAAAAATCGTCAAAACTCTATCTGAGAGCATCCCTAAACACAGTTTTCAAATAGCAGTTCGCGCACAAATTGGAGGAAAAATTATTGCATCGGAAAGAATAGGTGCTTATATGAAAGACGTTACTGCAAAGCTTTACGGAGGAGATAGAACTAGAAAGGATAAGCTACTGGATAAGCAAAAAGAGGGTAAGAAAAAAATGAAAAGTATCGGTCGGGTAAATGTCCCCAAAGAAGCCTTTATGAGCGTGTTGAAGGTATAGATATTTTACGCGATGGTAGTATTCTAATTTCTAATATCTAATTACTCTAATTTCTAATCAAACACCAAACTAGAAATGTCCAATGTCTAAAAAAATTTAGTTATTGGGATATGATTAGGTCAATTAGTAATTATGTAAATTAGGTTAATTCTACAGTACGATGAGTGCCAGGCCTCCGAGTATTACCAGAAGCAGTCCTCCAATAATTGCCACCGTCGTGCCTAGTCCTCCGGGATTTTCAATTGTCGGAGTAGGTGTAGGTGTTGCTGTTGGAGCGATGCCTCCCCCTCCTACTGTTGGAGTTGGCGTAGTTTGACTTGATGCATTAACAGTTATTTGCGCAACACATGAACTGCTGAGCGCTCCGCTGTTGTCTGTAAAGATAACTGATGCGGAGTATACTCCTGCCGTCTGATAGGTGTGCGAGAGCTCAGTTGTAACGGCCGCAGTTCCTAATCCCACGGTTACGTCCTGAACAGTATTGTTGCCAAAATTAAATGTTGCTTTAGTGATGGTTCCGCCAGTATCTGAGCCCTTAGCCGTTAAAGTCAGCGCAAACGGTGCGCTTCCTGAAGCGGATGGAGATGCAGTTAAGGTTGAACAGACTGGTGCTTGATTTGCGCCCTGTGTAACCGAGATGCTTGTCGTAGGCGTAGGGGTCGCTGTTGGACTTCCGCCTGTTCCGCCGGTCAAACACGCAGCATTAATACTAATTGCTGATTGTCCGCCACTCATGAACACGTTTTCTGTGTCTCCATCACCGGCTCCTTGAGATAGTACCCGTGTTTTTGAATTATCAATAGTAAGATTTACTGCTCCTCCGGTAGTTGCAGCAATGGGAGTAATAGTAATAGTTGCGATGTCGACAGGTGCTTGAATGAGATTCTCAACGTTGAAGCCTACATCCATAACAACACTTGCCTGACCACTTTGAATTGTTGGACCCCGTAAGGTTCCATTTGGGTCGGGGAAAACGTTTTTATTTACGGCTATACTGATACCAAATTTAGTAGCATCATAAGTTAAGAAAAGCTCGACTGTAGAAACTATATTTTCGCCAGGGTCTAGCCTTACTGTTACAATTTGTGGTGAGCACTGCCCCTCCCCAAATGAAACAGCAGTAGGTGCAAATGTTATTCTCGTAGTAGGGGCAGCCCTAGACCTGATGTCCTGCTGGCGGCTTATGAATAGTAAGGTAAGCGGTATTGCTGCAAGTAAAAGCGCAATATTTCCTAGTATAAAATACTTATTCCTCAAAATTTTCATCTTCTTTTAAGCGTAGTCAATCTAAGAGACAAAGTCAATATAATCTAATGTAACATTAGCAGATGACTTGACAAACTGACAACTGTGTTGTAAACTTTTTTTTCAATTACTAAAGAAATAAATTTAATTTATATTGATAATATGGTAAAAAACAGCAATCAAACAATAAAAATCAAACCGCTTTTTTCAAACGTACTGGTAAAACCAGTTGAAGCGGAGGAAAAAACTGCGGGGGGAATAATACTTCCAGACTCTGCTAAGGAAAAACCACAAATAGGACTTGTTATGGCAGTGGGAGATGGAGAGGTAGACGAAGGAAAAATTGTCAAAGGTTCAATGATAGTTAAAGTCGGAGACAAAGTTATGTATAAAAAATGGGGCGGAAATGAAGTTAAAATAGGAAATGAAGAATGGACGATAGTTGAACAGAAAGATATATTAGCCATTATGAATGGCTAAAGTTAGAAGTTTAAAGAGTAAAGTTAAAAGTTGTAGTTTAAATTTAGTAATTTTTAAATTTGAACTTTGAATTTTTAACTTGAATGACTGAAAGAAAGGAAGTATGGCAGCAAAAAAAATTATATATAAAGAAGAAGCGCGTAGGAAATTACTCAATGGAGTAAATAAACTTGCTGATGCAGTAGCAACAACGTTGGGTCCTAAGGGACGAAATGTTGCAATAGATAAAAGCTGGGGCGCTCCATCTGTCATTCACGACGGTGTATCTGTAGCAAAAGAAATAGAGCTTCCAGACCCATTTGAAAACATGGGGGCACAGTTAGTTAAGGAAGCAGCTTCAAAAACAGCAGATATTGCGGGAGACGGAACAACAACGGCAACAGTTCTTGCGCAAGCAATAGTAAATGAAGGAAATAAAATGATTACCGCGGGAGCAAATCCTATGATTATGCGTCGAGGACTCGAGAAAGCAAGTAAATATATTGTTGATGAACTCGAGAAGACCAAAAAAGTAATTCAGGAGAATGATTGGGCAAATGTTGCTGCAATTTCTGCCGGAAATGAAGAGCTGGGAAATCTTATTTCTGATGCTTTGAAAAAGGTTGGAAAAGATGGAGTTATAACTGTCGAGGAAGGACGCGGAATTACTACAGAAATTGAGCACAAGGAAGGAATGGAATTTGATAAAGGATACGCTTCTGCTTATTTTGTGACAAATGCAGACCGTATGGAAGCGGAGATTGAGGATGCATATATTCTAATCACTGATAAAAAAATCTCAAATCTACAGGAATTACTTCCATTTTTAGAAGAATTCGTAAAAGTCAGCAAAAATCTGGTTATTATTGCAGATGATATAGAAGGTGAAGCTTTAGCAACTTTGGTTGTTAACAAATTACGCGGAACATTTAATGTACTCGCAGTTAAGGCTCCGGGATTTGGAGATAGAAGAAAAGCGAGCCTTGAGGATATCGCGATTTTAACCGGCGGAACAGTTATCTCTGAGGACACTGGACGAAAATTTGAAAGCATTACTCTTGAGGATTGTGGAAAAGCTGACAAAGTAAAGTCTGATAATGAAAATACACAGATAATCGGCGGTAAAGGAGTAAAGGCTCAAGTAAATTCCAGAATCGCACAGATTAAAAAAGAGCTAGACAGAGTTACTTCAGAGTTTGATCGCGAAAAACTTCAGGAAAGGCTTGCAAAGCTTGCAGGTGGAGTCGCGATTATAAATGTAGGCGCTGCAACAGAAGTCGAGATGAAAGATAAAAAAGAAAGGGTGATTGATGCAGTGGCAGCTACTAAAGCAGCATTGGATGAAGGAATAGTTCCGGGAGGAGCGGTAGCACTTTTGAACATTAGTCAAAAAATGGATGCAAATCTTATTGTAGGCAAAAATGCAAGTCAGGACGAGATAATTGGAGCACAAATTGTTAAAAAAGCACTTGAGGCACCATTTATAAAGTTAATTGAAAATGCAGGACTTGATGCAGGAAGACTTATTACAAAGGCACGTGAGGTAAGTTCAAAAGGATTTGGTTATGACGTAGTAGCACTTGACTCTGAGGATAGCGCAACACCAATAGATATGCTTAAAGCAGGAATAATTGACCCTGTAAAAGTTGTCCGTTCTGCAGTTCAGAACGCAATTTCTGTCGCGACTATGATCTTGACTACTGAAGCACTGGTTGCAGATGACCCGGATTTAAAGAATTCAACGACATCCTCAGGATCTATGGGCGGCGGAATGCCGGGCATGGGTGGAATGGGAATGTAGATTCAATTTCGAATTAAAAATTCAAAACTGAAAATTAGAAACTCCAAAGAAATTACTTCAAAGATTTTTTTACCCAATTAAGATAACTTTTATTTGCAGTTGCGTCTAATTTTATAATTTGTGGAATTTTATAAGGAAGAATTTTTTTAATTGCATCTTTTACCTTTTTATAGTAACCGCCTTCTGTTTTTATAATTCCGGATATTTCGTCTGCGATTTGTTTTTTACCCTTCCAAAAATAAAAATTTTTAACTGGATATAGTTCCATACAAGCTGCCAACTTATTATCAATTAAATAGTTTGCGGTTTTTTCCGCATCTTTCTTGCTTTCGAAGCTGACAAGTATTAAAATCACACCTAATATTATACACATTTACGCTATAATTCTCTTAGGTTCCTTTCTATTAACTAATAATTAATAACTAATAACTAATAACTAATTGTATGGTCGATGTGCATTGCCATTTAAATTTACATAAGTTTGATAATGATTATGATGAGGTAATCAGA
>JBCLLY010000006.1:0-73210 GCA_039738415.1 Candidatus Levyibacteriota bacterium
TGTTCCGAGGGGTAATTAATGTTATATAAGTTAAAGGTTCAAAATTTAAAGTTAAAAGTTACAGTTTACTGTTTAAAATTTTGAATTTTGCACTTTGAACTTTTAATTAATTTTATAGATTAGACAAAGGCTGAAAGATAATTAGGACATTATGGTTAGGAAAGTTTTATTTAAAATCAAAGGCATGCATTGTACGAGTTGCGCCATGAATATAGATGGTGAGCTTGAGGATACAGAGGGAGTAAAATTGACAAAGACTAGTTATGCAAAACAGCAGACAGAGGTAACATTTGACTCTGAAAAAATTTCAGTCGATAAGGTAATTTCAACTATCAAAAAACTTGACGATAGGTATGATGCTAGAGTCAGCAAGGACTAACATGTATGACAGGAGAACAGAAAGTTATTGGCGGAATTGGTTTATTAACGCTGGTTATATTAGTCGGTGGCGTCTTTTTTTTAACAAAAGGCAGTACCTCAAGTTCATCTATTCCACAAGCTGATATAGTAGCTCAAAGCGGTCTGCATTGGCATCCTAAACTCTCCATCTATATTAAAGGAGAAAAACAAGCGCTAGAGGACAAAATTGGACTTGGAGCTGTTCACCAACCGCTCCACACACATACAGAAGATTACAAGGATGGAGTTGTGCATATGGAGATGCAGGGAGTGGTTACGAAAGATGATACAAAGCTTGGGAACTTCTTCAGAATTTGGGGCAAAGATTTTAATTCAACACAGATTTTTGATAAGAAAAACGGCACTGAAGGGACTGTAAAAATGACAGTCAATGGGAGACAAAATTCAGAGTTTGAAAATTACCAGATGCGTGACAATGACATGATGGAAATTCGTTATGAGTAATATGCAAAGAACACTCATAGCAATTGTTATCGGGATTGTTCTTGTAGGTATAGGGAGCTATCTGTATTCAAATTCTCAGCAAAATAAAGCGGGGCAAGCTGGTGAGTTTTCAAAAAGTATACAAAATTTGCCTTTCGCAAAAACTCCAGAAGTTGTCGAGCTAAGAAATGGTGATAGCTATAACCTTACCGCAAGCATTGTAAAGAAAAATATTAGAGGCAAGGAAGTCAAAATGCTTGCCTATAATGGCTCAATTCCTGGTCCACTTATAAAAGTCCTACAAGGAGCAGAAATCACCTTAGATTTCAAAAATGATACTGACGTTGATACAGCCCTCCATTCTCATGGCGTACGATTGGAAAATAAGTTTGATGGTGTGGTAGATGTTACCCAAAAGGCAATTCCAGTTGGTGGGACATTTACCTATAAAGTGAAATTTCCAGACGAAGGAATTTTCTGGTACCATCCTCATCTTCGGGAAGATTATGCTCAAGAACTTGGACTGTATGGTAATTATCTTGTAACACCAAAGCAAAAAGACTACTGGGCTGAGGTTGATCGAGAAGTTCCTCTTTTCCTTGATGATATTCTCATACAAAACGGGATAATAGCCTCATTTAGTAAAGCAGGTGCAGACCATACGCTCATGGGAAGATTTGGAAATGTCATGCTTATTAATGGTGAGGATAAGTATAAGTTGCAAGTAAAACAAGGAGAGCGAGTCAGATTCTATATTACCAATTCAGCTAATACAAGAGTCTTCAACTTCTCCATTCCAAATGCTCGAATGAAGTTAGTAGGAGCAGATAATGGTAAATACGAGCGAGAAGAGTGGGTTGATTCAGTTGTCATAGGACCGTCTGAGCGCTCGATTGTAGAGATATGGTTTGACAAGTCAGGTGATTATCAAATCGCAAACATTACTCCAAAAAAGACATATACCATGGGATCTATTACGGTAAAAGAGGCTCCAGTTACTACTTCGTATCTTTTAGTGCCACGGACTAACCAGGATGTTATAGATGCTCTTGCTACGCTTAGACCATTATTTAATAAACCTGCTGATAAAAGCCTCACTCTAACACTACAAATGGGTTCATCTAATGACAACTCAATGGGTGGACACATGATGGGTAATGACCAGATGATGGGAAATAGTCAGATGTCCATGGGAGATGTGCAAAAAATTGAGTGGGAAGACGATATGGAGATGATGAATGCTGCCTCAAATACCAAAACGCTCAAATGGAAGCTTGTTGATCAAGATACAAACAAAGAGAATATGGATATTAACTGGCAGTTCAAAAAAGGTGACGTTATTAAGATCAAAATCTTTAATGATGATAAATCTATGCATCCCATGCAGCATCCGATTCACATACACGGGCAACGTTTCCTAGTGCTTTCAAAAAACGGTCAAAAGAGCTCAAATCTGGTTTGGAAGGACACAGCCTTGATTCAGACTGGCGACACAGTTGAATTTCTGGTTCAGATGGATAATCCTGGTAATTGGATGATTCACTGCCATATCCCAGAGCACATGGAAGCAGGCATGATGAGCGAATTTAAAGTAATTTAAATGAAAACGGAAGCAATTTTGACTTGCCCCAAATGTGGTGAGGAACAGAAAGTAACAATACCGACTGACGTATGACAACATTTTTACAAATGTCAAAAATGTGGTGAGATGTTGAAACCAAAAGATGATGATTGTTGTGTTTTCTGTTCCTACGCTGATATTAAATGTCCGCCAAAACAAACTGAAGAACAAAATAAATAATATGCAAAGAATATGGCTTCAAATCTTTTAATTCCCTATATCGTGTGGGTAGCTTTGCCAGTCTTTTAAGCCTTGCGATAGTAATTTTAAATAGATAAGACTATTTCTTCTTAGTTATTTTATATTTTTGAAAGGCAAGTGTAAGCCAAAGCGATGCTACGATAAATGTTAAAACAGCACTTCCCCATAGTGATAATGTAGCAAAAGAGAATGCAAATGTATAAAGAGTAATTGACGTTAGAATACTTGTAGCAATAGCGGGTTTGTTTTTGCCAACGATGGATGGGATTAAAGCCACTATAAAGACTAAATTTCCCACAACGAAGACATAGTCTTGCCAAATCATTCTTTAATAATAGTTTAACAGCGTACCAGACGCAACTATATAGTAAGTCTTTGAATGTACAGGAGTAATTCTAAATAGATAAGGCTTGTCTTGTCTGAGAGCGGTCGCGGCGTGCTGCAGCTTCGTCAAGAATAATTTTTCTAATCCTTATATTTTTTGGAGTTACTTCAACTAGCTCATCATCCGCGATATATTCCAGCGCGTCTTCAAGTCCCATAATCTTTGGTGTTCTAAAATATTCAGTGACTCCATCTCCTTTAGAGCGCATATTTGTTAAATGCTTTGTTTTGCATACATTTATACCCAAATCATCACTTCTCGCATTTTTCCCTACAACCTGACCTTTATATACAGGAGTTTGAGGTCCTATAAAAAGCAGTCCTCTGTCCTGAATATTTGCCAGTCCGTATTGGTTAGAAATACCTGTCTCGTGTGCTACCAGCGACCCTTGTTCGCGCTCGTGAGTATATCCATTGTCCGGTGCGTATTCGTGAAAAAGAGTATTAATTATTCCCAAACCTTTTGTGTCGGTCACAAGTTCTCCGCGGTAACCAAATAATCCCTTTGAAGATACGATAAAATCCAGTGACGCAATTCCATTATCAGAGCGCATATCCCTCAGCTCACCCCTACGCTCTCCCATTTTCTGGATTACTGTTCCCAAATACTCTTCAGGTACTTCGATAAATACTTGCTCGTATGGTGTTAGTTTTTTACCATCGATCATTTTGTCAATTACTTGTGGTCGTCCGACTTGAAATTCAAAACCCTCCCTGCGCATTCTTTCAATTAAAATTGCCAAGTGCAGTTCCCCACGTCCCGATACTATCCACCCGCCTTGACTACCAATAGGCGAGGCAGGCCCACCGACAGAATTATTTTCAACGCGTAGTGCCATATCGGTCTCAGTCTCTTTGTAAAGTCTTTGTTCAATTTGACGTGAAGTCTTGAATTCTCCTTCATGTCCTGCAAAAGGTGAGTTATTTACCATAAATTGTGCGCGGATAGTTGGCTCTTCAATTTTAAGTAGGGGTAGTGCTATCGGATTATTAATATCTGCTAGCGTTTCTCCTATTACAGGTTCCGGTATTCCGGCAATAGCGACTATATCTCCAGCTTGAGCTTCTTTTACTTCTACTTTATCAAGACCCAAAAATGTCATAAGAGAGCTAATCTTTTCTTTTTTTACTTGCCCACTTCTGTTAATGTGAGCGATTTCCTGTCCAGAGGTAATTGTTCCGTTATATATCCGGCCTATTGCAATGCGTCCCTTGTGTTGGTCGTTGGCAAGAGTTGTTATAAGCATTTGAAGAGGCGCGTTAGGATCAACAACCGGTGCCGGAATTTCTTTAAGTATGGTTTCAAATACCGGCGTTATGTCAGTCATGTCCGCCAATGATTCAGTAAGTCCTGCTTTACCATTTTTTGCGCTAGCATAGATTATAGGAAAGTCGGCAGTAATATCATCTGCGCCTAATTCTAAAAAGAGATCTAGGGTTTTGTCCAATACATAGTGTACTCTGGCATCGGATTTGTCAATTTTATTTACAACTACAATTATTTTATGTCCCATCTCAAGCGCCTTTTTCAAAACAAATCTTGTTTGGGGCATAGGACCTTCTTTTGCGTCAACTAAAAGCAGACATCCGTCTGCCATCCCTAAAACTCTTTCGACTTCTCCTCCAAAATCAGCGTGACCCGGCGTATCGATAATGTTTATTTTAACGCCCCCCCACATGACAGATGCATTTTTAGAAAAGATAGTAATTCCGCGTTCGCGCTCCAATTCATTACTATCCATGATAAGAGTTTGCGCAGTATCCTTGTGCATCTGCGTTCTAGACTGAGTTAATAGAGCGTCGACCAGGGTTGTTTTACCATGGTCAACGTGTGCAATTATTGCTATGTTTCGAATGTCATTCATATTTGAAATATCCTCCTTAGCTTACTTTTCGCCTTTTCATCCGCCAGCTGGCGGAACGGCTTAAAGAGCGCAATCGGAGGATTGTGTACTATTTACAAAAAATACTTGTACACAAAAAAACCGCCTCTTTTGCGGTTGCCTATATTATAACAGAAATACTATAAGAATAAAAAATTAAAAGTGTACCAATTTAGCGTTTGAACTAATAGCCTCATTTAACTATAATAACAGTATGTTTAAATCTGTTGAGCCACAAGTATCCTTTCCTCAGGTTGAAGAAGGGATTATTAAGTTCTGGAAAGAAAATAAAATCTTTGAAAAATCAGTGGATAAAGACTACGGAGGGCGAAAGTGGACATTTCTTGACGGTCCTCCGTTTGTGACGGGAATGCCTCACTATGGCTCTCTTCTATCTTCTTTACCTAAAGATGTATTTGGCCGCTACTTTACTATGAAAGGATACAAAGTCCGTCGTGTATGGGGTTGGGATGGTCACGGTTTGCCGATAGAAAATAAAGTAGAGGGAATTTTGAATATAAAGCGCAAACGTGACATCGAAGATGTTGTAGGAGTTGCTAAATTTATTGAGGAGTGTAGAAGGTATGTAGAGGATGTATCAGGGGAGTGGGAATGGTACATAGATCACATAGGACGTTGGGTAGATTTTAAAAATGCATATAAGACTTGGGATACAGATTATATGGAATCTGTTATGTGGGTATTTAAAAATCTATACGAAAAAGGTCATATTTATAAGGGACTTCGCGTTTCGCTTTATTGTCCGCATTGTTCAACTCCAATTTCTAACTTTGAAGTTGCTATGGATAGTGATAACTACAAAGATGTTGTAGATATGGGAACGACTTATAAATACAAGTTGGAAGGTGAGAAAGACACTTATATCCTTGCTTGGTCGACTACTCCATGGAATAAAATTGTAACTTCTGCTTTGGCGGTAAATCCAGATTTAATTTATGTAAAAGTTAAGCCCCACTCCGCTGAAGCTTTGAGGGACAAGCAGAATGAAGAATTTTATATCCTTGCAAAATCTACAACTAAGGTACTGGGGGATGAAAATTCATTTGAAATAATCGAGGAATTTAAAGGTAGCGAGTTGGTTGGAAAAAAATACGAATCGCATTACGATTACTATAAGGATAAAGTAAAAGAAGGGGAGAGGGTATTTGAGATAGCAGGAGGGGATTTTGTAGCAGCTGAGGAAGGAACGGGAGTAGTTACAATAGCTGCTTACGGGGAGGAAGATTTGAAGCTTATGAAGGAAGAAAACATCCACATAGAGCTTCACGTTGATGAGGAGGGCATAATATTACCTGAAGTTCCTAAGTTTGGAGGAATGTATTATCTCAAAGCAAGCAAGGCAGTAAATGAGGATTTAGCCTCTCGAGGGCTAATATATAAGGACGAAGAATTGGTTCATAGTGTTCCTTTGTGCTGGAGATGTCATACCAGACTTTATTATGCACCTCTTGACGCCTGGTTTGTAGATGTACAAAGTCTTAAAAATAGGCTTAAGAAAACCAATGAAGAAGTTAACTGGTTCCCCAAACATTTTAAAACAGGGAGATTTTTAAAAAGCCTCGAAAATGCTCCGGACTGGAATATTTCAAGAAACAGGTATTGGGGTTCTCCTGTTCCTGTCTGGGAATGTGCATGCGGGAATAAAATCGTGACTGGTTCCATAGCGGAAATAGAGGAACTTTCGGGTGTTCGAGTAACAGATTTGCACAAACCTGAAATAGACCATATTCAAATAATGTGCAAAAAATGTGGACAGATGGCAAAAAGAGTACCAGAAGTACTCGATAGCTGGATAGAATCAGGAAGCGCTTCATTTGCTGAGAGGCATTATCCCTTTAGCGATGACAGGTTAGAAGATTTTTACCCCCCGGATTTCATCGCTGAATATACAGGACAGATTAGAGCATGGTTTTATGTGCTTCACGTAATAGGCGGAGGTTTGTTTGACTCTAAAGCATTCAAAAACGTACTAGTTGAGGGTGTAATTTTGGGTACTGATGGGCGCAAGATGAGCAAAAATTATGGAAATTACCCCGATCCTAAAGAGATGTTAGAAAAATACGGAGGAGATGCTTTAAGGCTGTATCTATTGGGAAGTAACGTGATGCACGGTGAGGATATAAAAATTTCTGAGGAAGATTATCGCGACCAGGTCAAAGGAAGTATGCTTATTTTATGGAATGTTTATAACTTTTTCATATCAAATGCAATTCTTCAGAAGTGGGAATACTCCAATTCAAGTACAAATTCTGAAAATATTTTGGACAAATGGATACTCAGTAAATCAGAGGGATTAAGAAATGATGTAACTAAAGCGCTGGACGGGTATGACACTGTTGTTGCGATAAGCGCACTAAAGGCATTTATTACCGACTTTTCGACATGGTACATACGGCGTAGTAGGGAGAGGCTTTATGGGGAGGAAAAAGAGGATATAGACGCGTTTTTTGCGACTACAAGCCATATTCTTATTAAATTATCGAAGTTAATTGCACCAATTGCCCCCTTTGTCTCTGAGGAAATATATAAAAATATAACCGGTGAGGAATCGGTTCATCTATCTTTATGGCCGGAAGAGGACAATGGTTTGTTAAATTTAGATCTTGAAAACGAAATGGAGATTGCCCGTCAGATTGTTGAGTTAGTACATTTTGAGAGAAAAAAAGCTCAAATTAAAGTAAGACAACCACTTGAAAAAATAACAGTAGTATTAGAATCGGAGCTGTCTGAACCAATAAAAGAAGTTATAAAACTAGAGGTAAATGTTAAAAATATCGAAGTTGTAAAAGGTGAAAAGCTGAGAGTTGTGCTTTATACCGAAATTACTGAGGATTTAAGGCAAGAGGGGGAGGCAAGGGAGATAATTAGAAAAATACAACAGGAGAGAAAAAAACTTGGAACAAAAAGAGACGAATTGGTTAATGTTTATTTAAATTCATGGCCTGAAAGCTTTGTGGAAGAAATAAAAAGACGAGCTTTGGTTTCTGAAATGAAAAAGTCGGTGAATTTTGAGTTAAAACGCGTTAATGAAGACAAATAGGGGGGAAGTACAAAATATTTTAAGGCGAATTGACTTGTATTTGTTACTTCCTGCTCTGTTTTTGGTTCTCATAAGCCTTTCTTCACTTTTTTCAATAAATATAGTATTTTTTAGACAGCAACTAGTTTCCTTTGCTTTAGGACTCCTTTTTTTCATATTTTTCCTGAATATTGATCTTTATATGCTAAAAAGCTTATCGAAATTAATTTATATTTTAATTATCGTAGTGTTTGTTTTACTGATTTTGCTTGGAGTAGAAGTTAGCGGTGAGAGGAATTGGTTTGATTTGTTTGGCTTAAGAATTCAGGTTGCAGAAATTGCAAAGCCTTTTTTTCTCATAGTTCTCGCTTCTTACTTATTCACCGAAGTAAAACAAAAAATGGTTAAGTTTTTTGGGGCAGTTCTGCTAATCCTACCTATAATTTTTTTGATTACCCGATCTGATTTTGGGACCGGGATTATTTATGCAATGTCGTCCTTTATGGTATTTACGCTTGCAAAATTTCAAAAGAGATATATTTTAGGTTCAATTCTTGTCTTTGTTGCAACCTTTCCTATAGCTTTTAATTTTCTTGCAGAGTATCAAAAACAGAGAATAACGACCTTTTTAGACGTAACAAGCGACCCTACCGGAGCGTCATATAATGCTATCCAGTCGCTGATATCAATTGGGAGCGGAGGGGTCACTGGAAAAGGTTTTGGTCAAGGAACCCAGTCTCTACTTAGGTTTCTTCCGGAACAGCATACAGACTTTATATTTGCAACAATCTCCGAAGATCTTGGTTTCGTAGGCTCATTTGTAGTTTTAATCTTATTCGTAGCGCTTCTTTATAGAATCTACAAAGTAGCTCAATGGTCTGGTAGTCAATACGAGTATCTTATATGTATGGGAGTCTTTGGCATATTCTTCTTTCAAATATTATTCAATATCGGAATGAATTTAGGACTAATGCCTATAATTGGGATTACTTTACCTTTTGTTTCTTATGGAGGTAACTCTTTGGTAGCAAGTTTTATAAGCCTTTCATTGGTATCAATTATTTCTACAAATAACAAAAAGCAACAATCTATGGAAATAAGTTAATTTTTTTGCTACAATATGTCACTATGAACTACGCAGTCATTAAATCAGGCGGAAAACAATACGTTGTACGCCCGAATGAAAGCTTTATAACCGATAAGATAGAAGGAAATTCAGGAGACAAGGTTGCATTTGATGAAGTACTTTTAGTTGTTGATGGAGAAAATGCAACAGTTGGAACCCCTTTTGTGTCTGGTGTAAAAGTTGCGGGAAGAATTGTAGAACAGAAATTAGGAGATAAAGTAAGAGTTGCAAAATATAAGGCAAAATCAAGATATCGAAAAGTTAGAGGATTTAGAGCAAAATTAACAGAAATTATGATAGAATCCATAAAAGAGGAAAAAAGCAAAGGAGACAAATAAATGGCACATACAAAAACACAAGGAGCGGTTAAGGGAAACCGCGATTCGATATCGAAAAGACTTGGTGTTAAGATCTATGGAGGCTCAAAAGTTAATGTAGGTAATATTATTATTAGGCAGAAAGGTAGTCATTTTGCAGCAGGAAATGGTGCTGCTTTAGGAAATGACTACACGCTTTTTGCTTTAAAAAGCGGAATAGTAAATTTTTTTAAAAAACGTGGAAAAAAAATTGTGGAGGTAGTATAAAATGGCAGAGACAAGAGTTATAGATTTGGAGCTAATGATGCTTCAGCCAAATCCCCTTCAGCCCAGGGGACTTATTTCTCCCGAGTCTTTAACGGATTTAGTTAATTCCATCCGTGAACAAGGCATACTTGAACCTATTGTTGTAGCAGATACTCCAGCTGGATATCAAATTATTGCCGGGGAGAGACGATGGAGGGCGGCAAGAATTTTAGGACTTGAGTTTATTCCCGTTATTATAAAACAAACATCTCCTCAACAGATGCTTGAAATGTCTATCGTAGAAAACGTTCAGAGAGAGGACTTGAATCCACTTGAACGTGCGCAAGCATATAAAAGACTAATTGACGAATTTAATCTTTCCGTAACAGAGGTTGCAAAAAGAGTTGGTAAGAGTCTTCCTTATATTTCAAATAGTGTTCGTCTTCTTACATTGCCTGATGCTATAAAAGACGCACTTGCTGCCGGAGTCATTTCAGAGGGGCATGTAAGGCCACTTATTTCTATTGGTGATCCTAAATTAATGCTTCAGGCGTTTAGAAAAATTTTAGTGGAGGGAATAAGTGTTAGAGGGGCTGAGGATGTTGCTAGGCAAGTTAAAGCAGAAGTACAGAAAAAAGAGCCTCAAAAAAGAGCTGATAGGATATATATTCCAGAGCAGGAGGAAATGGCAAAAAGTCTTTCGCAAAGACACGGTTGGAATGTAAAATTTGACCAATCCAGAATAAACGGGAAAATTACCATAGTTATTAAGGGAGATCAGGAAAAAACAACTGAGGAATTAAAGAGAATTTACGATAAGCTGCTTGGCTAATTAATTTCTGTGTGCTCAACCACCCTCATTTTATTCAATGGCCAATAAACAAAGAAAGACTTGCCAATAATTTCACCTTCAGACACAAATCCCCATTCTCTAGAATCAGAACTGTTTGACCTATTATCTCCAACCATAAAAAATTGTCCTTCCGGAACTTGGATTTGTGTTCCCTCATATAGAAAACTCCCTCCGGTAGTAACGTAATTTGAGGGTAAATACTCCTCTTTGAGCATGTTTCCATTAAGATAAAGATTTCCGTTACTTACGGACATAGTGTCGCCTTCGGTTGCAATAATTCTTTTTATAAAATCCTTATTTTTTTCAGTTGGTGAGTGAAATACGACAATATCACCCCTTTCATAACTTGTGAAGCGTTTGGAAATTAAATTTGTAAGAACATATTCTCCGTTATCAAAATTCGGATACATAGAAAGACCGTTTACTTGATAAGGGCGGAAAAAGAATGCATAGATTACAACAAATATTGCACCAGCTATAACTAGTGTTTGGATTAAATCAAAAAGGATGTTGTATATTTTTCTTAGGATAAACATTTGTATATTTTCTCGAGTATGGTTTGCTTTGTCAACAGCAAATAGTAATAATGCATTTAATTTGTTAAAATTGGCTTTAAACAACAAGGAAATTGAAAATTACCAAATTCTAGTTGTTGTTAAAAAGTGAAAAAATCATCAGGAAGGAAACAAATTAGCAGAGTATGGTGCAAAGTGCTAATGAGCTATAAAATTCAATTTTGTTTGATATATCAATCTAAAGTGAAATTATTTTAGTATATATAAATATAATTTAATGTATCAAAGAGTATCGGATTATCAATTTTTAACATTATGACAAATGCCAAAAAAAGGCGCAGAATTCTTTTTTTCACAAGACTTTATTATCCGCATATAGGAGGAGTCGAGAAGCATATTTATAAAATTTCCCAGCAACTAATTAAAAAAGGTTTTGAGATTACTGTGGTTGCCGAACAACACGGAAAAAAATTAAAGGAGAGAGAAAATATAGATGGAATAAATATATTTAGGATTCCAATTAGAACTTCTGAGAGAAATAAGAAGTTTGAAGTATGGAAATGGATGGTTAAGAATAAAAACCTTGTAAAAGGCTTTGACATCATTCATATACATGATGTTTTTTTCTGGATAATTCCTCTTATTTTTAGTATTGATAGAAAAAGGGTTTTTATAACTTTTCATGGGTATGAGGGTTATCCAGTCAAGCTCAAACACAAAATCCTAAGAAAAATAAGCGAGCTTTATTGTAACGGAAGTATATGTGTAGGTGATTTTATAAAAAAATGGTATTGGGCAAATCCGGATATAGTAATTTATGGTGCAGCCGAGAGAACAAAACTAGCCCCAACTAGAGTAGAGAGACAACACTCCGCTGTATTTTTTGGGAGATTGGATAGTCAAACAGGAATAAAGGAGTACTACGGGGCATTTTTGAGCCTAAAAAGAAGATATAAGGACTTTAAGCTTGAAGTTATCGGTGAGGGTGAGTTTGGAAATAAAATGAACGGTGTATCTATTTCACCATTTAAGTCCAATATCGCAAAATACGTTCAAAATAACCGTTTCGTTTTTGTCTCCGGATATCTTTCCATGCTTGAGGCAATGCTTTCAAAAAAGCTTGTTTTTGCTGTTTATACAGATCCGGTAAAAAAGGATTATTTAGTAAAGTCACCTTTTGTAAAGTATGTCGAAGTTTGCTCTTCGAGTAAGGAGATAGAAAAAAAAGTTAAGTTTTATATTGATAATCCGAAAGAAGAATCAATTAAGGTAGAAAAGGCTTATAATTGGGCAGTAAATCAGACTTGGAGTAAAGTGACAGATGAGTATCTTAAATTATGGAAAATTTAAAAGTGTCTCTTATCGTTACAGTTTTTAACGAGCAAGAATCGATTGAAAGGTTTTTAAATTCCGTTCTTCACCAAACAATATTTCCCAAAGAGTTAGTCATTGTCGACGGTGGATCAACTGATGAAACAGTTGAAAGAATTAAGAATTATGAATCACGAATTAAGAAAAAGGGTATAAGCCTTAATCTAATTATTAAAAAAGGCAATCGTTCTGTTGGAAGAAACGAAGCAGTTAGAAGATCATCAAACAATATAATTGCCTGTTCTGATGCAGGAAACATTTTAGAGAAAAACTGGTTAGAAAAAATAACGGAGCCGTTTAAAAACAAAAAAATAGACGTTGTTGCCGGCTACTATAAGGGATTGCCAAAGAATAATTTTCAAAAAAGTTTAATTCCTTATGTTCTAGTGATGCCGGATAAAGTAAATCCGAAAGAATTTCTTCCGGCAACAAGGTCTATTGCATTTAGAAAGAAAATTTGGAAAAAAGTAAAAGGATTTGATGAGAAATATTCCCATAATGAAGATTATGTTTTTGGAAAAAAACTTAAGAAAATTAATGCAAACATATTTTTTGCAAAAAATGCGATAGTTAATTGGATTCCTAGAAAAAATATTAAAGAATCATTTATTATGTTTTATAGATTTGCTTATGGTGATATCGAGGCAAAAATACTTAGACCGAAAGTAGTATTTATATTTTTTAGGTACCTATTTGTGCTTATGACAATATTAGCGGCGAAACTTATTTCAACTGAATTCCAAATTTTTGTGGGAGGATTTTATTTTTCTTTTTACTCTTTGTGGGCAGTTCAGAAAAACTTCAAATATATAAATAACATAAGTGGATTTTACTATTTACCTCTAATCCAATACTTGTCTGATATTGCAGTTATGTCCGGCTCTTTATTGGCCTTTGCTCAAAAGTCAATAAGTATTTTGAATTCAAGAATTAAGGAAAACTAGCGTATAAAATAGTAAAGTAATAGATATAATTTAATTATGGGATATTTAGGACAAACAGTGAGAGGAATTACATGGATAGGTGGATTACGTGGAGTAACCCGCGGTCTTGCTTTTGTAAGGATATTAATTTTAGCAAGACTCTTATCGCCTTCACAGTTCGGATTGTTCGGCATTGCTTCACTAATGCTTGCTCTAGTTGAGGTTCTTACAGAAACAGGAATTAATATTTTCTTAGTTCAAAGAGAAGGAAAGATTGATAAATACCTGAGTTCTGCGTGGATAGTCTCAATTGCGCGTGGTTTTATAATTTTTCTCTTCATACTGATTAGTGCGCCTTTTGTTGCTAGCTTTTTTAATGCTCCAAACGCACTGGGTTTATTACTTCTCATTTCTATAGTGCCGTTAGTACGGGGGTTTATAAACCCATCGTTAGTTTTATTTCAGAAAGAGCTGAATTTTAATAAAGAATTTTATTTTAGATCGGTAGTGTTGTCTTTTGAAGTTATATTATCTGTAATCCTGGTTTATATTCTAAAATCGCCAGTGGGATTGGTTTTAGGACTTATTGCCAGCGCAGTTTTGGAAGTAATATTATCCTTTATATTAATTTCCCCAAGGCCTACTTTTAAATTTGAAAAAAGTAGATTTTTGGAAGTATTTCATACGGGTAAATGGGTCACGATGTCTACGATATTTAACTATTTATACCAAAATGTTGATGATATGGTGGTTGTAAAAGTCTTGAATACAACCAGCCTGGGACTTTATCAAATGGCTTATAAAATTGCAATGCTGCCTATTACAGAAGTCGCAGACGTAATAGCAAGGGTAACATTTCCTGTTTATGCAAAAATATCAGGAGACGCCAAAAGATTAAAAAAGGCATTTTATAAAACAATTGCCGCGACAACAATTTTTTCTTTACCGGTAATATTAGTATTTATCTTATTCCCAAATGAAATAGTAATTTTAATTTTAGGTGAGGAGTGGATTGGAGCAGTAGCAGCATTTCAAATTCTAGTCTTTTTTGGACTCGCAAGAGCAATTACCAGCCCTGCATTAATTCTTTTACTTGCCTTAAAAAGACAGGATCTAGTAGCAAAAATTTCCCTTTTTACATTTCTAATAATGGCAGTGACCATCGTACCATTTGTGGTTAATTGGGGAATATTTGGGGCAGGGTTGTCGTCTGTTATAGCGTCTGTTATTATGCTCCCATTTGCTTACTACTGCGCTTTAAGATATTTTTCAAATTCTAAATAGTTATGAAAAAAGTTAAAAATAATTGGGAAGAGCCGATATGTAATTTATGCGAAGGACGAAGCTTTGAAGTTATTTATAAAGACTTAACCTATTGGGAGTATCCCGGTAAATTTACAGTTGTTAAATGCAAAAACTGTAGATTGATTTTTACTAATCCGAGACCAATTTTATCCGAAATGGAAAAATATTATGAGAGTGAAATGTATTTTGGTCGCGATGTTAGAGGGAATGATGAGATAGAAGATAGTGAAAATCGCGAGATGCATTATGGTCCTATGTATGACTTAGTCTTAAGTAAAAAGAAAAAGGGCAAGATTTTTGATATAGGAGCGGGTACAGGTATGCTCTTAAGTAAATTTAAAGATAAGGGTTGGGACGTTAGCGGAGTTGAATTAACCCACACCGCAGCAAGTTATGCAAAAAGAAAATATGGAATAAAGCTTATGACGGGCGATTTTTTAGAAAAAAAGTTTGACAGTAAGTTATTTGATGTAATTATCCTAAATGGGTCACTTGAACATTTGCATAGGCCATTTGAAACTTTAGAAAAAGCACATAGCTTACTGCAAAAAAAAGGATTTGTGCTAATTAGTATTCCAAATAATGATAGTTTGGGTAGAAAAATATTTGGAAGAAATTGGTTTGCCTGGCAGACCCCACGTCATTTGTATCATTTTTCTCCAATCACAGTTAATAAAATGCTAAAAAAGGCTGGATATAAAAATATTAAAATCTCTCATTCTTTTGCTATCCAAAATTACTATATTTTATTTCAAAGTGCTAGATATATGATGTCTCCTAAATTTAAAAAGAAAAAAGCGGGAGGCTTAGTTAATCAAAAAGAAGCATTTATTCCAATAATTTCAATTAAAAAGGAAATCGGTAAAATTATTTTTAAAGTGGTAGCATTTTTAATTAGTAAAATAGAGCCAATTATAAGAAAGGGTGAGGTAATAATTGTCTATGCAGAAAAATAATATAGAAATATCTATCATCATAGTTCACTACAATGTTAAAAAAGAACTGTTTGAATGCCTTTATTCGATATACAAATCAGAGCCAAGAGTTAGTTTTGAAATAATTGTTGTTGATAATGATGAAGAAAAAGTAATTGAAACAGACCTAAAAAATAAATTCCCAAAAGTAGTATATGTAAAAAACAAGAATACCGGGTGGGGCGGGGGGGTAAATAAAGGTCTTGGTTACGCAAGGGGTAAATATATTTATCTTTTGAATCCGGATACTTTATTTATTAATAATGCACTAGATAAAATATATGAATTTGGCAAAGATGAGCCAGATATAGGAATAGCTTCATCTTTACTTTTTGATACAAATAAAAAAGTCTATCCCCTTCAAGGGACAAAACTTTTAAATCCAGTTAGTGCAATATTTTCACTATCTTTTATAAATAAATTTTTTCCTAATAATCCTGTCGCCAGAAAATTTTGGATGAGGGGGCGGGATAAAAAAACTGTTCAGCAGGTCGAGTCAGCGACGCTTAGCGCAGCGCTTATTAGAAAAGATGTATTAATTAAAGCAGGTAAGTTTGATGAAAACTATTTTCTATATTATGAAGAATATGACTTGAGTAAGAGATTAAAAAAATTGGAGTATAAGAATTTTATCGTTTCCGAGTCAAAGGTAGTTCACATTTGGGAGGCGAGTGCTATTAAGACCGGTAGAACAAATGAATTTATCCAAGAGAGCAGAAAATATTATTTTAAAAAACACTATGGAAATTTAACCGCAAGTTTTGTTGAGTTGATATTAGGACTAAACAAAAGAAATCTATTCACTTACTCAGCTATTTTAGGAATTATTCTAATTGGTACTTTTCTTAGATTTGATAAATTAAACCTCTATGCGCCTTTTATAGGCGATCAGGCTTGGTTTTATCTTAGTGCAAGAGACGTGATAATTAGTGGGCAAATTCCACTACTTGGAATAACTTCTAGTCATACTTGGATTCATCAAGGTCCACTTTGGACTTATATGTTGGTACCAGTTTTTACCCTATTTAATTTTAATCCATTATCAGGCGTTTATCTAACAGCTATTTTGGGAGTAATAAGTATTATTGCTGCATATAAATTTGGTGCAACATTTATTTCTACTAAATTTGGAATACTGTTTGCGTTTCTATTTGCCCTTTCTCCATTAGTAGTCTATCATTCAAGATTTGCATATCACACAAGTCCTATTCCTCTTTTTATTTTAATTTTGTTCTTCGCAATCTCAAAATGGATTAAGGGAAATGTGAATTATTTCCCCTTGGTTTTGTTTATCATGTCAATTCTATACAATTTTGAGCTTGCAACAGTAATATTTTGGGTAGTGATTATATTTTACTTAATATATGGCGCATATAAGAAAAAAGGGTACATAAAAAATATATTGTCCAAACAAATATTGTCTTTTTCTATCCTTGCACTTTTAATTCCGATGATTCCTATTTTAATATACGATATTCAGAATGGTCTTCCTCAGACAATTGTATTTGCAGGGTGGTTTTTTTATAAATTATTACAAGTCATTGGATTTGTAGAAAAAAGTATGATAGATACCAGTTCTTTTAGCTCTGCATTTAATTTCTTTTTTGTTAAGTATCAATCATTGGTTTTTCCGATAAATCAGTATGTATCTTATGCGGTATTTTTTGCCTCTGTTACTTTTTCGTTTATCCTCTTACAGAGAAAAGGGTTGGTCTCCCCATTCGGGTCAGTGATATTTTTAACAGCAGTGGGACTTATGGCTTATTTTATATCCGGAGTTTCTTCAGAGGCATATCTTGTGATGTTATTTCCGGGATTATTATTTATGGTTACTTATTTAATCTATGGGATTAAAAGTAAATATCTTATAGCGTCTGTTTCATTAGTTATTTTAGTAATAAGCGTTTATTATTCAGTTTCATCAAATTATCTGACATTAAATACTGTAACCTTGAGAGACAAAATTATTGCCTCTTATGAGGTTTATACCCTAGTAGGGGATAATGACTATATTTTAAAATATAGGGGTCCAGGACAGCAATTTGAGAGCTCTGTGATGCCATATGAGTACTTGGTCTGGTGGGTCAATCAGAGGTATCCTTACAGAAGTAGTTATTTTTCTGAGATTTTGATAACAGAGCAAGAAAACGAAATAATAGTTGAAAAGATTAATTAGTGTTAAAATTTATTTGTATGGTAACGGCTATTATAATTACAAAAAACGAAGAAAAAAACATTGAAACCTGCTTGAGAGCATTGGGTTTTGCAGACGAGATTTTAATTGTTGATGATTATTCAACAGATAAAACGATAGTACTTGCAGAAAAATATGGTGCAAGGGTAGTTAAAAATAAATTGAATTCATTTTCAGAACAAAGAAACTTTGGATTGGAGAGAGTTTCAAACGAGTGGGTGTTGTTTGTAGATGCGGATGAGATGGTCAGTAAAAACTTGGGTCTTGAGATTAAAGAAAAAATAGATGAAGAAAAATTTGATGGTTATTATATTAAGAGAGAGGACGTTTTTCTAGGTAGAAAAATGTATTATGGGGACCTTTCAAACGTATGGCTGCTAAGGCTTGGGAGGAAAAGTAAGGGGAAGTGGAAAGGTGACGTGCACGAAGAATGGGAAATAAAAGGAGATACTTCAAGATTAAGTAACCCATTGACGCATACATCGCATGAAAATTTAAAAGACTTTATAGGAAAAATAAATGTCTATTCTACATTGAGGGCAAAAGAGCTAAAAAAAGAGGGTATTAAGTCATCTCTTTTGACAATAATCCTATATCCGAAAATAAAGTTTATTTATTTATATATTTTAAAATTTGGATTTGCTGATGGTCTGCACGGATTTGTACACGCAGTGCTAATGTCTATTTATTCCTTTTTAGTTAGAGCAAAGCTTTACCAATTAAGCAATGAAAATTAAAAGAATAATTTATAGTGTTTATGCCGGATTAATTTTTTCAATTTACATATTTCATTTATTATGCAGGGTAGATTATTGTTTTTAACCGCTATTTTAATTGGCTTTTATTCGTACTCTATTTTTTTTCTCGGAATTTTTAGTTTGATTAATGGTATCTCTATTGGTTTAGTCTCATTTACAATATTTATAATAGTTTTTTATTCCGTATTGCACCATCCTGATTCCGTAAAGAGTCTGTACGTTCAAGCAAGAAAGAATTTTTTTTATTTCTTTATTTTTTTAATCCTTGCAGTGATAAATATTATTGGTGCATTAGGTCCGGAATTAGGCTTTGATGCTTTATGGTATCACTTAGTAATTCCAAAACTTTATATTGAGAGTGGAGTCATAGAATTTATTCCAGGAGGTCTGTTGTACTATTCGGTGATGCCAAAGCTTATTGATCTTTTGTATGTTCCAGCTCTAATGTTCTCCAATGAAACTGCTGCAAAACTTATTCATTTTATGTTTGGAGTACTTTGTTCTATAGTTACATATAAAATTGCAAATCTTTTTGTAAGTAAAAAACTTTCTTATTTAGCAGCAATAATATTTTATTCGAATTTGGTAGTAGGGTGGATGTCGATAACTGCCTATATAGATTTAGGAAGAGCTTTTTATGCAAGTCTCTCTATATATTTTTTCATTTTATATTTAAAGCTAAGAAATATTAAGTATTTACTATTTTCTGCAATATTGGTAGGTCTTGAGATGTCAACAAAGTTACTGGGAATATCGACTTTGCTTTCATTTATATTTGTTATCCTTTTTATTAATAATCAAAATAATACCCTAAAAATTAGAAGCGCATTCCTACTTGGATTTATTCCATTTTTGATAGTATTACCATGGTTAATTTTCTCTTGGGTAAATACCGGAAACATAGTATATCCATTCTTTACAAATATTTATCCATCCGGTTTTTCCTTCGGAAGCTTTAATCCATTAATTATATTAAAGGATACAGTTAGTCTGTTTTTGTTATCGGCAGATCCAATTTCTCCAATATATATAATTGTCCTACCTTCGATTGTAGTACTTTTTAGAAAAATGCCAAAAGAGTTAAAGGTATTGTCTATGATTTTACTTATTAACATTCTCATTTGGAATTTTATTCCACAAAAGAACTCGAGATTTATTCTTCCCTACCTACCTATTTTTTCAGTTCTTGTCGTTTGGGTTATAAGTAAATCTAATAAATCAATAAAAACAATTTTGTACATATTTACCTACTTGATAATTTTAGTAAATATTTTTTATAGAGGAGCAGCTAATGCTAAATACGTGCCGGTAATTTTAGGATTTCAGTCTAAAGAGGAATTTCTTGTAGAAAATCTTAACTTTGAGTTTGGAGATTATGTTGATAGAGAAAATAGAGTAAAAAATATTGTTGGGAATAATAAAGTGCTAGTTTATGGAATTCATAATTTATTCTACGTTGATTTTCCATACGAACATGAGTCTTGGTCTAATAATAAAGAGTATAAATATGTACTTACTAAAAACGATTCTAATATGGAAAAGGGGTATAATTTAATTTACAAAGATTTAGTTACAAGTACTTACCTTTATGAAAAAAATTAGAAATATTGCTTTTATCCTTTGCTTGTCACTTTTAGCGGTTTTCCCGTTGGGGGTTTTAGTTAGAATTAACCTTATTCCAAATGTAAATATCTATCCGCAGGATATAGTTGCCGGGCTGTTATTTATCTTACTCGCTATTGCCCTTTTTGTAGAAAAAAAAAGGCAATATGTATAAACAGATATTTATAGGACTTTTATTATTTAATTTAGTTGCAAGTATTTCATTACTTATAAATATTAACCAGTTAAAAAGTAACGAATTATTTGTTGCTTTTTTGTATTTAATTAGATTTGACGTATATGTTTCATTAATCTTTTTAGGTATGTTTGAATTTAATAAATTTCAATCAATGGTCATTAAAAGAGTTTTTTATCTAGCAACACTTCTAACTGTTGCAATAGGGTTTGTTCAGTATTTTCTATACAATAATTTAAGAAATCTATACTATCTCGGGTGGGACGAGCACCTCTATAGGCTTTTTTCCTCATATCTCGATCCTAACTATGCAGGACTCGTCTTTGCTTTATTTTCAATATTGTTAATAGGAAATCTTATTCAGAAACATGAAGGATGGAATGGTGTAAGAATTATTTATTTAATTTCTTTAGCGCTTACTTTTGTTGCAATGCTTCTAACTTTCTCACGGACTGCACTTTTGGCTTTTGTACTAGGAGTAGGGATTATTTTATTGAGCTTAAAAAAAATAAAACTTGCGTTTGTGTCTTTAGTAATACTTGCAATAGGAGTACTATTTGTTTCTGATTTTTCGGTAGAAGGGTTGAATCCATTGAGGATTGCTTCAAGCGAGGCGAGAGTTGAGTCTATGCGAAACGCTTTAGTTATTATATCCGAAAACATGATATTTGGTGTAGGTTTTAACGCGTATAGGTACGCGCAAATTAATAAAGGATTTCGAATTGATAATCCGGAAATTTTAAGTAACGCTGACGCGGGGACGGACAATAGTTTGCTATTTGTTTTAGCAACCACTGGAATAGTTGGTTTTGCAGCATACGTTTTTTTCTGGTTTCAAATCGTAAGAAAAATTGCAGGCTTGAATGATAAATTCAAAAGAGTAGTATTTTTTGCCTTGATTGCGTCATTATTTTTAGGCAGCCAGTTTATAAATGCTTTGTTTTATATGCCTCTTATGCTCTGGATATTCTTTTATCTTGGAATGTTTGGTATAGAAAACGGCAAGAGCTAATTATTCGCGGTAAATTAAATTTATTTCCTGAGAAGTGCTAACACCAGATTCGCTTATTGCTTCAATAGTTATTTTGTTGTCTCCTTCTTTTAATCCGAACAAATAAGAGAACTCTCCATCGTTATTTACTATTGCCCTAAATCCATTAACCGTAACAGAACTATTTGGGTCAGTTTGCCCTGTGATAGATACATTCCTGTCTGCTTTTGTGAATGTAGAATTATCAGCAGGGTTTTTTATTTCTAATTTTGGTTTTGAAGAAGAGCTGACAATTTTATAGTCTTGTGAAGGAACGCTTTTTTTACCATTTAATTTATAAATTGCATATATTGTATTTTCACCCTCCCTGAGTCTTATACTTTTGAACTCAAATGTTTGAGCTTTATCAAGTTCTTTACTTTCCTCCTCGCGGCCATTCACATACAGGATAATTTCACCTTCTGAGTAGTTTGAATCTCCCCGGACATTAATTTCAGCACTTGCTGTAGAGCTAGGGATGTTAGATAAGTTCGGTGCAAGCAAGACGTCGTCTAGTCGGATATTGCTACTGCTTTGTTGCTCATCTCCCCTAATTCCAAATACTAGATCTCCAAATAAGTTAAGAAATACGCCCCCGAATTGAATTAAAAGAAAAATTATTAAAAGAGTACCTATGCCAAAAAAAATAAATTGTCTTCTGCTCTGTTTTTCAGCATATCTGGAAAGCCTTGAGGCGTGTGCTCGTCTTGCCATATTAAAAATTAATATTTTTGCCTTTGTTTTATTTTATGAGCAACATGAAGTTCCATAATCGCCTTTTGCAGTTCTTTTTCTGCCATTACAAAATCTATTTCGCTTTCTTTCTTTTTCATTCTCTCTTCTGCTCGTTTTTTAGCTTCTTGAGCTTTTGCTACTTGGATATTTTCAGCTTTAACTAAATGATCTGAAAGTATGTTTACATCTCCATCAATTATCTCCACAAAGCCTCCGATGGTTGCAATTATACTATCTCTATTTCCTTTTTTAATATTAATTATTCCATCGGACATTTTGGTAAAAAGTGAAACGTGATGGGGGAGGATGGTAATTTCTCCATCGGGAGTAGGTAGTGAGATCTCATCTACTGTGTCCTTGTATATAGTTCCTTCTGGGGAAATGACACTAAGATTCATAATTATCTTCTTTTTTCTAAATCGTCAATGCTACCTATCATAAAAAAATTCTGCTCAGACACTTTATCATATTTTCCCTCAAGTAGTTGTTTAAATCCTTTGACTGTATCTTTTACACTTACATATTTACCCGGGTTTCCGGTATAAATTTCAGCCACGAACATAGGTTGAGTCAGAAATCTTTGAATTTTCCTTGCTCTTGAAACCACAAGCTTGTCCTCGTCTGACAGTTCATCTATGCCCAATATTGCGATAATATCTTGTAAATCCTTATATCTCTGAAGGACTCTTTTGACCGCAGACGCTACATCGTAATGATCTTTTCCAACGATATTTGGATCAAGAAGGCGTGAGGATGAAGTAAGTGGATCAACTGCGGGATATAGTCCTTGTTCGGCAATTGACCTTTCAAGTGTAATTGTTGCGTCTAAATGACCGAAAATTGTAGCAGGAGCCGGGTCTGTATAGTCATCAGCGGGAACGTAAACTGCCTGAACAGATGTAATAGAGCCGGTTTTGGTAGATGTAATTCTTTCCTGAAGTGAGCCTATGTCTGCAGCAAGCGTAGGCTGATATCCTACGGCTGATGGAACTCTTCCCAGCAGCGCTGACACTTCAGATCCGGCTTGTGCAAAACGGAAAATATTATCTATAAACAAAAGAACGTCTTCTTTTTGTTTATCCCTAAAGTATTCTGCCATAGAAAGTGCTGTAAGTCCTACTCTAAGTCTATTTCCGGGTGGCTCATTCATTTGTCCAAAAACCATAACGGTTTTGTCCATAACATTTGCCTCCTTCATCTCAAGCCATAAATCAGTTCCCTCTCTAGTCCTTTCTCCTACCCCGGCAAATACAGAGTGACCCTTGTGGACCATTGCAATGTTACGAATTAGTTCTTTAACGATAACTGTTTTTCCAACTCCGGCTCCTCCAAAAATGCCGATTTTTCCACCTTTTGTGAAAGGAGCAATAAGGTCAATGACTTTTATTCCGGTTTCAAGCATTTCAGCTTTTGTTTGTTGTTGGTCAAGTGGTGGTGCGCTTTTGTGGATGGAATCCATTTGAATTTTTTTACTGTCCAGTTTTCCGCCTCCGTCAATTGTTTCACCCAAAACATTAAATATGCGTCCCAACGTCCCTTCTCCCGTAGGAACAGTTATCGGAGCATTAGTTCTTTTCACTTTAGTTCCTCTTGCCAAACCTTCAGTAGATCCCATGGCGATAGTTCTAACTTCGCCATTTCCTAATTCAAATTCTGTTTCCAGAATTAGTTTTTTACCATCAGCCAGTTCAACCGTAAGCGCTTCGTAAATTCCCGGAACATCACCTTTAAAAATTACATCTATAACAGGTCCTTGAACCCTAATAATTACTCCTTCGTTAGTTTTTTTATCTTGTTCTTTTGGCATAATTAATTTTGAGTATTTGTTAAATCCAAAATTTCATTCGTAATTTTCTCCTGACGCGATTTATTATATGAAAGCGTAAGATAGTCGGCAATATCAAAAGCATTATTTTTTGCATTCTGCATTGCCATCATGCGTGCTGCCTGTTCTGATGTAAATGCTTGAATCAGTGCATTATAAATTTGTGTTTCAATGTATTGAGGGAGAAGTTCTAAGAGAAAAGATTGTGCATCCGGTTCAAAAATTGCTTCATTACTAACGCTTACTGTTTCATTAGTTGATTTTTCAGATATATCGCTAAGCACTAGCGGTAAAAGTTTTTTTGAAGTTGGACTTTGTGTTAAAATAGACTCAAATTCTGCATATAGAATATGTGCCTCAGAAATAGATTTTGAGGAAATAAGCTCGTCAATCAGGGTTTTAATTTGAATGATTGTAGCGTAACTTGGAAGGCTGGTTCCTAAAGGAAAACTTGCATGAACTTCACCTTCTAGTTTATATGCAAATTTCTCTGCTTTTTTACCAAGGGTTATATAAATTACGTTTTTATTATCAACCTCAAGCATTTTTTTAAAAAGGTTAGTATTTAGTCCTCCGCAAAGCCCCTTGTCGGGAGTAATTAGAATAAGAAGAGTTTTTTTATTTTTTGGTAAGTTGATATACATATGAGTGAATTTTTTATTCCCCGTTTGACTCATTGCTTTTGATGCTAAATCCAGAATTTTCTCTGCATACGGTTTGTTGTTGCTGGCTGCAACTTGCGCTTTCTTAATTTTTGAAGCAGAGATTGTTTCCATAGCTTTTGCAATTTGAGCTATATTTTTTGATGTTTTAATTCTTCTTTTCAGTAATTGTAAATTTGCCGGCATATTATTTTATAAATGTTTTTTTAAAGCTTCTAATTGATTCGTCCAGTTCCTTTTGTGTTTGTTCGTCAATTTTATTTCCTGTTCTAAGTTTTTCAATAGTTTTTTTACTTTTAACTTTTAGAAAATCCTTAAATTTCTCCTCAAACTCAAGAACTCTTTCGACCGGAATATCGTCGAGTCCTCCAGAGGTTGCTGCATAAATAGAAATGATTTCCGAAACTTCATCTTGAGGAGAGTATTGCGGTTGTTTCATAATCTCAGTAACTCTTTTACCGCGCTCAATCTTCTTTTGGGTTTCTTCATCCAAGTCGCTTCCAAATTGTACAAAAGCAGCAAGAGACCTGTATTGCGCGAGCTCAATACGGAGTGGAGCACCGACCTGCTTCATTCCTTTAGTCTGGGCTGCTCCTCCCACACGTGAGACAGACAGACCTGCGTTAATTGCCGGTCTAATTCCGCTATTAAACAAGTCGTTTTCCAGGTATATTTGACCGTCAGTAATTGAAATGATATTAGTTGGAATATATGCTGAGCTATCTCCTGCCTGAGTTTCAATAATTGGAAGAGAGGTAAGTGACCCTCCGCCATTTTTTTCAGACATTCTTGAGGATCTTTCTAAGAGACGGGAATGGAGATAAAAAATATCTCCGGGGTAAGCTTCACGCCCGGCAGGGCGTCTTAGTAAAAGGGAAAGCTGTCTGTATGCCCAAGCATGTTTTGAAAGATCATCATATACAACAAGTACATCTTGACCTTTATCCATAAAATACTCCCCGATCGCAGTTGCGGTAAATGGAGCTAGAAATTGAAGGGCAGCAGGGTCTGAAGCGCCGGATGCGACCACAATTGTATAGTCCATTGCACCTTCCTCCTCGAGTTTTCCTATAATTCTTGCGATACTACTTCTTTTCTGACCTATTGCGCAGTAAATACAAATTACTTGTTTTAATCCTAAGTCTCTTTTCTTTTGGTTGATAATCGTATCAATTGCAATTGCAGTCTTTCCGGTATTCCTATCTCCGATAATAAGTTCTCTTTGTCCGCGTCCGATTGGAATCATAGCATCAATTGCCTTAATTCCGGTTTTTATGGGGGTATCAACAGGTTCGCGCTCTATGATTCCCGGAGCTATTTTTTCGAGTAGATAGTCCTTTCCCTCCAGAGTAAGCTTCTTTCCATCCAGTGGACTTTGAAGAGGATCTATTACCCTTCCAATTAAATCGTCAGATCCTATTGCTGCTAAAATTTTTCCTGTTGACCTTACCTTGTCTCCTTCTTTTATAGTTAGTGTGTCAGATAGAAGTATTATGGATGCGAAGTCCTCATCCAGATTAAATGCAAGACCAGTTGCTTTTCCTTCAAATTCTACAATTTCTCCAAATCCTACTTTTGAAAGACCGCTCACTTGAACTATTCCGTCTCCTATGGACTCAACCACTCCGACATTTTCAAATTTCGGATCAGACTTTACTGTAGTAAGTCTTTGTTCTATTTGTTTGATTAAATCCTCAGCCTTCATACCTTAAATCGCTTTCATTTTATTTGTTATTAAACCTGCTATTGTATAGTTGATAATCATATCATTTGCTATTATCATTATTCCACCGCCTATTTTTCTATCTTTTTCGTAATTTATTTTTTTGTTTTTATAGTTTAACTGTATTTCACTTTTAATCCGATCTGTTAAATTACCCTCATATTTTACTATAATTGTTTGCTCCATGTGGCTTTTCTTTAGCCTTCTTAAGAAAATTTTTAGTTCTTTTTTAGCTAACTTGTTTAAAACATAATCCGCAATTTTATTGTTTATATTCCCATTTGCATCAATGGCTTCTTGAGCCAATTTTTTTATAATCTGTGTACTTCTCATAAAGACTTAATTCTCTTAAGACTTCTTTGCAAAATTTCATTTTTCTCTTTTTCAGTAAACGGTTCTGAAATGACACTGTCCAGTATTTTTTGAGATACTGCAATTGCTATACCCGAAATTTGTTTCTCCATCGCTTGCCTTTCCAAAGATGCTTGTTCTTTAGCAATTCTAATAATTCTCTCCGACTCCTTTTTAGTTTCTGTAATTATCAATTCGCCCTCAGACCGGGCACTCTTTTTTGCCTCGTTTATAATTCTTTCGGCCTCAGCTGCTGCTTTATTAATAATTTCATCCTTTTTTTCCTCAGCACTAAATAAAGCTTTTTCAGCTTTTTCTGCATTGTCTAATCCTCTATTTATTTCTTCTTCCCGTTTTTTTACTGCACCAAGTAGTGGTTTGTATAAAAACTTTTTAAATAGAAAGGCAAGTATTAGAAAATTTAGAATTTGAGCTATAAAAAGCTTTAGGTCGAATCCAAATTCTGATAGTATTTCCATAAATTTCTTTCTATCCTATAAAAGCTAATATTAAAGAGTAAATTGCGATAGCCTCAGCAAAAGCCATACCTAAAAGCATCGGAGGAAGAATTTTGGTAGCAGCTTCCGGATTTCTTCCGATTGCTTCCATAGCCTTAAAACCGATTAAGCCAACTGCAATTGCCGGGAACATTCCTCCAAAAGCAATAGCAGCTCCGCCTGTTAATGTAAATTCCATAATTTAGTGCCCACCTCCCTTCGCCCTACGAAGCTTTATGCGAAGTAGGGTTCCGTTAATTATTTTGTTAATTGTTCTATTCATAAATATTATTTCATGTTGCTTTTGAATGGAGAGCCTCCTGGTGATCCAGGTGCGGTGTGCTAAGCACAGCCATAAATACCATAGTTAACATTGCAAATACAAGAGCTTGTACTAAGGAGACTATAGTCTCAAGCATTATAAAAGGTAAAGGTGCTAAGAAAGCAAACATACCAGTAACTGTAACCAGCACTATTTTTCCTGCAAATATATTACCAAATAGTCTAAAAGAAAGGGAAATTATTTTTACAAATTCCAGTACAAATTCTAAAAGTCCAATTAATAAGTTAATGGGATTAAGGGAAAGGAATTTTTTTAAGTAACCAAAAATTCCCAGAACGTTTATAGTAAGTAAGTGCGTGGCAACTACGGATACAGTTCCTAATGCAAGAGTCATATTAAAGTCTGTTGTAGCAGTTCTGAATAATGGTACAAGTTCTGTTTTGCCTTGATGCTCCTCGAGGATTCCAACAGCTGTAATTCCCGGAAGAAGACCAAATAGATTATTTACTAAAATTACTATAAAAAATGACGCAAACCATGGAAAAATTTTCGTCACCCTGCTTCCTGCAATTTGCTCAGTCAAATCATAAAAATAAGTAATAACTGGTTCAACATAAGACTGAATTCCTGCCGGTCTAAGTCGTATACTTTTTGCAACTATAAAAAGTAAAAAAAGAAGTATTGCGTCTACCGCAATTGTTGCGACAATTGTGTTTGTTACTGGAAAACCAGCAACTTGAATTATTAATTCAGGTTGTAATGAAGCCATAAAAACTATTCACCCAATCTTACTAAGGGAATGAGATTATTTTAACTAACGGGAATTTAATAGTCAAGGGAATTTAGTTAATTAGTCTTACGCTATCAACAAGTATTACAGGGACGCCGTCTTTATTGTCAATTTTTCCCTGTATAAACACTATCGCGTCTTTATTTAATAAAGACTTGTCACGGGCAAAAACTTTAGGGAATATAACACATTCAACACTCCTGCCAGCATGGTCCTCTACGGATAAAAATGCCATTTCATCATTTTTTTTCTTTGTAAATATTTTTTTAACTAATGTAATTAGTCCCCCTATGCGGACGTTTGTGCCTTCCTTAACTTCACTCAACTCGTTAATTTTATGAGTAGAGAGAGAGAACAAATTCCCCAATTTTTGATTTAGGGGATGATCTGTTAAGAAAAATCCTAATAGCTCCCTTTCAAAAACCAGTTTTTCATTTTGCGAAAAATCTTCAATATCCTTATATGCCGTCATGTCAAAATGCAGAGTGCTTTCATCGGGAAGATCTCCGAATAAACTCTCTTGGTTAAGATTAACGTTTTTATTTTTTTTACTTACGGTGTCTACTATTTCATTCATCGCAGTAAGCATCATGGCGCGGTTCCCAAACTCGTCAAACGCGCCTGCCTTAATAAGACTTTCTAAAGTTTTTCTATTTACTTTAGATAAATCAACACGACTTACAAAGTCCATAAGACTGTTAAATACTTTCCCCTTTCTTGCTGTAAGAATTGTAGAAATAGCAGCCTCCCCAACATTTTTTATTGCACTCAGTCCGAACCGGATATTTTCGTGATTTTCAATTATAAATTCCGAATCGGATTTATTCACTGAGGGAGTAAGTACATTTAATTTTAGCCTTTTACACTCTGCAATAGCCTCTGCCATTTTTTCGTTTTTAGATGGCCCTGTTGAACCACGTGATTCAGCGGTAAGAAGTGCAGTCATAAATTCTACGCTATAATTTGCCTTAAGATAGGCGGTTCTATATGCAATTGTTGCATAGCAGGCTGCGTGTGCTTTGTTAAATCCGTACCCTGCAAATGGTGCGATGAGATCAAAAAGCTCCTCGCTTTTTTTTCTTGTTAGCCCATTTTTTACAGCTCCCGCTATAAACAAGTCTCTCTGTTTTTTCATTTCGGCAGGAATTTTTTTTCCTACCGCTTTTCTCAATTTGTCAGCATCTAGCCATGAAAATCCCGCAACTTTAATTGCTGTTAAGAGTACGTCGTCCTGGTAAGTTAGGATGCCGTATGAAGGTTTTAAAATCTCCTCGAGTCTTGGGTCTGGATAGGTAATTTTTTTTGGATTGTGTTTTCTTTCAATAAAATCAGGGATGTTTTGCATAGGACCGGGACGATAGAGTGCTACCATCGCCATTAGATCGAAAATTGAAGTAGGTTTTAGTTCCTTAATATAGCGTCTCATTCCCGCCGATTCAAGCTGAAATATGCCGGTGTTCTCCCCTGAAGATAAGAGAGCGTAGGTTTTTTTATCATCTAGCGGTACGTTAGAAAAGTCTACCTTCTCTCCTTTGTTAACTTTAATAAATCCTAATGCTTCCTGAATAATCGTTAAATTTCTAAGCCCTAGAAGATCCATTTTCAAAAGACCGACACCGTCTTCTCCGACAGTATACATATCGTACTGTGTAATAATTTTCCCTCCGCGAGTTTCCCTTTGCAGTGGAGTATATTCTGTTATATCTCTGTCTGCAATAACCACTCCGGCAGCATGTACTGAAGCGTGTCTTGCGACCCCCTCAAGCTTTTTAGAAAGGTCGATAAGCCTTTTCGTGTCCTCCTCTTCGTTATATGCTTTTTTCAAATCCGGACTTTGAGAAAGGGCATTGCTCAATGTCATGGAATGTCCTTGCCAGCCCGGTGGAATCATTTTAGAAATTCTATCAGTAGCTGAGTAGGGCATCCCCAAAGCACGACCAACGTCACGAATAGATCCTCGTGCCTCCATTCTTCCAAAAGTTATAATTTGTGCAACTTTGTCATGTCCATATTTTTCAGTTACGTAATTTATAACTTCATCCCTTTTTGTATCAGCAAAATCAAGATCTATATCTGGTGCTGAGGGTCTTTCCGGATTTAAAAATCTTTCGAAAGGGAGTTTAAAATAAAAGGGATCAACGTCAGTAATTGCTAATATGTAAGAGACTACAGAGCCCGCAGCAGATCCTCTTCCGGGACCAACGGAGATGTCATTATCCTTTGCCCAATTTACAAAATCAGCGACAACTAAAAAATAAGTTGCATAACCTTTGTCGTTGATAACAGAAAGCTCGTAATCAATTCTTTCGTTTATTTGCGCAGTTATTTCTTTGTAGCGCTTTCCAACGTTCTCACCGATAAGTTTTTTTAGGTATTTCTGTGGGGTTATATCATTTGGGACTTCAAAATTTGGCATTATCCATTTTCCTAATTGGATTTCAACGTTACATCTCTGGGCAATTTTAGAGGTGTTTTCGTAAGCATCCGGTACGTCTAAAAATAAATTTTTCATTTCTTCTGAGGATTTAATATACATGTCTGGGGAGTCTATCATTGACAACTTTCTATTTGGAGTATCAATTGTAGTTTGTGTTCCAATACAAAGTAGTATCTCCTGTGCTGCCGCGTCATCTTTATTTATGTAGTGATTATCATTTGTAGCAACAAGCGGAAGGCCTTCTTTTTTTGAAAGCTCTATTAACTTATCATTCAATTCATCCTGTTGTGGGATTTTCAAGTGTCTTTGGATTTCCAAATAAAGTCTATCATTGTCAAAAATCTCACGGAGTTTTTTCAAACGGACAGCCGTCTCTTTCTCGTTTCCATTTAAAAGTGGTTTTGAGATATAACCGTTTAAGCATGCGGTCAAACAGATTAGCCCCTCGTTATATTTTTTCAATAGCTCTATGTCGCATCTAGGTTTGTAGTAAAATCCTTCAAGATGAGCAATTGAAACAATTTTCATTAAATTTTTGTATCCGGTGATGTTTTCCGCAAGTAATATTAAGTGATTGTAATCTTTATCGACACCCGCTTCTTTATCTTGTAAGGATCTTTGTGCCATATAAATTTCACATCCTATGATGGGTTTTATTTCATACTTCTTGCAGGTTTGGAAAAATTTAATTGCTCCGTATAAATTTCCATGGTCGGTTATAGCAATCGAGCTCATCCCTAACTCTTTTGCTCTTATTACCATTGGCTCTATTCTTGAAAGCCCGTCAAGCAAAGAAAATTCTGAATGATTGTGAAGGTGCGTAAAATCTGCCATAAGTTGTTATTGTGTTTTGTCTGCAGGTTGTTTTTCTATTACTCCTAATCCGTCTTCCATGCAATCATTCTAGCATTTCGATAACCTTTTCTCTAATTTGGTCGTTGTTTTTTGCCTCGGGTAGAGTTCTTTTTACCATACCCATTAAAAATCCTACCACTTGCGTTTTGCCTAATTTATAATCTGTAACAGCTTGTGAGTTTTCTCTTAAGACCTGTTTGATAGCATTTTGGAGCTTGTCTTCGTTTATTGATTCCATACTTGATGCTTCAAGAATTTCTTTAATTAGAGTAGCAGGAAGAACTTGATCTATGTTTATTTTTTTATTTATTATAAATCCTGCTATTTTTTGAGGATTTACTTTATGTTCTTTACCAATTTCTACTGCCTGCTCAAAATAGTCAGCAAGGCTTTTTTCCTTTGTTAAGATTTGCGCGTCGTATTGTTTTATTCCATAATCCACTTCAAATCTTTGTACTCTTATAGATGGAAGTTCAGGGATTGATTCTTTAATTTTTTTAATCTGCTCATCGCTAAATTCAATAGGTGGTATATCAGGTTCCGGAAAATATCTATAGTCATGAGCTTCTTCTTTGCTTCTTTGGCTAACTGTTTTATTTTTAAATTCGTTCCATCCGCGCGTTTCCTGAACAGGTATTTCTCCCTTATCTAATAATTCTTTGTGACGCTTCTCTTCAAATTGGATAGCCTTATCAACAAATTTGAATGAGTTGATGTTTTTCACTTCAACTTTGTACTTCGCAAGAGTTGTCTGTCCAGGTGGACGCAATGAAATATTTGGTTCAAGTCTCATGTGCCCCTTCTCCATGTCAGCGTCAGAGACTCCTAAATAGCGGATGATTTTTTGAAGTTCTGTTAGAAATATTTTTGCCTCTTCACCTGACCGGATGTCGGGCTCGGTAACAATTTCAACAAGGGGAACTCCCGAGCGATTAAAATCAATTAAACTTACTTCTTTCCCATCAACTGTGGAGTGCATTAATTTCCCTGTGTCCTCTTCCATGTGGACACGGGTGATGCCAACTCGTTTATTAATCATCTTTGTCATCCGAGCCCGCTTCGCCGAAGCCTCATTGATGCGAGCTTGTCCAGGATCATTTTTTGATTCCGGTGTCTCCGCCAGCTGGCGGGTCCCCAGAATGACGGGAACCTGTATATCCAAATATCCTTTTTCTCCGAAGGGGTGAAGGTATTGGCTGGTTTGAAAACCTTTTGCTAAATCCGGGTAGAAATAATTTTTTCTCTCAAAAAATGAACTATTGTTTATTTCACAATTTAGCGCAAGTGCTATTTTTACACAGCATTCAATTGCTTGTTGGTTAGTGTAGGGTAGAGCGCCTGGAAGTCCCAGACAGACTGGGCAAGTGTTCGTGTTTGGCTTGTCTGTTAGTGTTGGATTTTTGCAACGACAAAACATTTTGCTAAATGTTCCTAGCTCAACGTGTATTTCAAGTCCAACTATCGTTTCGTAAGCATTTGGTTTAATATTCATATATTTGTTTGCCCCCTAAAGCTTTAGCGTAAGAGGGGTGTTTGTTTGTAATGTTCGGTTTTCTTTTCAAAGCTTGAACCAATTTGGAATAAAAGTTTTTCTGAAAAGTGAGGTCCTATAAATTGAATTCCAATGGGAAGTTTGTTCTCGGAAAAGCCTGCAGGGACTGAAATTGCCGGAATTCCGGCAAGGTTTACGGGGACTGTTAAGGCGTCAGATAGATACATCTGCAATGGGTCATTTTTACTGCCGAATTTCCAAGCCGGAGTAGGGGATACTGGTGCAACAAGTGCATCTACTTTAGAAAAGGCATCTGTAAAGTCTTTAACTATAAGAGTTCTTACCTGCATAGCTTTTTTATAGTACGCGTCATAATAACCTGACGAAAGTGTAAAAGTTCCTAGCATTATGCGTCGTTTTGCTTCTTTCCCGAAATAACTTCTATCGTTTCCAAATCTTATTCCATCGTATCTAGCTAAATTCGAACTAACCTCTGAGGGTTGAATAATATAGTAAGTAGCAATTGCATAATCTGTGTTTGGAAGAGAAACTTCAATAACTTCAGCGCCCAAGTCCTCCAATGTCTTAATAGACTTTTCAAATACTTGCTTAGTATCTTTATCTAGTGCGTTTGTTACGTATTCTTTTGGTACACCAATTTTAAGACCTTTGATATCTTTGTTTAAGTCTTTTAAGTAATTTTCCTTCTCTCGTTTGGCAACCGTACTATCATATCCATCAGCGCCTGCTGTAACATTTAAAATCGTTGCACTATCTTCAACTGTTTTTGTGAAATGACCGATACTATCCAGGGAGGATGCCATAGCGATAACTCCATAGCGACTCACTAATCCATACGTAGGTTTTAGTCCTACGGTGTTTGTAAAAGACGCAGGGAGTCTAATTGACCCTCCGGTATCAGTTCCCGTTGCAAAAGGCACAAGAGATGCTGCAACCGATACGGCGGAACCGCTACTCGAGCCTCCCGGCACATAATCTTTATTCCATGGATTTAGGGTATTTCCAAAATCCGAATTTTCTCCTGAGGAGCCATGTGCCCAAGCGTCACAATTTAATTTTCCTAGAGAAATTGCACCTGCATCAATTAGTTTGGTAACAGCAGTTGCAGAGTAGGGAGGAATATAATTTTCCAGTACTTTAGAGCCTGCTGTGGTTCTGACATCCTTGGTCAAAAACATATCTTTAATTCCAAGTGGAATTCCGAAAAGGGGTTGCGAGTTAAAACGTTTACGGGCTAAAGAGTTATCTAGGTCTTTTGCATTTTTTATTGCATTTTCATCAATTGTAACAAACGCGTTAAGCTCTGGGTTTAGTTTGTCAATTCGTTCTAAGTAAAATTTAATTATCTCACCTACGGAAAACTTTTTTTCCTTATATCCGTTTAGAATGTCTGAAATTGTAAAGTTAGTTATATCCACTATTTGTTTGTATCGACTAATTTATCCACTACGAAAAGTCCGTTATGTACGTTTTTATCACCTGAAAGAGCCTGTTCTTGGGTGAGCATGTCATCAGTATAGTTATCATTCCTAGTAACATTTTTAAGTCCTGTTACCTGTGCTGTTGGTTCAATGCCTTTCGTATCTATTGCGTTAAGCTTTTCAATATATTCAACAATGTTATTTAATTGACCGCCGAATTCTTTTTCTTCAGAGGCAGTTAGCGTAAGCTTTGAAAGCTTAGCAATTTTTTTAACATCAATTTTCATTTAATTAATTATATAATTTTGAGGCTGTATTAACAATACTTAATATGAAGCCTTTAGTTTTTTTAAAATATTACCCTTTGCCTTTTTCGAAAAAGTGTCATCAGTTTTATTACTTGGAAGTTTTATCCCGTATTTTCTTACAAAAGTTTTTTCCAGAAGAGTGTCTGCGAGTTCCGGATTTGCCGGTAATATAGGACCATGCAGATATGTGCCAATCGCATTTTTGTAAACTGCTCCCTCTGTTTTGTCATTTCCATTATTTCCATATCCCGATATTACTTGTGCAAATGCCTGAGATTTATTGGAAAGATAAGTTCTTCCTCCGTGATTTTCAAAACCCGTTAGGTAAGGAATAGGGAGTAGGGAATGGGGAATAGATTTTGGTTGAATAACGATATTTCCAATAAGTCTCTCTCCTGTTTGTGGTGCTTGTGTATACATATCAAAAAGTCCTAGTCCATTTATTTTTACTCCATTGGAGTCTAAATAGTAATTCCCCATGAGTTGATATGCCCCGCAGATAAAAAGAGCTGGCGTGTCGTCTTCTATCATCTCAGAAATTTTATTCCCTTTGTTTGTGAGCAAATCTTCATTGACTATTTCTTGCTGAATGTCCTGTGCACCTCCCATAAATAACAAATCGCATGTAGTAAGTAGCTTGTAATTAGTGTTTTGGTTAATCCGCTCAATCTTTATATTAATTCCCCGCCACTGCGCGCGCTTTTGCAAAACAATAACATTTCCGCGGTCTCCATATGTAGACATTAATTCCGGATAAAGCCAACCGAGAGTAAGTGAATGGTGAATGGTAGGCGTATGGTTATTTTTCATAATATGTTTCTTCCTGTTAATATTTTTCTAATCTCAAGCATGGCGGAGTAGGTTGGGAGAATGCATAATGTTTGCTTATCTGATAGTTTTGCAAGTGAATTTTCTATTGCCAACTCTAATTTTTCCTCAGCTCTAATTTTATTAATTTCTGCGTATTGTAGTCTATTTGCCAAATCATAAATCCTGTCTCCCGCAACTGTAATGTTTAAGTCCTTATTCTTAAGCATTTCAAAATCGACATCCCAGATCCAGCTGATATCCCGACCATCAGGTATTCTGTCGTTAAGAACTAGCAAAAGGTTCGAATATTTGCTTTTTAAAGCCACTTTTAAGCTTTCATTAAACCCTGTAGGATTTTTTGAGAGGAAGATAATTATTTTTTTACCTTTATAAAATATTTCTTCCTGTCTTCCAAAGGCAGGCTTAAAACTTTCTATATCAAGAACTGCTTTTTCAACAGGAATATCAAATGCTTTGTTGGCCGTTACAACTGCTGCAGTTAAATTATAAACATTAAAAGATCCCCTAAGATTTGTTTTCAAATCAAAAAAAATAGATTTAGGATTTTTGAAACCGCAATTCTCGCATTTATAATTTCCCAAGTGTGAATATGAAATTTCTGAATAAGTTAACAAGTTAAAGCACGTAGGGCAAGTTGTTGAGTCAACGGCGTGTGAAAGAGTTTTCTCTAGTTTTAGTTTATCCGGAATGGAAAAATATATTTTTTCTCCCTTTGCCTCTTTTGTTATGTTTGCTATCTGAGGGTCGTCACTATTTGCAATTATTTTGGTTTGTTTGTTAATTTTGCCCAGCACCTCTTTCCATTTTTGGGCAGTTGTATTTATTTCTCCATAACGGTCAAGCTGGTCGCGGAAGAGATTTAAAAGAATCAATGCCCAAGGATTTGGAATTTCTCCAAGAACTAAAGGCAAAGAATTTTCATCAACCTCAAAAATAAGTGCATCCTTTTTAACCTTTCCCAATACATTTGTCTCCTTAATTAACAAGGATGCAAAACCATTGAGAAGGTTTGCACCGGAGGCATTTCGGATTGTTGAAATATCGTTTGATTTTAGAATATAATCAAGTGCCTTTGTGGTAGTTGTCTTACCATTTGTGCCTGCTATCAAAACGACTTTAAGTTTTGGATTTTTATTTAAGATTTGCCTTATAAACTTTTGGTTTGCCTCTAAAACTAAATGTCCCGGCCAAGTTGAAGCATTTCTGCCCAGAAAATTTTTTATTAAAAAAGATGTAAATTTACCAGCTAAAATTTGGAAGAGCATTTATTTATTATACATCGAGATCCTTCTACTACGCTCAGGATGATTTTTGTTCCAAAAATCACATTTCCCTTAGTCTTTTAATTCGTTCTTGTGCCGGAGGATGAGTACTATAAAGATTTGAGAAAAAATTTCTTGTTTCTTTACCGCTAAAAGGACTCTCAATGAACATATGCGCAGTTGCGTGAGACGCATTTTTAATATTTGAATGCTTGCTTATTTTTTCAAGCGCACTGGCAAGTCCGTCAGGGTAGCGTGTTAAAAGCGCTCCACTCGCGTCTGCCAAATATTCACGGTTTCTGGAAACTGAAAGTTTGATAAGTACTGCTGCAATTGGTGCGAGTACTGCAGCTACGAGTGCGATTACTATTAAGATTCCATTGCTATTTTTTCTGTCTCCGCCTCCCCAAATAAGACTTCGTAGAAAAAAATCCGAAATTATGGCAATACTTCCTGCAAGAATTACAACCAAACTCATTAGCCTTATATCGTAATTTCTTACATGTGATAGTTCGTGTGCCATAACTCCTTCAAGTTCCGGTTTGGTGAGTGCTTGAAGAAGGCCAGTTGTGGCGGCCACAGCGCTGTGCTTTGGGTCGCGTCCTGTTGCAAACGCATTCATTGCGGGATCTTCAATTACATAAATTTTTGGTACTGGTTGTCCAAGTCCAATAGATAAATTTTCTACTATGCTATAGAGTTGAGGATAATTTTCTTTTGTAGCAGGTTTTGCGTGAGATAGAGCAAGTGCTACCTTGTCAGAATTATAATATGAGATATACGTTATTACTCCGAAAATAATTAAAAATACTCCAAGACCCAAAAGTCCAAAATCGAAGAACAAGGAAATAATATAACCGAATATAATTACAAAGACCACAAATAATGCTATAAGAATTAATGTTTTCCTCTTGTTTGAGGCTATCTGTTGATAGATATTCATAATTACTAGAAGGAGACTTTAACAGGGTCTTTTGCTGCAGGTTCTGCTTCAAAGAATTCTTGTTCTTTAAAGTTGAATTGTCCTACAATTAAGTTAGTTGGGAACATTTTAATTTTTGTGTTATAAGACAGTACATTTGAATTATAAAATTGTCTGGAGTAGGAAATTTTATCTTCAGTATCAGTAAGTTCATCCTGAAGTTTCGAAAAATTTGCGCTAGCTTTAAGGTCCGGATAGCTTTCTGATACAGCAAAAAGACTTTTTAGAGTGTCAGTAAGCATGTTATTCGCGACCGCTTTTTGTTCGGGAGTCTTTGCGTGCATTAGAGATGCTCTGGCATTTGTAACATTTTCAAGAAGCTGTTTTTCGTGCTTTGCATATCCTCTTACTGTTTCAATAAGGTTTGGGATAAGGTCTATCCGACGTTTTAGCTGAACATCAATGCTACTTAGTGCTTCTTTTATGCGTTCACGAAGCGTTACAAGCTGGTTATATGTTAACCAAATGAATGCAACTAGTATTAAGGCAATTACTGCAATTCCAATTAAAATTTCCATAACTTATTTTTACATAGCAGGGGTCAAATGTCAATTAGATTAACTTTTAATCCAGCTTAATAAGTCATCATAGGGCAGTGTGTTGATGATGTCTTCTTTTCCACACCAACCTCGTCTCGCAACAGCTACCCCGTATTTCATATTATCCATATGTTTGGCTGCGTGACTGTCTGTGTTAATAACAAATTTACATCCTTTTCTCTGTGCCTCCAGTACAAGATCATCTCTCAAGTCAAGGCGAGTTGGCCATGAGTTTATTTCAAGTGCTTTATTATTTTTCCTCACAAAATCAAATATCATATTCCAGTCTGCATCGTATCCATTTCTTTGATTAATAAGTCTACCTGTAGGATGCGCAAATATTTTTGCTTTAGGGTGGGAAAGGCCGTTTAGTATTCTTTTTGTCATTTTCTCCCCGCCGGTTTTAAATGAACTGTGAACAGATACTATCGCCATATCAAGAAGTTCTAGGCATCTATCGCTGAGAGCAAGCTCTCCTGAGGTCAAAATGTCTATTTCGAGTAAATTAATTATTCGTATATTTTTATTACTCTTTCTAAGTTGTTCAATTTTGTTATTCCTTTTATCAAGTATTTTATAAATTTCCTCCTCACTGTGATTGCCTATACTGGGATTATGCTCAGAAAATCCAAAATATTCGTATCCCAAATCTCTTGCCTTATCGATCATTGCCTGCATCGAATCACTACCCAAATCATGGCTTGGTTTAATGGGGTAGTCAGAATGTATATGAAAATCTCCCTTTATGTCTTTTTCTTCAATAAGTTTTGGTAGCGACTTTTTAATACTGGCCTCAATTTCTCCATTATTTTCCCTCATTTCAGGCGGAATCCACTCTAGACCAAGGAAATTGTAAAGTGCCTTTTCTTCTTTGAATTTTTTTAAAGTTCCATTTTTAAGCTTAATTCCCTTCTCGGAAAGCGAATAGCCTTTTTTTAATGCATATTCACGTAATTTCACATTGTGTTCCTTGCTCCCCGTAAAATGCTGTAGAAGAGAGCCTATTTGGTCAGGATTTAGAACCATAAGGTCAATTTGCTTATTTCCTGATAAGATTATTGACGCTGTTGCGCCACCTTTTTCAATAACTCGGTCTTTATTCGGATAATTTACAAAATGTTCGATAACCTTTGCCGGTTTGTTAGAAGTTACTCCGATATCGACGTCTCCAATTGTCGATTTTTTACGCCTCAGGCTGCCTAGTGGATATACTTCAATGGTCTCTTTTTCTTTTTTCAGGTACAAAACCATATTATCAGCAATTTCCTGCGCAAGCGGGAGAACCATTCTTGAGGATTTTGTTTTACCCAGCTTATATTCATCGATTGCTTGAATGATGTCGGCTTGGGATTTTTCTCCAAAAGTGTCAAGTGAAGCTATCTTATTATCATGTGCCAATTTATAAATTTGACTGATAACTTTGTTGGGTTCATCTAGGTCAAATGCCTCGACCAGTTTGAATGCTTTTTTGGGTCCAAAGGAGGGTATATCTAAAAGAGGAAAAATTGCCGGTGAGACTTCTTTCAAAATATCATCGAAGTGTTTTACTTCTCCCTTTTCAAATAATTCAATCAGATATGTCTTAATGCCTTGCCCAACACCTTCGAGCTTGTCTAATTGTCCTTCTGATATTAAATCTTTTACTTGCCTACTAGAGCCTTCTATGGAATTGGCTGCTTTTTGATAGGCAAGTATTTGAAACCTATATTTTGCTTCATTTTTAATAGTATAAGCGCTGGCTACATTACGCAATAGTTTTGCTATGTCCTCATTTGTAAAAGACTTCATAAGTAGTATGATACCACACGCACAAATCACATTGACGTTGGACAACTTATTTGATAGTATAATGTGAATTGTGGGGTGGTAGCTCAGTTGGCTAGAGCGCTTCCCTGTCACGGAAGAGGTCGCGGGTCCGAGTCCCGTCCATCCCGCAACGTCGTCGCAACGGAACTAGTGCTTTCGCATTTTAGTAAAACTAAAATGCTTCAGCTTCTAGTTCGTTGTTCCTCTTTAAAAATGCTAATGCATTTTTACTGTAAATTTCAGCTGAAATTTATAAAGGATGAGCGGCGAATATTATAATAATTTTGATTTGTTCAAAATTATCTTTCCTACTTGCCCTAAGTTTAAATATATGTATCCTCTGCCCAGAAAGGAGGCGAAATAAACTCTAAAAAAATGGCAAAAAAATCGACAAATAAAAATTTTGATATAAAGCACCTGCTAGATACATCCGGTTCTTATAAAAATCTTATTTACGGAGCTGTAACTGTATTAATACTTGCAGTTATAGTTTTTTTGGGCATAAGAACTATTTCTCAAAATAAGGGAGATATAAATGGAGACGCTGTTGTGGTTAAAGAAGAAGAGTCAATATATGAGGTTTCCAAAGGAGATACTCTCTGGAGTATATCTGAAAAAGTATATGGCACGGGATTTAATTGGCAGCTCATAGCTGATACAAATAAATTGGAGGATCCAAATAATATTGAGGCTGGTACTAAGCTGTCAATTCCTAAATTAACTCCTACAGTAACAGAGGAAGTTGAAGTGGGTGAATCTGAACAAGAAGCGAAAATCGAACCGGTGCAGGACAAAGACACTGAAACCGAAATATCTAAGGACGATAAAAAAGCTACTGAGTACGTTGCTAAGTCTGGAGATAACCTTTGGAAAATAGCAGTAGAGCAGTATGGAGATGGTTATAAATGGGTAGAAATTGCAAAGGCAAACAGTTTGGTAAATCCAGACATTATTCATGCAGGTAACAGCTTTGCAATTCCAAGATAAAGAGGTATATTTAGTAAATATAATTCTTTTAGTTCGGTATTGATTGTAAAAATACCGCTCTTATGGATTGTGTCAAGGCGAATTTAAAAACGTCTCTTTAATATAATCACTTGCGAGGTTAGTACACCGTCCGTCAGAAACGCAAGCTTGCTTTGTGGGCAGGGCAGTATGTCACATCCCCCGCCTGCAATCGCCTGTGCGGTGGTAGTTCAGTGGTATCCCGTTAAGCAGATGTAGTGTAGTGGTAACACGCCTCCTTCCCAAGGAGGAAACCGCGGGTTCGAATCCCGTCATCTGCTCACATTGCTTAACGGGACCAAGGAAGAGGTCGCCAGTTCAAATCTGGTCCACCGTTCTAGCATTGGCGGGCAGGCCAAGGTGTACCCTCCTTCGTATCGTTTTGACGAGACTACTGAAGGGCAAGGAAGTGAGTTGGATTCCCGCACTCGCTCTGATTACAGTTTTATAAGCAGGAAATCTCACAGTCAGACTTTCAAAATCAAAAGCCTGACTGTGAGATTGGGATAAGAAAATTTTTCTCATTGACACGTTTTGGTCTATTTGGTAGTATAAATCGTGCCGCTCAAGAAAAACAAAACAAAATATATTTTTGTTTCCGGAGGAGTAATCTCGGGAATTGGAAAAGGACTTACCGCATCTTCAATAGCATTTCTTCTCAAATCAGCAGGTTACAAAGTAGCCCCCATTAAATTTGAAAATTATCTCAACTTGGATGCCGGGACAATAAATCCAATAGAGCATGGCGATCCATTTCTATGCGAAGACGGAACAGAGGCGGACATGGATATAGGATCATACGAAAAATTCCTAAATGAAGATATGGGAAAAGAGAATTTCGTGACAATGGGATGCATCTATCAAACAGTAATTGACCGTGAACGCCGTTTTGAATATAACGGTGAGGACGTTGAAGCAATTCCCCACATAACTGATGAAATAACCTCCAGAATCAATCATCTGGCAAAAGTAAAGGGGGCAGATATCGTTATTATCGAGCTTGGGGGAACGGCAGGCGAGTATCAGAACATTTTTTACTATGAGGCATCCAGAATCATGACTCTGAGAAATCCCGGAGACGTTATTCACGTTCATGTAAGTTATGTTCCAACCCCTTCACATCTTGGAGAACCTAAAACGAAACCCACACAGCTATCAGTAAGAACCCTTAATTCAATGGGAATTCAGCCTGATTTTATTATTGCTCGCTCTGCACGATACCTTGATCAAAGAAGAAGAGATAGATTTGCGCTTTTCTGTAATATGCATCCTGAAGATATCATTTCAAATCCGGATTTAAAAAGTGTCTACGAAATTCCACTGATTTTACATAAGCAGGGGCTTGAAAAAAGAATTTTTAAAAAACTTGGACTTACTCCAAAGGCTCCAGTTCTTGCGCCTTGGGAAAAATTAATAGAAAAAGTGAAAAGTAAAAAAGGAAAAAGCATAGAGATTGCAATTGTAGGAAAGTATTTTGGGACGGGAGAATATCAGCTGAGAGATTCGTATGCTGCGCTTTTAGACGCAATAGAGCATGCTTCGTGGAGTGCTGACGTTACGGTCATAACGCGCTGGGTGAATGCGGAGAAAGTCGAGAAAAATGGGGCTGAAAAAACAATCGGAAAACCTGACGGAATCATCGTGCCAATCGGATGGGGGGAAAGAGGTTCCGAAGGCATGATACTGGCAGTAGAGCATGCACTGGAGAATAAAATTCCGTATCTTGGGCTATGCTACGGTATGCAGCTTGCAGCAGTTGCTTTTGCCAGAAGCGCTATGGGTTGGAAAGACGCGAATACGACTGAAAATGATAAGAAGACGAAGCATCCGGTAGTGCATATGATAGAAAATCAAAAAGAATTGATGGAAAGGCGTGCTTATGGAGGCACTATGAGGCTGGGTACATGGGATGCTCTTGTTAAAAAGGGGACACGGGCATATGAAATTTATAAAAAAGCTAATGCTTTCATCCGTGGGAAAGACGGGTTAACTTCTGAAAGACACAGACACAGATATGAATTTAATAATAAATTTGCTCCGGAATTTGAAAAAGCAGGGTTGGTAATTTCTGCCCGCTCTGTCGTTGAAAATTTAGTTGAAATTATCGAGCTGCCGAAAGAAAAACACCCCTTCTTTATGGGAACACAGGGACATCCTGAGTATAAAAGCAGACCGTTGAGCCCCCACCCCCTATTCGTTGAGTTTATAAAGGCAGCTTCAGCTCAATAGTCTATGGAAATAGATTTAAATTTATTGTATAATTGCCTTTTATGGAAGTAATTGATGTAAGACGTAAAAATATTGTTAAAGTCTCTCAAAAAATTAAAGAGGGAAAGCGCGAGCGCGTGGTTTCTTTTATCGGAGAGGTAATTAAATCCAGGGGAATTGGTGATAATAAGATGGTCACAATAAGACAAAGCATAGATGGAGTAGGCGTTGATAGAATTTTGCCTATGATGCACCCTTCTTTAATTAGCATTGAAATTATTCAGAAAAAAGCAAAGAGAAAGAAATAATATCTTTAAATCCTCTAATTTAGTATTCTATTCTTGTGAGACAAAAAGGACTTGATGGTGAAGCTTTGGCTGCAGAGTATCTTAAGGGTATTGGTTATAAATTAGTTTCAAAAAACTTTCACTCTAGATTTGGCGAAATTGATTTAATTGTGTTAGATAAGACGACAATAGTTTTTGTTGAGGTGAAGTTAAGGACAAATAGGCTTTTTGGAACTCCTTTAGAAGCAATTACTTATTCGAAGCTTGAGAAAATTAAAAAAACCGCACTTTATTTTTTAACTGTCAATAATCTGGCAAATAAGCCTTACAGACTTGATGCGATTGAAATTGAAAGAAATAATTTAGGAGAAAATTCTATAAATCATGTGAAAAATATTACTTTATAGCTTACTCTTCTAGCATTTCTTCAGTTTCAGAGTCATAGACAGGTTTTATAAGAAACTCTTTCATGTCTGTGTATCCGACAAGCATAGGAAATGAAAGGTGAGAACGGTCAGCAACGGTTGCAACAACTGTTTTTTTAATTCCTCCTATTTGAATAGTAACGTTTGCAGTTGGCCTATAACTGGAACCGTTAGCAGATATTATATGAGCCAGCTCACCGGTAAGAGGAATTTGTAGTTTTTCAAGAAGTCCTTTGTCAATAGATGAGCGCTTTGCGCCGGTATCCATTTTTGCCTTTGTTTCATACATATTGCCTTTGTAGTGGATTATTACATTTTGATTTATGGAAAGTATGGATGGAGAAATTTTTATTTTATCTGAAAAAGCCGCTGTAAAAAGATTTTTACCAATTTCAACACCTCTGTCAGGACTACTTACAAGCATATTCTCTACCCTTTCAAGCCTGTTTCTCAAAGATGTCTTATTAGCATTTTGAATAGAAAGACCTGGTCTTGCGTTAACTTCAAGAATTAATGGTCCTCTATCGCGGTCCAGAGCAATATCTACTCCGGCATATCCCAGCCCAATTTTAAACTGCGTATTTGAGGCAAGTTTTAGCATATCATCCCAGAAGGGAAGACGAATTCCGCGTGTTTTAATTTTTGTATCGGGGATAAAGTCTACGTGCTGATCATAAAGAATTGCACCCGTTGTAATCCCTGTTCTAATATCTATTCCAAATCCAAGTGCACCCTGATGGAGATTCGCTTTCCCATTTGATATTGTAGTTGGCAATCTTAGCATAGCCATAATTGGTACGGAGTTAAACGAAATTATTCTAGTATCAGGAATTCCCCTATCGCGGTACTTTTTAAAAAAGGGGTGTAAGATTATTCTTTCCTCGATAAATGCAACGTCGGGTAAGAATTTTAAAGAATAAGCACCCTCAAATATATCCAGAATGTGCGACTCCAGCTGGTGAATAGAATAGGATAAATTTTCATTTATATAAGCACTGTCGTTCTCAAATTTCCTTACAACTAAAATTCCCAATCCGCCATATCCCCTAGCGGGCTTTACAACAAATCCTTGTTTTGGTAGGCAAGACCAGTCAAAAGACCGGAGTTCCTCTCTACTATAAAAAGCCTGAATTAAGTTTGGCGTAGGAATATTATTTTCAGCAAGTATTCTTTTTGTCTCCAATTTATCATCAGCGATTTTTTTCGCATCATGGGAATTATATTTGTTTACAAATAGGAAATTCCGGGCGTTCATACCCAATATGTTTTTACTTACCGACATGGCGAGATATTGAAGAAAATCTAAAAAACTCCAGAAGTCTTAGACCAAAATACCTTCCTATTAAAATATTAATAGGAACAAGCAGAAATATTAGCTCGGGATATAAAAGAAAAGTATTTCTGACTAGCTCAGAGGACAGTACTACAAATCCTACTACACCCAGGGCAAAAGTAACAAGCGTTATTACAAGCATTTCCTGAAAACTTCTCTCAATCTGAACCGAAATTATCTGTTCACTAAGAAGAATTAGTAAGAGTACCGGGAATATAGAAAGTTGTCGTACTACTAGAATTCCTGCCATAGCACTCAGCGTAATTACTGTAAAAATTATAATCGATACTATAAACATAGAAAGAGCCATTTTAGGTAGTTGCATTATTCTAAGTTTTTTTAATATAACCCTGGCAAATGTTGACCCTAAAATAATTGAGGCAAGTAAAATAAGTCCCGCCGTAATACCGGTTGAAAGAAGCGTTATTGATAGCGCAATGGGTACTAATAAACCTATACTGGGAAGTCCCACAACGTGTCTTATAAAAGCAATAATTGTTGCAAGCATTGGTAGAAGTAAAATAAGAATTATAGTTCTAGATGGAACACCGGCTTTGACCGATTCCTGGATAGAATAGGCAGCGAAGTTAAATGGGGTTAATTTTTCCGCAGGTCTTCTTTCAAAAAGAGTCAGAATTTCATCTATTGACGCCGGTTCTTCAGGCCTTGTGACATCATCTTCCGCAATTTTTTTTAAAGCTTCCAGCTCTTGCGCAGAAGGTGAGGATGTGGCAGAGTCTGTTGCGAGCTTATCGGCCAGTTCCTTGTTTACAGGAGTTGCCGTTGGATTAAGTCTTATCTGCGCAAAAGTGCTGTTTGCAAATAAAATCGATACAAACAATATTGCCGAAAAGAATACAAAAAATTTGCCTAAAAACAAAAGTTTTACCATATTGAATAATTATAGTATATTATAACATCAATGAGGATACTTGGAGTAGATCCTGGACTTGGAAGAACCGGGTGGGCAATAGTCAATGAACAACAGGGAAAGGTTGTTGCAAAGGCATTTGGCTGTATTGAAACAAGCAAAGATAAAAAGGAGGTAAATAGAATAAAAGAAATTTATTCAGAGCTTATCAAAATAATAGAAAAATATGCTCCTGAGGTTCTAGCAGTTGAAAAACTTTTTTTTAATAAAAATGTGGCAACAGCTTTAAGCGTAGGTCAGGCTCGGGGAGTAATTATTCTTGCCGCAGTAAATAAGGAACTAATAGTAGAAGAATATACACCGCTTCAAGTAAAAATAGCAGTTACGGGTTATGGTCGGGCAGATAAAAATCAAGTTGGCCAAATGGTTAAAAGCAGTTTCAACCTCTCTTGCGTTCCCAAGCCGGACGATACTGCTGATGCACTGGCAATCGCCCTAACTCATGCTGTCTCATATAAAATTAGAAATTTGGCTTAATGTAGCGTAGTATAATAGGATTATGATTGGTTATTTAACAGGAGAAGCTTTTGAGGTTTTTGAGAATAATTTAATAATCCTTGTAAGTGGGATTGGGTATAAAGTTTCCTCCACAGGCCGCGCCTTAGAAAAAATAAAAAAAGGGGATAGTGTAGCTTTTTATATTACGAGCGTTATCAAAGAGGATGCTTTTGATCTTTATGGATTTGAAAGTATTAACGAAAAAAATCTTTTTGAGCTTATGATTAGTATCTCCGGTATTGGACCAAGGACAGGGCTTGCCATTCTTTCAAAGCATAAAATTGATGATATCATGAATGCGATTAGTAGGGGAGATGTAGCTTTTTTCACAGGAATTCCTCGTCTTGGAAAGAAGAATGCGCAAAAACTTATTATTGAGCTTGGGAGCAAGATGGGGGATGTTACTCCTCTAAGTCTTGAGCAAAATCAGGAAAGGGACGAATTGTTTATGGCTTTAAAGGGGTTTGGTTATCAGGAGCGGGAAATTGCAGACATAATGCCTGATATAGAAAAAAATGGCGGTACAATTGAAAAGAAAATTACTTTTGCAATAAAGCACTTAGGAAAAAAATAATATGAGCGATGTATTGGACCCAAAAGATGAAGTAGATGAAATAGTTATCCAGAGTTTGAGGGCTTCATCCTGGCCTGAGTTTATAGGTCAAGAAGGTGTAAAAAGAACCCTTTTTATTTCGATGAAGGCAGCGAAAAAAAGGGCTGAGAGTTTGGAGCATTTATTATTTTACGGTCCTCCAGGACTTGGCAAGACAACTATTTCACACATTATAGCAAAAGAAATGGGTGCAAATATCAAAATTACATCAGGTCCGGCGTTAGAGCGTTCGGGAGACTTGGCGTCAATACTTACAAATTTATCAGATGGGGACATTTTATTTATTGACGAAATTCATAGGCTGAATAAGGTAGTTGAGGAAACACTTTATCCTGCTATGGAGGAATTTGCACTCGATATAGTAATTGGCAAAGGACCTTCTGCAAGAATTCTTAGGATGGATTTACCGCGCTTTACTATCATCGGTGCAACTACCAAGGCAGGAATGCTTTCGGGGCCTTTAAGAGACCGTTTTGGACTTATTAATAGGCTTACTTTTTATAACGCTAGGGAATTATCTGAAATTATAAAAAACGCTGCAAAAAAACTAAATGTAGAGATTAGTGATGAAGCATGTGATGAGCTTGCTACTCGTGGCAGAGGTACGCCACGAATTGCTTTAAGATTACTTAAAAGGGCAAGAGACTTTGCCGCATTTTATGACTCAAAAGTTATATCAAAAGAAGTTGTAGAGAAAACGCTTTTAGTTTTAGAGATTGATAAAAAGGGATTGGACGGTTCAGATAAAAGATATCTTTTGGCAATTATAGAAAAGTATGACGGCGGACCTGTGGGTCTTGAGACTTTGGCTGCAAGCCTTTCTGAGGATAGAGTAACTTTAGAAGAGGTAGTTGAGCCATATCTTATGCAAATAGGTTTTGTAAAAAGAACTAATAGAGGTCGGATGATAACTGAAAACGCCCTAAAGCATTTAAATTTAAAAATTCAAATACTCTCTGATCAAAAAAAACTTCTGTAAGTTAATTTATTCTCCCAGAAACTATTACTCGGAAAGTGAGTTAATAAATGACTTTGTTATTTTAAATGGAACAGATTTTACTAAGTCCTGAAGACAGAGAATAATAAAAGATGCAGTAATAGGCAATATCCAAATACGCGGATCAAGCGGCGCTGTTGAGAAAACATTTCGTACAGGCGTGTAAAGAATTATGAGTGTTGCAGATATGGATAGAATTGTTGCCATAACAAGGTATTTATTTACAAAGGGAGAGCGGGTCAAAACATTTTTTCTAAAAGAACGGAAAGTGTAGACATTTACTATTTCAAGTAGAATTATAGTAACGAGTGCTGCAGTTCTTGCAACCTCAACGCTTTGACCCAGAACATTGAATACAACATAATATATGATAAGCGTTGCTGTGGCTATCAAACTTCCCAGCACGATAATTACCCCTAAGTGAGTTTTGCTTAAAATTGAAGATTTTCTCCTGGGTGGATAATTCATAATATCTTTTGAGGTGGGGTTTAGGCCAAGTGTCATTGCGGGTATATTGTCAGTTACCAGATTTAGAAATAGAATCTGAAGCGCTAAAAGAATCGGAGCTTCCCAGCCCAGAACCGGAGACAAAAGAACGCCTACGAAAATTATAGTAAGCTCTGCGAAGTTATCACACAGTTGATAGGTTACAAATTTTCTGATGTTATTAAATATAGTTCTTCCTTCCCTTATAGCGTTAACAATAGTGGCAAAGTTATCGTCTTTAAGGGTTAAATCCGATACCGAGCGCGAGACATCTGTTCCATTTTTTCCCATTGCTACACCAATGTGTGCTTCTTTTAGCGCCGGCGCGTCATTTACTCCATCTCCCGTCATGGTTACAATTTCGCCTTGTTCTTTAAGAGCCCTTACAATTCTGAGTTTATGCTCCGGATCTACTCTCGCAAAAATCGCGGTTTCCATTACTGCAGTTCTAAGCTCCTCATCTGACATATCATTCATTTCTTTTCCCATAAGAACATTGCCTGTTATTCCTACCTGCTTACCAATTGCAACGGCTGTTTCGCTATTATCACCAGTTATCATTTTTACTTTAATTTGAGCTTTTCTGCAGGTTTCAATTGCTTCTTTTACCTCTTCGCGGGGTGGATCTTCCAATGCGACAATTCCCAAAAATATAAGATTATCCTCAGTATAATTTTTATCACCGGAGTTTTTCTTAAAGGCCATAGAAAGAGTTCGAAAAGCTTTGGCTGCAAGATGTTTGTTTATTTCGATAAGCTGTTCCCTTCTTTCCCTTGTAAGCTTTATTGCTTTTCCATTCTCAAAGATTTCAGAACAGTTTTCGAGAATTATTTCAAAGGCGCCTTTTGCGTAGACATATTCACCGCGTTCTTCCTTGACCAAAATTGACATCATCTTGCGCTCTGAGCTAAAAGGGGTTTCATTTAACCGTTCGGCTTTGTAATCTTCAGTAAATAATTTAGACTTTGCACCGAGAATTAAAAGCGCACCCTCCGTTTGGTTGCCTATAACATCATACTCGTGGTTCTCTCTTAATTTTTCAATCCTTGAATCATTGCATAGTATTCCGGTTTTGATAATTAGCCCGAGCGCCTCATTGCTTGCTACGTCAATTGGCTTTTTATTTTGATAAATTCCTCCTTCTCCTTTGTGCCCGGTTCCTGTGACAGAATATACCTCATCTCCCGATAGAATACCCCTTACAGTCATTTCTCCTACGGTAAGAGTTCCTGTTTTATCTGTACAAATAACGGTTGTTTCGCCGAGCGTTTCTATAATAGACATACGATTTACTATCGCGTTTTGCTTTGCCATACGAGACGCACCGACTGCAAGAGTAGTTGTCAGAACAACAGGAAAACCCTCAGGAAATGCCGATACGGAAAGAGCAATCACCAGAATTAAAATCTCAGTCATGTAACCGGTAGAAATTTCCGTAGCCCGGGAAAGCATTATCGCGCCGGTTGCAACGGATGTAACCAGTGCAATTCCAACCATAACTTTTGAAATACTATTTACTTTGTCCTGAAGAGGCAGATCTTTTTCAACGGTAGAAATTAATGCAGCTATTTTTCCAAATTTAGTATTCATTCCTGTATGTATAACTTTTGCATAGCATTTACCCCTTACTACAAAAGAACCCATATAAAGAGTATTTTTCTCATCATACTTTTCCTCAGAGGTTACTTGAATCTTTGGAAGGTCATCTGATTCTCCGGTAAGAATTGCCTCACTTACTTCCACATCCTCACCATCAATTAAAATACAGTCAGCAGGAACCCTTTCGCCGCTTCGAAGCACCAATACATCTCCAGTTACTATTTCACCCGAGGCAATCTCTTTCTCTTTTCCACCCCGGACTGCCATGCTTAACGGGAGAATCATATTTTTCAGGGCGCTGATTGCTTTTTCAGCGCGATATTCTTGTATAAATCCGGTCGCAATAACCAGTACAATTACCCCGATAATTGCGTATCCTGTTACATCTTTTCCAACAAAAAAGGAAACAATTGCTGCCGCAAGTAACAAATAGAGTATAAGATTTTTTCTAACTTGACGGAAAAGTATTTTATATGGTGATGTCTTTGAGATATCTGTTATTTCGTTTGGTCCAAATTCCCTTAGTCTCCTTAACGCTTCAATATCTGAAAGACCGACTATTTTACTCATTATTATATAGTACCTGAATTCAATGAAAGTATTCAAGGTTTTATACCTAAGAAAATATAATTTAAGTTTATTATTTCGTATAATAGGGGAGATGAGAAAAATTAAAAGAATTCCCGTGACCCGAGAAGGGTACGAAAAATTAGTAAAAGATTTGGTAAGTTTAAAATCTTCCCGTCCTGAGGCAGTAAATACTTTGTCAGAGGCTCGCAAAATGGGGGATTTATCGGAAAATGGACTTTATTCTGCAGCAAAGATGCGTTTGCGTGGTATTGACTCCCAAATATTAAGACTGAATATCCAAATAAAACTTGCAGACATTATAGAGGAAAATAAGAGTGGTTTTGTTTCTATTAATTCAAAAGTTCTTATTTCAGACGGAAAGAAAGAGAGAGTACTGCATATAGTTGGACAATTTGAAGCAGATCCGCTGAATAACAAAATTTCTAGCTCGTCTCCGATAGGACGTGGCTTAATCGGAAAAAAGACAGGAGACAGAGTGGGGGTAAATATTCCTTCGGGGAGAATTACATTTGAAATCCTAAAAGTGTTTTAATCCTAATCACCGTCAAAAATTCATAATGTTTGCATTTAAGGTTAATTTAAGGTTCAACCTTCAATAGCCTCAAGCAAGGTTGAACCTTAGCTATCTTTTAATCCTAATCACCGTCACCAATTCCTAAGGTAGGAGTTAGCGTGGGAGTAGGAGTTGGGGTGGGAGTCAGGATTGGAGTACTTGTAATTCCAGTTGTGGGAGTTGGTGTTTGAGGAATTTGTGTTGGACTAGGAGTATTTGTCGGTTGATTGTTGTTATCTTTTTCTTTTTCTTCAGTTTCACTTGGCGTTGGAGTAGGGGTGGGGATATTGCAGAGTTTTTTAGGTACCGTCCCTCTTATGAAAAATTCAGTATATGCAGATGAAGTTGCAAATTCTATTTTTAACCCGTCCTCAAAACAAACTTCTTGCGCAACTACTCCGGGAGGTTGTCTGAAGTTTTCAGTAGGTTTGCCCGCAAGATACGCCTCCATTATTTGCCTCCAGATAGGAGCTGCGCCTAATGCTCCCGCGACACTTGTCATGGGAGTATTATCATTGTTTCCTATCCAGACGCCGACTGCAATTTGAGGTGTATAGCCAAGAGTAAGTGCATCGCGGTAATTTTCAGTAGTACCTGTTTTAACAGCCGCGGTTCTTGAAATATTTAGAGCTGTTCCAAATATCTCAGAGCGTATTTTATTATCAGAAAGAATTGAGCTAATAAGAAATGCCACAGTTGCTGCTATGGCTTGTTTGTTTTTAGTTTTATTACTTAAAATTGTTCTTCCATTCTTATCCATAACTTTTGTAAATAGAGAATAAGTGTTCCATTCTCCCTCATTCGCAAATGTTGCGTATACATTCGTCATCTCAATTAGAGGAACCTCCGCAGACCCCAAAACAAGCGGAAGACCATAATCTATATCATCTTTAAGAGTTGTAATACCAAGATCTTTTGCAACCTCTATGCCTTTTTTAACTCCCAGCATATTCATAACGTGAACCGCCGGGATATTAAGAGAATTTGCTAAAGCAAAACGTACAAGAACTTTACCTCTGAAATTATTGTCATAATTTGCAGGAGTATAGTTGCCAAATGAAATTTTTTCGTCCTCAAGTTGAGTAGATGGAGTTATTAGTCTTTGCTCAAGAGCACCTGCATAAATAATAGGTTTAAAAGAAGAGCCGGGCTGGCGGGGGGCAACTGCCATATTGATTCTGCCCGTAATTTCATCATTCCAGTCATAGCTTCCAACGAGTGCGAGTACTTCGCCGGTTTTTGGGTCTATTGCGACTGCAGCACCGTTGCCTACCTTTGAACCTTTAAGTCTTTTAACTTGTGCTTTAACAGCGCTTTGAGCTGATTTTTGTAAGCTGAGGTTAAGTGTAGTTTTGACCACTAATCCGCTTCGTGCGACGTGCTGCTCTCCAAACTCCTTAATCAAAAGGTCTTGAATCATCAAGGCAAAATGTACAGCATCCTCATTTATGTCAACTGTAGTTGGGTCTAGTACTATTTCCTCCTCTTGTGCCACAATTTTTTCCTCCTCAGTTATAAAACCTTGCTCTTCCATTAATTTTAATATTAGATCCTTTCTCCCTAGCGCTGCTTCAAAATCCCCTGAAATTGGAGAGTAAAATGAAGGGGCTCTGATAATCCCCGCAAAAAGCGCGCTTTGGGCAAGAGTTAAATCCTTTGCGTCTTTAGAAAAGTATCTTTGGGAAGCATCCTGAATTCCAAAAGCCCCTTGCCCATAATAGTTTGTGTTTATATATAATTCCAAAATATCGTCTTTTGAATAACGCCTTTCAAGCTCGAGTGCGAGTACTAGCTCCTGATATTTTCTCAAAAGCCTTCTGTCCGGGGATAGAATCGCATTCTTCATGAGCTGTTGTGAGATAGTAGACCCACCCTGAATTGAGGATTGAGAAAGAAAATTTTCACGAATCGCACGGCCAATTCCTCTTATAGAAAAACCCGGGTGGTTGTAAAAATCCCTATCTTCAACTGCAACAAAAGCTTTCCCGGCGTATTCCGGCAAGTCGTTAAGAGAAATTGAGTTTTTGCTACTACCACCAAATAGTGTAAAGAAAGGTTTATCATTTCTATCAAGTAAAACTACTCCCTGATTTTTTTTATTTAATATTCTTTCTTTTGAGGACAAATCTCTGACAAAGTAAAGATATGTAGCAATAGGAATTAAAATTATAATTACTAGAGAAATAATTATCGCGTATTTTAGAGGCTTCCGCCCTTTTATGATAATGAGCTTTATGTCCTCCCGATTAAGATTGCGCAGCCGCAAGTACTTCTGCTTTATGTAGGGTTTGTCTATTTTCCGGATGAATTTAACTATTTCCCCAAGTTTATTTTTTATCTTATTCATGAGAATGTATATTTTAACATTTTGAGCCTATTCTAGCCAAAAGTCAAATAAATTTGAATTTATTTGCAATGCTACGATTTGGCACAAAATCCTAAAGTCGGGTTGGAATGAGTTAAAAAAGAAGCCTTTTTCTATAAGTACCTATTGTCAATCTCAGCTTGCACTGAGCTTGCTCGCCTCGCTGAGTCGAAGCGGGCCAAAGTGTGAGCCGACTGGGACTCGAACCCAGAACCAAAAGCTTAAAAGGCTTTTGCTCTACCAAATTGAGCTATCGGCCCGCTCGCAATCGTATTAATATTGAAAATATTAGAAGAGCGTAACTGTAATTTTATCAAAATTAGACCTCACACGCAATGAAGTTATTTGACAAAACATTTTATTTTTTTAATACTGTTTATAGTATATAACTGAAAGGAGGTGAATTACATGCAGGATATAAATAATACATTAATAACAACACTTAACAGTAGTATCGAGACAATTGTCACTTTTGCTCCTAAATTTGTCCTCGGCTTAATCTTTCTTTTAGTCGGTATTATAATTGCCGCTTTCCTAAAACAAATTCTAAATGAACTATTTAGGTTTTTTAAGGTCGAGACTTATTTGGCAAAATATGGAGTCCCTGAATCAAAAGACGGGGCTCAGTGGAGTACGATAATTGCAGAAATAGCCAGATGGTTTGTGATTGTAGCCTTTCTTATTCCTACCGCAGATGTATGGGGGTTAGGGCGCTTTGCGTCAGTTCTAGACGGGTTGCTTTCATATTTACCAAATGTATTCGTGGCGGTGTTATTACTGCTTGTTGGTTTTGTAGTTTCTAGACTTGTTCACGATTTGGTTCTCGCTTCGGTACGTGGACTTTCGAAAGAATCTGCAAAATCTGTTGCACTTGTTGCCAGATATGCAGTAATAATATTTGTGTTGCTAGTAGTTTTAAATCAGCTAGGAATAGCAACTGATTTAATAAGAATTTTATTTAGCGGGATAATTGCCATGCTAGCAATAGCAGGAGGACTCGCTTTCGGACTTGGTGGAAAAGATGCGGCAAAGGAAACAATAGAAAAACTCAGGAAAAGACTTTAAAAATTCTTATTTTGGAAAACACACCTGGAATAATTTTGGGTGTGTTTTCTTTTTTAAGCTGTGGGATTGTAGAAAAGAGCTAATTTTAATATAATTGGCTAGATTTAATACTTGGATCTTAGGTCTTAAGTCTTTTTTGGCCCGTTCGTCTATCGGTTAGGACGCTAGACTTTCACTCTGGCAAGGGGGGTTCGACTCCCCCACGGGTCACATTTTAATCAAGGGGAGAAGAAGTTTACCCTGCTGTGCCCGCCTCTGCAGGGAGCTTGTGCAAGGGAGTCCCAGTCGGCTCACAAATAGGGTTTTGGAGGTTGGATTTCAGAAGCAGATATACAAACTGACTGGCAGGAATGTAAAAAATGGAATATGGAAACAGAATCTTTACTTTTAACTGGGATTCCCGGTAAAGAGGGTATAAAAATGACGGAGGAGCAGATGGGCTATTTGAATGATTGGGATGTATGGCTTGAGGAAATGTGTATTCAGTTAGAGAAAGATAAGTCTCATATTGTAAATGAGTTTGATAGAAGGCAATTTGAAAAATAGAGAAATATGGAAAGAGAATCTAAAATAACATACGAACAAATAAGTGATAGTGTGCCTATGCTTGCAGAACAAGCCTATCATTTGCATGAAGAAATTGACCTAGACGTTGAACTTAAAAGAAGGAAAGAACAAGAGGCTTGGGAACGTAGACAATATGGAAATGATATATGTGACTTCCTAATTTAAAAGAAGGAAAGATTATGCGATTTGGGAGCGTAGACAGTATTAAAAGTGATGCTTTGACTGTACTGTAGGTTCTTTAAAGCCGTCGGAAATCCCGACAAACTGAATTTTCATCCAATTCTCCCTCCAAAGGCGGGTAGACAAGAACCTTGGAATGAACCATAAATTTGCAAGTTGGCTGTAGATTAATTACTTAAATCCCAATTAATCAAGGTATTTTAAAAGACTTAGAGAACAGCGGTGGGCTCAAATACCGCGCCGCATCTAGACATGCTTGGCTTATACGCGAGGGAATATGCCCAGTCTGATTAATTCTTCTTTTCTGAATCCTTCCGTGAAATTTGGAGTTACTAAGGATTGATGCATTCTGGCACGGTTTGTATTGCTTTTGGTTCAAATGAGGGTATAATTTCACTTATGGTCGAAAATTCTATTCATGAAAAAGCAATGCTCCTTATAAATGGGGAGCAAAGTGAGTTTGTAAGTAAAATTGAGGAAATTATTGCAATTTCTAACCTTGTTGGCAAACAAACTGAAATGGGAAATTGCGTAATGCAATCATTTCTATTAGGTGAACTTTGCTTAAAGCCTGATGTTGCAAAACAGCTCTATCCCGATCTTGGCTTAGACCAAGCATTGAAAAATACAGGATCCGTGCGTACTAACTTTAACAGTAGAGTTAAGCCACATGGACTTAAAATTGGTCAAGAACATTCTCCGACTACATATTTTTATGAACTAATTGAACCAGCGGATAAAGTTAAAAAGAAAATTAGAGAAAAGCCTACGGAACATATACTTTCAATGCAAATGATCGCAGGAGTAAGTGTTCCACTAATTAGGGACCATAACCATCATTGGGTAATAGCCGAAGCAAACGGGCCAGTTTCTGATGGTAGATGTAAGGGTTGTGGAGAACACCGTGTATACCGAAATTCGCTATCTGAGGAACAAATAAATCCCAACAGGAATTTCAATAGGCATTCCCGTCGAGACTAAAGGATTTTACCTTAAATAGTGCACCTTACCCTTGTCAAAAGAGGGGAACAGTCCCCTTATTTGAGTAGCATATCGACTCCATCTTCATTCCTCGCTTAAGGAAATGAATTTAGTGATAAAATTGCAGATGTGAGGACTTATCAATCCTCTGGTGAAATTTACCCATTCGGTATTCTAAATATTCAAGATTATTGAATATAAACTAACATACGTATGCAAATAAAATTAAAAAGACCAACTCTTCCGACTCTATTATTAATTCTAGTTGTCTGTGTCCTTGCGATAATTTCCATATTTCTTTTTGCTGCTAATAAAAAAAATGGGGATTGGAAGACTTACATCAATTACCGTTTCAATTATTCAATTAGCTACCCAAAAGATTGGAAAGAAGGCAGAGTAGCAACAAATGGCGACGGTAGAGCATTATATAAAGACAATTCTAATGAAATCTTAGTTTACGCAAGCTATATGCTTTGGTCCTTTTCTCAGCAAGATGCTCCAATTGAACGTAATATATTTACTACAACTAGTGGAATAAGAGCAACATCTCTTAAAGAAACGAAGAATGGAAAAGTTAAATATATTGTATTTTTTACACTGAAAAATAAAAAGGATAATAACTTAGAAACTCAATACGTTTTTAATGTAAATGTAACTGAAAAGTTTTTTAAAGCTAATGAACAAATTATTATTAAAGTTGCTAAAAGTCTCTCGCTTAATTAATGGAAATAGATTGTAAACCTGCTTTGACTTAAATAAATAAAATTATAGAAAAAATTATTAAGAGAGTTAAACATGCATATTGCTTTATATATCAAGTGGATTTATATATATAATAAAGCTAAATGAGATCAAAAAAACATATTCTTATTATTGTACTGCTTGGACTATTAGTTGTTGCCGGATACCTTATTATTTCAAGAAACAAACCCTCCAAAATAGTTAAAACTACTCCCCCAATTACTGAAAGTAAATTTGAAGATGTTAAAGCCGATCTGAATGGTGATGGAAATCAGGAGACGCTTCGCTTGTCGTATACCAACTCAGAAAGGGAACCTGTTGTATCCCTAATTGCTTTAGATAAAAATGGAAAGGAAATAGGCAAGCTTCCAACAAGTATGCCAATTAAGGTACCTATGCCTAAAAGTGGAAAAGTACACACCCCTGTTAAAAAAGACAAAAATCAATTTGTAAGTTTTGATTTTTCCGTAGGTCCCCATTCTTCTGAAACAATGTTTTTTGGTCTTTTTCAACTTAAGACTGGTGGTATGGGAGTTTTACCTATATGTCTTACCGACAATGTAAATGGAGCCTCAGATTGCCTATTTTGGTCAGGAGAGGTTGGAGAACTAGCTGCTAAAGACTTAGACAATGATGGAAACTTAGAAGTTATAGAAATAGTTGATGAATATCCTAAAGATGGTCAAATAACTACTGACACAGAAAAGATAATTAATGATGAATTTAAAGATATGGGTCAAGATGCGGTAAGTGGAATGACTAGAATTGCTAAACGCGAGCAGGGCGATAGGGGCAATAAGGTTGTTTGGGGAATATATAAATTTAATGGAGAATATTTCAAAGAGCAGACAGGTAAAAATTACGATAGATACTATGACTTGGTAAGTAAGCACTTGAAGGCAACATATCCCAACTACCCGACAATAATGAAAAGGAATAGTATGAGCAAAGATTCTTTAGACTACAACTTGTCTATGCGACAGTTTTGGACCCATAGCGGCGGAAATTAGACAACAATCGTAATAACTCAAGAATACCTGATAGCTTCACTTTTTTACTCACAAAAATTACTGCTTTAATTTTCACTAGAAGCTCAAATGATTCGCAGAATCTTAAACTTTACCCCAAATACTCCTTGACTTACCTCAAACACTCCTTACCTTAAATAGTGCACCTTACCCTTGCACTTCGGAGATCTCAGTGTAAACAAAAAGAGGGGCGCAGTCCTTTATGTGAGTACTTTTGTTCGTTTATTCGAACAATTGGTATAGAAAAGCTATTAATCTAATGGTTCGATATATTAGAACAATTGTTTTAGGTTTCTAGTTTTAAGTTTTACGTTTATTCTCCAGCCTCAGGAGAATACATTTTATTCTATCGTTTGAATGGATGGTTTTGTTTAGTCTAATGTTTCGATACATTAGACTGGGTGTTTGAATTTATTTGGGAGTAGAGGTGAGGCCTCTATTCAGTTTATCTCAGGATTTGGGTTTCATTGGTGAAAAGGTCTCACCTCTACACGGTAATTTGTATTATAATTTTTATATGCCGATTATATTTTCTGATCACGCAAAACAGCAGTTGAGAAGAAGGAAAATACCCCAAAAATTAGTAATTGAAACAATTAAAAACTTTGAGGGTAAAGGCGCAAGTTTTAAGGAGCGTAAGTTGCGGCAAAAGACGTTTGGTGATAAAATATTGGAGGTGGTAACAAAGACCGAAGGATCAAAAGTAACGGTTATTACAGGTTACTATATTAATAAATAATTATGAAAATGAGATACGATAAAAAAGTAGATGCAGTCTACATTGAATTGGCAAAAGGCTTATATGATAGTTCGCGCAAAGTGTCTGATGTGATTGTGGTGGATGAAGATAAAAAGGGAAAAGTTTTGGGAATAGAAATTTTGGATGCCTCTAAAAATATTAATGCATTTGACCCAAAATCTATATCTGTAGCTACCTCCTAGTTTTTTTATTCAAGCCTTAATTTGTAACGAATACAATCTCAACAAAATTCGCATCCCAGCCTTGACTAGACCGCCGAGTCTAGGCGGGCCAGCTACAGGAAAGTATATCTAGTATTCAATATGAGCGTGCGAGTGTAGTGGTTGCACAGATGTATGATATATCGATATATCATACAGACAAGATGGGTAAATGGGGGGAAGTGAAACTCTTTTACGTAGAGGTTTTACTTTTATATAAACATAACACGCTGAGGGTTGATGACTAAATTCTAAAAATAGTAATCCAGCCTCAGGAGTGATAATATAAATAAATCAGACAAAGCCTTTTAAATTATGAAAAGTAAAAAAATAGAAGTGAAAGGAATTGTAATTGCCACATTTAGCAAAAACGAAAAAGACTATATTTCCCTGACTGATATGGCAAAGTTTAAATCCTATGATAGTGGAATAGTCATTGCTAATTGGCTGTCAACAAAATACACAATTCAGTTTATGGGAGCTTGGGAACAATTACATAATCCGAATTTTAATCTTATTGAATTCCATAAGATTAAAAGTGAAGCTGGATCAAATGGATTTATTGTTTCATCCTCATTTTGGATCAAACAAACTAAGGCAATTGGAATTATCTCAAGTGCAGGTAGATATGGGGGAACTTATGCCCATAAAGATATTGCTTTTGAGTTTGCAACCTGGCTTTCTCCAGAGTTCAAACTTTTTCTTATTAAAGAATTCCAAAGACTTAAGGCAGAAGAAAGTGAGCGGCTTGAATTGGGTTGGGATTTGAAAAGAACATTGGCAAAAATTAATTACCGTATTCACACAGATGCGATTAAAGAGCATCTCATCCCACCAAAAATTTCTCAAAAATCAACTCAAATCATTTACGCCACTGAGGCAGATGTATTAAATGTAGCTTTGTTTGGAATAACAGCAAGAATATGGCGTGATCAAAATCCAAAAAGGGAGGGGAACATCCGAGACTATTCTACTGTAGAGCAACTGGTAGTACTCTCAAACCTTGAAGGAATGAATGCGGAATTTATCCGACAAGGACTATCTCAAAGCGCGCGACTAGTAAGACTTAATATAAATGCAATTTCTCAAATGAAGTCACTTCTTGGAAACCCAGCGGTGAAAAAGTTAGAAAAACAAAAATAGTATCTCAGCCTCGACTAGACCGCCGAGTCTAGGCGGGCCAGCCACCGGAAACAGTTTTAATACGGAGAAGGTGTACCCCCAAATCACGGAGAAGGTGAAATATCCGTCTTATACAAAGTGTTGAAATAATCTTAACTCATAGTATAATGCGGTATGAGTAATTTTAGAGAGGAAATGGACAAAGCAAGAAGGGCTGCTGAAGAAGCAAGTAGAAATAATCAAAAAAAAGTTGAAAAGTCAGAGTTGGATGTCAATTCATGGGGATATCTCTGGAAAAAAAAGGAATTGCAAAAAGACTATCAGGGGATATATATAGAAAATGTTATAGTGCCAGTCATAGCAGAGGTGAGGCAAGTTTTAAACGAACAAAGAAAGGGAGATGAATGGTCAAGCAAAAGAGTGCAAGACCATGTTGACTTTAGAATCAACTGGCCAGGGGGTGACGGTGCTGAAGGGGCTGACCCACATACACAACACTATCATGAAATATTTGATGGCGTATTACTTACACAAGTACAAAAAACTGGACTGTTACGTAGACCAGTTGTACTACAAATATTTTCCGGCTTTACTCAAGATGTACGGGAAGGCAGTGATATTTCACATACCGTTTTAATTAGGGCTGCATTAAGTTCTGATAGAAATAGATGTGCTGTTGAGCTAGGACAAAATCCAATTGATAGCAGTTATTATTGGATTCCGGGAAATAATGCTTGGATTCATCAAGTAGAACATAGTATTGAAAATATAATATCACCATCCTCAGAAGTGGCTTCTAATGAGATGAGTAGACTACGTTCTCATCTTTCATCCATTGTTGTTTCTCTCCAAGGAAAAGGAAATATGTAGATGGAGTATGTATAAATGAATTCGCATACCAGCCTCGACTAGACCGTCGAGTCTAGGCGGGCCAGCCACCGGAAATTTGTCCAGTTTGATCTAGTTGTTAATAGTTGACACTACAAATATAGTGGTTTAACATAATTTTGGATACTACATAGCAGCGGAATAGGAGAAGGAGATATGGGAAGAGTTTTTACATTTGAAATCACAGCACCAAGGACGCACAAAAGCGACGGAGGTGTTTTTTTGTGGTTATTCTTATGAAAGGAGGTGATGAAAATGAAAGAAAAAAAACAAAGTCAGGAAGTCCAAATTAATTTCGATTTTGGTGCAGAACCAATTTTGTATACTGACTCAATTTTTATTACATCAAATGAAGATGGAATAATTATTAACTTCAGTCAACCTCAAGCCATTCCTACACAACAGAAAGTTGTAGCAAGAATAGGTATGAGTCGGGAACATGCCAAAAAGTTCATTCAAAAAATTAGCAATTTATTTGCTATTACTGAAAATAATAAGCAAATTGGTCAAAAGTCCCAGAATTAACCTAGAGCCGGCTGGGAGAAATCCCACTCGGCTTGCTCCATTTCTGATCATAACAAAAAAATAAGGAAATTAAAATAATTAGGAAACTGACCTCAAGAGAATACATTTTATTCAATCGTTTGAATGGATGGTTTTGTTTAGTCTAATGTTTCGATACATTAGACTGGGTGTTTGAATTTATTTAGGAGTAGAGGCGAGACCACTATTCAGTTTATCTCAGGATTTGGGTTTCATTGGTGAAAAGGTCTCACCTCTACACGGTAATATAGTGCTATGTGGATGGCCGAGGTTTTGGTTTCTTTAGATTTTAACTCCAGCTTTCCCCAAGATATTGAACAAGTAATTCGCGCAGTCGTTCTCCGCCAATAAGTTCAACATTGTTAACTTTCGCTAGCTGAATGGCTTCTGGAGTGAAATATGAGGTAGTAACAACCATAGCGCGCGTGCAATTATAAAGTTTTAATGCAGTACTAGCTTCTTGCACCGCAGAATTACCAACGGATCCTGTATAGCACTTTGCTTGCACAACAACCCTTTCTGAGCCCATATTCACAACTAAATCACAACCCTGATCACCAGTTTTACCTGTTTTCATAGCAGAGTATCCCATCGCTTCATATAATTTACATAAAAGAACTTCAAATTCAGTACCCGTTAATTGGCTAGTTGTATGAGGTATGCTTGCGATGCTGTCGCGGACAAATTTATCCTCTTTATTATAAATGTAATGCTTAAGTAGCAAGCTAATATCTTTATAGTCGTCCATAGAGAGTTTGACACCTTTGTCATGTAGCGCTTTTCTGAAGATTTCTAGCTGCTGCCATGTGAACGAGAACTCTCCGTCTTTCCATAAATCTTTTCCTGCCTTTTTTTGATAGCCAAGACTGTTTATAAAGTTTTTTATATTTTCATCAGCTCCAGCTTGTTTAACTGAATCAAGCAAATCTGATATTTTCTTCTTTTGTCTCTTTGATTGAAAATCATGCCATGCATAAATTCCAATCACTATGAGAACAAGTGCTATTGCGCCACCCCAAAGCAAGACAAAAAAAAGGGAGTTATTGGTTTTAAAAAGAGATACTAAATAAAAAGTAGCCAATACAAAAATAAAAAATATTATTTTTGCTAATGTGTAATCATTATTCCTATATCTCCCTCGAGCCATATAATAATAGTAGCACATTTTTCTTAAGGACTGAAAGGAGCAATTAACAAAATTAAATGGGAATTCGCAAAATTCGCATCCCAGAATCAGGAGTGGTAGAATAGAGTTCATCGAATTAATGTTTAATAAGAAAATTAAAAATATATGGAAAAAATCAATCTATTCGACCTAAAAACACTACTCAAGGGAAGGGATTGGGCAGACTTGACGAAGCAGGAACGGTTGGAAATCTCCCAAAAAATATTAGACCTGATTTCACAGGATTAGCCAAGTTTGTAAACGAAAATCCTCAAGGATTTACTATCAACATAAATGGAGTACCAGCCACTAAGGGTTTTGTGGTATCACCTTACAAGGGTAGGGAAACTATTCTTGAAATAGTAGATGAGAATTCTATCAGAGATTTTATATCAAAAAACATAGATTTATTACAACAAGAAGGTAATTTTTTTGGAGGATGGAAAAATTCAAAGGGAAAATTCTAGATATTATGGAAGGGCAGGTAAAATATTATCCCAACGGGAAAATTTTTGATACCAATGACCCTAACCACAACAGAAGCTTGGAAATTTTAATTAGAAGCAAAATTCGCATCCCAGCCTCAGGAGTGATAATATAAATAAATCAGACAAAGCCTTTTAAATTATGAAAAGTAAAAAAATAGAAGTGAAAGGAATTGTAATTGCCACATTTAGCAAAAACGAAAAAGACTATATTTCCCTGACTGATATGCTGCGGGCTAAAGATGGTGATTTCTTTATTTCTGATTGGTTGAGAAATAGGAATACAGTTGAATTCATTGGTATATGGGAAAAGTTGAATAATCCGAATTTTAATTATGGCGAATTTGCCATAATTAAAAGTCAGGTAGGATTAAACAGCTACAAGATTAGTGTTAAAGAGTGGGTCGTGTAATACTTAATCTTACACAATCTCTCAAATGAAGTCACTTATCGGGAACCCAGCAGTGAAAAAGTTAGAAAACCGGAATTCGTAATCCAGCCTCGACTAGACCGTCGAGTCTAGGCGGGCCAGCCTCAGGAAAGTGGAATTTAAGTTCAAGAAGTGGTAGAATAAATCATGATATTTAACGAAAACACTAGGGTAAAGATTCCTGCATTGATTCATTTGACACGACTTGGCTATCTTTATTTTTCATTGAAAGATCAAAATTACGAAGTCGATCCAGACACAAATATTATTACGAACGTACTAACTAGAAAGATCAAAGAACTTAATCCTGATGCTACGGATGAATCTGTTATCCAAGAATTGCAGAATATTAAAGAAGAACTAAATTATGATGATTTAGGAAGAGCGTTTTATAAGCGTTTAATTGGAGATGGGGATGGGAGCCTAAAACTTATAGAGTGGGATAAGTTTGGTAATAATTTGTTTCATGTGACTTCAGAGTTAACGTGCAAGAGTGGGGAAGATGAATTCCGGCCCGATATTACAATCTTTATTAATGGACTACCCCTCTCATTTATAGAGGTAAAGAAGCCCAATAACCCAGAAGGTATTAAGGCTGAGCGAGATCGTATAAATGTTCGTTTCAAAAATGACAAATTTCGACGATTTATCAATGCCACACAGCTGATTGTTTTCTCCAATAACATGGAATACGACGATACCGACACTAACAAACTTCAAGGTGCATTTTATGCAACCACTGCAAAAAACACGGATACAAAATTTAACAACTTACGTGAGCAAAAAAGGTCTGAATTTATAGATGAGATTAAAGCCATAGATGAGCGTATAGAGGATTTTATTCTCTTAGATAATAACTGCAGGATTATTAAGCATTCTCCTGAATTCTTGTCTAACAAAGATATAGACACCCCGACCAATCGAATTTTATCGTCGTTGTTTAGTATGTTCAGGCTAAGAGATCTGCTTAAATATGGGATCTGTTATGTCGACGAAGTTGAGGAAAATACAGGCAAAGTAACTATAGAAAAACAAGTCATGAGGTATCCTCAGTTTTTTGCCACCAAAGCAATTAAGACTAAGCTTGACGAAGGTATGAAAAGGGGTGTGATTTGGCACACTCAGGGTTCAGGTAAAACAGCTTTATCCTTTTACAACGTTCATTCACTTAAAGATTATTTTGCCAAAAATGGAGTGATTCCTAAGTTCTATTTTGTAGTTGATCGTCTTGATCTTGCTACACAAGCAAAAGAAGAATTTAGCAAGCGTGGAATGACAACAAATACTATTGATAGCAAGGAAGCATTACTTGAAGACTTTAAAAATAATACCTCAACGGAAGGTATTACTGTTTTAAATATCCACAAATTTCGAGAAGATACTATGGCACTTGATGACAGTGGATACAATATAAATTTACAACGCATATTCTTCATTGACGAAGCTCATCGTAGTTATGATCCAAAGGGTTCTTTCTTGGCAAATCTTTACAGCTCAGACAAAAATTCCATAAAAATAGCTCTTACAGGCACACCACTAATTATCTATAAAGATCATGATGATCGCGGTGAAGTTTCAGACTCATCGCTAAAGGAAGAGCCCAAAACAACCCGTAATATTTTCGGTGATTATATTCATAAGTATTACTATAATGATTCAATTCGAGATGGCTATACCTTAAAGCTCCTACGTGAAGAAATAGAGACAAGCTATAAGGAAAAAATAAGGGGTATTATCAATACCATCAGAATTCAGTCTGGTGACATCAATAAAAGAGATCTATATGCCCACGAGAGATTCGTATCGCCAATGTTGGAATATATTGTTAACGATTTTGTAAGTTCACGAATACGATTTGGTGAAAAGTCGTTAGGAGGCATGGTTGTTTGCGATAGCTCAGAACAAGCAAGAGAAATGTATCATATATTTACCGAAACTTCAGGAAGCCACAAGTTAACAGCTGCACTTATTCTTCACGATGAAGACGATAAAGAGACACGCAAAAAAAAGACAAAAGAATTCAAAGATGGCAAAATTGACTTATTATTTGTATATTCCATGTTGCTTACAGGATTTGATGCACCTCGACTCAAAAAACTCTATTTGGGTCGAAAAATAAGAGCACACAACCTTCTTCAAACCCTAACTCGAGTCAATAGACCGTATAAGAACTTCAAGCTTGGTTATGTTGTAGACTTTGCCGATATATCAGAAGAATTTGAAGTTACAAATCAGGCATATTTTAGAGAATTGAAAGAAGAGTATAGCGAAAACCTTGAAGATGAAGATCCAAATAACATTTTTGGCTCGCTATTTATGAGTAAGGCAGAAATTGATCAGCAGATTGCAGAGATACAACTAGCAATTGCTGACTTCACAACAGAGAATCTTGAGACATTTAGTGGTCAAATTTCCGCAATTGATAACCGTCAACAAATTTTGAAGCTTAAGAATGCACTTGAATCGGCTCGTGATATTTATAACATAGCTCGTCTTCTAGGGTACACCGAGATTTTGGAAAAACTGGATTTCAAAATCCTCGCAAAATTATTAACAATGGTGAGTGACCGACTAAAGCTTCTTAACCTTAAAGAAGCAATGAATGACATTAACTCTTATGAGTTACTCAACACTGCTATAGAAGATGTCGTGTTCACTTTTACCAAAACAGGAGAAGAAGAGCTAAAGTTGCTCTCAGAAGATCTACACAACATTGCGGGCAAAGTTCGATCAGAGCTTGAAAAGAACATTAACAAAAAGGATAGAGAATGGCTGAGTCTATATCAAGAGTTTGTTGATTTGCTTAATAGGCATAATATTAGTCTAGATTCGGAGAGCTTGGAAAACATGAGGTTTGAGTCAGAAAAGCTCAAACAAATCTTTGATCAAATCCATGAACTCAATCGTAAGAACTCTATGTTAATAGAAAAGTTCCGAGGTGACTCCAAATTTGCTGTGGTATATAAGAGCGCAGTTCCATCTGGTAAAGTTAGTGACAACATGCCATTGTATAATTTACTCAGCGATGTAAAAGAAAAAATTGATGCTCGACTTAAGGATTTGAATCTTCTTTCTAACCCTAGTTATTTTCGCCAGTCTGTAGGAGAAGATATTTTAGCTAGTTTTGAGACTGGCAATTATAAGGTTAACTCAGAAATTCTCAAAAGCCTGATAAGTTACACAGCTGATGAATATTTAAACGAATATCAGGGAGAGTAAATTATGGATAGCAAAGATTTTTCAGTAAAGGCCAGACAACTTATCGATGAAATTAAAGGCATTTGTAATGGTGCTGGTCTTGGTGGAGATGCCAATGAGTACAAAATTGTTACCCAAAGTTTTCTTTACAAATTCTTAAATGATAAGTTTTTGTTTGAAGTCAGTAAAATTGATCCAACCTTCCAATCATATAGTGACCTTGAAAAATTAAGCGATAATAAGTACGAGCTGCTCATGATAAAACTTGGTACCAGATCAGCCCATCTCAAGCCCGAGCACCTGTTGGAGTATCTTTTCCAACACCAAAACGATGAGGGATTTGCCAAGCTTCTTGACGATACTCTCAATGATATTGCTGTAGATAATTCCGAAGTCTTCTCTGTACACACTGCCGGCAATACCGAAATACGTTTATTTGAAGAAGAGCTGATTCAAGATGCAGTCAATGACAAATCAAAACAAGATAGTACAGCACGATTATTAATTAACAAGCTCACTAATAGTAAGTTTAATTTTCATTCCATATTCTCTGCCGGTTTTGATTTTTTCTCAACGCTTTTTGAATACATGATCAAAGACTACAATAAAGATGGTGGTGGTAAATATGCCGAATATTATACTCCTCATTCAATCGCCAAAATAATGGCAGAAATTCTGATAGGTGATAGTAAACCTACAAATGTTACTGCTTATGATCCAGCAGCAGGATCTGGTACATTACTCATGAATATCGCCCATAAGATTGGTCCTGATAAATGCACTATCTACTCCGAAGATATTTCGCAAAAATCTTCAAACCTATTGCGACTCAATCTTATTTTGAATAACCTTAGTCATTCTATCGACCACATCATTCAAGGTAACTCTATCACGGAACCAAAACATATTACTAAAAAGTTTGACTTCATTGTTAGTAATCCGCCATTCAAAATCGATTTTTCCGATGACCATGAAAAGATAGTGAATCTACCAAATGTTGATGATCGTTTCTTTGCGGGTATTCCAGGTATTCCGAAAAAGAAAAAAGACAGCATGGCCATATATTTGCTATTTATACAACACATTGTGTTTAGTCTGTCAGATTCAGGGAGAGCAGCAGTGGTGGTGCCAACGGGTTTTATTACAGCTCAGAGTGGAATTGAGAAGACAATCAGAGAAAAACTGATTGAGAAAAAATGGCTCAAAGGTGTAGTCTCGATGCCATCAAATATCTTTGCTACTACGAATACTAACGTTTCGGTTATATTTATTGACAAAAGAAATACAGATAAGGTGGTATTGGTGGATGCATCCAAGCTTGGTACCAAAGTTAAGGAAGGCAAGAATCAAAAGACGGTTTTAAGTCAGGAAGAGGAGGCAAAGATAGTTGACGCTTTCAGTGTAAGCGAAGCAATAGAAGATTTTTCTGTGGTAGTAGACTTTGAAGAAATTAGAAGAAAAAAATACAGCTTTAGTGCAGGACAATATTTTGATATTAAGATCGAATATGTAGATATAACTACAGACGCGTTTGAAGAAAAAATGAAAAATTATGGAATAAATCTTTCTGAATATTTCAAAGAATCCAAAAAATTAGAAGAGCAGATTCTTAATCAATTAGAAAATTTTAAAAATGACAAATAGAATAATACAAATAAACAAAATATCAAAACTTAATTCAAAATCACTAAGTCAAAATGATAGTTTTAGTACAATTCAATATTTAGATACAAGCAACATTACAAAAAATAAAATACTTGAATTACAAACACTAGATGTAAAAAAAGAAAAAATTCCAAGTAGAGCAAAAAGAAAAATAGAAAGAAATACAATTATTTATTCTACTGTTAGACCAAATCAGGAACATTATGGTTTTTTTGAAACTCCTCAAGATAATTTGATTGTATCAACCGGTTTTACCACCATTGATGTCATTGATAAAAACATTGATCCCAAATATTTATATTATCTTATTACACAAAAAACGATTACTGATTTTCTGCAAAATATAGGAGTAAACGCGGTGTCATCTTATCCTTCAATTAAACCTGGAGATTTGGGGAATTTAAAATTCCAGATTCCTGAATCTTTTCAAGAACAGCAAAAAATCGCCGCCGCCCTCTCCGCCCTGGACGCAAAAATCGTACTTAACAACAAAATCAATGCCGAGTTGGAGGCGATGGCAAAGACATTGTATGACTACTGGTTTGTGCAGTTTGATTTTCCAGATAAAAATGGTAAGCCATATAAATCTAATGGTGGAAAGATGGTTTACAACGAAAAACTCAAGCGAGAAATACCCTTTGGTTGGTCTACATTTTCGATAAAAGAGCTTTTAGGTACATCAAAAAATGGAGACTGGGGTGCCGATGAACAGAGCGATGACTTAATGAAAGTTTATTGTATACGCGGAGCAGATATAAATGCTCTGAACGGAAAAACTGGCAATCTGGAACCGCCCGTCAGGTATATAGATATAAATCATAAAGATAGATTATTGAAACTCGATGACCTTATTGTGGAAATTTCAGGAGGTAGTCCAACGCAATCTACGGGAAGAATTGCTCACATTGGTCAAACGTTGTTTAGCAGATTTGAAACGCCGATTGTTTGTTCAAATTTTTGCAAGGCAATTTCGATGAAGAAGACAGAACATTCTTGTCTAATTAAGCAATACTGGAATAAATTGTATGAAGCTAGAATATTTTTCAATTTTGAAGGTAAAACTAGTGGTATCAAGAACCTATTGTTCGACCAACTTATCAAAGATGTCTATATTGCATTACCAGACAACGATCAGCTTATACAAACATACTACGCATTTAGTTCAAGAAATGATGAGCTGATGCAGAATAATCTCGGAGAAAATAATAAATTGTCTGATCTAAGAGACTGGCTCTTACCCATGCTTATGAACGGGCAGGTAACGGTAAACTAGCGATAATTAAATTTATGGCTGATGAAAACTTAAAAGATTATGACATTTTGGAACAATATGACTATTCAGATGGCGAGTATTTGGAAAAGGTAATTGTCAGGTATGCTCCGTTAATCGGATTGTTCTTGATTAATTTTAGTATTTTAGAACAAGAGTTGAATGAATCGATTGCTAATTTTATCAGTGAAAGGGGACACGAGCCAGGGTTTGTAATTATTGAAAGACTTACAACAGGAAATAAAATTGAGCTGTTTTATAAAATACATATTAGACTGGAATCCTTTAAAGCTAAAAACAATAAAAAAGTTTTAGTCAAAATAAGAAAACAGCTAGAGGAATTAAATGCATTTCGTAACAGTATAGTTCATGCAAATTGGCAGTCACTTACTATCAAGGGTTTTGTGCGGACAAAGATTGTCGTGGATAATGAAGAAGGATATGTAAAGTTTAAAAAGATTGAGATAACTCCTAAAATCATTAGTCAAAAAATCAAAGAAATTGAAAAATTGACAGAAGAAATGTCTGAATATTCTGAGTAAGCATTTCAGGCTTTATAAAATCGTTATTAAATTCGCAATTTGGCCTCATGAAGAGTATAATTTTCTTACATTATAAAAAATAGTCCGTTCAATACGGATATGAAATTATGATTTTCGCACATAATAGTATAAAAGATTTTCTTTATACACCTGGTAAATATTTCCTTATACCTGAATTTCAACGACCTTATTCATGGGAAGCGGAAAATGTCAGGTCATATTTAGAGGATCTAGAATCATTACTTGATTCAGATAAAAAACATTACTTTGGCACGGTTGTCTTTATTAATGGTACTGATGATTTAGATGCCAAAGTAATCATTGATGGTCAACAAAGGGTTACGACTGCATTGCTAATGCTAATGTCCATCTACCACATAACTCGAGAGAGTCCCGACAAGAGTCAGATTGATGCAGACAAAATTAAAGAAGATTATCTTTTTAATGTCTCGACTTATAGCAACCAAAAAAACCGTATCAAATTAAAAGCAGTTACGGCAGATGACCTAATATTTAGGAAACTTTATGAAAAAGAAGACTTAGATGCCAAGGAAAAACAAAGCCGAGTCTACCAGGCGTACACACAGTTTTATGATTATTTCAAATCTAAAATACAACTCGAGAAATACGTTAATGCACTAGTACGTTTTGAAATTGTAACCATAGCGCTTGATGCCAAAGATGACAATCCACAGCGGGTTTTTGAAAGTATAAATTCGACTGGTAAACCACTAACAGACGGTGACAAAATTCGTAATTTTGCCCTAATGCTTAACAGTAACGAGGATAGAAATTATATTATCCAAAAATATTGGAAAAATATTGAATCACCCCTTACCACCGATGCAAGCAAAGATTATATTACTGATTTCTTTAGAAGCTATATCATTTCGAAACGCCAAGCTATCATTCCTTTGGGAAGTGTATATCCGGAATTCAAGAAACTATTTGCACACACTATCACGCCAGATCAACATCGCGAAGATTTAGACAACTTCTATAACGACATTGTTAAAACGCTCGAGTATTACCGGCTTCTTAAATTTGGTGACGATAGCAACAACAGGTTCAGTGAGCTTAAGGGTATTGTTTTTAAAATGCGCTACATTCAGATTGAGCTATACATTCCCTTTGCACTTACAATATTAAGACATTTTGATGAAGGAAATTTAACTAGAGACGAACTACTAAAGGTTTTTAGGATCATTGAAATCTATTTTGCACGCCGAATAGTTTGCAACATTGCTACAACCAGTGTTGATAAATTGCTTGCTTCACTACATAAAGATATAGTCGAATATCAATCCGTAACGCCCGAAGTCCGATATTCAGATATCATGTCCTACATTTTATTGACGCGTACTGGATCGACACATTTTCCACAAGATAGCGAGATAGCTGTAGCTGTACACAATAATCAAACCTATAATCAACGCAAAGCACATGTCAATTTTATTTTAACCAGCGTTGATGACCAATCTAAAGAAGCAGCTCTACTTAAGCAAATTGCAGATCAGGAAATAAAATTAACCATAGAGCATATTATGCCCCAGACGTTGAGTCCTCGCTGGAGAGATGAACTTGGGCCTAATGCTGACGAGATTCATGAGAAGTATCTTCATACTCTCGCTAACCTTACTTTGACCGGGTACAACTCTGAATATTCTAATAGAGATTTTTTGGATAAGAAAACAATGAAGAATGGATTCGCAGATAGTCTGTTGGCAATTAACCGTGAAATCAAAACCGTTGAGAAATGGAATGAAGAAGCATTGCAGAAACGCCAGAAATGGTGGATTATGAATCTGGAAAGAGTCTGGCCTCTATTTACAACCAGTTATAAGCCTGTAGAAATTGATACCACGGTATCATTGCTTGAGGATACAGATCTTATAGGAACTAAAGTTAGGGTATTGCATATGCTTGGAGATACAATACCAGTCTCTACCTGGGCTCAGACTTTAGACATAATCGTCGGGCGTATATTTGAACTAGACGAAGAGATTTACGACAAAATAATCCAAGATGAATTTATAGCACGATATATTCGTACCGATAATTCTGCTTTAATTAATCCTATGCAAATAAATGATTCAGAATATTTCGTTGAAAGTGGTACAAATACAAATTACAAACGGATTTTAATTTCAAAGTTAGCTGAAATTATGGGGTGGACAAGGAGTGATCTAACAGTTGAACTTATGGAGCCTTTAAATGGTGCTGATAAAGACGTGACTAACGAGAACGTTATAGTAGACGATGCCTAGAATAATGCAATTTTATGTCT
>JBCLLY010000007.1:0-36515 GCA_039738415.1 Candidatus Levyibacteriota bacterium
TATCATTGGTTTTTTAGATGCGGGTATGGATATCGACCCAAATGGTATTGAAATGCTTATAAATCATATGGTTTGGTACGACGCAGATATTATTGTAGGCAGCAAGCTACATCCCGTATCCAGAGTGGATTATCCTTTCTCAAGAAAAATATTATCTTGGGGATATAGGAGCTTTACCCACCTGCTTTTTGGATTTAGAATCCGCGATACTCAAGTAGGTCTGAAGTTTTTTAAAAGTAAAGTTGCCCAGGATGTTTTTTCCAGGTCTCTGGTTAAAAACTTTGCTTTTGATGTAGAAGTTTTAGCTCTTGCTTATGCTCTGGGATACAAAAAAATATACGAGGCTCCTATTAAACTTAAATTTAAAAGTAATTCGTCTATAACAAATAGTAATTTCTGGAAGGTAATTTTTCGTATGCTTGTGGATACTTTGGCAATTTATTACCGTTTGAAAATTATTCAATACTACAAAAAAGACAATAAAAAGAATTGGATTAATTAATATTACAAATATTACAAATGCCACAAATAATACAAATTCCTCAATGAATAAAAAATACGATATTCACGATAGGATTTATAAGTTCATTGTTAGAGTAATTGTTCTGGTAAATAAGCTTATTTCCGCTACGAACCTGCCGAAAATAAAAGACGAAGCCCTAGATGTTCTCTCGGAAGGTAAGGAAATAGTGGCAATCGTTAGTACAATAATAAACAAAACCCGCAGATGAATATTATAAATGTTCTAAATATTTAGATATTTGATATTGGTATGTATTTGTAGTATTGGTAGTATTTAATATGAATATATTAATTCTTAATTGGAGGGATATAAAAAATCCTGCAAGTGGTGGTGCAGAGATTGTTACACTAGAGCATGCTAAAGCATGGATTAAGAACGGACATAACGTTACATGGTTTACCTCCAAATTTAACGGCGCAAAAGAAAAAGAAATAATTAATAATATTAATATTGTGCGACGCGGTAATTTTATAACTGTTTATCTGTATGCTCCGTTTTATTATTTATTTTCAAGAAATAAATTTGACTTGGTTATAGATGAGATTCACGGTTTACCGTTTTTTACGCCTCTTTATGTAAGAAAACCAAAAATAGCATTTATTCATGAAGTAGCGGATGAAATTTGGGACTATATGTTTCCTTTCCCTATAAATAAAATCGGTAAATTAATGGAACCACTACTATTTCTACCATATAAAAATGTGAAATTTATTACGGTTTCGGATTCAACCAAGAAATCCTTAATAGAAATGGGAATAAAAGAAAAAAATATAACAATTGTTTTTAATGGAACAAGAGGAAAATATCTCAATAGTTTACCTCGTAAAGAAAAAGTTCTGACTTTTATTTTTGTGAGTAGGGTTGTAAAAATGAAAGGCATAGAAGAAGTAATTAGAGCATTTTTTTATGTATTAAGAGAAATTAAGGACGCACGACTTTGGATAGTCGGGGACGGAGAGAAAAAATATATGGAAGAACTTAAGGAAACAATGAGATCATATTCCATAACTCCTAAAGTCAATTTTTTTGGCAGAGTAACGGACGCGAAAAAACTGGAGCTTATGAAAAGAGCCCACATACTGCTTCATGCTTCAGTAAGGGAGGGATGGGGTTTGGTTGTAATAGAAGCTGCAAGCCAGGGAACTCCATCTGTTGTTTATAACGTTGCGGGATTAAGAGACTCTGTAAAAAATGGGGGAACAGGAGTTGTTTTGTCTAAGAATACTCCCAATGAGATGTCAGAGCAAGCAATATGTCTTTATAAAGATAAGAAAAGATATGAAAATTTTCAGAAAAACGGTTTGTCATGGGCAAAAAGTTTAACATGGGAAAAAGCAACAAAACAAAGTTTGGATTTATTAGAAAAAACAGCAAATGGATAAATTACTTTTTAAATTTAGATTTGTAATACTTGTATTAATTCTTGTCTTAGGATTTGCTTTAAGAAATCATAATCTTAATACCTGGCCAAGATTAGGTGCTACTTTTGACGAATACGCCTGGACGTGGCAGGGAATGAATTTAATTCAAACTGGCGTTCCTTCCTCATGGTCCCCTCACGCTCAATACACGAATTTTGAACAGATAATATACCAGGAAGCAAATTTTAGAATAGTTACGCCCTTTTTAGAGCACCCGCCATTATTCGGATTAGTTGCTGGGAGTTTTGCGATTCTGAATGGAGTAGATACCATGCTAGATTTGCATATTCGTGATATAAGGCCCCTTGCTTTAATTTTAGGAACATTAAGTATTGGTTTAGTTTTTCTTTTAACGAGAGAGCTATATGACAAGAAAACCGCGCTTATTGCCTCATTTTTATATGCAGTAATTCCAACAGTGGTTGTGGGGTCTAGAATTGTCCAAAATGAAAATTTCTTTATTCCCATGTGGCTATTGTCACTTTATTTTGTTTCAAAATATATAAAAGAAAAAAGAACTATTTTTCGAAATATAGCAGCAATTATTTGTGGTCTTTTAGTGCTAGCAAAAATCCCCTGGATTGCGGCAGCAGGCTCAATCTTCTTAATTTTTCTTTATCTGAAAAAGTATAAAGATGCGGCACTTTTTATTTTTGCTCCCGTCTTGGGTTTACTGGTTTTCATAGGATACGGATTATATTATGATGCTGATTTATTTGTGAAGCTTTGGGGACTTCAGGTTGCCAGATACGATCTGACTTTTACCAGTTTTTTTGCATTATTTCAAAAGCCATATCTCGTAGATAGGTTTTATTTAGATGGCTGGATTTATTTCGGGTGGTTTGCATTCGTACTTGCCTTAACAAATTTTAAAAAACACTACATAATAATTTTTGCGCTGCTTTCTTATTTTGTGATATTTATTGCAGGAATTCCTGATGAGCCTGGGCATGGGTGGTATAGATATCCATTCTATCCATTTTTAATTATTTCAACTGCTTTATTTATAAAAGAATACTTTAATAAAAATTATATCCTGACATTTTTACTTCTTATTTTTACTGGACTTTCTATGCTGGAATTGTCATGGACGCAGACTTTTGGATTCTCATTCTTGGTATTTAGAGGATTTATATTATTATCCGCTTTATCCCTTTTACCATTATTTTTTCCAAAAACGAAAAAAATATCAGGGTATATTAATTACTTTACATTAGCTATAATATTTATTCTAAATACCTGGTCAGTACTTTTATACAATGAGCAATAGGCGATTATTATCAATTATATTTGTAATAAAGTAAAAATGAGTAAAGTAATAATAAATCTGTGTCCAACGGGGATGGTTCCTACAAAAGAGATGAATTCTCATACTCCAATTACACCTGTTGAAATTATCAAAACAGCATTAGCTTGTGCAAGATTAGGTGCTTCTATTATCCATATCCATCCAAGAGATAAAGATGGAAAACCTACATGGAAAAGAGAAGTATTCGAACGAATAATCTACGGAATAAAAGAAAAAAATGATAAATTAATTATTAATGTTACAACCAGTGGTAGAAATTGGTCGGAATTTGAGAAGAGATCCGAATGTCTTGAAATAGACGGCCCCCTAAAACCCGATTTAGCTTCCTTAACTGTAGGCTCTTTAAACTTTATGACTCAAGAGTCCGTTAGTTCTCCTACTATGATTGAAAAACTTGCTTTAAAGATGAAAGAGAAAGGAATTAAACCGGAACTTGAAGTATTTGAGCCCGGAATGATCCATAAGGCAAAATACCTAATTCGTAAGGGAATTATTGATTCAAATAGACCATATTTTAACATTCTATTAGGATCTTTGGGAACCTCACCTCTTGAGCCGTCAGTTTTCTCAGCTTTTCATTCAATCTTACCGCAAGATTCTGTTTGGAGCGCTGCAGGCATTGGGCAATTTCAATTGGATGCAAACGTTATGGGTTTATCTTTTGGAGGACATGTTCGAGTAGGTCTTGAGGATAATCTATACTTTGATAGAGAGAAAAAGAAAGTGGCTTCAAATGAAAAATTGATTGAGAGAATTGCTTCAATAATTAGACTTATGAAACTCGAGGTTGCTACGCCCATAGAAGCACGTGAGATTCTTGATATTTAAATTATGAATAGTAGTCCTCTCGTCTCAATTATAATACCGACGAGAAATTCCTCCTGTCATTTACCAACTTTACTAAAAAGCATTGCTGACCAAAATTTTACAAGAGTGGAAAGTTTAATAGTTGATAATAAGTCCGAAGATAAAACTTTACAAATTGCAAAAAAATATAAACTTAAAATTATTTCTTGTGAAGGCATACCGCCTCAGGTTGCAAAACAAAGGAATATGGGAGCTTCCGAGTCTAAAGGCGATTACTTATTTTTCATGGACCATGACATGGAATTAAGTGATAATTTTTTAAATGATTTTTCAAAAGAAATATTAAAAAATGACACAGACGCCTGGTATATCCATGAAAAAATTATTTCCAATAGTAAAATTTTGTCGATAGTTAGAAATTTTGAAGCAGGTTTTATAGATGGTACAGTTATAAGTGCGGCAAGGATGATAAAGCGAGAAGTTTTTTTTCCTGTGGGAGGATTTGATGAAAGTTTATCTGGGGGACCATCTGACTGGGATTTAAATAATAGATTAAAATTAAAAAATGCGAAGTTTGCTATCTTTAAAAGAATAATATATCATCATGAAGAAAATTTAAGTTTTAAAAACTATATATTTAAAAAAACTTCATATATTAAAGGTGGAGAAAAATATAAACGTAAATGGAAAGAAGCTGATAATAACGTATATAGAACTATTGTAAATAGACAATATGGAACTTATTATAGATTAATTGGTGTATTTATTGAAAATGCTAAATGGAAAAAACTGCTTAAGAATTTAAATAAATATATTATTTTTCTAGCTATAAAATTATTTTTAGCATTAAATTACCAAATGAATTTGTATTATAAAAAATATGTTAAATAATATATATATTTTAGGTGCAGGCAGGATGGCCAGGGAAGTTTACCAAATCTATGTAATTCTTGGTAAAAAAAGCTTCGTTAAGGGTTTCTTAATAAATTCCGGATCTGATATGGAAAAAATTGATTCTAAGCCTGTTATTAATTACCCTAATATAAAAAAAATAAGTAAAAAAGCATCTCTTGTAAATGGAATGGGTAGTATACTGAGAAAGACTTGGATTTTAGAACTTGAAGATAAAAGTTTTACGTTTGACAGTATTATTCACCCCACAGTAGTAATGGGAGAAGGTGTAAGCTGCGGAAAAGATTTAGTAATTTTTCCAAATAGCACAGTACTTTCTAACGTTGTTTTAGGAAATCACGTTTTTATTAGCGCAAATACTTACATTGGCCATGATTCAATTATTGGGAATTTCGTAACAGTTGCGCCAGGAGTTAACATTGGAGGTTATTCAAAAATAGGAAACGGAACTTTTATTGGTATTGGTTCATCTATAATTCAAGGGATTAAAATTGGTTCAAACGTAGTAATAGGTGCTGGTTCAGTAGTTGTTGAAGATATTCCTGATGGGGTAGTAGCATATGGTAATCCTGCTAAGCCGGCTAAAAAAGTAACTGAAGAATTTTTAAAAAAATTATTGTAACTTATGATTAATGTTACCAAAACCGACCTGCCCAAAAGAGAGAAATTTGATAAATATTTAGATGAAATTTGGAAAACTCATTGGATAACAAATAATGGGAAATTTGTACAACTATTGGAAAAGAAATTAAAGAATTTTTTGAAAGTAAAAAATCTCACTCTTGTAAGCAATGGAACATCGGGACTTCAACTTGTGCTCAAAGCATTGGATCTTGAAGGAGAGATAATTACTACCCCTTTTACTTTTCCGGCAACTACAAACGCAATATTATGGGAAGGTCTTACGCCGATATTTGCAGATATAGATATCGAAACATTCAATATCGATCCTAAAGATGTTGAGCGAAAAATAAGCAATAAAACCTCTGCAATTCTTGCTGTACACGTGTATGGAAATCCTTGCGATGTAGAAAAACTAGAAGAAATTGCAAAAAAATATAATTTAAAACTAATTTTTGATGCGGCTCATGCATTTAATGTTGAATATAAGAATAAATCAATTTTAGAGTATGGAGACGCATCTATTTTAAGTTTTCATGCTACAAAGATTTTCCATACAATTGAGGGAGGAGCAATAGCAACTAGAAATAAAAATATTTTAGAAAAATTAAAATTATTAAAGAATTTTGGCATAAAATCTGATGAAGAAGTTTTATTACCTGGAATTAATGCAAAAATGAATGAATTTCAAGCTGCAATGGGGTTAAGCAATATTCCGACCATTGAGAAAAATACAGTAAAAAGAATGAAAATATATCAAATTTATAAAACAAAACTAAAAAACTTAAAAAAAATTAAGTTCCAAAAATTAACATCGTCCAAATACAATTGCTCATACATGCCTGTTGTCTTTGAAAATCAAAAAACTAGAGATAAAATTTATAGAAAACTAATAACCAATAACATCAAAGCTAGAAAATATTTTTACCCGTTAACCTCAAGTTTTGATTATGTTAAAAAAAACACTCCCGTCTATAAACTTAATAATGCTAAGCAAATATCCGATTCTGTTCTTTGTCTACCAATCTATCCCGAATTAAAGTTAGGTGAACTTAATAGTATTATAAAAATTGTAAATAATAGCATTTCATTTATTAAACAAGTTGAATAATTGAATAACAAACTTTTAGATTACGTAGTGTGTCCAAATTGCAGATTTAGGAAATTTATCGATAGAAAGAGATATTTGGATTGTTCGTTATGCAAATCTCAATATCCAATAAAAAACAATATTCTAATTTTAATTATGCCTAGAAAACAAAAAAGTATTTTAAATATTTGGAATACTGAGGGAGAGTATGCGAAGCTTCATTTAAAAAGAACATTTGCCGATAGCAAAGGTAATGCCACAACGGCCACGTACCTTAAAAGTGCTTAAGTCTTTTGCAAAAAGCTTGACTTGGAAAAAAGCAACAAAGCAAAGCCTTGAATTAATAGAAAGCCTTGGGTTTTCAAAATAACCCTGCTAATATTTCATTATGATAAAAAATAACCCTGCTAAACTTAAAAATGAACGCAAGATGAGGGAAATAGTTTCCAGTAGTAATGGAAAGTATTGGCAATTAGTTTCCAACCGCAATATAATATTGTGTGAGAAATTTTAATTTTGTGGATGCAAAGAACTTTATCATACCTATTGGCTTTATGAACTTTTACTTTATAACTTTATAAACTTTATGAACTTTATAACTAAAATAACTCGTCATGAATTGGTTACCGGAAGTTTCTATTTATTTTTTGGTGGGCTAGTAGGGAGCTTGCTCTCATTTATATTCAATCTTTTTCTTGCGCGAACCCTAAGCTACAGCAATTACGGAATATATACAAGCCTTTTATCTTTGCAAACCTTGCTTATTATCCCTTCCTCGATATTAACGACCATAATTGTGCGATTCGCAACAACTTACTTTTCAAAAAAAGAAGAAGACAAAGCATCAATTTTTTATAAAAAAATGCTTTTAGTTGGGGGAATTGTTGCTTTTTTGATTTTTTTTGCTGTAGCCGCTTTAAGCAATCTAATACTTCTTTACCTGCATTTAAAGGATATAAGATTGGTATTAATAGTTGCCGTAACGATTGCTTTTTCTTATCTTGGAGCAGTCAACAGAGCATTCCTCAGATCTCTTATGAAGTTTTCCTACATTGCGTTTACAAATTTAGCGGGAAATCTTTCAAGAATCGTTTTAGGAGGAGTGCTTGTTTTGCTAGGATTTAGCGTAAGCGGAGCGCTTGTGGGAGTTATGGTTGTGCCATTAACGATTTTTTTGCTGGGGTTTTTGCCTCTTGTTTTTCTTTTAAAAAAGCATACAAATAACAAGAAAATAAGAATGGATACAAGAGAAATATTAAGTTACGGTATACCCGCATCAATTGGACTTATATCGCTTTCATCATTTATCTCCTCTGATGTAATTTTGGTAAAACATTTCTTTAGTCCTGTTTTGGCAGGATATTATGGAGGACTTTCAATTATTGGAAAAGCCATCTTTTACTTTACGGGGTCTATTTCCTTGGTTATGTTTCCGCTTATTGTTAAAAGGTATACTAAAGGAGAAAATTATAAAAACGTGTATTTTCTTTCCTTATTTTTAGTAGCGTTGCCGTCGATTGCAGTTGCCGTTTTTTATTTTCTGTTCCCCAGGTTTAGCGTTAACTTTTTTTTGGGAGGAAAAGAGTTCTTAAATATAGTTCCATACCTTGGATTATACGGACTTTTTATAACTGTATTTATTCTATTAAATATTACAATAAGCTTCCTTTTGTCACTTAAAAAAACCGTTATAGCATACCTTGTTGCATTTTTTGCATTTTTTCAAATAGTTCTTATTTATATTTTTCATTCTAATTTCTATCAAATTATTTACGTTTCTTTATTCTGCGTATCATCCCTTTTAATCTTGCTTTGGATATATTGGATAACCATTGAGATGGTGGAATCAAGAACACTTTTCAACAAAATAAGATTGTATTTAAACAAGAACTCCTTCTTGTACAGGAAGCTAAGGGATTTTTATCTTGAATGGTGTTTTTCATTCCTTTATAAAATTGCATATTTTAAAAATTTTAAGAGAAAAGTTGCGCTTTTTTATCCTGAAAAACCACGTCCATGGAGCACTTTATTTAAAAGTTTTCATCTTCTTGGTTATAAAATAACAAGTGACTTAACTCAAAAAGCTTCTGTTGTTATAAATTATGAAGATAAAACATTCGGAACTACTGACGCAACATTAAAAAAGCTTACTAAGATAAGATATGTTATAAATGCTAATTGCAAAGATATAAGCAAGGAGAAGGTGGAAAAAGTATTTAAGGTAGTATTTGGTTATGGATTACTAATTAATCCCACTACATACAAAGATAGGTACCTTAAAAAATCAAACTTAAATACTATGCATGATGGCATTATTTTAAATAAGCCAGAAAAACCCACAAAGGGATATGTATATCAGAAATTAATTAATAACGAGACAGAGAAAAAAGGAATATTTCTTGATCTTCGCGTACCCTACATTTTGGGTAAAATACCTTTAGTTTATTTAAAGTATCGTCCGTTCAAATCTCGTTTTTCAACTTACTTTGATGCCAGAGTTGATAGTCCTGAAATAATTTTCTCCAAGAACGAAATAATACAAATCAAAAAATTCTGTAAGCTGATGGGTTTAGATTATGGGGAACTAGATATTCTACGGGATAACGACGATAAGAAATTATATATAGTTGATGTAAATAATACTCCATCTGGTCCTCCCCATCATATGAGAAAGGAAGATTCTATGAAGGCGTTAACAATTACAAGCGAAACACTATTTAAAGAAATTCAAAGTAAAAAATATGGTAACAAAATTGATTAAATATTCTTAATTTGTATGAAAAACAAAAAACTAATGAACAATAATCCTTTAATATCAATTATAGTTCCGACTAGAAATTCACAATTATTTTTAGGTAATTGTTTAAGAAGTATTAAAAAACAGACTTATTCAAAAATAAAATATGAAGTTCTCATATTGGATGGAGGATCCACGGATAAAACGCTTGAAATAGTTAGGATGTATAAGAAGATTATTCCCATAAGAATTGTTGGTAACGAAAAAGTCGATGCGGAAAGCGGTAAATATAAAGGAATTAAAGAAAGTAAAGGCGAATTCATCATTCTTCTTGATAGTGACAATGAGATAGTGGATAAAAAATGGTTAGCGACGGGAATAAATATAATGGGTAAGCATAAAGAAGTATGGGGACTGGAATCGCCATGGTTAGTCAATGAAAAAGATCCATTGATTAATCAATATTTTACTTTACTAAGAATAGCAGATCCTTTGGCAAGGTTATTAAATCCTTGGCGTAAACCCTTAAAAGATTATGGTGTATATGAAATGTATAGATTGAAAAAAAATGACGTTATCGTAACGGGCGCAAATGGTTTTTTTTGGCGTAAATCAGCTATTTTACCTTATTTAAATAAACTTGAAAAGTTCGAAGAGGTTAACTTTGTTTCAAAAATAACAGAAGACGGGATTACCTATTTTGCAAAATTGAAAGAGTTAGGTATATATCATTATTACTGCAATTCATTTTACAAATATTTATCAAAAAGAATTAAGATTGCAAATAAATTTAATAAAAGAAGAGAACTTAAACAGAAAACGTGGGTGGATAATGTACCAAAAATGAGATTATATTTTTCAATTTTATATAATTTTTCGATTATTGGTCCTTTGACTGAAGCTGTTATTTGTATAATAAGAAGTAGAAATATCGCTTGGATTTATCATCCTGCTATTTCATTTGTTACGGTAACGATTTATACTTATACAATTATTAAAAGAGTAGTTTTTATCAGATGAAAAATATTGCTAAAGAAAAACCCAGCGTTTTGACACCAAGATTATTGGGTACAATAAATTTTGTTGATTTGTCAGATGTTCAGGGGAAAAGGATATTGGATATAGGTTGTGGATATGGCTGGTTTGAAGATTTTGCATTAAAAAATAATGTTAAAAGTGTGATGGGTACGGAGATTACAGATGTTGATTTAAAGACAGCAAAAAAACATATAAGAGATGAAAGGGCTGGTTTTCGCGTTGCTAGCGCTATTAAGCTGCCATTTAAAAATAGTAGCTTTGATACGGTTGTCGCATGGGAAGTTTTAGAACATATTCCAAAAGATACAGAAAACACAATGTTTAAAGAAATAAGTAGGGTTCTAAAAAAAGGTGGGAAATTATATCTATCTACGCCTTATGCTTCCTGGCAGTCTAGATTTTTTGATCCCGCATGGTGGTTAATCGGTCATAGACATTATACAGAAAAACAGTTAAAAAGCTATGCTTTACGCAACTCTTTTAAAATTTCAAAGGTGAGCGTTAAGGGAAAATGGTGGAGTATCGTCGCCTCTCTTGATATGTACATATCAAAATGGATATTAAGACACAAACCAGTAATGGAAAACTTAACTTCAGATAGATCGAAAAAAGAATATTCAAGCGATAGTGGTTTTAAAAATATTTACATAAAGATGATAAAAGCAAATTAATTATAAATATGAAATATAAAAATGTGGTTTTTGTAACATCAGAAGCAATAAAAAACATGGGAAATGTTAAGGAGTATCTAATAGCTAATACAGAGGAATTTATTGCCTATCACTACTTTTTGGGATTTTCTGATAATCAAAGCTATATGGAAAAGTATGTAAATGGAAAAAAAATATGTATAAAATAATTGTTCCAGATTTAATATCATTTGAAACAAATTTAAACCATTTAAATGGTTTTAATCTTTCAGATAATTTTAATTTTTACTCTGAGTCAGAGGAGAAAAACCAGTTTCATTACAAAATTATTATAAATAATAATATACAAATTCCTGGGAAATATGACTTCCGTAACAGATATTATTTAAAACTAGAAAATAATTGGTTCTATGATAGAAAAATATTTTGGAGATTTCATCTTAAGTTTAAATATAACCAGGAGAATAAGGAGTTTTCCTGTAATAGATTATTTTCTATTGTCCCATTTGAATTAGGCGGTATTCTACCAGCGGGAAAACTTATAGCGGATATTATCAATTTAGATTTATTTTTAAAAGATAATCATATCTTTAGAGGATGTGCTGTAAATAATAAAAAGGAAAATATTTGTATTATTGCACCTAGTTATAATGGCAAAACAACATTTATAAAAAATATTTTGGAAAATGGAGGTAAATATATTTCGGAAGATATGCTCATTATGAACTTTGAGAAAAACAAGGTATTTCCAACAAGCCCACATAAAAATAATTATGGAAGAAAAATAAACCAATATCTCATAAAAAAAATAAATAAGAGTAATTTAGTTATAGAAAGCTTTAACATTGATAAAATAGTTTTATTCCAAAATACAACCAACAATGGTATTTTAACTAATGATAAAAAATTAATTGACTATTTGTTCATGAACTCTCTGTTGTTTTTAGATAATAATCTAATTAAATCAGTCATTTTTCAAAATAAAATGACTGATTTAATTCTTTCGAAAATAAGTGACATATGTAGTAAAAAAATAAATTATAAATTTATTAATATTAGTAATTTTAATTACCATGACATACTTAAATAAAGATATAAATAAAAATCACTGGGATGATTTAAACATAAACTATTCAAATGTTTGGGTGAAGAGCGGAAAAAAAAGGATGTCAGAAAAGGAAATGGGATTTATAAATTATTTTTTAAACAAAAAACAACCAATTAATTTGCTGGATATCGGCGTTGGCAATGGAAGAATTTTGCAAAACCACATTATAAACACCCGAAATGATACGGAAATATTTGGCATGGATATTTCTGATAAGATGGTAGATATATGTAAAGATAAATTTAAAAACGAGTCAAAGATTAAGGAAATTAAAGTGTGCGATGTTTCAAAGATAGCTGCATGTTTTTCTGAAAGGTTTGATTTTATTACCGCCATTAGAATTTTGAAATATAATGAAGACTGGGAAAATATATTAAAAGAGATTTATCTAAAACTAAATAGCGGTGGCATTCTTATTTTTGATATGTTAAATAAAAACTCAATTAATAAGTTCTTCAATTATAAGATTCCAATGTACAGAGCGACCAAAATAGAATTGGAAAATAAATTGGAAAAAGTGGGTTTTAAAGTTCTAGATATTAAAACTTTTTCCAGAATTCCAGATTTACTTTACGAATTGTCGGAAAATAAAGCCTACATATATCTATTATTTTTATTAGAAAAATTAATAAGCATAATTTTAGGTAAAACTTTTTTGGGAAGAATTCTATTTATTAGTGTCAGCAAAAAATAAAAAATATGATTGATGCTACAAAAGACAAAGTATTAGTAGATACGCCAAACGACGGAAATTTTTTTATACGATTTTTGAGATATCTTGTTTATAGAAACGAATCTATGGAACACCAGGATGCGCATTTAACTCATCATCGATTAATAGGAAGAAAAGATTTAGAACGTTTAGGTTTTGAAACACATGGTTGTGTTGGATTTGTAACAAGGAAGAAATTTAAACTTCGATTATTTTGGGACTTTTATGATCTTATTGCATGGTTGGTTCCAGGGCTAGGAGGAAATCTAATAGGAATATATAAAAGTGCTTAAAGAGTTGGCCCAGAAAAATACTGACCTTCTCATAAAACTTTTTAAAAACAAAGATAAGCTAGATTATCTTAACAATGAATAATAAATCTTTCGTATCAATAATAATTCCCACAATAGACAGAAATAAAAAGTTGTCCAGACTCTTAAAATCTGTATACGATTCAACCTTTAAAGATTTTGAAGTTATTGTGGTTAACAATTCCGCTAAAAAAATAATACAAAATAAAAAATATAACAATTTTCAAGTTTTAGAAAATGGCTCAAATTTGGGTTCTGCCTATGCACGAACAGTGGGGGCAAAACTTGCAAAAGGTCAATATGTGCTATTTATTGATGACGACAATGTGATAGAGAAGGCAATGATAGAAAAAATGTCTAGAACATTGGATGAAAATAACAATATTATTGCAGTTGGTCCTCTTACTTTCTATTTTTCTAATAAAAATAGATTTTGGTTTTTGGGTGGAAAAATTAATCTACTAACATCAAAAGCTACATTTTATAAAAAAATAACCGAAAACAAACTTTTTAAAACAAACTTATTTGTAACTGAAGTTTTACATAACGCATTTATGGTTAGAAAAAAACTAGGTGATGAAGTTAGTTGGTTTGATGAAGAAATATTTATGACAGGAGCAGAGTATGATTTGTTTATGAAAATAAAAAAAAATTACCCGAACAATTTTATGGTTACAAATCTTGAGGCAATAGATTATCATGACGTTCCAAATTCGAGTGCCTTAAAAAACTTAAAATTTAAAAGCGAACTTAGAATTTATTATTTTGCCAGAAATCGTGGATTGTTGATTGGTAGATATGGTACTTTGATAGACAGGATATCTGTTTCTTTTGTTTTTTATCCTCTTCTTACCCTTTTTTACTTGTCCGTTTTTATTATAGAAAAAAAATGGAGTTTTATAGTTCCGCATTTAAGAGGGACAATAATAGGTTATTTGTATATTCTTAAAGGACAATAGACAATGAGAATTATAAAGAGAGATTATATTTTCCTTATTTTTTTAATAGCTTTAACATTAATAGTGTTTCATTCTTGGTTTACTTCTGGAACAATTGTTGGGGGAGACTTATCTTTTAGATACCATGAATCATTTGTGAGTTCTTATTTAATGCCTTATGTATGGAAATGGAGCAATAATTCTGGATTTGGGGGATTCAACGCCCCCTTTCTAGGAATTCACTACAATTCTATCTTAATCAATCTCTTAGGTCTAAGGCTAGGTTTAAGTTGGGAAATTTTAGTTCGAATAACCCAACTTTTTCCATTTTTATTTTTATCTTTCTTTTCTTCAATCTATATCTTTAGAAAAGTCTTTACCGACAATAAATTTTGGTTTTTGGCTCCTTTAATTTTTGTTTTTAACTCCTATATCCTTATGGTTGTAGGAGGCGGACAGATAATTCTGGCACTATCTTATACAATTAGCCCGCTAATTTTGTATTTCTATACTAAATTTTTAAATAATTTAGAATTTAATCCCAAAAACATTATCTTAGGTGGACTGTTGCTTTCGGTTCAAGTAATGTTTGATTTGAGAATTACTTATATAACACTATTTGCTGTTGGAATTTATTGGATAATTTCTGTTTTTTTAAATAGAAATAAAAATTATATTTTTAAATCTCTATTTTTTGTTTCTTTAACTTTTTTTGTAGCGGGTTTAATACATGCATTTTGGCTTTTGCCTACTTTATTTTTTCATCAAAACCCACTCCAGCAATTAGGCAGTGCCTATACTACAGAAGGAGCGGTTCGCTTTTTTAGTTTTGCGAAATTTGAAGATGCAATTAGTCTCTTGCATCCTAATTGGCCGAAAAATATTTTCGGTAAAGTCGGCTTTATGAAGCCTGAGTTTTTACTTTTACCAATATTGGCGTTTTCTTCATTATTGTTTATCGGCAGAGGACAAAAAGTAGAAAACAAAAAACAGAGAGCCTATATATTTTTCTTTGCGTTGCTGGGTTTAATAGGAGCATTTTTGGCAAAAGGAGCCAACGATCCTTTCGGAGGGATATACCTTTGGATGTTTAATCATGTTCCGGGATTTATTATGTTCAGGGATCCGACAAAATGGTACACACTCGTCGCTGTTAGTTATTCCATTCTTATCCCTTATTCAATATGGAATATCTACAGCTTCCTAAGTTCAAAGTTCAAAGTTCAAAGTTCAAAGTTAAGATTACAATTCAAAATTCAAAAATTTATTCCAAGTTTGTTTTTATTGTTTGTTGTTTTATATTTATTGTTTCTTATCAGTCCTGCTTTGATGGGGCAGTTAACAGGAACATTTAAATCAACAAAAATTCCTAATGAATATGTAGCTCTAGAAAAATATATATCTTCTCAAAATGGTTTTTTCAGAGTACTTTGGATACCGACCACACAAGCGTTCACTTTTAATTCAATTAATCATCCTGCTGTAAATTCGGAAAATTATTTTAAAACAACAGATTATTCTCAAATTCTTAAGAAAATGAGAACACCAGAAACAGAAAAACTGCTGCAGGAATCCGGAGTAAAGTATGTAATTGTTCCATATGACAGCTTGGGACAGATTTTTTTAAGTAATAGAAAGTATAACCAAAACCTATATTTTAAAACTGTATCAGATGTTAAGAAGACACCTTGGTTAAAAGAGATAAAAGGGTTTGGAAAAATTGCTGTTTTTGAAGTCCCCGAGTACAAGGATCATTTTTGGACAACCTCCAAAAGCTTATCCTTAAGTTATAAATACATAAGTCCTGTTCAGTATAGCGTTAAAGTAAAGAACGCAAAAAAGGGTGACCTAATAGTTTTTGCCGAAGATTATGATGCAAGATGGATGGCAACGGCGTTGCCGCCGTTAAACGTAAAACTTAAAACTGAAAACGTAAAAATTGAGAGCACTAAGTTTGACAATAGGTTTAATAGCTTTGTTTTGCCAGGAGGAAATTATGAGCTTAATGTTTATTATTCACCCCAGAAGTGGGTTAATTTGGGTCTTATAATAAGCGGCACTACATTTATTTTCTTGATTGCACTTCTAGTTCGATTGAATATGAAAAAATGAAACCGCAAGATATATTATTTATTATAGTGTTGGTTGGGCTTTTGTTTAAGCGGAACCCGAAATGGTTTGTTTGGGTAGGTCTTTCTTGTTTGATACTTTCGATTCCCCTCTTTTCCTTTTGGGTATTCTTTACTGCGCAAAGACTCACATATTACGCAGCGGGATTTTTGTCTATCGCGATAATGCTCATGCTATTCAAGAGGGAAAAGTAAGATTTGTGTGAGAATATCAATCCATGGAAAATAATTTGGTAAAAAGGATAAATACATGTAGGATTTGTAAATCGACTGATTTGGTTGATGTCATTGATTTAACAGACCAGCCTATCCCAAATGGATTTCTTACGAAGGAAGATTTAAAACAAAAAGAAGAAAAATATCCCCTCGTGGCTGCGTTTTGCAAGAACTGTTCTCTCATGCAATTAAGGTATTTAGTAAACCCAAAAGTAATGTTTCAAAATTATCTTTACATCCCCTCGGCTTCAAAAACCCGCGTGAACCATTTTAAAGAACTTGCGGAAGAAGTAAAAAAACTTACAAATTTTAACGAAAAGTCACTGATAATTGATATCGGAAGTAACGATGGGAGCCTGCTTATCGCTTTTAAAAATCTTGGAGCAAGAACACTTGGAATAGACCCTGCCCAAAATTTGGTAAAGGTTGCAGCGCTTTCCGGAATAGAAACTGTAAATGATTATTTTGAATCTAAAGTTGCTGCAAGGATTGGGAAAAAATACGGAAAAGCAAAAGCAATTTTGGCGACAAATGTAATAGCTCACATTAACAACCTGCATGAAGTTATAAAGGGCGGAGAGATTTTACTTGAAACTGATGGTGTATTTTTGATGCAATTTCCATATTTACTTGATTTAATAGAGAAAAATCTTTTTGATACTATTTATCACGAACATTTATCATACTTTTCAGTAAAATCCCTAATGGTTCTTGCCAAGAATTCGGATTTGGAAATATTTGATATAGAGAAAAGCGATTTGGACGGGGGGTCTCTCAAGGTCTATTGGAAGAAGAAAACAAATAAGAAAAGAAAAATTAACCAAGAAGGAATAGATAAAATCCTTAAGGAAGAGGAAGAGTTTGGATTATATAAAATTGAAACTTATGAAAAATTTGCTAAAAGAATTAAAAAATTAAAAGATTATGCTGTTAAAAAGTTAAAAGATTTAAAAAAGAGGAATAAAACAATTGTCGGATACGGGGCTGCTGCAAAGGCAAATGTACTACTCAATTATTTCGGAATAGATAAAAAGACAATAGACTATATAGTTGACTCAACTCCATTTAAGCAGGGAAAATACACTCCGGGCAGTCACATCCCTATTTACTCTGAGGATAAAATATACGAAACAAATCCTGATTACGTAATTATATTTGCGTGGAATTTTGCAAAAGAAATTATGGAGAAGAACAAAAGGTATAAAAATAATGGAGGAAAATTTATCTTCATCGAGCCAGAATTTAGAATAGAATAAGGAATTTGTGTTTGTTTGAAATCCTTTCAATTGAGTATAATTAACCCAGTTAAATAATTTTAAATTCGTCTATTTTTTTATTTGTTAAGTTTGATACATAAGAAATTCAACCCGTAAGTCTAAACAAACAAACAAACAAACAAACAAACAAACAAACAAACAAACAAACAAACAAACAACATGTTCTGTATTATGTGTATGGTTTATAAGAATACTTACTTTGCTGCTACGTAGCATAGTAGCAAAGTAAAAAATATATTGGCTATATTGACTAACCAAAATGAGTGCAATTTCAAAAAAGGAAAAAAGGGAATTGATCCTGGATTTGATACATGGATTTGTCTTGTGTAAAACTATTGATGAGGTCATAATTTTTCTTGAGGACCTCATAACAAAAAAGGAACTTGAGACTTTATCTAAAAGGCTGCGGATTGCGAAACTTTTGATAAAAGGCTATGATTACCGTGAAATTCAGGAGATTGTACACGCAAGTCACTCAACTATCGCTAAAATTTCTTACTGGCTTTCCGAAAGAGGTGAGGGTTTTAGACAAATAGTAAGGACACTTCCTAAAGAAAGTGCTAATCTAATTGATCCATTGGAATATGATGCATGGGCAGATTTAAGGAAAAGGTATCCCGGATACTTTCTCCCTGAACTTATTATGGAAGGAATAGTGAAGAATAGATCGGGAAAGAAGCAGAAGAGGATATCAAGTTCCCTTAAAAATCTGGAAATATCTTTAAATAGAAAAAAAGCAATAGGTAAAGAAGTTGATAAACAATCCTAAGACTACTTCAATTTACCTTACTCTTTACCCCGCATCCCAATGCCCCGACACGCTTCGCCAAGTCAGACTTGGCTTCGCAAAGCTACAGCGAGGCGAGCCGTAAGGTCGTGGGAGCTTCAATTTACCTTACTCTCTACTTTACTTTGCTGCTACGTAGCACAGTAGCAAGCTGTTAGCAAATCGGTCTAGCAGAAATTGGAGTTTAATTTAAAGAGATGAAACTGTACAATTAAGACATGAAAATAGGAATTGATATCAGCCAGCTTGCCTATCCAAATATCGGGGTTGCGAATTATCTGTGGAATTTGGTTAAGGCGTTGGTTGAGGAAAATAAGGATATCGAATTTGTATTGTTTTTCAGCTCTCTCAGAAGGAGTATCCAGTATCCAGTATCCAGTATTCAGTATAAGAATGTAACTATAAGAAGATTCAGGATTCCGCCGACAATTTTAGATTTATTGTGGAATAGGCTTCATATAGCACCAATTGAGTGGTTTGTGGGAGACGTTGATGTATTCATAACCTCAGACTGGACAGAGCCCCCAGTAAGACAAGCTAAGAAAGCGACCATTATCTATGATCTAATCGTCTATAAACACCCTGAAGAAACGGACAAAAAAATTGTTCAAACACAAAAAAGAAAATTAAATTGGGTTAAGAAGGAAGCAGATTCTATTATTTGTATTTCTCAGTCAACTAAAAACGATGTAATAGAAATATTAGGCATTGATGATAAAAAAGTAAGTGTTATTTATCCAGGGCTATTATGAAGATTGGAATAAATGGTTTTGAAGCAGTTGTGCCGAGGTTTGGATATGATAAGACAACAGGTCTTCCAAACCGCGTAGGGAGTAGTGAAGTTTGTTTCCAGCTTCTTAATCAATTTTCAAAAATTGATAAAAAAAATGAGTATATAGTTTATTTACCTCAAAAACCAACGGAGGACATGCCAAAAGAAAATGATAATTGGAAGTACGAAGTTATACCAAATACTAAGCTCTGGACAATATTTGGTTTAAACAGAAAATTAATTACAAATTCAAAATTGGATGTATTTTTTTCGTCCACTCATTATGGCCCGCTTTATACTCATTGCCCTCAAGTAATTTCAATTCTTGACGTTTCGTACAAATATTTTCCCGAGATGTTCCGCAGAATTGATCTTTTAAAGCTTGCACTTTGGGGCAAGTACTCGATTAAAAAAGCCCAAAAAATAATTACGATAAGTGATAGCTCTAAGAATGATATAATTAATGAATACAATATTGACCCGAGAAAAATAAGCGTGGTTTACCCGGGTCTAAAATTCGAAGTTCAAAATCATAAATCCGAAATAAATTCAAAACTTAAAATGCAAAATTCAAAACTACTAAAAGAGAAATATAACATTAATTCTCCTTACATTTTGTTCGTAGGTACACTTCAGCCTAGAAAGAATATTGTTCGGCTTGTAGAGGCGTTTGCGGAACTTACAACTAAAAACCTAAAACTTAAAAGTGATTTGGATTTGGTTATTGTTGGAAGACGCGGGTGGAATTATGAGGAAATTCTGGAAGCTCCGAAAAAGTTTGGAGTTGAGAAAAAAGTGCGTTTCATAGAGAATGTTACAGATAACGATTTACCTACATTCTATAAGAACGCGGATGTTTTTGTGTTACCCAGTCTTTATGAAGGGTTTGGATTGCCGGTTTTGGAAGCTATGCGCTACGGGTGCCCTGTTTTAACAAGTAATATTTCTTCACTACCCGAGGCAGGAGGAGATGCTGCCATTTATTTTAATCCAAATGATACAAATGACATTGCTGACAAAATAAATAAAGTTTTGGGAGATGAAAAATTGAGAGAGGAAATGATTGAAAAAGGTTACGAGCAGGTAAAAAAATTTTCTTGGGAAAAGAGCGCGAGAGAGGTTTTGCAGGTTTTAGAGGAAACAGTAAAGCCAGTATAGAGTATAGAGTATAGAGCATTGAGTAGAATTCTATACAGAATACAGAATACAGAATACAAACTTATGTTAAATAAAATGATTAATAGAATAAATACGGTTTTATTAGAATTTGAGAATCTGATTTTAAAAATTGTCGGAGTGGTTCCTTCCCACTTCTTCCGGAGGTTTTTTTATAGAGTATCCGGGATGAAGATTGGGGCAGGCTCGACTATTCATACAGGGGCAGTGTTTTATGATGCAGGCAATATCACAATTGGAAAAGATACAATAATTGGAGAAAATGCTGTTTTTGACGGACGGGAAAAAATAAACATCGGAAATCACGTCGATTTTGCATCGGAGGTTATGATTTATAATTCCCAGCATGATATACAAAGCGATGACTTTGGAGTAATATCTGAGCCGGTTGTTATAAAGGACTATGTATTTATAGGTCCGAGGGCGATTATTTTGCCGGGTGTTACAATCGGACGTGGTGCGGTTGTTGCTGCAGGTGCGGTAGTTACAAGAAATGTAGGAGATTTTGAAATCGTAGGTGGAGTACCCGCAAAAGTAATTGGAGAGCGCAAATTAAAAGATCCTAAGTACGAACTTGGCAGGGCTGCTTGGTTTAGGTGAGTATTGAGTATTCAGTATTGAGTATTCAGTATAGAAAACATTAAGAGATTAACGTATTAACAACAAATTAAAATATTAACAAGTTAACAAATTTTAAATTATAGTAAATTAGTACAGGGGGGTTAATCTTTTAGTTTTTTAATTTTTTAATTTTTTAATAAATATGATTTCACTTATAATTCTCACCTACAACTCCTCAGAATATATAGACGAACTTCTTAGTGGAATTATCAAAAAATTTTCTACTGAATTAGAAAACAAAGATCTAGAAATAATTGTTGCTGATAATTTGTCTCTGGATGATACTTTGAAAAAAGTAGAAAAGTTTAGGGATAAAATAAAAATTGTACAAAATGGCGGTAACTTCGGTTATGCAAAGGGAAATAATTTAGCTACTAAAAAAGCCAGCGGGGAGGTTTTAATTTTTATGAATCCTGACGCAAAGTTTATCGGTGGAGATATTTTCAGTTTGGTTTCCAAATTTGAGAACGAAAAGATCGGGATAGTTGGAGGAAAAATTATGGCGTTAAGTGGAAAACCCGAGCTTTCCTGTGGAAAATTTTATAAAGTATTTAATACTTTTTTACTCGCACTTGGTCTGGAGGAAAAATTTGGAGTTCGTTTTTCGCCAAAAAAGGAGAGAAGCGTCGATTTTGTGAGCGGAGCATTTCTTGCAATACGTCGCAGTTTATTTGAAAAATTAAATGGGTTTGATGAGAACTATTTTATGTACGTTGAGGATTCGGATTTGTGCTATAGGACAAAAAAGGCGGGATTTATCACTTTGTTTTCTCCTCTTGCAACAATTCAACACGTAGGGCAGGGAAGTTCAAATAGAAATTTTGCGGTTATAAATATTTACAAAGGGTTAATGTATTTTAATAGAAAAAACGGGAATTATTTTTCCTATAATCTGGTAAGACTTATACTTATAAGTAAAGCCAAGTTGCTTGTAAAGATGGGGAAAATATTGAATAATAAATACTTAACCGACACCTATAGTTCGGTTGGAAATTTATGAAAAAAATAATTGCGTGGATTGGTAATAATGCATTATTTTTATCAACACTTTTTCTGCTTGCATTTATTCCTCTTTATCCAAAGCTTCCACTTATTGATATTAAAAATACTTGGGTATATGTTAGAGCAGAGGATTTTTTCGTATTCTTTGTTCTGATAATTTGGCTTGTTTACATCCTAAAAAAAAGAATTACTTTCAGAACCCCTCTTACGATACCAATACTTTTCTTTTGGGTAGTTGGGGCGGTTGCGACAATTCATGGAATAATTATAATTTTTCCAAACACGGCAAATGTATTTCCAAATGTTGCTTTTTTGAGTTACCTGCGTCATATAGAGTATTTGAGCGTATTTTTTGTGGCTTTTGCGGGCATGCGTGATAAGAAATTTCTAAAAATTGTTATTGCAGTTTTAATACTAACTCTTCTCGGGGTAATTTTATATGGATTTGGACAACGGTACTTAGGATTTCCTGCATATTTAACAATGAACGAAGAGTTTGCCAAAGGAATTCCGATACAGCTTTCTTCTCTTTCCCGTGTTCCTTCTACCTTTGCCGGACATTACGATCTTGCAGCTTATCTTGTACTAATACTTCCGATAATTGGAAGCCTTATCTTTGGATTTAGAAATTGGTTTATGAAAATATTTTTGGGTATCTGTGTTGTTCTTGGTGTTGTTCTATTATTTATGACGGTATCTAGGGTATCGTTTTTTGTTTTGCTAATTTCTTTTCTCATTGTTCTATTTTTCCACAAGAAAAGATTTGTGTTTTATTCAATTCCGGTTGTTGCGGTTCTTGCTATTGTGTTCTTCTCATTTCTATCAACTACTCTTCTGGATAGATTTGGCAGTACGGTACGAGAGATAAATGTATTGGTAGATGCGAAAACGGGCGCAGCAATAGGGCACGTGCAGTATGTTCCGCCGGAGTATTTTGCAGATAAAATAATAGGGCAGCAAAATGTAGCAGGTAAAGAGCAGCTGGATATTGTTTTGGGCGGTGATATAGATGGAGATTCTTCGGCAACCCCCTCAGCATTGTTGCCGCAGGCACTTTTTTTCGAACAAACGCCATTAGTGGTTGATACAAACATTTCAACCGGTGAGAATCTACCACAGGGAACCGGGTATATTAATCTGTCTCTTTCTCCTCTGGATAGAAAGCTGGGAAGTTTTTTCTATGAGCAGACAACACGGGCAGGTGCAAGTGTTTCTGCGCAAGTTGTTATATTCCATGGAGATTTTTTGGTTAAAAGGGTTGCCGCGTATGATCTTTCTTTCACTACAAGATTTCAAGGAGGTTGGCCAAATGCGATAGAGGCTTTTGTAAAAAATATTTTTCTGGGAAGCGGGTATGGGTCAGTGAGTCTTGCAGTGGATAATAACTATCTCCGGGTATTGGGTGAAATAGGGATAATTGGACTTATGTCATTTGTAGGGATTTTTGTAGTTCTGGGGCTATATATAAAGAAGATGTTGCCGAAAACTAACTCAAAAATCTTAAGAAGTTTTGTGTTGGGGTATTGTGCAGGGGTAATAGGACTTGCCCTGAACGCTTCCTTGATTGACGTTTTTGAAGCGTCTAAAATTGCATTTGTACTGTGGCTTCTAACCGGAGTAGTGGTTGGATTGCTTTCACTCTATCAAACAAAAGAAAGCAATCTTTTCGAAACGCTTAAAAAAGCATTATTATCACCATATTCTGTAATAATATTTATCTTTATTCTTACATTTACAATATATCTTCCAATACTAAATAATTATTTTATAGGCGACGATTTTACTTGGTTCCGCTGGGCAGCGGATTGTAATATTGGAAGCATTAGTCAATGTTCCAGTATGTTTGAAAGAATTGCTCAATACTTTACCAGCTCAGATGGGTTTTTCTACCGTCCCGGAACAAAAGTTTATTTTCTATTAATGTATTCAACATTTTGGCTAAATCAGGTAGTATTTCACGCGGTATCTATTTTTCTTCATTTTCTTGTTGCTGTCCTTTTCTTTTTTCTTGCAAAAAAGATTTTAAAAAGCAATGCAATGGCAATTATCGCAAGTGCGCTTTTTGTAATTATGAGTGGATACTCAGAAATTGTACTTTGGATTTCTGCTACCGGTCATTTGTTTAACGCGGTATTTATCTTAGCCTCTCTTTTAACCTTTATTTTATGGGAGGAGAAGAAAAAACTGGTATTTTACCTGTTTTCAATATTATTTATATTTTTAAGCACACTATTTCACGAGATGGGAGTTATTGCGCCCCTTCTTATCGTTTTGTATAAAATGACAAAAGATTATAATTTTTCTCTGAAGTGGATATTTAAAAGAGTTGACTATCTCATTCTTTTCATACCCGTTATAACTTACCTTGCTATGCGGTTTTTTGCACAAAGTCATTGGTACGGAGGAGATTATAGTTATAATTTACTAAAATTACCTTTCAACTTTTTAGGTAATTTGGCTGGATATTTTGCGCTTTCGGTTATGGGTAGCGTTGTTCTTCCTTTCTACCAGGTATTACGTGATAGTTTGAGAGAGAATATAGGGATAACCCTAATAGCGGTTTCAATATTAATACTCGTATCCTACTTACTTTACAGACTATTTCTAAGGCGAATTGATAGAGAAAGCAGGAGAATACTTATTTTTGGATTTTGCTTCTTTGCCATTTCCCTACTCCCATTTTTGGCTTTAGGAAATATAACCTCTAGATATAGCTATCTAGCATCTTTAGGAATTATTATAGTTATTGTCTTTTTCGGTAATAAGCTTTATCTTGGTCTCCGCTCCCATGGAGCGGATATTGCTATAGGGAGTATGGCCGTTGTTTTAGCAGTTTTCTCGCTCTTACACATAATTCAATTGCAGCAATCGCGTACAGACTGGAAAACTGCGGGAAATAAAATCGAGAAATTTTTTGTATCCATAGATTCTCTATACCAAAACTCATGGTCGGAAAGTAACGCGCAGCTGCATTTTGTAAATGTTCCAATCAAGCACAAAGATGCATGGGTATTTCCTGTTGGGCTCCAGGATGCTATATGGTTGAGATTTCGCAACGATGATTTGCAGGTTTATATCCATAACGATTTAGGTAGTGCGCTTAACGTAGCAGGCGTTGATCCGAACAAATGGGTTTTGGTATTTGAAGATGACGGTGGAGTGCGCGAGATGATTCGTTATAAGAATAGAATTACAGGCGAGTTAGAATACGATTTAGGAGTTGAATAAAATTACACCCCAGCTGTCTCTCTTAAATTGATAATAAATAGTCTTTAGATTAGAATTGATTAGATGATTAAGCTTAAAACAGCAATTCTTATACTTATTTTTTTTCTGGGATTTATAGTTAGGCTTTATAGATTTGAAGAACCTGTTGCCGACTGGCATTCATTTAGGCAGTCAGATACTGCAGCAGTGTCCCAAATTTTTGTAAATGAGGGATACAATTTACTATACCCAAAGTATTTTGATATTTCTAACGTGCAGTCAGGACTTGATAATCCCAAAGGTTATCGATTTGTAGAATTTCCAATATATAATTTTTTCCAAGCGCTTTTGTTTAAAAGTATTGGGCTTATTTCTCTGGATCAGTGGGGAAGGTTATTAAATATTACCCTCTCTCTAGTTACAGGTCTGGTTATTTATTTGTTGGTTAGAAAATACTTTAATAAAATAGCGGCAGTAGCGAGTTTGGCGGCATTTCTTTTCCTACCGTTCTCTATTTTTTATAGCAGGGTTATTCTTCCGGATATTTTGATGACAACATCAATTATGTTGGGGATTTACTTTTTTGACCGGCATATTGAAAAACACAAGGTAAAAGGGCAGAAAATTGTATTTTATTTGCTATCCCTGTTGTTTGTTTCACTAGCATTTCTCGTAAAGCCATTTGCGTTATTTTTTACTCTTCCCCTTATTTTTCTTGCATACAAAAAATTTGGATTAAAGATGTTTTTCAAATGGCATTTATATGCTTTTGCATTTATTTGCCTACTTCCGTTATATTTCTGGAGAAACTGGATCAGTCAATTTCCCGAAGGAATTCCAGCATCAGCATGGTTATTTAACGGCAACGATATACGTTTTAGACCTGCTTTTTTCAGATGGATATTTTTTGAAAGGGTAACGAAATTAATTCTTGGCTATGCGGGTGTCATTTTTTTAATCTCAAGTTTTTCAGTTTTGTATAAAAACAAAAATATTCTATTTTTCGCTTCATTTGCGGTTTCGAGCTTAATTTACCTTTTTGTTATGGCAACCGGAAATGTGCAGCACGATTATTATCAAATATTAATAATGCCAACAATTTCAATGTTTTTTGGTATTGGAGTTTATGGTTTATATAAATTTATCTCTTCAAAATTAAACAATATTATTGCTTGCGCGGCAATTATTGTTTTTTCTGTTGGAACGTTTTATTTTTCTTGGTATCAAGTTAAGGATTACTTTAATATTAACGATAGAGGTATGGTAGCAGCGGGTACGCGGGCAAACGAGATATTACCGGAAGATGCAGTTATAATAGCACCTTACGATGGGAGTACTACTTTATTAAATTTATCTCAAAGACGGGGGTGGCCAATTTTTCAGGAGTCAATAGAAGTGCTTATTTTAAAAGGAGCTACCTATATGGTAATCGCAAATCCAACAGTAAATGACTTTGCAGGATTTGGTACCCAGTACGAAGTTGTTGATTCGTCGGATAAGTATTTGATATTAAAATTAAAATAAAAAAAATGATAAAAGTATTATTTGTAACATACGATTTCCCATATCCACTTAATTCCGGAGGTAAAAATAGAGCTTATAATTTGATAAAATTTGCAAAAAAAGATGATATAGGCATAGATCTTTTATCCTTTGTAAGAGAGAATTTTGAATATAAAAATTTAGAAGAGTTAAAAAAGATTGGAGTCAATAATATAGAAATATATAAAAGAAGAAAGGTGAAATCAGTTCTTACTATAGGTAAAAATCTAGTTACTAAGGATTCTATTTTTAAAACTTTATATAACGATAAAAAGTTTTTTAGTATTATGAAAAAAATGATTAAGGAAAATAATATTGATATTATTCATTTTGAGTCCAGCTACGTTGGTTACTATATGGGTAAGGAGTTAAAAAAAATAGGTGTTAAGCAGATTTTAGGCACAGAAAATATAGAATATATTCTTTATGAGGATTTTTTGAAAAGATCAAGAAATATTATAAAAAAGCCCATTCTTTCATATCAAATAAAAAGATTTAAAAACGAAGAGGAGAAAATGATGAGGGATGCAGATATTTCAATCGCAGTTACGAAAGAAGAGGCGGCGCATATATCGAGTATCTCCAACAAAAAATGCGAAGTAATAGAGAATGCTATAAATCTGAAAGAGCTAAATTTTAAGTTTGACAGCAAGAATAATAATAATATTTTATTTGTCGGAAATTTTACCTATATGCCAAATGTACAAGCGATAAAATACTTTATAGATAAAGTATTGCCGCTTTTAGATAAAAAAATTACCTTGACTATAATTGGTCGTAAGATAAAAGATTTAGTGCCAAAGACAAAACAAATCATTGCTTTGGAATATGTGCAAGATCTAGTTAGTGAATATAGAAAAGCAGACTTGTTAGTTTTCCCTATAAGAATAGGTGGGGGAACAAATTTTAAGATTCTTGAAGCAATGGCGCTTGGGGTTCCAGTTGTTGCTTTTCCGCAGAGACTGTCAAGTATTGGGGCAAGAAAAGGAGTACACTATTTTGAAGTAAATAGCGCTGAGGATTTTGTCCGTGAAATAGAGGCAATAACTACCGACAAGAAGATAACATCAGAAGTTGTCAAAAATGCCCGAAGTTTGGTTGAGCAAAATTACTCTTGGGAAAAAGTAGGTGATAAGTTATCTAATGTATGGAGAAGTTTAGTATGAAAAAAATTGATTTATCTGTAATTATTGTAACTTTCAAATCAGAGAATTTGATCGAGAAATGTTTGGATTCAATATATGATACTGTCAAGAATTTAAATTTTGAAGTGATTATCTCTGATAATAGTCCAAATGATAATACTGCTGGAGTTATAAATAAAATAAAAAGTAAGTATAAGGATTTAACTTTTATAAAAAATAAAAAAAATGAGGGATTTTCAAAGGGAAATAATATCGGTATTAAAAAAGCTCATGGAGAATACGTTTTATTTTTAAATCCCGATATGGTTTTAAAAGAGAATTCCTTAATGGGGGTTTTTGAATTTATGAAATTGCATCCGGAGGCGGGTGCTGCAACGTGTAAAGTAGTCTTGCTGAATGGAGAACTGGACGACTCTTGCCATAGGGGATTTCCTACGCCCTGGAGAGCGTTTTGTCATTTTACAAAACTATCAAGGATGTTTCCCAAGAGTAAGTTGTTCTCTGGATATAATTTAACCTATCTTAATCTATCGAAAATACATGAAATAGATTCTTTGGCGGGTTCTTTTATGATGATGCCCTACTTAGTAGGAAAAAAATTGAACTGGTGGGATGAGGACTTTTTTTTCTACGGTGAAGATATAGATTTTTGTTACAGGATTAAGGAAAGTGGTTTAAAAATATATTTTGTTCCGGAATTTAGCGCACTGCATTATAAAGGAGCTTCAAGCGGAATTAAAAAAATTTCGAAAGAATTTTCTACTGCAAATAAGCAGACAAAGAAATGGGTAACAGAGCAGCGCTTTAAGGCAATGGGAATATTTTATGATAAACATTACAGACATAAATATCCGGCAATAATCAGAAACATTGTACTGTTGGGTATTAAATTAAAATGGAATTTAGCAAGGATTAATAACGAACTGAATTAAAATGAAGGTAGGGATAGACGCGCGTCTTTATTTTGAGAGTGGTGTAGGAAGGTATATAAAAAATACTTTGGAAGAGCTGGATAAGTTTTGTATCTCCAGCGATACTGAAGACAAATATTATATTTTTCTCTCAAAAAAAGGATTTGAGAGTGTTAATTTTAAAAGTAAAGCCTTAATAAAAGTTGAGTCGGATATTGCCTGGCACTCCGTAAAAGAACAAGTTAGCTTTTCCAAAATTTTAAATTCTTATAATCTTGATTTAATGCATTTCACCTACTTTTCTCTACCAATTTTTTATAAGAGAAAGTTCGTAGTGACAATTCACGATTTAATTATTAATAGCATTGATACTGGAAAAGCGACAACTCTTCCAAAACCAATATACAAAATAAAAAGATTTGCTTACCATATGGTGGTCAAGCATGCTGTAAAAAATTCGAGTTTTATTATTGTTCCATCTGAAAGCACAAAAAATGAAATCCTGCATACCTACAGGATAAATAGTGAAAAAATAACGATAATTCCTGAGGGAATAGATCCTGAATTTTTGAGTGAATCAAAAAAACCAAAAATTAATCTTCCTAAAAAGTTTATCCTTTATGTAGGAAACGCTTATCCGCACAAGAACCTGGATAGACTCGTTGAGGCCTATACGAGAGTTGAGAAAGAGATTGAGGAAGATCTTGTATTTGTAGGAAAAAGTGATTATTTTTACAAAAGATTGTCGGCAAAGACAAGAAGCAATCCTAGAATTAAAATACTACACGATATTGATGACAATGCGCTGTCTTATTTATACGAACACGCAACTTTTTTGGTTGCGCCCTCACTTATGGAGGGATTTGGTCTTACGCCCCTGGAGGCAATGGCGCATAATTGCCTTCCGGTTGTGTCGAGTATTGACGCTTTTAAAAAGGTATGTGAAAATGCAGCATTATACTTTTTGCCTTACGATGTGGATAGTTTGGCTAGTACTTTTTTAAAAGCAGCAAGTTTGAACGATAAAGAAAAAAATGAATTTAGAAAAAAATTTAAAGACAGGGTTAAACAATTTTCCTGGAAAAAGTCTTTCGTAGAGACTTTTAAAATATATGAACGTTGCAATAGTTTATGACAGAGTAAATAAATGGGGGGGTGCTGAGCGCGTTCTTTTAGAACTTCACAAAATGTTTCCTGATGCACCTCTTTATACTTCTTTATATTCTCCAAATAAGGCAAGATGGGCGTCTGTTTTTTCTGTAAGAACAACTTTTTTACAAAGAATAAAATTATTGCGGGATAAGCATGAAATATTGGCTATTTTTATGCCCATTGCTTTTGAATCATTAGATTTTAGTAAGTATGACTTAGTAATTTCGGTTACCAGTGAGTCAGCAAAGGGGATTATTACTGGTCCTTTCACAAAACACATATGTATATGTCTTACCCCCACGCGTTATCTATGGAGTGATTATGAAAAGTACTTTAACAGCAGTTTTTTTATAATAATTTCCAGTCCCTTTGTTTCTTACCTAAAATATTGGGATAAAATTGCCATAAGACGTCCCGACAAAGTAATTGCAATTTCTGAAAATATAAAAAGGAAGATAAAAAAATATTATGCTATAGATAGCGACGTAATATATCCGCCGTCAAGCTCAATTCTTGATGAAAAGAAAGTTACTTTACCCCCTGAAAAAGACTATTTTTTAGTCGTATCGCGGCTTGTGCCGTACAAAAAAATTGATATTGTAGTAAGAGCGGCAAGTGAGCTTAATTTACCTCTTATAGTTGTGGGTAGGGGAGTAGAAAAAAAGAAGTTAGTAAAAATCGCAGGTAAATCTGTAAAATTTAAAGAATATGTTGCAGATGATTTGCTCAGAGGATATTTAAAAAACGCAAAGGCGCTTATTTATCCCTCGGACGAGGATTTTGGAATTGGCATGGTGGAGGCACAGCTCCACGGCCTTCCCGTTATTGCATTAGATAGGGGAGCTTCCAAAGAGATTGTAATTGAGGGAAAAACCGGAGTATTATTTGAAGACCAGTCTGTGGGTGCGCTTAAAAATGCATTGAAAAAGTTTAAAAAAGATAAGTATAATGAAAATGATTGTTATGAAAATGGTCTAAGGTTTTCTAGCGAAAAGTTTAGGGAAAATTTTAGCAGATATATAAATGATGTTATAATTAGAAATTCGTAAATATATAATATGAAAGCAGTTATTTTTGCAGGAGGAGTTGGAACAAGGCTTTGGCCACTATCAAGACAAAACACACCAAAACAATTCGAAAAGATTACAGGAGATAAATCAACTTTACAGCTTGCGGTTGAAAGACTGTATCCGGACTTCAAGCCCGAAGATATTTATGTATCTACAGGGGAAAAGTATAAGGAAGTAGTATTTAACCAGCTTCTTGATATACCCCGCGAGAATTTTATTTTTGAACCAGCGGTGAGAGATGTTGGACCGGCTGTAGCAGCAGCCTGTGCAATTGTCGGGAAAGATGCTCCAAACGAACCGGTAGCAATTATTTGGAGCGATCACTTTGTCAAAAAGGAAAGAAGATTTAGGGAAGTCCTGAGATTTGCCGAGAAAGCGGTTAAAAAAAACCCAGACTTGCTAATTTTTATAGGTCAAAGAGCCAGGTTTGCAAACCAAAACTTAGGGTGGCTTGAATTTGGCGATGAGGTAGATTCTATAAGGGGAACAAAGGTATTTGAATTCAAGCGGTTAATTTACAGACCCAGTTTGAAAGAAGCGCAGCAGTTTTTGAAAAGTGATAAATTTGCGTGGAATCCAGGATACTTTGTCACAACTCCTCATTTTATTCTAAAATCTTATAAGAAATTTTCACCCGATATCTGGAAAGGAGTAAAAAAAATTCAGGAAGCAGTAGGAACGGAAAAGTTTGAGCAAGTTATGCAAAGCACTTATCCAAAACTTGAGAAAATAAGCTTTGATAATGCAATTTTAGAAAAGTTGGATACTAAAAATGTTATGGTTATTGCGGCAGATTTGGGATGGAGTGATGTTGGTGCATGGGAAGCATTAAAGGAGGCACTTCAAATAAGCAGCTCTGAAAACGTTACCCGCGGGAAGGTTTTGATTACAGATTCTTCGGACAATCTTGTATTTAATTACACAGATCAGCTTGCAGTAGGAATAGATTTAAACGGGATGATAATAATAAATACTGATGACGTACTTTTAGTATGCACAAAAGACTCAGTGCCAAAAATTAAAAAACTTGTGGAATCGCTTAAGGGTACTGAGCATGAAAATCTAACTTAGCAATGAATACTAGTATTTTTTGATTCATGTTTTTGTAGTCATTTATTCATATGTTTTACGATGTCTCAAAAAGAATTCTCGACGTAGTTTTTTCAATACTTCTTTTGATTTTATTCTCTCCCGTACTGCTTTTTGCTGTTATTGCTATAAAGCTAAATTCTCCAGGACCAATTTTTGCAGATACTCCTCCCAGAGTTGGAAAAAATGGAAAACAATTCAGAATGTATAAATTCCGGTCTATGGTGCAAAATGCCCACGACATATTGACAAGCGATCCTAAATATAAGCATCTCTTTGAGGAGTATAAAAGAAGTGGATATAAATTAAAAAATGATCCTCGAATAACAAAAGTGGGCAGATTTATTAGAAAATATTCTATCGATGAAATGCCCCAATTTATAAATGTAATAAGCGGGGACATGAGTATCGTTGGTCCCAGAGCATACTATCATGATGAGCTAATAGATCAGCAAAAAAAGTTTCCTTACACAAAAAAAGCAGTAGGAATCGTGTTATCAGTAAAGCCCGGAATAACAGGAGTGTGGCAAGTTTCGGGCAGAAGTGATATAAAGTTTGATACAAGAATTCAATTGGATGCAGATTATGCAAAAAAAAGGTCTGTTTTATTTGATTTATATTTAGCTTTACGTACTCCGTTTGCAATGCTTTCAGGCAAAGGTGCATTATAGAACATTGTATATAAAAAAGTTTTTATGATTTAATATAGCTTATGGACACAAAAGGTTTTGAAAAGATAGAATTAAAAAGTGAGATTAAAGAGAATGAGCCTATTCAAAATAAGAATGATGATGTAAGTATGGGAAGAAGAAAGAAAAAATTTCCAATTTCGCTAAAAAGTAGAAAGTCAAAAATTATACTAGGGATTATTTTTGCTTTTGTTTTGCTTGCTGTTTATACAACAATTACAGGAATAGGTGTTTATAAGCAGGTACGTGTAACGGAAGGGAAAGCCCGTCTTGTCCTGGATGCAGTAAAACAGAAGAACATAGAAGATACAAGAAACAGACTGATTGACACGCAGAAAGAGGTAAAAAGTCTCTCCTCGAAGATAAAAGGACTCTCTTATATCGGTTTTATTCCATTTTTGGGGAGTTACTATCGCGACGTGCAGCATTTAGTAAAAGCATCAGGCTATGGTATCGAGGCAGCGCTTATCACTACGGAGACATTGATACCTTATGCGGACTTACTGGGACTGAAGGGTGAAAGTAGCTTTGTGGGTGGTACAGCACAGGACAGAATAAGGCTTGCAGTGCAAACTATGGGAAAAGTAGTTCCAGAGGTAGATAGAATTGAAGAGAAGATAATCCTTGCAAAAAATGAGATAGATGAGGTTAATCCGAGTCGTTATCCTGAAATTGGGCGTTTGAAAGAAGTGAAGAGTATGCTACTAGAGTTAAAACAGGGCATAGATGGGGCTGCTGTTGCGGTTGAGCAGGGGAAACCCCTTATAAAGGCTCTACCCGACTTATTAGGTGAATCTGAATCCAAGAGGTATCTGGTTCTTTTTCAGAATAATGCGGAGCTTCGTGCTACCGGAGGATTTTTAACTTTTTATTCAATATTTAAAGTTGATGAAGGAGTGATTGAAGTTGAGGACTCGTCGGATATTTATGAGCTGGATGAAAGCATTCCTTCTCATCCGGCTCCTCCTCAGATTGTTAGAGATTACCTTGAGGTGAATAAATTATATATCCGGGACAGCAACTTATCTCCAGACTTCAAGGAGTCTATGGATAGTTTTATGAGTCAGTATAAAACTTCAAGCAAACAACAGGATATTGATGGGATTATTGCACTAGACACAGAAGTCCTGGTTGGCGCAATCCGTATTTTGGGGGAGGTATCTGCTTCAGGTTTGACATTTACAGCAGAAACTGATGAAAGATGCGATTGTCCGCAGGTTGTATATTTGCTTGAGGATCAAATTTCACGTCCGGTAAATTACCTTAGAGCTAACAGAAAAGGTCTAATATCTGATTTGATGCTTGCGCTTATGAATAAAGCGCTCTCATCTGCTCCGGGGCAGTATTGGGGTCCACTGTTCCAGCAGTTTGTAAAAGATGCACAGGAAAAACACATTCTTTTTTACGTATTCAATAAAGACGCACAGAGCGGGATAGAGGCTCTTAATTGGGCGGGGAGAATTAAAGAGTTTGAAGGAGATTATTTTCACATAAATGATGTGAATTTAGGTGGAAATAAATCTAATTTGTTTGTAACTCAAAATATTGATATGGAGTATACAATCTCAACTAACGGGGAAATAAAAAAGAAAGTGACCATAGAATACAGAAACGGCTGGCCTCACTCAAATTGTAACCTTGAAAGTGGTGGATTGTGTCTTAATGCCAGACTTAGAAATTTTCAAAGAGTTTATGTCCCTAAAGGAACAACTCTTGACAAGGTAAAAGGGTCTGAAATAAAAACTCAGACAAAAGAGGAACTTGGTAAAACATTTTTCGAGTCATTTTTGACAATTAATCCTTTGGGCAAAGCTGAAATTAATTATGAGTACACTTTGCCATTCAAACTAAAAGACGACTCTATACTCCCCCTTCTTATTCAAAAACAGCCCGGCGTAGACATGGTAAAAATAACAATATCCGTAAATGGTAAAAAGGTAGAAGAATTTGACTTAAGGCAAGATACGGAAATCGAGCTAAATATTTGATATGCAGTTTATCCGCGATCAGGGTTTTATAATAAAAAGGAAAAATTTTGGTGAAGCCGATAGAATAATTACCATCTTTTCAAAAGATAACGGTAAGATAACAGTTATCGCAAAAGGAGTCAGAAAAATTACAAGTAGAAGATCTGCTCTTCTAGAGCCATTTAGTCTTATTAAATTTAATGCGGTTCAGTCATATTCCAGAAAAATCTTGACGGAAGTTGAACTTATTAATTCATTTAACTTAGATAACCAAGATTTAGAATATTATAAAAGAAGATTTATAGTTTGCGAACTTTTAGATGCTCTTTGCGGAGAAGACATGGTGCTCACTTCTTTATATGAAAAGATTTTAAACCTTGCATACGATAAAAATGAGTACGACTCTCTTTTAGAGTTTAAGACTGATCTTTTAGTAGATTTAGGTTATTGGAATAGCGGTAAAAAATTTGCAACAGAGGAGGATTCTTACAGGTATATAGAAAGCATTATTGAGAGAAAGCTAAAATCAAGGACAATCACTTTCTAAAAGGTTTAAGCAGGGGGTTAACCCCGCACCCACGACCATACGCCTCGCTGCGAAGCGGGTCAGGGCATTGGGGTGCGGGGTAAATTCTGATATACTACGGATTAAATGACAGATATTTCCATTTCCATGCAAAAGATAACCGCTCTTGCGAAAAGAAGAGGGTTTATTTTCCCGGGATCTGAAATCTATGGGGGACTTGCCAACACCTATGATTATGGTCCTGTAGGGGCAGAATTACTGCGTAATATAAGAAACTTATGGTGGGAAGATTTTGTTCACAGACGTGATGACATAGTGGGACTTGAAGCAAGCCTTATATCACATCAGGAAATATGGAAGGCATCAGGACATACTTCAGGATTTGCGGATGCACTTATAGATTGCAAAAACTGTAAGCTTCGAATGCGCGCAGATCATCTAATAGAAGATAATTTGAACGGTAAAAATGTGGAGGGTCTATCAACTGAGGAGTTGGATAATATTATTAAAGAAAGTTCTATAAATTGTCCAAATTGCGGAAAACATGCATGGACGAAGGTTAGAAAATTTAACCTTCTATTCCCTGTAAATTTAGGAATAGTTGAAGGTGATCAGAGCCTTGCTTATCTCCGGGGAGAAACCGCCCAAGGAATGTTTATAAATTTCAAAAATGTAACCGAATCAACCAGAGTTAAGCTGCCATTTGGAATTGCTCAGTTGGGTAAAAGTTTTAGAAACGAGATTACTCCCGGTAACTCAGTTTTCAGGACGCTGGAATTTGAACAAGGAGAAATAGAATATTTTTTTGATCCGGAGGAAAGTAATTGGGAAGATCTTTTCGAAGACTGGAAAAAGCATATTTGGAGTTTTATTACAGAAAAAATTGGAATTAACGATAAAAACATCAGATGGCGCGAGCATGGAGAGCGCGAGCGGTCATTTTATAGTAAAAAAACAGAGGATTTAGAATATAATTTCCCATTTGGCTTTAAGGAATTGTGGGGACTTGCTTATAGAACAGATTACGATTTATCTGCGCACGAGAAAGGGTCAGGAAAAG
>JBCLLY010000008.1:0-35213 GCA_039738415.1 Candidatus Levyibacteriota bacterium
TCGAGTACATCAATTTGACAAAGTTGAAATGGTATCTTTTGTTAAAGCTGGAGAGGATGACCCGGAGCAAGAATATTTACTGAGTCTTGAGGAGAAGTTATTTCAAGGTCTTGATATTCCATATCAAGTTATAAAAATGTGTACAGGAGATTTAGGATTTCCGGTTGCCCGCAAATACGATATAGAAGCGTGGATTCCGTCGCAGCAAAAATACCGTGAGGTAACAAGTGTCTCAACAGTTACCGACTTTCAATCTCGTCGTTTGAATATCAAATATCAGGAAGGTGAAGATAAAAAATACGTAAATGTTTTAAACGGGACAGCGTTTGCGATTGGCCGTACGATAATTGCAATACTTGAAAACTATCAACAGGAAGATGGAAGCGTTGTTATTCCTGAGGTTTTGAGAAAATACATGGGTAAAGACAAAATATCAGTTAGGCTATAATTGCTTTGGCAGTTTAACTTTTACTGTGATAAAATACATTTCCCTTCAAATAGAAGTAATTAGAACATAAATTATGTTAAATTTCATCACTAAAATTTTTGATTCGAACGAGAAAGAGATAAATAAAATAAAACCTATTGTTGAGAGAATAAACCTTTTAGAGAAAAAGGTCATTAAGCTTAAAGATGAAGATTTTCCCAAAGAGACAGAGAAGCTTAAAAAGAGATATGCCAGCGGAGAGTCTCTTGATGATTTTCTTCCCGAAGCATTTGCGCTAGCTCGTGAGGCTGCAAAACGTACAATTGGTCAAAGGCATTATGATGTTCAGATTATTTCCGGTATTGTTCTTGCGAAAGGTAAAATATCAGAGCAAAAAACAGGAGAAGGAAAAACCCTGTCCGCTGTTCCCGCACTTTACCTCCATGCACTGACGGGCGATTCAGCTCATTTGGTAACAGTTAATGATTATCTGGCGCGGCGTGATGCTGGGTGGATGGGTGTTATATTTAGTTTCTTAGGAATGTCTGTTAGCTCAATGATTAATCAAAAGTCTTTTATTTATGATCCTGAGTATATGGACACTGAAGCAAAAGATTATAGACTATTTCACCTTAAAGAAGTGAGCAGAAAAGAGGCATATGAGGCAGATATCGTGTACGGAATAAATTCAGAATTCGGGTTTGATTATCTTCGTGACAATATGGCGTTTACGAAAGAGGAACAGGTCCAAAGAGGTCAATATTTTGCCGTTATTGACGAAGTGGATTCAGTGTTGATTGACGAGGCGAGGACTCCCCATATTATCTCAATGCCTGATGCGACTCCATCCAGTAAATACTATGATTATGCAAAAATAGTAGATAAGCTTTCCGCGATGGATTATAAAATTGATGAAAAAAGAAGAACCGCGCATTTAACAGATCATGGGATAGGAAAAATTGAGACCATGTTTGGGATGAGGGATATTTATGAGAAAGATTTTGATACTGTTTATCATATAGAAGCCGCCCTGAAGGCAAGAACACTATTTCATAAGAACAAAGACTATATAGTGCGTGAGAGTCAGGTTATTTTAATTGATGAATTTACCGGAAGATTACTTGAGGGAAGGCGTCTTTCAGAAGGACTTCATCAGGCAATTGAAGCCAAGGAAGGGGCTATCGTCCAGCGTGAATCAAAAACTCTTGCTACAATTTCGCTGCAAAATTATTTCAGAAAGTACGAAATTTTAGCAGGAATGACAGGTACTGCCGTTACCGAGTCGGAAGAGTTTCACAGAATTTACAAGCTTGACGTTGTTGCTATTCCTCCAAATAGAGAAGTTATAAGACGTGATTTGTCTGACAAGATTTACAAAACAAGAAGTGCAAAAATATTTGCCGCAGTCCAGGAAATAGATAAAGCTTATAAAAACGGACAGCCGATTTTAGTCGGAACTGCTTCAATTGAGCAAAACGAAATAATTTCTGAGTATTTAAAGCGTAAAAATATCCAGCACGAAGTACTTAATGCTAAAAACCACTTGAGAGAGGCGCTTATTATTAGAGACGCAGGTCGCAAAGGTGCAGTAACCGTTGCAACAAATGTTGCCGGGCGCGGAGTGGATATTATTCTAGGAGGAGAAAAACCATCTGAGTTTAGCGTTGAATACCAGGACAAAGAGGGAAAAAAGAGATACGAAAAAGAATTGGCAATTTGGCAAAAGGAGCACGATGAGGTTAAAAAATTAGGAGGACTGTATGTAATAGGAACTGAAAAGCATGAGGCCAGAAGAATCGATAATCAGCTCAGAGGACGCTCAGGACGTCAGGGAGATCCTGGAAAATCAGTCTTTATTATTTCACTTGAGGATGATTTGATGAGAATTTTCGGAGGAGAGCAAATAGCGAACCTTATGACTAGATTTAATTTCCCTGAGGATCAGCCTTTAGAAAACCCCATAGTTACACGTGTTATAACTCAAGCGCAGGTAAAGGTAGAGGGATTTAACTTTGAAAGTAGAAAACATACAGTTGATTACGATGATGTTTTGAATAAACAAAGAGATATTATATATGGAGAAAGGCAAAGCCTTATAGAGGATGATTTTGAATATCAGAAATTTATAAAAGAAAAGATCCGAGTAAATATAGATGCGATAGTTGCACTTAACCTTAATTTTAACGAAATAGAAGACCCGTATAAAAAAACTATTCAAGAATTTAGCTCAATTATTCCATTTGATGAAAAATCTCAAGAGCAATTAGTTAAGCAAATTCAGCAACGGGAAGGTGAGGGTCAAATTGGTGAATTTTTAAATAATATTGCAGATAAGTTGTTTGAAAAGAAGATAGAGGACTTTGGGGATGAAACTATAAAAAAAGTTACACGACTTCTTTCCTTGCAAGTAATTAACAATATGTGGATGGATCATTTAACTGCGATGGAGGATGTCAGGACGGGAATTAATCTAAGGGGTTATGCTCAGAAAGACCCCTTAGTTGAGTATAAAAATGAAGCATTTGGGCAATTTGAACGACTGATAAAATCTATTGATGATGGAATAGTAAATAGATTTTTTAAGGTAAATATAGTTACAGAGTCACACGTGCATAATCACGTGCATAGAGAAGAAAGCGTCTCTACAAATCAACCGGCAGAGGAAATTGGTTTAAATGCAAAACAAAGAGAAATAGCGGAAGTAAAAAAAGTAAAAGAAGAAAAGAAAATGAGCGAAGCGAAATCCGCCTCTGGCGGAAAGTTAGGGCGCAACGACCCTTGTCCCTGCGGCAGCGGGAAGAAGTGGAAGCGCTGTCATTATCCGAATTGATTAGGCCGTTAAATCAGTTTAAACTGTATTGTTGATACTAATATTTATACTATATTCCAGCCTCAAATATATTTCTAAAAACCTGTTAAAATATCCTATAGTTGGAAATAGATTAAAAATTTGGTAAAATATAGGGGTTTCTGTAAAACAATTATTATGACGAGCATAGAACTACCATTTAATAATCCGGAGGGAAAGCCGGAAGAAATCAGGGATGCGGTATCAAATCCTTTTGCGCAACGCGTGACAAGTTATATCGAGGAGTCTTTAAGTAACAGTGATAGGGTTTTGCGTCCTCATCAGCTAGACGTTTTTGAGGACTTACAGACATTCTTTGAACAAGGGAAAAGAAAAGGTTCTATAATCCTACCCACGGGTACGGGGAAAACAGTGCTTTTTGTAGAATTGTCAAAGGCCCTTCTTGGCGTGGGAGAAGTAGAAGAAAAAAAACCAAAAATTTTAGTTGTTACACCTACCAAGGATCTTGTTCATCAGACCTTGGGTCGTAAGGGGCAGAAGGGGTACGGAAGATTTGCACCCGAGCTAAATGTAGGTTCATATTTTAGTGATACTCCGGACAAAGAACGTAGGAATTTAGATGACTATGATGTTGTAATAACGACGTTTCAATCATTTAATACCTTCAATATAAAGGACGAATACCGTTCTGTAAACGATTTTGAAAAAGACGTATTAGAAAGTGATTTATTTAAAAGTATGGCTGAACGGGTTGGTTACGAATCCGCACTGGAAGTTGCAAAAGGAATTAAAGCAATTCCAACCGGAAGAACTTTACTTGATAAATTTGACGTAATAATTTTAGATGAAGCACACCATGCGTTAGGAGAAAAAACCAGTAGAGTTCTACAAGCATTACCGGAAAATAAAATAGTTATTGGTTTTTCTGCGACACTGGAAGATGTGGAATATCTACCTAAAATTCACGAAATGACATTGAACGAAGCAATAGCTTTAGGTCTGTTAGCGCCGGTTACGCCGCTAGGAATAAAAAGCGGAGTAAGGATTGAAGGATCGGATATTTTTGATGAAGACGGGGAATTTATCGATAGTAAAATTAGTTATTTGGCAAGAGATCCTCACAGAAATCAAATTATAATAGAGACTGCTAAAGTAATGGCTCAAAAAGGTATTGGTACAATTATTTCGTGCATTGCCGGAGATGAGGTTTGGCATGCAAAGCATATAGCTGCTCTCGCCAATAATGAAGGATTAAGAGCTGTTGCCATACATAGTCAAATTCCTGCCGAAAGGCGAAAAGAACTTTATGAGGAATTTGAGCAAGGAAAAATAGATATATTATCTTTTATAGGAGTATTGAGTGAAGGGTGGGATAGTGAAAGGGCAAAAGCAATTATTAATGCAAGACCGACCCGTTCACAAACATTTGCAACGCAACGGTTGGGGCGTATTACAAGACCAAACGGAGATATGGCATTTGCCATAGATATTTATGATGAACACGATGGAAAAAACCCGCCAATTACAGTTGCTGACGTTTTGAAAGAAAATAACATTGTATATGGGACTAAGGTGGGTGTTTTGGACGATGATTTTGATGCAAATGAAACTTTACAATCTCTTAGAGAAAATACACCGGTACTAGATAGTCTTCCCGGTGATTACTATACAAATCAAATGATGGTTTCCGTGCTTGAAAAATTAACTCGGGGAATAATAAAAAATGAAAAAATACAATATTCATCCGAGTATGCTCTTCCGACAATTATTAACCGTAATTATAAAGGAGTTACTGAGGAAATTCTTGAAAAAATTGAGGCATTAACAGGTGAAATTATTGATAGGAAACTAGCTGCACGCGGAAAAGCTGTACAGACTGTTTATAATGTTGATCAAGCAAAAAGAATGCTGCATTCACTGCCGAAAGTAGACCCATTAAAATATCACTTTGATGAAAAAAAACATAAGTGGATTTCAATAGAGGGTATAGTGCGTTTGTTCAGTAAAAGATTTCCGGGTGTATCATCATTCGAGATTAGTGATCTGCTTTCAAGACATAGCGATGTTGATTGGATCCCCGCTTTATTTGAATCATCAAAAAAATCATCTCAGTACCGTCATTTTTCAGTAATCAAGCTATATGATGCAGATCAAGCGTCCATTGAGTCTTTTGGTCAATTGTTTACAAAAAACCGCAGAGTAAACTAAACGACCTATAGTTGACAATTTTATGTTTTATATATATAATATAAAACTCAAATGAACGAATTTACACCTGAATCATTTTTAGAGCTGGGACAGCGTGCAGAACGCGTTTCTAGCGTTATAACCCAAAGAGAAGCATTGCTGGAGCGTATTGGCTCTGGTGAAATTACCACAGCTTCATCGTGGGAAAATGCAATCAAAGTAGGAGAAACAAGAGGACATTTAAAGGGTTCGATCGAAAGATTAAAAGAAAGGTCTCTTACGCTCAATGAAGAGATAGTTATGGGTGCTCAGGAATTTATAGCGTTAAGACATACACGAAGAGCACAATTAGATCAATTAAAACAATTAGTAACAGAAGAAAATTTATCGGAACAGGAAATATTGACATGGCAAAGAGAATATGAAATGATTAACAAAATGCCGGAAGAAAACGCTGTATTGGAAAATGCCATAGAGAGAATTGATCAGTCATCAGCTACTGATTTAGGAGTTGCAGTAACCAGCGAAGTTGCTTCCCCTACAGATTCAACTGAAAATGGATCACATGAAGAAGGTGCTTCATTTTTACAATTACCCCCAATTCCGGAATTAGGATACATAGAGTCTCATAATGAGCACAAATATGATCAATCCATTACAGTAAAAACAAGAATGGAAGAAGCTGAAAGCATCGCACCCGAAGACCTTACTTCCGAGCAAAAACAACTATTCGATGACGTTAAAGTAATTGAAAAATATACTCTAAGCGGAGACTTTAAAGAAGTTTTTACACCCGAAGAACTGCATGGTCTGGTTGAGAAATTTAAACTACTAGAGAGCAAGAATAGACCCGATTTTGATGGTATTGAAGGAAGAATTATCGACTTTCTATCAGAAGAGATAAGGGAAGCGGTATTCAGAGGAAGAGATGATAGCGAACTGGATTCAATTAAAGGTGTAGTGAAAAGAGCCGAGAGAGAAAGAGAAGAGCGAAAAGGAATGAATTGGGATACTCTAAGTAGAACCGCTGCTATAGCTTCCAATAGATTGGGGGAAAGAATCCGAGGCAAATTCGGTTTTTATGATTATCAAGTCCGAGCGTTCGACCCTAAAGGGGATGTAGCACCAAATCTAAAAAATGTTTATCAATTTGTGGCTGATGACTACGCTCTAGAAGTTATAGGTAAACGTATTGAAAGGGTAACAGAACCACGTCAGGAAACTTACGTTGCTAATGCGACCATTATCAACGAATGGTATAAACAAAATGAGGCATTGATCGGTCAAATACCTGATTCGATAAGGATACCTGACGGAAGGACTACTACAAAGGGGACGTACAAACTTCGAAGCTTGATTGATACTATGAATTTAAGATTGACCTCAACCGATGATTCAGGCTATGGAAAAAGTTACATGGTTGAGCCTGTTGGAGCCATAAAGCTTCAAAAAAGAATTGCTTATACGGTTAATGATATAAATAAGGAATTATCGCCTGAGGTAGCAGAGGAGGAAATTGTGCCATTGGAAGAGATTGAGCCAAGCGTTGTCGAGGCTTCCAAGAGTTTATAAAGGTATACGCTGTTTCATTTGTAGCCTATTTGACCCCGATTTACTCGGGGTTGTCCAACACTCCCCTCAGGTTCTTTAGGACAAGCAAAAAATTTTACACTGAGCGAAGTCGAACGTGCCACTTTCCTAATCCGTTTACCTAGATATTAGTTTAAAACATGCAAACTCGCATTATGGAAAGAGATATATTGACATCTTGATGACAAGATGCTAATATTATCTCATGCAAACAACAGTTAGAACGACTATTCGGATTCGGAAGGATATCCTTGATCAATCCAAATTAATAGCTTTTAAAAAAGGCACTTCCGTGCAGGAAATTATCAATAGTACGCTGGCTTTAGGTCTAGGAAAAGTTTCTGATTTAGATTCCAATAAAGAAGCGATGAATAAAATCGATCGATTCCGGGTGAGTTTGTCTAACAAAAAAAATGATTGGCAGGACTTACTAAATGCAAGTAAATTAGACTTAAAGTGAAAGGCAAAAATCCTCAGAATATTATTCTTGATTCATCAGTTATAGCAAAATGGTTTTTCCCTACAGAGGTTGATGGTCAAATTGCCCTAAGCATTAAGGATTTATTTTTAGCAAAAGAAATATCCATATCAGTACCTACGCTTATTTATTATGAAATCAATAATTTGATTCGAACCGCAATTAAAGGTCAGAGAGTAAGTGAGGATTTAGCAAAAAAGGCCTATCAGGGTTTTTTGAATTTGGATTTAGTAGTATATTCGTCAAAAGGGCTGATGGAGTCGGCTTTGGAGATAGCACTTTTGTTAGATATTTCCTCTTATGATGCTTCATATGTAGCATTGTCACAATATTTAAAAATTCCATTTTTAACCTCCGACCAAAAACTATTGGACAAATCAAAAAGCGATCTAGTTCTTAGTTTGAAAGAGTTTGAGATTTCAAGTAATTAATATTAACCATATCCCAACTTTTAATTACGGTCCATATTTGATCGGGGCTAACTGACACTTTCCCTGAGTTCTTCAGGGCAAGCAAAAAATGTTTAAACTGAGCGAAGCCCAACGTGTCACTGTCCTAACTAATGGTTGATCTCTGACTAATTTATAAGGCTTTTGCTTTAAGTTGACTTGCCGATTGTTTCAGTTTATTTACAGATTTATACATTTTTATACCTTAACATATAACCAGATTTTTACCATTTAGGAGCCCTTTGGCGTTTTGTTTGAATATTTTCAAAACCCATTCACTTCAAGCACAGGGATATAAATAACTTCAAAGTGGTTTTTTAACTATTTTGCCCAATCAGGGAGCCAGTAGCCCGGAATTCCACCGATACGAATAGGTTTTTCAGGGTTTTCTTGCATTTCTTGAACTGCACGGTTGTATCTATCTGTGAATATTTCGCCAATGATTTGTAGTTTGCGTACTTCTTCCGGATTTTGAATATTTTCCTCTGTTCTTCTAGCAATTTCAGCAACAGCTGTTTTGTGTACCGTTTCGAATGTCTTCCATGAAACTTCAGCAGGCGTATCAGTGTCAATTACTCCAAGAGTAGTGCCTATAAATTCTTCAGGGGATACGCTGATACTATTGTTTCTGTCGATTACAAATCCCACTGCTCTTCGCTCTGTTGAATCCAACTGTTTATCACCCAGTCTACTTTCCAGTGTATTTATAATCTTATTTGCTTGCACTTTTTGAACTTCAATTCCCTGATCCATATTTTCTTCCATAATACATTATACTCCTAAAAAATCTCTTTCTTTTTGTGTTAAAAATCCTTTTAACGCCTGCCTTGCTTTTTGAGAAATAGTAATATCATTTCCCTGAGAGTCTTTCTCTCCGCTTGGACTATTGTCTGAAAGCGATAAGATCAATCCTTTTAAGGTCAACAATTCATCCGAAGTTGTTTTTTCTGTTATTCCATGCACGAATTTGTCAGTTACTTCGTTTTGTCCTTCTGTTGTTGACATAAGTTCTGCGTTATCAAGAACAGTATTTATTTCAGTTCTTATGCTAAGAGCTTCTGTTGTGCGAAAAACTTTTGCTATCTCATTGATCCTTTTTGCTTCTGGAGTATCCTCATCTTCCAGAAATGTATCACCAAGGATAACTCTTGCATTTCTGGTTTCTGATACAAATCGGGATGATTTAGTGCTTGAACCATTTATTTTATTTATCAATTCGCGACCATGTTTTTGTAGTTGTGATGTGTCAATTCCCAGGTCTTTCATGGCTTTAGCAAATGATTGATTGGATAATTTATCCCCAAACATGTTTCCTAACATTGCATATACTTCGGTTGGTGTTAATTCAACGACCAGCCTTAATTTTTCATGTCCGATTTCTGAGTGTTCTGCTTCATCGTCACTATGAGCGTGTTCTTGTGTAATATCAGATACTGTGTCTTTCGGTGCTACTTCAACTCTTACATTCCTGACTACACCGGTAAAATGACCAAGAGTATTGTCTGCAGTAACTTCATTGAAAAAATTATCGACTGCATTTTTATATCCGGCTGCCCGAACCGGATTTGGTTCTCTTGAAGCAATTCCTTGCAACTCCTGCTTGTATTTGGTCATTTGTTCCGGTGAAACTTTACCGCTTTCGCCTGTTTCCATAGCCAATCTAATTTTAAGAAGTGTCTTTATCGCATCTGGATTCCAAAAGAATTCGGGCGTTTTTGTCTCGACTGTCACTCCCAAACCGTCAACGGTTGATGTAATTCCACGTACTAAATCGGGATGTAAAGCATCTGTTCCATCACTTTGATATTCCATTCTCGGATAACTATGGTTGAGTACAGAGTCATGAACTGCGGCATATCCGTCTTCCCCAAATTTATCCACATAGTAGGCCTTGTTCTCCTCTATGAATTTTGCTGATACCAGAGGATGATCTTTTGATCCTTCCCATGCTTCTGGTGATTGGGCGGCCCCGGTTGTGTATCCTAGATCGTGATCAATCATAATCTGATGGATTATCACTTCATCCTTTGCTGAAACAACGACTCCGTTTTCTCTCAGACTTGCAACCATTTGAGTAGCGAATTTAGTATTTCCATCTATAATGTGTCTTGTACCATGATCCGATCCTGAAAAAACATCTTTGTCAACAGCGTTTTGGTAGGTCAACTTACGGGCATTGTCACGGACTAATTCGAAAGTTTTTGGTACGCTTTCTTTTCCAAAAGCCTCTCCATAAAGACGGGTAAATTGGACTACTTCATTTTGAATTGACGCAAATTCCTGTGGATTTAAATTTCCCTGCTCGAGAAAACGAGCAAGTTCCAGGTTTACAGCCGGAACAATATCTTCATACGTTGCAGGTACTTCTTCCACGCCCGGTTCAACTCCCAGCTTAATACAAATTTCTGATGCAATAGCTTTTGGATTGATAACTCCTCCTTCGATTTTTTGGTCAAGTTCTGTATATGCTTTTGCTTGGGCCGCTTCGTGCTCTTCCGGCGTATCTTTACCCTTATGATTTTTGTTGACCAAACCATCTCCATATGCATCTTTTCCAACTTTAGTAGGGTTTCTAAGTTCCTGTATTTGTGCTTTTGCACTATCACTTAGGTCAACATCCAGAGACACGTAGCCTTTTTTTTCCGGCAACTCTTCTCCCACTGGAGTCTCCACTGTTTTTTGCGATGCGTCGGGGTTAGTCTGTTTTGCTTCATGAGGAGAAGTTGATGCTAGAGCTTCATTTTGCGTTGTTACTGTTCCTTCTTTTGGTGGAGTAGCCTGTTCAGCCTCGCTTTTAACAGGTGAATCAGTACCGAATTCTAAAAGCGCTTCAAAAACATTATCCGGATTAGATGCATTTCCTGCACCAAGAGCATCAATGGTTTTTGCCATTGAACTTTCTTTATTACCAATGGGTTGCACTTGGGGTACTTCGACCTTTAGTATAGATTTTTTTTCCGCGGCAGCACCGGGTGCTTCTGCTAATTCCGACATAGTGTATTACTTAGTATTTTTTTCTAGTGCTTGCTTTAAAACTGCACTTGCCTCATCTAATTTACCAAGCTTTATAAGTCTTTGTGTGTGTTCCGTAACGGTAATCCTTAATCTTTCTTCTTCGTCTTGCTTAATAGGTAATACTGCAAGTGCAAGTTCTGAAAAATGCTCATCAAGAGTTGGAGCAATTTTAAATATTTGCTCTAAGGTCAATGGGGGATGGAGTACGGTAAGAACTAATCTTGCAATGTCTTTTGCGCGCACTGCATCCATTTGGCCGTTTTTCAATTTTTGCTCAATTATTACCAAAATATCTCTCTCTAATTTTTTTCTATATTCTTCCGAATCCATCTGTATTATTGTTCCATAATTTCAAGCTGATATCAATGAGACGCAACCAGTAAAGTATTTATTATAAAATCTTAGGTCAAGACAAGTTAAATCTCTGGTGCAGGAATTCCTAAAGACTAAGGTTCGCGGTACAATTTTATATTATGGAGTTGGTAAGGCAGATGTGTGGATTTTATTTGAGGCGATGTAGTAAAGTTAGAGGGATGGATAAAAAAGCAGAACTAAAAAAATTCAAAGAGGCAAGCAGTAATATTATTTCAAAAATGGTTCAAGTTTTGATGAGAGCTCAAAGAAAAGTCGATGACAGAAAATACAGAGAAACGATTGATAGATTGAAAAAAATGTATGCAGCCGGATAATACAGCAGAGCAAATTTTACCACCTAAAGTAGAGAAGGAAGCTAACTTAAAACCGGCAGATAACACAAATGCTGATTTTGCACGCGAAAGTAAGGGATTTATGATGGGTGCCGGAAATTTGCAACACGAGTTAGTCCGGTTAGTTTCGGATAATCCACAAGTTGACTTGAACGGCGAAAAGGGAGAAATGGATGCTTTAATGGAAGAGGCAACAAGGTTGGTTGATGAAGGTTCAACCGATAGAATTCAGACTCTGGACGGACAGCGGGTTTTTCTTTTCCGTTATGAAAATCCACAATCCGAAAATAAAAATCCCAACAGTTCTGTTTCGAAAGACGAACTTGTAGGAAATTGGTTTACTGATTCACCAAAAAGCCTAAAGATCTACATAAAGAGGAGGCAACCGGGCGGAAGTATTAGGGTTTTGGAACTTCCAAAGGACCAACTTGAAAAATTTAAAGCAATAAATCATCCCGTTGCCAAGGATATGGACATGGAACCAATAGATAACTTTATTATTCCTGATGAGTTACTACCAGATTCACGAAGTATTCCACTTGAAGTTCAAACTAAAGTTCCACAAAAGTTTTTAATGGGAGAGTGGAAAAATATCAACGAAGCTGTGGATGATCTTACCAGCGGGCTTCAAATTGTAGAACAAAATAGAAGTGATTTTTCAGTGGACGAGCAGTCGAAGTTGGGAGATGAGAAGCATCCATCTATGGGTTTTACGAAACCCGAAACTCCAGATTCAACCAAACCCCCAACAGAAATCGAAGAAACACCAGAAGAAAAGAAAGCTAGGCTTGATGGTTTGTGGTCTGCATGGGAGGAAATTCAAAAAGATCAGGAACTTGTAGCATTATTTGACAGAAAAGCCGATTGGAAATCAGATAGAGATCCAAAGCAAATTTTAAATGAAAATGGGTACCCTGAGAGAACAAAGATCAGTGAGTTACAATTTGAAGATTGGACTGTAAATTTAAATCCAAAGTTTGTGAAAGACGGGTTCGTTTATCTACTTCGTGGTGACCATCCCGATCTTGAGAAGAAAGGTTTTTATACCCGTCCATATGGTTATGGTAAGCACACAATGGGAAATCTTACGCAAGAATTACAGTCCTCGGATGATGTTGGTTATTTTCTTACAATGGATGAGCGTTTTCTTAAAATGAAACCTAAATCAAATAGTATCGCTCAACAACTTGCTTATCAGCAAAGTGCAATGGGTGGATCTTCTTTTATCTCAACTACTACAAATCTTGATACCGCAATCGCCGGAACCGGAAATCAACCCGCTAAAGAAGAGCAAAGAAATTACGAGGTATACATTATTAAAGTACCCCAAGAATATGTAATAAACAGCAACACCGGAAATCATTTCGGAATGAATGAGAACGAATGTCTTGTTCCGGATTATATTTCACCAGATGAAATTATTGCTAAATTTCCGAGAGATAACAGAGAGGCTGTATACAAATATCTAAATGCGCTAATAGGCGTAACTAAAGAGGATTTAGGTATGGAAACTGATGTAACTAGTCCTCCAGCAACACCTACCACTTCCCAATAAAAAAGCATTTGGGCAATTTGAACGACTGATAAAATCTATTGATGATGGAATAGTAAATAGATTTTTTAAGGTAAATATAGTTACAGAGTCACACGTGCATAATCACGTGCATAGAGAAGAAAGCGTCTCTACAAATCAACCGGCAGAGGAAATTGGTTTAAATGCAAAACAAAGAGAAATAGCGGAAGTAAAAAAAGTAAAAGAAGAAATTTCGGGGGGTATTACTATTAAAAAGTTAGGGCGCAACGACCCTTGTTGGTGTGGAAGTGGAAAGAAGTGGAAAACGTGTCATTATCCAAGTCTTGGATAATGACCCTGAACCTGCCGAATGGGCCACTATTTGGCACCGCCGGGTTTATATTTGATATTTAGACAGTTCGTCTAGAAGCATTTGTAAATCCATTTTCGCAACTCCCAGAACTTTATCCGCGCCTCCGTAATAAATGTAAAGAGTTTTATCAATTATCACATTTCCGCAGGGGAATACTACGTTACTTACTATTCCCTCCAGCTCATATTTTGCACTTGGTTCAAATATAGGATAGGAAAGACGTGATATGACAGTATCCGGATTATTTAAATCAAGCAGACAAGCGCCTACTTTATATGATTTATCCTCCGTTATTCCGTGATAAAGGAGAAGCCAACCCTTATCGGTTTCAAGTGGCGGGCCTGCGATGCCTATCTTTTTATGATCCCAGTGATCAACTCTTGTGTGCATCATAATTGAGCCATCTAAAAAGTGTCCGTTTTCAAACTTTAAATCGTCCACATAATCTACCCAAATATCATCATTTATTCTATGAAAGAAGACGTATTTGCCATTTATTTTTTTGGGAAGCAGGGAAGCATCTTTATCGTCAATACTAGGTGGTGAGATAAGAATTGGTTTTTCCCATTCCCACCGGCGATTTAGAAAATCATCTACTTTAATTGATGTTAATGCAACGCGTGGAGGATTTGCCCCCCCGTCAAATGCCGTGTAGCACATATACATTCTGTCATCGATTCTAACTATTCTGGGATCTTCGCATCCATAATTTCCGTCTTTAATTTTTGTCTCAAATGGCTCACGGGGTGTGTAGATGGGATAGGGTAGGCGCTCATCTATAGTTACACCATCACTGCTTACTGCATATCCCACGGTTGACATGTTGTCTTCTCCCATAGCGCGGTAGAGAATATGAACTTTCCCATCTTCATATATTGCTGCAGGATTAAATACGGCTCGCGACTCCCATCTTCGCTCTGCAACGGGTTCTAAAATAGGATTTTTCTCGTATCTCTCAAATTTTATGTGCGGATTTAAGGGTACCTCTTTTTGTTTTGCTTTGAGTCCGTGCATCAAATCCTCCAGTTTGCATGAAGCAACAGCACAGCTAGTGTCAGCAGCGCCATAATATACGAAAAAATCCTCACCTATAATTTGCGCGCCTGTTGGGAAAACCACATTTGGAATATTTCCAAATAACTCATATTCCTCCTCCGGCATAAGCATTGCATTAGTCGTTCTTGCTTTTATGTTGAGAGGAGTGTTAAGTTCTAAAAGTGCTGCTTCTATAGTAAAGACCTTATCATTTGAATAATAGTTGCGAATCAGTGAGTAGATAAATATCCAGCCATTTTCAGTTTTAACCGGTACTGCTCCCGCTTCTACCTGATCTCGTGTATGTCTTAAAAGAGATAGGGTGTATTTATCTAACTGCTCGTACCATTTGTTCCACTTATCATGATTCCATAAATCTTCAATTTTCTCAAATGACGCTATTGCAATTTTTCCGGGGGGAATATCCGTATTTGCGCTCAAAAATACAGTATATTTACCATCAATTTTTTCAGGAAATAGACCCATTGCTTTTGCATTAAATGGTGTAACTAGATGTTTTTCATCAATTGTTTTTAAATCCTTTGAAATTGCGACCGCAACCTTAATGTTTTGAGCTGAGAATGGATAACCGCCAATAGCAGTATAAAAAATGTAGAACTTACCGTCCACATATGTAATTCTAGGATCTTCACATCCATATTTCTCCCAATCCTCTTCCGGTTTAATCATCTGATAATGATCGGTAAAATGAATTCCATCCGTACTTTTTGCAATCCCTATGGATGAGAGTTGAATATTTGCGTCAAGATAAAAACCCCTTGGAGTCATGGCGCGATACGCCATGTAGTATGTATCGTCTTTTTTAACTACAGACCCGTTAAATGTCCCACCCTTTTCCCAGTCATTAGTAATACTTGGTAGAAGAATGGGATTGTCTTTGTGTCTGTTTAACCTAAGCATTATGTCTAAGAACTGTTTTTGTAGTCATTTTGTTCTCAAGTTTTACATTGTGGTGAGTTTTTAATTCAGTAATAAATTCATCTAGGTCTTTGCTGGCAACGCAAATGAATTTATCCGCACCACCATAATATACGAATAGTTTATTATCTTTTATAACTGCTCCGCAAGGATAGGCAACTCCGGCTTTAAATCCGTTATTTTCATACCACTGGTCAGGTTCTAAAATCGGCTGCTGGGTTCTATACAGAACTTTCCAAGGCTCATTTAAATCCAAAAGCATTGCGCCAATTTTGTATTCTGAGTCATTTTTATCATCAACCGCGTGATAAATTAAGAGCCATCCATCAGCAGTTTTTATCGGAGGCGGACCCGCGCCCACTTTTCTACTGTCCCATCCATCAACAGTAGGGGGAATTTTGAACTCTCCTTTTAGATATCTGGGGTCGTTAAAGTCTAAATCATCGAGGAAGTCGACCAAAATATTTGGAAAAACCCTGTGCATTACCACATACTTGCCATTAATTTTTTCCGGAAATATAACAGCATTTTTATTTACTTCATTTGGTTTTGAAATTAACTTAGGAGACGCCCATTCCCAATTTTTATTTCTAAAATTAACTTCGGAAATTGAGGATAGTGCGACACGCGGAGCACTTGCTCCATTGAATGCAATATATGTTAGATATAATTTCTTATCCTCTTTTATCCACGTAATTCTAGGATCCTCACAGCCTCCGTAGCCTCCCCCAGACATAAACCATGTATGAGGCGAGCCACCTGGTGTTTCGAATGGTTCTCTTGGAACATAAATTGGCTCGTCAGATCTGTAATCCACGTCCAGCCCGTTACTGCTCTGCGCATGTCCCAGTACTGAAGTATTTTGGGGTCCCATAGCACGATATATTAAATGAACCTTTTCTCCATCATTGACAGCTGCGGGATTAAATGTGGCGTTTTGCTGCCATGCATGGTGCATAACCGGAGTAATAATTGGATTTTTGTCGTGTTTTTCAAGTCTTGGTTTTGTTTTCCCCGGAAAAGAGTTAAAAACATCTTTAAACTTCCCAAATGAAACAACATAAACATCTTTTCCGGCAATTCCAAAGTACAAAAATAGATTATTTTTAAATTCAACTACTCCCATAGGATAAAGTTCTCCATTTTCTGCTTCAAGCTGTTGTGTACAAATTGGCTTGGTGGACCTTGCGATGAGTTTTTCAGGGTCATTTTTATCAAACAAGGCAATACCGACAGAGTAAAGCAAGCCCTCTCTGTAAAATTCTTTTACATAATAAAATACGAGTATACCCTCATCAGTGTTAAAGACGTTCCCAACTTTTAGTGGATAGCTATCAAAATAATTATTTTGTGGAGATAATACTTTCGATTTAATTTCCCAATTAACCAAGTCCTTTGAGTAAGCAACGCTTATGTCCCGTTCGCCAAAATATGCTACATAATTGTCGTCTACTTTTAAGTCAGGAACAATACACGCTGTTTCGCTAATTGAGCTTAACGAGGCAATGGACGACCAGCTAACTAAATCCCTTGATTTTGCGATAGAGATACTATATTTGTTATTTGTCAAAGTTTTGTAAAAAAGATAGAAGTCTTTGCCATTTTGGGAAATTCTAAAATCGGAAGTAAATAAGGTATTTACAGGTCCATTTTTGCTAACAATTTCACTTTTTTTGTTTGCCGACTTAAATCTCTGTCCATCCAGGCTAACGGAGGTGAAAAGACTATTTCCGGAGAAGTTCAATAGATTACCGTAGAGAAATATTTTTTTACCGTTTGATACGACTCCAAGGTCGTAAGGAATAAAATTAGGCAGATTATTCATTTTTAAATAACACAAATTAGACCCAATTTTTAATTGAGTCATCCATGTTTAATTTAACTCAAATGAGCTATAGTAGTCAATGAATAAAATGAAGTTGCTCATTAATTTGCGGACGGGTTTGTTTTTTTCTATAAAATGCTATAATAAATTATTATGGAGTTAACTACATTAGCAGCCACTTTTTATACTTTAGGAATAATACTCATGAGTCTGATAGTAATTCTAATGATAATAATCGTAGTTATAATTTTTTACATTAAGCATCGGGTGAATATGATTCAAAAGATGATTGAAGATAAAATAAGAGACGTAACGACACGACCTCAAGAGATAGCATTTGATTTAGGTGCAAGTTTAATGTCAAGATTGTTTGGTAGTAAAAAAAGAAAATAATTATGGAAAAGCATTATGTTTGTAAAGGTGAATGTGGTGGAGCGTCAGATTATCCTAAGAAATGCGAAACAAAGGAATGCAGCTTATACCAAAGAGATTTAGTTGAGTGTGATTGTGCTGATGGAAAACATCACAAAGAGGAGGAATAATTATGGTTGATAAGGAAATTACAAAAAAAACAGTAGCAAAATATACTCAGAAAAAAGACGACAAGGTTTCTTTGGACGAATTAAAAAGAAAAAAAGAAGAGGTATTGGCGCGCATTGATGAAGAAATAGGGGACGTGGAGGAAGCGGAAAAAGATACGTCTTTAGGTGAAAAAAGTGAGGAAGGTAAGCAGACAGAAGATATAACGGACGAGGTTGTAGCGGATGAGAAGGATGAGTTTGAAAAAGAGATGGTGGAGGAAGACGAAAAGAAAAATGAGGATGGAGAATTGAAAAAAGAGGAAAACGTTGGGTTTTTGGAAAAAGAAGAAAAAAAGTCACATGAAGTAACGGAGAGTAAGATCGATGAGGGGACTAAGGATATGGCAAAAAGTGATGAAGGAAGGTCAGCCTTTTCTGCCACTGAGTTTGGGTTATCAGAAAATAAAGGAAACAAATCAAAAAATATTTTACTGTTTGTTATAGTATTTTTATTAGTTGCTTTGTTTTCAGCAGCATTTTACTTTTATTTTATAGGAGCAATTTCTTTTCAACCGAAAGACAATGATGGTGAGGTTATTCCGACGCAATCTCCAACTTCTACTCCAACGCCGGTAGAATTTAATAGAGCAGAGTTGTCAGTTCAGGTACTAAATGGAAGCGGAGTAAGCGGCGCAGCCAGTGTGTTCGAGAGTTTTTTGGAGGGCTTGGAATACAAAAATGTAGAGATTGGAAATGCAGATAATAGTGATTATGAGGATGTTACTATTCAAATTAAAGAAGAAAACAAAGAGTTTTTTGAGTTAATAACTAAAGACATAACTGAATCATATGTGGTAAATGAAGATTACGAAGTTTTAGATGAAAATAGCGGATACGATTTAATAATAATAGTAGGAAGTAAGGCAGAAAAGTCCAAAGAGCAATTAGATGAGTAAAAAAGGCTTCTCTTATAAAAAACTCCACAAGAAGTGGTTAGAAATTCACAAGAGGCAGCAGGAAAAATTTCTCGAAAAACACAAAAGCGCCTTAGAGCATATTTCTAAGAATTCAAAACAATACGCGCTTAGCGCTGTTGGGGGGTTAATGCTTCTGACAACTCCTATAAATTTGCAACTTGAGGATGGAAGACCAAAAGTAGAATACGAAAAAGTAAATAAGCATTTATTTTTAGTTGCTGACCTGGAATCCTTAATTCCAGACGAAGTTAGAGATCTAAGCGACGACGAAAATGAAAAGATATCAAAAAAACTAAGCGAATTTTATGATATGGATATAAAGTATGAAGTTGACAACAAGAGGCTGAATAAAACTCTTGGATATATTGGAGCAGAACAGCACTTAATGCGATACCCCGGAGATAGCCAAGCCACGCATTTTCAGACAGCCGAGGAAGCATCTGAATTTATGTCATCAGGTCTTGCGCCAGGAAGAGGTGCGTGGGGATATTTTGCAAATTCGCAGAGTGCTCTAATTCAACAAGATATAGAGCGCGAAAAGTATTACATTGCAGTTCAAACCTTTCTCGCGCCTGATTATCTTAATAGGGTTGGAGAGTATAGAGACTTTTTCAAGTATAGGAAGATGCTTCTGGTAAATCCACATAATGGGCGTGCAATAGTAGTGGTAATAGGGGATGCAGGGCCTGCTAAATGGACGGGCAAGCATTTGGGAGGATCGCCGGAAGTTATGAAGCATTTAGTACGCTACGATGGTGGTATGAAGGGTCCGGTGTTATATTATTTTATAAACGACCCTGATAATAAAATTCCCTTGGGACCTGTTGAGTAAATATGAAAAACAAATTTTACAGCCATATTCTAAATATAGAATCTGTTTATGAGAAATTTTCTACCGTGCAAATTGAGGATAAGCAAAGGGAGGAATTATTAAATTTACTTCATTCACATATTCATATTACCGTAATTGACGTAATTTTATCCGAGCTTGATGAAGGAAAAAAGAAAGAATTTTTACATCTGATTGCACTTCAAGAGGATAATAGCGGGGCTTGGGATTTCGTGTTAGCAAACATTGAAAAAGGTGAGGATAAAGTAAGGGAGACGATAGATAAAATTATTATGGATTTTGTCAATGATTTGAGAGAATATCTTTTGTAGATTAAGTTTATTTCTATTTTACCGGTAAATTATATGAGAAAAAGCATAATTTTAGATGAGGACGAGAAAATTAAAGATAAGAAAAATTCTGAAGATGATGAGGCGCAATGGAGCTTAAAGAGAATTGCATTTTTTTTAAGTATTTTGGGAGTAATTTTATTTTTTTTATATTATTTTATTACAGTAAGAGTAGGTAGTGTTTTAGGAGAAAAAGATATTGTAAGTAAAACTAATGGTTCGCAAATAAATTTGCCCAAAAAAAACGATATTGAAAACGTATTGAGGAGCGTAGAAGAGAGTGTTTCTCAAATTAACACTGAAGATATAATTTCATCCCAACCTCAAATTCAGGATGCTATAAAGCAGCTTGAAAAACTTACTAATAAGGATAATTTTAAAGAAATGTTTTGCTCCTCAATTTGCAAAGACTAAAAACACTCCACAGAAAAAGTTTAATTTTGATACAATTGCCTGCATATGGATGAGATAAAAAATAGAGCGGAAATTCTTTTAGAAAAACTTGATATTGATAAAAAAAAACTCCGTTTTAAAGAAATAGAAGCGTTGTCTACAGATCCGGATTTTTGGAAAAACAACCAAAGGGCAACTGAGCTAATGAAGGAAATGGGTATGCTCCAAAAGGAAATAGATATTTCAGATAAAATTCAAAAAATGATTAACGTCAATCAGCAGGAAGGGCTTGAAGAATTAGTTAGGGAGATTGAGACAAGTGTGTATTTATCGGGTAAGTTTGATTTTGGTTCAGCAATACTTTCAGTGCACTCCGGACAAGGAGGAGTTGATGCGATGGATTGGGCTCAAATGCTCTCCAGAATGTACCAAAGGTATTTTGAGAAAAAAAAATTTAGAACCGAGATAATTGACGAAAATAAGGGAGAGGAAGCGGGTATTAAAAATATAACGTTTATGGTTGAGGGAGATTTCGCCTACGGATATTTAAAAAATGAAAGTGGGACGCATAGATTGGTTCGATTGTCTCCATTTAATTCAGACAATTTGCGTCATACATCGTTTGCTTTGGTGGAAGTATTGCCATATATAGAGGATGATTCAAAAGTACAAATAAAGGAAGACGATTTAGAATGGGATTTTTATAGAGCATCATCTCATGGAGGTCAAAATGTGCAAAAAGTTTCAAGCGCAGTAAGACTTACACACAAACCAACAGGTATAGTTGTAACGTGTCAGACTCAGCGCTATCAAAATCAGAACAGAGAGTATGCATTGAAAATTCTTAAATCCAAACTCATTCTGATTGAAGAAGAGAGGAAAAAACTTGAAGAACAAAAACAGAAAGGAGAATACAAACCCGCCTCATGGGGGAATCAAATAAGAAACTATGTACTGCATCCTTATAAATTAGTTAAAGACACGCGTACAAAAGTTGAAACTTCAGATGTCGATTCGGTTTTGGATGGAGAAATTGATAATTTTGTGAGAGCAGAGCTAAAATTATAAAAAATTCTTGTAAATTTTTTTGATATATGTTTTACTGTAATCTATGGAAAATAGATCTCCAAGCACGAACGAAAAAGAGATAGTTCGGCCGCTAGACAAGAAAAATAAGTCTAAATTTGGAAAATATACCAACTTTGTTTCAATAGGTATGATTTTTGCCTTAGGTATTGGAAGCGGTTTTTTGATAGCACAGCTAACAATTGCAACCGGAGTCGTAGATAAAAAAGTTGAAGTCCGTGAATTACAAAGTGGAGATGAAATTAAGAAAGGTTTAGTTGTTGGAGTAAGTGATAAAAAACAATTTCCCGATGAGGCTGAGGGAATATTAGTTGAGGGAGGAATTGACGGTGAAGGAACTCATTACTTAGAAAGATCGGGTGGAATTTCACAAAACGTATATCTAACATCTTCAAATGTTGGCTTGAATAAATTTGTTGGCCGTAAAGTTAAGATTGATGGTAAAACATTTTCTGCCGAAAAAGCCGGATGGCTAATGGATGTTGGTCAGCTGGAAGTGTTAGAATGAGCACAGTTGATTGTTGGAAAGAATTTATTTAAAGTCAAAATGATATCTAATAATGATAAGATTTCAAAACGTTTCCAAAACTTACTACAACACTAAGGCGCTTGACAATCTGAGTTTTCAGATCGATCAAGGTAAATTAGTATTGCTTGTTGGTCCTACAGGATCAGGTAAAACCACAATTTTTCGATTAATAATCCGTGACTTAGAGCCTACGGAGGGTGAAATTCAGATAGGGGAGATAAATGTTAACAGGCTCCAGAAGTCGAAAATTAGGCATTTAAGACGTAAAGTTGGAGTTGTTTTCCAGGATTTAAAATTGCTTTTTGATAGAACGGTTGTGGAAAACGTTATGTTGCCCCTTGAGCTTTCAGGAATTTGTGAAAAAGAAGCGAAAAGTCGCGCCAGGGAAGTGCTTAACGATGTTGGTCTTATTGATAAACTAGATCTTTTCCCCCTACAGCTGTCGGGTGGTGAACGTCAAAGGGTGGCAATAGCAAGAGCCTTAGTGTTTAACCCTGAGGTAATACTTGCAGACGAACCTACGGGCAATCTGGATTTGGCAACATCAATGCAGATATTTGAATTATTGGAAAATATAAATAAAAAAGGAACCACCATATTTATGGCGACTCATAATGACCGCATAATTGAGAAAACCGATTATAGAATTATATACTTGGAAAGAGGAACACTTAAAAACGATAGAAAATCAACAAAAAAAGATTTACCTTCAGAGAAGAAAGAAGATGTTCACGAGGATATAAAAAGTCATGACGTTAAAAACGAACTAAAAATAAATCTTAAATCGTTAAAAAAAGAGAAAAAATAAAATTATGCACTTAAAAACAGTAGCAAAATACATAAGAAGGTCTCCTTATCAGGCGATAGCGGCAATTTTAATTATGAGCCTTACTTTTCTAACAGTTTCTGTTTTTGCCATTATTACCATTCTCTCAGTGAGAATTATTGATTATTTCGAATCCCGTCCGCAAATAAGCGTTTTCTTTAATCCCGATACTCCCCAAGAGCAAATTGAGGCAGCGAGACAAAAACTAGAAGCGACAGGTAAGACTTCGTCGATTAATTTTATATCTCAAGAAGAAGCGTTGGCAATTTATAGAGAATTTAACAAGGACGAACCCCTTTTAGTGGAATTGGTCTCTGCTGATATATTGCCTCCGTCACTGGACGTAAAAGCGCAAGTAGTTACAGATCTTCCCGAGCTTGCAGGAGTCGCGCAGGATTTAGAGGGGGTTGATAGGGTAATATTTCAAAAAGATATAGTGGATACATTGAGTAAGTGGACTAACGCATTTAGGCAAATCGGCATTCTAATTATTTTGGTTCTTGCTACAGTGTCTATTTTTGTTGTTCTTATGATTATTGGTATAAAAATTACTAATAGACGCGAGGAAATAGAAATAATGAAGTTGATTGGAGCTTCAGACTGGTTTATAAGAACTCCATTTGTTATCGAGGGAGCATTTTATTCTGTTGTTGGAGCAATTATAGGATGGGTAGTGTCTTACGCCGCCTTACTTTTCTTCGGGTCCACCCTCCAGTCTTTTTTTACCGGAGTTCCGGTTTTTCCAATAGAGCCAACATATATGTTGGCATTACTTGGAATTCAGGTTATAGTTGCTTTAATCTTAGGAGTATTCGCAAGCACTCTCGCAGTGTTCCGTTACCTTAAGTAAGACAGTATGAAATTTATCCCGCGATACATACTGGAAAGTTTTTTCTTCCTAATAATATTTTCTTTTATTACGGGTAGTGTTTTGGGTCAAACATCTACGCCTTCACCAGCCCCCGAAGAAAAAAAAGTGGATTTAGGTGAAATTCAGAGTAAAATTGCTGAGTACGAGTCTAAAATCGGTGAACTTCAGAGTGAAGCAAAGAGTCTTTCATCACAAATTCAAATAGTTGATAGTCAGATTTCTCTTACTGAGCTTAGAATTCAAAAAATAGAGAGGAAAATTGAAAATTTAAGAGACGACATAGAGATAACTGAGGACAAAATTTATAATCTAGAAAGTGACATAGACGGAATATCAAAAGCACTTTTAAATAGAATTGTCGCCTCCTACAAGTACGGAAGCATAGAGCCCTGGCAAGTTCTTTTAACGTCGGGGAATGTTGATAAATTTTTTACAAGACTTAAGTACCTAAAAATAATCCAGTATTATGATCAGAAAAATATTATTACCGCCGAACAGTCAAAGGTAAGCTATGCGAATCAGCAAGACATTCTAGTTAATAAGCGAGAAGAAGCGGAAAGGCTTTATGTTCAGCTTGATAGTTATAATTCTCAGTTGACTGCCGAGAAACAAAATAGAGAGAGTTTGCTAATTGTAACTCAGAATTCAGAACGTGAATATCAGAGACAGTTGGCTGCAGCAGTTAGGGAGTTGCAACAAATTCAAAAGGCAGCATCTGTTTTAATATCTACCGAACCACGGCGTGTCAGTAGAGGAGATGCGATAGGGCTAATGGGAAGTACTGGATTTTCGACGGGTCCTCATTTACATTTTGGTGTTTATAATATTTCATCTCTTAATCAATATAATTACAATTCGGGACATGAGAATCCTACAAATGTTCTAGAATCGCAAAGTGTTAATTGGGGAACCGGTTGTGGGGGAGATCCTTCTGGATCTACAGCAACAGGAAACGGTTCATTTCAGTGGCCCATGTCTTTGTCTGGAATTAGAATTACTCAAGGTTATGGTCAAACGTGTTGGGCGTGGAGGTACGCATCAAATTTTCATCCTGCACTCGATATCGTAAACAATTCAAATATAGTTGTAAGGGCTGCTGAAAGTGGAAATGCATATTTTTGTCAAAATTGTACTGGCGATGGTGCAAATGGTGTCTTTATATTTCATGATAATGGGAAGATGACTTTGTACTGGCATTTGCAGTAAAAGTAGTTAAGTCCGGAAAGCTTTATGGAGGATCTTACCAGTGTAAGAATGGGCCTCTTTATTATGCTAAAGTAGAACACGATGAGGGCTTAGTTACATGGTATCTTCACGTAAGCCCTAACTAACTGAATTGTGATATTTTTTCCTGTTAGACTTGAGGTGAAATTGCCAGTAATAGACTTGTCTTGAAATAAGCTGCTTAGTCACAAACCGTCGAGGCTAAATTGTTTATCGCTGCAAGTCTAATTTACCCCGCACCACAATGCCCCGACCGTAAGGTCGTGGGAGCTTTAATTTCATAATATATTCTGCCTAATCCTTTTCCTGCCTAGAAGGGTTGCATATGAAAGAAGATAATTTTTGTTTTTTTGTAACGCGGATTCTCAATTGTTACACTTTTGCGAAGTCTGAATTGATACAATATGAGAAATATTTCATACTTTTAAACTCACACTTATCGTCATTCTGGGGATCCGCCAGCTGGCGGAGACGCCAGAATCAAAAACGACCCTGGACAAGCTCGCCTCGCTGAGTCGAAGCGGGTCAGGATGACGTTAAGATTGCTTCGTCACTTTGCCGAGTCAAACTCGGCTTCGCTCCTTCCTCCAGAGGTCTTCGACGCTGAGGGATGAGCATTTGCTCAGACTCGAATGAGCGGACTGGCGCGCAATGACAAATTATGTAACAAATGAGAGTTCGTTTATGTGTAACAGTTCAGAGTTCGTGTAACAAGTTTACTAACAGTTTACCAATAGTTTGACAGTAACTTACCAAGAGTTTACCAATAACTTGCCGGTAGCTTACCAGTTGTAAGTTTTTCCAGAGGATTAATTTATTACAGTAAACTAGAATACGAGAACAAGTGTAAAAAATCTATCTCTCAACGTCTTTTCTTTTGTAGCCTGTGTATACTTTTGATTTGAATATCTTGGTAGATCCTCCTACCAATTTGTATTTTTTACTTTGGTACTTTTTTTCAACCTCTCTTTTTCTTTTATCAAGCAGTTTAAAACCATTTTCATGCAGGTCTATACTTTTCGCAACAGACATTACTGTATTATTTCCTACCTGTAATAAATCCGCTATCTCCTTTACAGTCGTGCCAGTTCTTAAAAAATCAGCAATTAAAATCCTTCTTCCAATTCTGAGTTTTTCGTCATTAGTTAATATAGCACTAATAATTTCTTCCACGTCAGAACCATCCTTTGCCGCAAGAAATGCATCCCTTAATCTATTAAAAGCTTCATAAACTTCTTCCTTGGTTAAAAAATGGTACCTTTTCATAATTATTATCGTATTCTAGTTTACGATAATAATTATAGAGTATCAGGATTTAAAATTACTGGCAAGTGCTGTAATAGGTCATACTTTTGACACGATTGTTATTGTTCGAGAGTAGGTTTGTGAAGTCAATATAGAGATGTCCTATTCGTCATCCTGGTCCTGAGCCCCCCATTTTCGATGACCGAAATTAATTAGATTGATTTGACAATGTTTTTTTGAAAAAAAGCAGTGCTAAACTGCACTACCAAGCAATTCAATCGTCCAAAGCTAAATTCATAAATACAACGTTTTTTAACAGACTTTCGAGCGTAGACATAACCTTGATTGCTGAAATAAAACAGCACTAATTGGGAAACTCAGGAGAGATGTCCTGTTCGTCATCCTGGTAAGCGAGCAACGGCGCATCCAGGATCTGATTCTGGACACCGTACCCGCTGCCCTGCCCGACACATGCTCTGCAAGTCAAAGCAGGTGGGTTCACATGCGATGCAGGCGGGAGCTCGCCTCGATTCGGCGAAGTGGGTCTAGGTGGGTGAAGCGGGACAGAATGACGAAGGAAATGAACTTGCATAGTTAAGGCATATACAGAGATAAAAGCGGACGTTTCTTATTGAAGCTCCCACGACCTTACGGCTCGCCTCGCTGTAGCTTTGCGAAGCGGGTCGGGGAATCAGCAAAACACTTCGTCGAGCGCAAATCCGCCACAGTCAAACGTGGCTGGGACGTTTGACGTCCCGCCGAAGCGGAAAATCGCTCTGAATCCCACGAACTTACGTTCGGGGAATTCCGCGAAGGCGGATTAAATAAAGGGGGACATTTCTATTCTTGTTTAAGACAGCGCTGGCAAGTTTTTACAAGCTTTCGATTTTTTGCTAGACTTTCTTTAGGTATTATCATAATGTTAAAAAAAGCCTGCCCGATTTTAATTTTTATTTTATTTCTTGCTTTTCCAAATCCGAGCTTCGCATCCTCTCTTCGCGACGTTGTTATTAGTGAAACAGCTTGGTCAGGAACTATTGCAAATCAAAATCATGAGTGGATAGAGCTTTACAATAACACGAATGAGGGTATTGATATTACCGGATGGACACTTAGAGCTGTTGATGGTACGCCTAATATAGTTCTCTTTGGAGTAGTAAATGCGAAGAATTATTTCCTTCTTGAACGAACAGGTGGATATACTACCAGTATTGTTGAAGATCAAATTTATTCAGGTGCATTGAATGATTCCGGTGAATCGTTAGAATTAAAACGCGGCGATGGTATTCTCATAGATACAGCAAATATTAGTGGTGGTGCTTGGCGAGAAGGGACAGGTGGAAGCGGGGCGCCAGAACGTGCTTCAATGGAAAGATTAAACTTACAGGGTGAGGATACCGATGATAACTGGGTAACAAACGATGGGGTAACAAGAAATGGTCTTGATGTAAACGGTAATCCCATCAATGGAACACCCAAGGGTCAAAATAGTCAAGGGTTCATTCTCCCAACTCCTACTCCCACAAATACCCCGACTCCGACACTAACAAAAGCCCCTACTCCTACTAAAGCTCCTACGGTAACCAAAAGTCCTACAGTCACAAAGACTCCCAGTACGTCTATTAGCGCTGATAATTCAAAAGAAAGTGTTACTCCAACTTCTATAAATCGCAGAAAAAATAATTCCATAAATATAATTTCAACTCCAAACACACGTCAGGAGGTTGCGGGTGTTTCAGATGAAAAGGATGTGGATAATGAAAAAACAACTCAAGAAGATGAAGGCACGCCAGCATATTTGTATTCTGTAACAACGGGTTTGGGGATGATTATTCTTGCCTGTGTTATACTTTTATATCGAAAATTCAAAACAAAAAATGAAGAAGAAGACTTTTAAATCTACATCTGAAAATGAAACAAAAAAGTTGGCAGCGGAGATAGTAGTCTTGCTAAGAGACTATAACGTGGTCTGTTTGTACGGAGAAATGGGAGCGGGAAAAACGACTTTTGTTAAAGCTCTCGCGAGCTTTCTTGGTATAAAATCACGCATAATTTCCCCTACATATATTATTATTAGAAAACACAGGACAAAAAAAGGAAAGGATTTTTATCATATAGACGCATATAGGATTAATGATAAAAAAAACGATGTAAGTGAAATAAGGGAGATTTTAAATGAAGAAAATGCCATAATAGTTATTGAATGGGCGGATAGAATAAAAAAATATTTGCCTAAAAAAAGAATAGATATAGAATTTTTATATAAAGAAAAGAAAGATGAAAGAGAAATTAGAATTATCGAAATCTTCTGACAGAGAAAGAATTGTTAAATATTTAAGGCAGGGGAAAATAGGCTTATTTCCAACCGATACAGTTTATGGAATTTGCTGCAGAATGGATAATGAAAGGTCGGTTGAAAGAATATTTAACATTAAAAAAAGAGATCAAAATAAGCCATTTTTAATACTTGGCAGTGGCTTTGATTTTATATCCAAGTATATTTATTTAGATAGAGACAAGATAAAAAAAGATATTATTGATAAATATTGGCCGGGTCCGCTAACTGTAGTCTTTAAATCAAGGAAAGAAAATGTTCCGGATATTGTTAACTCTTTTAAAGATACTATTGCTGTAAGAATTCCGGATTATGAATATTTGAGAGAGGTAATTTCTAATTTGGGAGTTCCAATAGTTGCGCCTTCTGCAAATATCTCGGGACTAGATGCGCCATCCGAATATGGTTTAGTTGACGAAAGAATAATTAATGCAGTTGACTTTGTTGTGCTTGGTGAGTGTAAAATGGGAAAGCCCTCAACAATAATTGACTGTTCGGGTGGCCCTGTGACTTTAATTCGCGAAGGTGCTGTTTCTATTAAATTATGAAGCTTTATATAGATACTAGAAATAGGGAGAATATCAGTATTTCCATATTGGATGAGGAAGGAAAAATAATTACTCAGAATATTAATGATTTAAATATTACACCTGAATCGACTTTAGAATTGATTAATTCAGCATTGGGCAAGGCAAAACTTAATTTAAAAGATATTAAAGAAATAGTTGTAGAAAAAGGTCCGGGTTCATATACCGGAATTAGGGTTGGTGTTGCTATAGCCAATGCTTTATCTTTTTCTCTTAATATTCCAATAAATAATAAGAAAATATCAGACATAGAGACCCCTAAATATTAATATGCACAAATTTATTTATCATTATTTAGTTCCTCACAAGGGCAATAATCATAGGTCAAAAATATTGCACAATTCCTCACTATTGGTAATCGTAATATTGTTACTTTTTTCTTCCTGGTTTTCTATAATTGTAAATAAAACAAGCCCTCACATACTTGGTATATCGTATTCGATTTCAGATCAGGAATTACTTATTTTGGTAAATGAACAGCGGATAAATAATGGAAGAGAGCCACTTAAGATGAACGATAGATTATCAAAAGCAGCACAAGGAAAAGCAAATCATATGCTTACAAATAATTATTGGGCGCATTTTGCACCTGACGATACGACTCCATGGAAGTTTATAGTTGATAGCGGGTACAATTATATTTATGCTGGAGAAAATTTAGCAAAAGGTTTTGTAAATGCACAAGACGCTGTTACGGCTTGGATGAATTCTTCCACTCATAGAGACAATATTCTATCGGATCAGTATAAAGATGTAGGTTTTGCAATAGTTGAAGGAAATCTTCAGGGAGAAGACACGGTTTTAATTGTGGAAATGTTTGGACAAGAAAAAAATCAATTTCTTGCTGCGGCCACAGCAGACGTAAGTTCAATAGTTGATACCCCAGAGCCGGAGGAATTATCTGAGGCAAGCCCCAGCGTAAACCAGACTGCGGAAGCGCCACTGTTATTAGGAGTGGCAAATATTGAAACCTTAAATACGGGAACAAAGCCACAGGAGAAATTGTATCAATCAAAGCCATTGCTTGATTTGTTTATTAGTGCAAAATCTTTTTCATTCATCATAATCGCTGTTTTACTAATTGCCTTTATTCTTGATTTAATAATTGTTTCTAGGAAAAAAATTCCAAGAATTGTAGGCAACAACCTTGATCACATTTTATTGCTATCAATCTTTGTAGTATTTATTTTTATATATAATTTAGGTATAGTTTTATAACATGAAAAATTTGAGTCATCATATAGTTTTATATATATTCGAAATCTTGGTTTTGTGTATTGGATTTATAGTGATTTTAAATACAGATTATGCTTTCTGGACACACTTTGTAATTCTTATAATTATGCTGTTTTTTTACGTAGCAATAGGGCTTATTAGGCACACGAAAGATCATGACATACATGGGAAAGTTGTGTTAGAATATATTTCTATATCACTAATAGTTGCTTTAATGTTTTTGCTTGTTAATATTTCAAGAATTTAATTTATGAAAGGACTAATACTCGCAGGAGGGATGGCAACAAGGCTTAGGCCGCTAACTCTCGTTACAAACAAGCATTTGCTTCCAGTCTACAATAAGCCAATGATTTATTACCCCCTTGAAGCAATGAAGAAGGCTGGCATAAAGGAAGTTCTTCTTACATCCTCACCGGATCATGCAGGGCATTTTGCTAATCTTTTGAAAGATGGTTCAGATTTTGACTTACGAATCTACTATGCTGTTCAAAAAGAACCAGGTGGAATATCTCATGCGATAATGATCGCTGAGGATTTTTCCCAAAACGATAAGCTTTTAGTTATTTTAGGTGACAATATATTTAATTATAATCTTAAAAGCGTTGCGGATAAATTTGAATCGCAAGAAAAAGGAGCAATTGTATTTGGGGTGAAGAAAGACACTGAGTCAAGGCAATATGGAGTTATAGAGATGGATGACAATGGTAAAGTTATATCAATTGAGGAGAAGCCTGAAGTTCCTAAGTCTCCATATGCACAATCAGGAATTTACATGTATGACAATAGGGTATTTAATTTTATTAAACAGCTTAAGCCATCAGCACGAGGAGAGCTTGAGGTAACAGATCTAAATAATAAGTATTTAGAAGATGGAACTTTAACTGCGGAGATTCTTGATTGGTGGATTGATGCTGGAACATCCTACGACGAGCTGATAAATGCTAATAGGTTAGTTCAGGAAAAAGTTATGAATGGAGAGTTGTAATTTATGAGTATCGCAAATTTAGAAGAGGCAAAAAAAATAATGACGCGCGATAGCTCGCAAAATGAGAATGGTTTTTTAGTGGAATTATTTAAAAGTAGTGATGGTACTAAAACAGAAGCATATCTTACGTCAGCGCTGCCTGGTGCTTTTAAGGGGTATCATCTACATAGGGTTAGGGCTGCTCGTTACGTTTGCATAAAGGGGAAAATGAAAATAACTCTTTATATTCCGGGGAGCATGGAAAAAGAAGAGTACATTCTGGAAGCAGACAAACCTCAAAGACTCTTTATCCCAAAAGATGTTGCAACGGGACTTGAAAATATTGGAGATAGGGAAGCGTGGTTAATCAACTATCCAGACCCTCCATACGACCCCGAGTTAAAAGATGAGCAGGTTGAATATACAGAAGAAGAGCTTCTTTCTGGTTTAGTAAAATGATCAAATGTATATTTGAAGACGGCGGTAAAGGAAATCTTAGGCACGTTACTGTTGATACGCTTGTTATTAAGGAAAAAAAAATACTTTTAGTAAAAAGAACAAAAAAAATAATTGAAGGAGGAAAATGGGGTTTGGTTGGAGGATTTGTAGGTAGAGATGAGACAGTGCTTCAGGCAGTTGAGAGGGAAGTTTTTGAAGAAACAGGGTGGAAAATAAAGGATATAGAGCTACTAAGAGTGAAGGACGATCCAAATCGTCCCAATGATGAAGGTAGACAAAATATTTCATTCGTGTTTTATGCAAACGCAGTAAATAAAGAAGGCGAGAAAGATTGGGAATCAGACGAAATTAAGTGGTTTGATTTACACAACATTCCCGAAGATGGCTTAATTGCTTTTGATCACAAAGATGACATTATTTTTTATAATAAGAAATTAAACATATGAAATTACTAATTACCGGTGGTGCTGGATTTATGGGTTCTAATTTTATCCATTATATCCTGAAAAAATATCCTGATTATGAAATTATAAATTTGGATAAATTGACATATGCAGGTAACCTAAAAAATCTTTCCGATATTGAGAACGATACTAGGTATAAATTTGTTAAAGGAGATATTGTAGATGAAAGCATTGTAAATGAGTTAGTTTCTCAAGTAGATGCTGTTGTAAATTATGCAGCCGAGACTCACGTTGACCGTTCAATTCTTAATCCTATAGAGTTTGCTCAGACTGATGTTATCGGAACCCTAACGATATTAAATGCAATTCGTCAAAGTGGAAATAACAAAAAACTTGTTCAGATTTCAACCGATGAAGTGTTCGGTTCAATTGAAAGCGGTAAATTTACTGAAAATAGCCCTTTCGAACCAAATAGTCCTTATGCGGCTTCAAAAGCTGGTGGGGATTTGATGTGTAGGGCTTTTTGGGCTACCTACAAAACTCCCGTGATAGTAACACACTCATGTAATTTTTATGGACCCTTTCATTATCCTGAAAAACTAGTTCCACTTGCTATAACAAATCTTCTAGAAGGAAAAAAAGTACCTATTTATGGTGATGGAAAGCAGATTAGGGAATGGATATATACGCAAGATCATTGCAGCGCTGTGGATACAATTTTACACAAAGGAGTTGAGGGTGAGATTTATAACATTGGAACAGAAGACGAACGGGAAAATATTGATACAGTTAAATTAATTTTGAGAGCACTGCGAATGGATGAGAGCTTGTTGGAATATGTAAAAGACCGACCAGGTCACGATAGAAGATATAGTCTGGATACTTCAAAATTGCGGAACGAATTGGGCTGGGAGCCAAGTGTAAAATTTGAGGACGGGATTAAAAGTACAGTTGAATGGTTTAAGAATAATACTGACTGGTGGAAAGAAATAAAAAGCGGAGAATACAGAAATTACTATAAAAAGCAATATGAAGACCGCTAGTTCAAATATTTTAGTTTCAGGCGGAAATGGTCTAATCGGTTCTCGGATTATCGAGCTGCTTTCCCCCAAATATAATTTTTACTCATTTGGTAGGACTGAGGGTTTTGATATTACAAAACCTGAAACCTTTTCGCAACTATCAAACAAAAATGCAAAATATTTTCTCCATTTGGCAGCAAAGACCGATGTTGATGGATGCGAAAGCGAAAAAGAATTGGGAGAAAATAGTCAAGCGTGGAAGATAAATGTAAAAGGAACTGAGACTGTAGCAAATTATTGTAGGGAAAATAAAATAAAGCTTATTCATATATCAACAGATTTTGTATTTGATGGGGAGAAGAAAGAGGGAGAATTTTACACGGAGAATGATTTACCAAACCCCATAAATTATTACGCAAAAACAAAATATGAAGCGGAGAAAATTGTACAAAGTTCAGGGACAGAGCACGTAATTTTAAGACTTGCTTATCCTTATAGAAAAGAATTTGACAAGAAAAAAGATTTCGTAAGAGCTATTGTTGATAGGTTAAAACAAGGCCTTGAGGTAAATGCAGTTACGGACCATATAATGTGTCCGACATTTATTGATGATATAGCAATTGTTATTGATGAGCTAATAAAAAATAATAGAATTGGAATATACCACTGCGTAGGAAGCTCCCCAATATCGCCTTACGATGCTGTAAATCTAATTGCGCAAGAGTTTGACTTAGACAAGTCGCTTATAAGAAAATCAACCCGAGCGCAGTATTTTGAAGGTAAAGCGCAGCGTCCTTTCAATCTTTATCTTAAAAATGATAAAATAGAAAATCTAGGAATAAAAATGAAATCATTTAATGAAGGACTTGGTGAACTTAAGAAATTATGAAAATAACATTTATAGGACATGGGTACGTAGGGTTAGTAACGGCTGCAGTATTTGCTGATCTTGGAAATACTGTGTATGTTATCGGACACACTGCAGAAAAAATTGATAATTTAAATAAAGGAATAATTCCCATATTTGAACCGGGTCTTGGGGAAATTGTGAAGAAGAATGTTGAAGCTGGAAGATTGTTTTTTACACTTAATTACTCCCCATTTGTAGCTAAATCAGATGTAGTTTTTATAGCTGTTGGTACTCCTACAACAAAAACGGGAGATGCTAATTTATCAACAGTTCTTGATGTTGCTAAGAAAATTGGGGAAAACCTTGAAGGATATACGGTAGTTGCTACGAAAAGTACAGTTCCGACGGGAACGAATAAGAAGATACAAAAAATATTAGAAGAAGCAAGACCGGAAGGAGCCGAATTTGATTATGCGTCTGTTCCGGAATTTTTAAGAGAAGGGAGTGCAATTTCAGATACTGTAAGCCCTGATAGGGTAGTCATAGGAACGAAAAGTAAGCGTGCGCAAGAAGTTTTAACAAAGCTTCATAAGCCAATAGATGCACCTGTAATTATTACAAATTTTGAAACTGCGGAATTGATTAAGTATGCTGCAAATTCCTTTCTAGCGCTTAAAATTTCCTACGCAAACGCGATAGCAAAACTTTCTGAGAGCTTGGGAGCAGATGCTTTGAAAGTGTTAGAGGGAATAGGAATGGATAAGAGAATTGGAAGCATGTTTCTTTCACCTGGTCCAGGGTATGGAGGAAGCTGTTTTCCTAAAGACGTTAGGGCTCTTATTTCTATAGCAAAAGATGTAGATTATCAATTTGCACTTCTTCAGGAGGTAGAAAATATTAATCATCAAGCAAAAAGAGACATAGTTAGAAAAGCACGTAAGATATTAGGAGATCTGAAGGATAAAAAAATTGGAATATTAGGCCTTGCTTTTAAGCCCAATACGGACGATATGAGAGATGCGCAGTCCATAGATATCATTAGTTGGTTAGAAAATGATGGTGCTAAGATAAAAGCTTTTGACCCTGAAGCAGTAGAGACAGCAAAATTAATTTTGCCCAATGTAGAATTTGTGCAAGATGCGTATGGAGTTGCAAATG
>JBCLLY010000009.1:0-33088 GCA_039738415.1 Candidatus Levyibacteriota bacterium
GGTTTTCAGAGTAAATGATACCACGGCGTTTGAAAGTTTGTACAATATTTTATTTGACAGTCTGTTATTATCGGGGGTGAATTTGGGAATTATCAGATCATAATTATTATCAACTATGTAATTTTTGGAGAACTCAAGAAATTTACTGCTAATATAATTATCAGCGTCAATAAAGCAAAATATATTTCCACGTGCCTTTCTAGCAGCGATATTTCTTGAGAGGGGAACATTTCTAACTTTTGTGTTTATAATTTTAAGATTAAGATTTTTTTTAAATCCCGATACGATAGCAAGTGTTTTATCAGTAGAGCCTGCATCAATAACGATTACCTCAAAATCCTTAAAAGACTGCTGCGTGAGAGATTTGAGAAGTTTGTCTATGTAAAGTTCTTCATTTAGTGCCGGAATAATAACCGAAAAAAAAGGATTTGACATACAGATATTATAACATTGAAAGCCTTGTATTCTTTGGGTTTTGTTATGATATGATAATAACTGATGACCCCGCTTGGGGGGGTTAAAAGGAGGTGAATATAAAAAATGGCTGCAAAAAATTCAATTGATAAATATATTGATACTGTAGAGGATTATTTCAAGAAATTACCTCAATTGCCAAAGGGGGGTCGTGAATTTATTGTTATGGTACTTCCATGGGTGGCATTAATTTTTGGAATTCTTGTATTACTGGGTGCTATTTCAAGTCTTGGATTATTTAGTTACTTTTCAGCTTTTATGTACTGGGGAGCAGCAAATAGCATAGTAGGTCTAGGAATAGTATCTCTAGTGCTTGGCATATTATCGGCATTACTTCTGCTTATGGCTTTTCCCGGTCTTTCTAAAAAGCAGGAAAGAGGATGGAAATTCATTTATTATAGCGAGGTAGTAGCGCTTGTATCAAGCATAGTAACCGTTTCATTGTTTGGAGTAATTATGGTGCTTCTTGGATTTTACATACTTTACCAAGTGCGCTCGTATTATAAATAAAAGAGAGCAAATGTATTTGCCTGCCTGATAAGATTAAATGTTCTTCTTGACAAGGAAGTAGAATAATATCTATACTATTTTAATCTTTATGGCAGCAAATATTACAGACGATACATTCAGCTCCGAAGTTCTTCAATCAGACAAGATTACATTAGTAGATTTTTGGGCAGAATGGTGTCAGCCATGCAAAATTTTAGGTCCGATCGTTGAAGAATTTGCGCAAGAGAACAGAGATGTGAAAGTTGTAAAAATGGATGTAGATGCGAACACAGAGACTCCCGGAAAGTACAATATTTTATCTATTCCGACACTTATTTTCTTTAAAAATGGAAAACCTGAAAGAACCCTGGTTGGTGTTCAGTCTAAAGAGCAACTAAAAAAAACTGCAGATGAGTTGCTTGATTAGCGTTTAGGGTATAGGGTTTTCGGCCAAGGGTCGATATGGCCTCTGGCTTAAGCGTTTGGAATTAGTAAACCATAAACCCTCCCCATTAAATGCTTCTTTTTTATGGATAATAATAATTCAAACCAAAACGAAATTTACGACATTACTATAATAGGTAGCGGTCCTGCCGGGTTAACCGCAGGAATATATACGTCCCGTGCCAATTTAAAAACACTTTTGATTGCTGGAAAAATTTGGGGAGGGCAATTAATGCTGACAACGGAGGTCGAGAACTATCCGGGATTTCCCGACGGAATTATGGGACCGGAGTTGATGATGGCGATGCGAAAGCAAGCGGAAAAGTACGGAACTGCAATGGTTGATAGCAACTTTTCCCGAGCAAACTTTTCACAAAAACCTTTCACAATTCAAACTGAGGATGGTAAAACTTTTTACTCAAAAAGTGTGATTATAGCCACTGGAGCGGACACTCGTTGGTTGCAGATTCCTGGAGAGCAGGAAAAAATCGGACGAGGAGTTAGTTCTTGCGCTCCTTGTGACGCGCCATTTTATAGAGAAAAAAAAGTAGTCGTAATAGGAGGAGGAGATAGCGCTATGGAGGAGGCAACGGTTCTTACTAAATTTGCAAAAGAAGTATTTATTATTCATAGACGTGAAGAATTTAGAGCATCTGACATTATGCTTAAAAGAGCAATGGAAAATCCTAAGATTAATTTTATCTTTAACACTGCACCAATAGAAGTACAAGGAGCTCAAAAAGTTGAAGGAATAAAATTGGTTACAGATCCAAAACTTACAGTAAAAATGGCAGGTGAAGTCGAAAATAGAGAAGTAAAGCCTGAAGATTTAGGCGGAAAAGTTATTTCAAATGATAAGAATTTGACTTGGGAACTGGGGGTTGACGGGATATTTGTTGCAATAGGACACATTCCAAATTCCTCAGTTTTTACAAATATCGAAAAGGACGAAAAAGGATTTATTAAAAGATTTGAGCGGACAAAAACAAATATTGAGGGGGTATTTGTGGCAGGGGACGTGCACGACAGTACCTATATGCAAGCAGTCACCGCCGCCGGTTATGGCTGTGAAGCTGCACTGGATGTTGAGAGATATTTGGAAGATTTAGTATAGTTTTGTTTAAAACAACCCCTGCTGTAGCAATCTATCCGTTTCCTTGCTCTTCGTGCAAGCTCAACGGGGTCGATACTACGCCGCAGGTTATGGCTGTCAAGCTGCACTTGATGCAGAACGGTATTTGGAAGAACGTAAGTAAACTATTTAGCAGTTACTGCTGCGACTTTATTTCCCTTAGGGTCAAAGCTTGTAAAAAGTTGCGAGCAGTTATTTCCCGTACATCCTCCACATGAGTATACATAGTCACTTTGGATTGCGCTTCTATGAATAGGAGAGTTTAACCACCAGCGGACTGTTTCTTTCTCATCTCCGCCGGTTTTGGCATTTTCAGTTACCCAGTATCCTAAATTTCTATTGTATAGTCCTGAGTGTAAAACACCCCGTGACATTTCATTTGCAAGTTCGTTTGAACGTGTTTGAGAAAGACTACAAAGAGCCTCATCTTTTATAAAAGGAACTTTTCCTATGCTTGTTCGATGTTGATTAATTAACTCGAAAATAGCATCAGAGCTATTTCCTAAATGAGTAACATTTTGCTCAGATACGATTACAATTGGAGTCGGTCCGGTAATTTTTAACTCAGACACAATTTTTACTGGGGGCGTATATTTTGCCGCTTGGATAGAGTGTGCTACGGAAAATTCCTCAGCCTTGTTAACTTTTACATTTCCTAAAAATTGAACCTGTCTTTGCTCCACAACAGGACAGTCTTTAGAGCGTGTTAGGACATACGGTTTAAGTGGAGATGTACAGACGTCTGCCTTCTCCTGAACCGTAATTAGACTTACTTTTGGAAAGTCTTGGGCGTTAATTTGTGGGGTAGCTACTAGTAGTAATATAACCGCCAGTAGCACCGATTTACCTGCCTTTATCATAGTCGTTTGGACTCAAAATTGCTTTCGGGTCTTTGCGATAAGTAGCGAGTATAGCAAAGATAATTTATATGTCAAGGAAAACTATAAGTCTATATTTAGGTCAAAAAATGGGCAAAATGGAGCAATTTGAGCTAAACATTCACGATTTTTCATTTAGCCTCAAATGAGGCTAAGAAGAGTTTGTAGTAAGCTTTCTAGCAAATTAGCTTAGCAAATTTAAAAGTCCAGCAACCCAAAAAAATAGCATCATAAGTCCTGCTATCAATAAAAGCGTGAAATTAAAATATGCTAGTGTGTGGTTTTTCCAATAACCAAGAAAAACTGGAGATGGAGATAAGCCCTTTTTGAAGAAAAACAGGGAGTAAAAAATAATATAAATGCCAACTAAGGGAAACAAAAATGAGCCAATCTGTGAGCTTTTAGTTATAATTGCAAAAAATGGAATAACAAATATTAGTGGCAGGGAAAGTATGGTTTGTTGTCGAGCTGTTTTGATATCAGACTTAGTGATTTTATGCTTAAGCTTATATAAGTAAAAAGGATTGCTGAAATAGAAGTAAGTAAATGCTATTAGGAATGTAAATAATATAATAATCAAGGATAAAAATTCTAGTAATGCGAGACCTGAAGAAGTCATTTGTTATAGTATATCTGCAGAGGTAGAGTAGGTCAATCTAAATGGTTCAGAGTAGTTATCTTTTTATTCTAATAATTTGATTTTTCAGAATATGCGCTGATGCAATCAATGCTTGACGAAGAGGGATGGATTGTGTAGAATAGTTCTTACCTTTTGAGGTAAATCGAATTACGCATGATAAAGTTTTTTAAAGATAACGATTAAGGTCAATAAATTTGACCACAATACTGACTTTTTAGCCTCTATTTCGTTTATCGGTTTTTCACAAAAGGATTAAAAATTTAAATAGTAGACCGCTTTACTAAGCTCAAGGCTTGGGATAAGCGGGTTTGAGTGATTTGCAATAAACTTGGGCCCATAGCTTTCAGCCAAAGGCTGATCCGCCTCTGGCGGAAGCTGGTAGAGCGTCTTTTAGTAGGAAAGCGATGGGTTTGAATAGATAATTGTCCGGGCCCATAGCTTAGCTGGTATAGCGCATCATTTGCAATGATGAGGTCAGGAGTTCGAATCTCCTTGGGTCCACCGAGTCAGACTCGGATTTGCCGAAGGATGACGAGGTAGTCGCGTTTGACGCGACACCTCAATATATATTGAAAATTAAGGACAAAACGTCAGACGTTTTGCACTCAAAGCATATAAGTTGAAGATTAACATTTGGAGTTTAAATCTAGACGCCAAATGCTAATAGTTAACCCTATTAGTGCACATTAAAAATTGGGGTTATATAAAACTAGGCCAGATTTTAGAATTGATTTTCTAGAGTCTGTGCTATTTCAATTAAAGTCAATATGTGGATGCCTAGGAAGTGTTGACCGATAAAGGACGTATCGAGATTAACGAAAATCATCGGGGAGCGATCAACGACGCTTTGATCCGGTGGTCTCCGAATGGGGAAACCCGCCCGTTTAGGGCAGGTTGCTATGAAATTTTATTGCCTTTTGGTGATGAATATTAGTGGTAACCGGGGCACCCGGGGAACTGAAACATCTAAGTACCCGGAGGAAAAGAAATCACAGAGAGTCCGTTAGTAGCGGCGAGCGAAAACGGATCAGCCCAAACCCCTTGTCCTTTGGACAAGAATTTTTAGTTTTTAATTTTCAATTTTTATTCAATTTTTAATGTTTTAATTTTTAAGCATTTAGATTTGATTTAAAATTTTAAATTTCAAATTTAGAATTTCTCGTCCAGGGGACGAGTGGTGTTGTAGGACGACTTGCTTAAATGCAATAGAGTACAAAAAATAGGTAGCAGAATATGCCGGAAATGCATAACCATAGGGGGTGAAAGTCCTGTATGCGAAACTTATTTTTCTCTTCGTTGTATCCTGAGTACTATGAGGCACGATTTAAACCTTGTAGGAATCTGGGGCGACCACGCTCCAAGGCTAATTATCAACACTTACCGATAGTGAACTAGTACCGTGAGGGAAAGGTGAAAAGCACCCCGGGAGGGGAATGAAATAGTATCTGAAACTATTGACTAACAAGCAGACAAAGCTTGTCCGTTGGACAAGAAGTTTAAAGTTAAAATTTAAAAGTTAAAAGTAGTGAGAGTTCTCAACTTTGTTTCGAACGATACAATATATTCTTCGAACTTGTGAGAAATTTACCTAATTTTGCACTTTGAATTTCTCGTCTTTCGGACGAGTAATGTCGTGCCTATTGAAGAATGAGCCGGTGAGTTTTTTTTCACTTCAAGTCTAAGTGCTTATGGCACGAAGGCGCAGCGAAAGCGAGTCCTAACTGGGCGATTTAGAAGTGTGGAAAAGACCCGAAACCAGGTGAGCTAACCATGAGCAGGGTGAATTCCGTCGAAAGACGTGTTGGAGGCCCGCACCCGTATCTGTAGCAATAGGTTGGGATGACTTGTGGTTAGGGGCTATATGCCAAACGAACCTGGAGATATCTGGTTCTCTCCGAAATATATTTAGGTATAGCCTTTGTTTAAAGCTTGCTGGGGGTAGAGCACTGAATGGGCTTTGGTGGAGTAATCTATCAGGTCTAATCAAACTCCGAATACCAGTGTAGTGTTAACAAAGAGTCAGAACTGCGGGGCTAAGCTCGTGGTTCTAAAGGGAAACAGCCCAGACTCTCGTCTAAGGTCTCTAAATTTCCCGCCTCTGGCGGGACCCCGCTGCAAAGCGGTGGCATACTAAGTTGTTAAGGAAGTCATTACTCTCAGACAGCTAGGAGGTTGGCTTAGAAGCAGCCATCCTTTAAAGAAAGCGTAACAGCTCACTAGTCGAGTTGGAGTAGTGGCGCCGAAAATGATCGAGGATTAAGTATGATACCGAAGACAGAGATGCTTGTGCGTTGCACAAGAATATTACCAATATTACAAATAAATACCAATACTACCAATATTTCAATGTTTTCATTGATTTATTTGTGGCATTTGAGATTTGTAGTATTTGATATTCTCGCGCAGCGCGTGAGCGTGGTAGGAGAGCGTTCTTGTTGCATTGAAGCTGAACTGTAAGGTTTGGTGGAGCGGCAAGAAGTGAGAATGCCGGCATGAGTAGCGTATTGCACCTGAGAATGGTGCACGCCGAAAGCCCAAGGTTTCCTTCGCAATGTACATCAGCGAAGGGTTAGTCGGCTCCTAACGGTGGCCCGTCGATAAGCGCGGGATAACCGGATGGACAAGTCGTTAAGATTCGACTACAGGGAGAAGTGCGTTAAAACTTAAGGATTGACCAAGATGGAAGAGACAGCCTCGTTCGCGGGGTATAAATCACAAAGCAGTAGAAGTAGGCAAATCCGCTTTTACGTTTAACCTGAGTGATGATGTCAAGTTCGAACAGCAATAAGTAGAACAAGTGTTATCTTTCAACTTGCAAGAAAAGATTCGTAAGGAGTACTTTTTTCTGCCGTACCGTATTACCGACACAGGTGGGCAGGTCGAGTAGACTAAGGCGATCGGGAGAAGAATGTTTAAGGAACTCGGCAAAAAAGCTAGGCGTAACCTTTGGGAGATGCCTTGCCCCGATTAAAATCGGGGCCGCAGCAAAAGATTATTTGGCAACTGTTTATCTAAAACACAGGTCCCTGCAAAGCCGAAAGGCAAGGTATAGGGGCTGACACCTGCCCAGTGCCGGTAAGTTAAAAGTCTCGGATGATACTCGCAAGAGTTGAGTCTAGGATTTAAGCTCCGGTGAACGGCAGCAGTAACTATAACTGTTCTATGGTTTGAACTTCAAAGCCTTAGAAGTAAAAGTCGCTCCGTTAGTTGACGGATAACGCGATGGTGTTGTTTTAGAAATTCTGCTATATGCTGGAATATCTGAGTATTCAGTGCTACTATGGTAGTATGTATCCATATTTACCAAGTGACAATGCATCTGATGCAGACAATCAGCAGGAAAGACTTAAAATGTCAAGTTGGATAGTTGGATTTGTCGATGGAGAAGGATGTTTTTCAGTTTCTGTTTTTAAAAATAGAACAAGTAAAATCGGATTCCAGGTTATGCCTGAATTCGTTGTTACCCAAGGAGAGAAGAGCATAAATGTTTTGGAAGAGATTAAAAGTTTTTTCGAATGCGGATCTATATTCGTAAATCGAAGACACGATAATCATAGAGAAAATATTTATCGCTTTTGTGTCCGTTCGTTTAAAGACTTGAATGAGAAAATTATTCCTTTTTTCAGAGATAATCCACTAAAAACTTATAAGAAAAATGACTTTGAGCTATTTTGTAAAGTTGTTGAAATGATGAAAAATCGTCAACACCTTACTATAGATGGCTTAGAAGCGATTCGACAACTTAAGAATCCTCAGAGACTACACGCAGAACCCGCCGAAGAGGTTGGGAAGATATAGTCCGAACTGCATGGCGACATGCAGAGCATAGACTACAAGGGTCTATCATTAACAGATTGAGCGAAGTTCCTTGTCGGGTGAGTTCCGACCCGCACGAAAGGTAGAATGACCGAATAACTGTCTTAAACATTTACCCGGCGAAATTGAGATGGCTGTGAAGACGCGGCCTAGTTGTTCCAGGACAAAAAGACCCCAGGAGCTTTACTATAGCTTGGCATTTGTAAGTTTTTTCTAACTGTTTAGAATAGGAGGGAGTCCCGCCTTTGGCGGGACGTCAGTGAAATACCTCTCTTTAGAATGAATGAGCATTACTTGAGCCCACATAAAAACGTGGGCAAAGGACATTGTCTGGTAGGTAGTTTGACTGGGGAGGTCGCCTCCTAAATTGCAACGGAGGTGTACAAAGGTTGGCTTAGCGCGGATGGAAATCGCGCCGTATCTATATTGGGATAAGCCAGCTTAACTGCGAGAGTTACAATTCGAGCAGATGCGAAAGCAGGTCAAAGTGATCCTGTGCACCTTAGTGGTAAGGTCACAGCTTAACGGATAAAAGCTACCCTGGGGATAACAGGCTAATCGCTCCCAAGCGTCCATAGCGACGGGGCGGTTTGGCACCTTATGTATTAACATCGGGGCGCCTATACTTGCAAAAGTGTAAGTCTGATTCCACAAGGCAAAGATTGATAGGTCTTTTTGTGAAATAAAAATACTAGTCCAAATCGGTGGACTCCAAAGTTTGGGGATTAGAAATTAGGGAATGGGGAATAGTAAAAGTGAATTAATTTTCGCTAATAACTACTACCTACTACCTATTACCTGATTCTTAGACCGGACAATACCGAGGTCCGATGTTACATCGGACTGTATCGACTTTGTCCCGACTTCACGTCGGGGCAGGATGGAAGTTAATTCCTGAGTTTATCGAAGGAAAATTTATGACTTTCATAATACGGCTAGCCCCCGAGCAAAACGGGGTGAAGGTATAGTCAGGCCCTCTGGTAACAGAAGGGAAACGTTTTTTCCTCCGACATTTTGTCGGAGAAGAGAGACATTGCGATGTCGGCTCACCCTAGCGCGGAGGTGGAGAAGCTTCCAAGCGTCGGGCTGTTCGCCCGTTAAAAGGGTACGCGAGCTGGGTTCAGAACGTCGTAAGACAGTTCGGTCTCTATCCGGAACAACTGTTTTGAAATTTGAGGAGAGTCGCCCCTAGTACGAGAGGACTGGGGTGAGGGAATCCCTGGTGTGCCGGTTGTACCATAGTATGGGCAACGCCGGGTAGCTAGATTCCTTCGGGATAACCGCTGAAAGCATCTAAGTGGGAAGCCTACTCCAAAATTAGATTTCTAAGACTCCTCGGAGACTACGAGGTTGATAGGCGACAAGTGTAAGTACAGTAATGTATTCAGCTAAGTCGTACTAATAGTCGAGAAGTAGTGCAGATTTTAGGAAATCATTTTTCTAGTTGCTAGTTGATAGGAATTAGGAGATAGTTTTGAATCTGGTCTAGTTTTATTAACCCCAATAAGAGTTTAAATTTAAAATTTAAAACTGAAAAGATAGAAATTAATTTTTAAGCTTTAGGTTCTTAGTTCTAAGTTTAACTGTGTTTGTGCTCGTGAGCCTTTCGGTGATTTGAGCGATATGGCACCACCTCTTCCTCGCCTCGTTGAAGCAATTCGGCGAAGCGGGCCATTCCGAACAGAGAAGTGAAACATATCAGCGAGACGTAATTCCGCTTAGCGGGAAACGTTTCAGGAACGTTAAAAAAGGAAAACACGAGCCTTTTGGTGATTTTAGCGATATGGTACCACCTCTTCCCATTCCGAACAGAGAAGTGAAACATATCAGCGCCTACGATACTTTGTAAAGCAAGGGAAAATGGGTCATCGCCAGAGGACTTGTATTTTTCTTTTACGTTCCGCCTACGCCTGTCCGCCTCTGGAGGAATACTTTGTAAAGCAAGGGAAAATGCCTGTCCTCCTAAAATCGAACCATGAACCGTGTATAAATAATACTGAACCCCGATTAAGTCGGGGTGAAAAGGTGAATGGTAAGATTGGGAGGGGGTCATCGCCAGAGGACTTACGAGCACAAAGCTTCGCAAATTTCTAATTTCTAGGTTTTAAGTTTTAGGTTTTAGGTTTTTCTATATCGTTTCTGCGGGGGGAGTAGAAGTTTCAATTTCCGAAGAATTAGTGCCCTCATCCAGATATCTGTCTATATCCTCAATTTTAAATTCGTTTTCAAAGTCCTCGAGTAAATTCTCAAATTCTTCCTTTTCACCAGGAGTTAATTCTTGTCGTAAATCTCCGCTTTTAAACTGCGAAATTAAGTTGCCGACAGTAATAAATATAAAGTAGCCTAAAATTATACCCAAAATCCACCCTATGACAGCAAGCACTGTAAATAATTTCAAAGAGCTTTCTCCGCTAGCAGTATTTTTTTGTAGTTGTTTGAACAGTGTTACAGTGTAGGCAACCGCGTACCATGATACTAGAACTTGCACTATAAAATTAATAATTAGAACTGCACTTGTTACTTCTGGAATATTAATAGATACGGTAAGTATTCCCGTTACGATGCTAATTGTGACAAGTGCAACTATGAGTATTGCGTACAAAGCAAGAATTCTTAAAATAAATGCAGATAAATTACTTTTCACCAAAAATATACTTCTTTTCACAGCACTCAGTGGGCTTTTATTTTCAGTAATTACCAGAAGATATGAAAATACTAGAGCAACCGCAAAAATAATTCCGGGAATTATAAATAGAAAAGATCCCCCGAGGACAAAAAATGTGACCAATATACCTACTAGAATTAGAGGAATTATAAGCCGCGTGCCTCTTTTTATAACTGAAAATACATTTATTTTCGGATTTGCGTCATAGAGAATTATTATTGAGCCGATTTGGGCTATTGAGGAAATAACCAACATAACTATAAAGAATATTAAAAACTCTACTATGGCGCCTCCGCCTAGTGCGAGCGGATTGTCAGTAAATAATCCTCCCAGACCCGCTCCAATTCCCAGAAGTAAAAATCCTAAGAGCATTAAAATAACTGCAGTAATTGAAATTGCGATTGCCAAAACGTTGAATATTATAAATGGTACGATAACTATCTTTAGGAGCTTAAAGCTATCTGAGAGTAGAGTCGATATCGGAGGAAGCGCTTTAGTACTCGTGGCAGGTGAATTATTTTTCATGTGTTTTTTTATTATGAATTTAATTTTCTCAAAAATCAAATTTTCTTAACTTGATAATTCTACTAATTCCACATTGGAAGGGAAGCAGTGCTTTCTAACATTTCCTTGACACCCAATTATAATCCCCCTATGATTAGGGTATGGTTTTTAAAAGTGGAAACTCAAGACCGTTCTCGTCAGGCAAAAGGATTCTTATAATAGGTGCAGTAGTTTTAATTGTACTCTCAATAGTTTTTATATTATTAGGTTTTTTTCAAAAAAAAGAAACATTGAAAACAGAGGATACTTTAAATGATAATAGCGCGCGCGTAGAAGAGGGTTTGCTATCAAGTCTTTTCCCATGTCCTCTTGAGGTTGGTCATTGTTCTATAGCAGTGACCGTTTATAGCAAAAAAGATTATAGAATAGCAGGCTTTGGATTCAGAAACCTTCCTTCAAATAACTTTAATATAATTGCGATGGTATCGGGAGAAATAAATATAGACAAGAGTACTGTAAATGGTGTACTCACAACTACGGCAACAATTCTTTCCGAAGATGATGATTTTGAGATAACGTATATTTTTTCAGGAAGTACATTCGTTACGGGTGAGGGCGCAAAAGTTTTACGGCGTGATGTAATAGCTTCTCTTGATGGAGGGACTATTGCTTCTCCTCATTCGGATGTGCGGTATCAGCTTTATGTTTCGGTGAAAGATATTCGTACAGGACAAATAATTCCTCTTGTGCCCACAAATGAGGGAGATGGGCTTATCTTATTCATTCCAAAAATTTAGTTTTTAGAATAATCTATACAATTGCCAATAATAAGTATTACTTATTACATGCTTTTAAAAAGAAAAGTCAGAAGACTCCTGCAAAAGAATTAAAAGTAGCCGTTGACAGAATGAAGGATTTAGTATAGCATATATGCTATAAAGGAATAATATGAAAAGACAACATTTAGATTTTGAAATTTGGGAAAAAGAAGCTTTAAAAGATCCCGAGTTTAAAGCAGAATATGATAAGCAACAGCCTGAATTTGCTCTTATTCAAGCAATACTTGACGCACGGATTAAAAAGGGAGTAACGCAAAAAGAGCTGGCGCAAAGAATTGGTACCAAACAATCAGTTATATCAAGACTTGAAACGGGAAGGGCAAATCCTTCCGTTGCTTTTCTCAAAAAATTAGCCCAGGCTTTAGATTCTCACCTAGAAATCAGATTTACCAATTATAAATAATACTGGTGAGCCTGACAATACGGGGTCGTTAGAAGGACGCCATTACCTCAAGCTTCTTACGTATTGGAGGAACTGGCCCGGGGTTACAACAATAATCTCGTGATCTTGCTTCATTTTGTCTATTTTAAAATGTCTGAGGTTGTAGGTAATAAGAAATCTTACTTTTGTCTGAACTGCACCCATAACAATATGGGCATCGTAAGGATCTAGTACATACTTTCCAAATGTTGATTGTATTTGTTTGTGTGTACTTGAAATATTTATCTTCTTCAGGCGCGCTTTAAGCAATTTTTCAAAATCTTTTCTTTCAAGATGTAATCTCTCAATTACTATTTCAATTTCTTTCTGTGATAAAGACGAAATAATGGGAGTAACTGAATCAGCATGCAAGAGAAGATAAGCTGCACCTGTTTTGGAAATGAGTGAAGACACAACAACGTCAGAGTCAACAAATAGTTCCATGTAAATTATATCTTTTTACGAGCGTAGGCAAGTGCCTGATTGACAAGAACAAGATTTTTACGGTCTACTTTTTCAGCTGCGTACAAATCAGCGTCAACACCGGTAAACATAAAGGAAAGAGATGAAGCCGGAATCCGGTACACCTTCCCTAATTTTTTGGCTATTATTTCGCCGCGTGAAATCAAATCATAAACGGTATTTTTACTCAGCTGAAGCATTTCTGCTACTTGCTCGGGAGTATATACTTTAGCTATATTTGCTTGACTAAACATGTCTATATGTTACCATAAGCTATAATAGATGTCAATAAACTTCTCCAGCTTGCTATCCCTAAAAGTATACCATAGAAAAAAGGGGTGAAAAATAACAGCGAGGCCTAGATTGTGTAGATTAGGGGTTGAACCCCTAAAGGGACTCTAAGGGTAACAAGGGGTGTAGGTTTTGCAATTATTGACAAAGGGGAGTAGGCTGTCTAGTATAAAAGTATGGATGGGGAAGATAAAAATATTCAAGGCTATAACATAGAGGAAAAGGAGAGCAAAGCGCTCGGTCTAAAAGTACTTGCGATAGAGGGGGTCGTTTTGTTAATAGTTGGAGTGGGAATTTTAGTTGCACTAAATTACTCCGGCATTTTCCCACTCAGCAAAATCGCCCCCGGCCTCTTCGGCTGGCTCCCGGTAAAACAAAGTACCGTGTCGTCTCAACTCCGCAAAGAGGATGGGAATAAAGAAAAAGTTTTTGAAGCCGGAAATACCAAAATATTTAATTGTCCGGTACCAAATGAATTTTGTAATTCCGGGAAACCTGTCGTGTTTGAAGGAAATCCGTCTCTTCTTTACGACCTGCCACTAGATAGTTTTGTAAACACGATTTCTTTCTATGTACAGCAATCAATTCCTTATAACTCTAATAAATTGCATGGTTATTCCCAAACATTCGTATACAATAACAACTGCTATACAGCATCATATTTATTTCTTGAGGACACCAAGCTTGAGAGCAATTTGAAAGCACCATTTGGGGCAAATCAGCATCTTGCCAATGTGAACAAATCAACATTTAAAGTAGGGCAAGAGAAAGGCAATGTGCTCATTCAGCTTCAAAAGCGGCCAGTTGATGCACCCCTCAAAGCAAAAGAGGAAATTAAGAGTTGCACATTGGTTGGAAAAGACAAAAAGGATTACGGTGTGTATTTGAAAGTAGACAACGAGTATTTAAGTAATGAAGTCGTCAATTAGTCCTTTGCCATTCAGATGTTGACAAACAAAAAAAATGGCTTATAATAACTTCTATAATCTTATAGTAGTCATAATATGTGGAATTTAATAGACCAGTCGAGGCAGAATTTATTGCACCAGCTGAGCAAGAATTAGTTGACACAGTTGTGCTTGCAACGGATCAACCACAATTTGTGGATATTTCTCCTGTCAGAAATCCTGGACGTCTCCAAACCAAATTAGTAATGATGGGTGGACTTGTAGCAAGTGCTGCATTGGCTTCTTGCGGAGGAGGAGATAGTGAAACACATATTTCAACCCCCACTTTTGAACCTACTGTACAAGCCGGTCAGACTATAATATTGGTAGAAAATACTCCTACCGTAATTACTACCAAGACACCAGAGGCTACTCCCACACCAATACCTGAGAAGATATTAACATCCGCTGAAATTTCTGAAAAAGTAAAATTGGCAATAAATAATTTGACTGACAAGGATATTGTAGGTCAAATATTGGGAGATATTGCACTTGGAGAAATAACCGTTAATAGCACAGATCCTAGGACAGTTTCGCAAACCCACAATGCATATGGCACTGCAGGAAGAGCGCTTATTCAATTAGCATGTAAATATTCTGATAATGAATCCGTTGCTGATGCAGTTAAATCAATCAAGGCATTTGGTGTAAACTTCGTTAAAATGGGAGAAGATATAGGTTTTTTTGAAAAAGGATCTTCTGTGAGAACAGCCTATTATTCTATTCCCCAGGACTGTAAAAATAAATTCTTGAATCCTCCGGTCAAATAACGTTTTGTAATTGTATCTACTCTTGACCTTTTCAGTAAAAGAATCTAAGCTATAGTTTATAGTGTTCTCATTTACGAATTTTATTACTAGACGTTTGGTTTTGTTGAGTCTTTCGCTTGTTGTTTTAATTATTTTAGTAATTGTGATATTAAAATTATTGGAAGTAAAAAAAATAAACTCCCCATTCAATGATTCTCAAGTTATCTTCTCTAGTGAAACCGCAAAAATTAAGTACGGTGAATCAATAAAAAAAGCATTTTCGGCACAATCAAAGGAAGATAAAGGCAAAGCGTTATCAACAGCATTTCTTGTGGTTTCAGTCGATTACGATAGTGCCCCTACTCCTGAAAAAAGACAACTTCTTACAAATATGAATTTGTATATGTCTAAAAATTTTTCTGATCTTGTAACTTCCCAGAGACTTGAAGTACCGTGTAGGGAGGAGGCTTGTGGTGCAAAATTTGTATATTCGGATTCACTAACTGAAATAAAAAAAGGAATTATAGGACTCGAAACAGAGGAATTTGTAAAAGAAGCATTGCTTCATAATTTAGAAAATGCGTCTCTGTCGATGGGTGAAGGTAATAATGTAGGAGTATACAGCGCTCTTCGAGTAAATTTCGAGATATTGCAAGATGAGTGGAAAAGGGGAAAGAATGAAAAAATAAAGAGTCTAAGTGAAATTATAACAAATGAGTTAAAAAAGTTGGATCAAGAGAGATATGATGAGGGCTATAAAAGGGGTTTTTATTCACTAGATAAATGAACTATCTACATAAATCTATTAAAAGTCTTATATTTCTCGGTTTTTTTTCACTTTTGGCAATTTGTTTTGCAAATAATGCAGAAGCCTACACTGTCATTGGTGGGAATTTTACTAATTTTGGAAACTCAAACGGTACATTTTATTACAAAATTTGGGATGATTTTCACTATTTGCAAGGAAGTGATGGTTGGTGGGCCTCAACCCCATTTCCGGCGAACGGAACTGTCTATGTAAACGGTGTGGATAACTTTGCGGGTAATCCCCACTCCAGTTATGTTATCCAGTGGGAGCCGGTTAAGCCTTATGATCCGGCTCCCGGTGATCGGGATTGTTGGGACCCTTTGCTGTATCCTGGCAATCCATTTTATGACGCGGCGGGTGATGCCTGGGTGTTTCTAGGTTCTGATGATTTTGTCTGCAATATCCCTCCCCCGCCCGGAGAACCAACTGCAACCGCCGCAGACCCATGGTGTAATGGTACTTCAAGACAAATTGACTTTTATTTTAATCCCGGATCTGGTGCCACATCGCATCAATTAAGATATGGCGTTGGAGTTTATAGCAATACAGTACAAGGAACGGGAAGCTCACCCATAGGAATTAGCGGATTTAGCCCAAATATTGACATTTATTGGAACATTTGGGCCTGTAATACAGCCGGTTGTACTGCTGATTCTTGGGGTTATTTCATCAAAAATACCGGGGCGTCTTGTGCAGTGGCCCCTACATCAACGCCAACTCCTACCCCCACACTAACGCCCGGATGTACTCCCACCACCAGCTGTGCCGCAGCAGGACAGACGTGTGGGACTCTTTGGGATAATTGCACGTGGTTAACCTGCACGGGCTGCACAGCCCCAAATTCCTGCAGCGTAAACACATGTGTTGCTCCTACCCCCACCCCCATCCCAACCTTTTCAATTTCGGGAACAGCATGGGTAGATACTAACAGGAATGGCGCAAGAGATGGAACAGAGGTAAGCTATACAAGCAGTGTAACGGGATACGCGGGTCAGGCAACCGTTCTCAGAGCCGGCCCATCATCGGGGTCAACCCTAACAAGCTCTGCCACAGGCACATATTCATTTACCAGCCTTTCCTCAGGTGCTTACACCATAACTCTTAATTCTCCAATAGGCTGGGCGTCAACTTCTACTAACCCAAGAGGCGTTAGCGTAGGACCTGATGCAAACGGTATAGACTTTGGAATAGATATAGTCAGACAATGTGAGGACGGAGTAGACAATGATAGTGACGGAGCCACTGACAATGCCGACTCAGGCTGTCATACCGACGGAAATCCCGCCAATCCCGGCTCTTACAACCCACCCAAGGACTCAGAGCTACCCAGGGACCCAGAGTGCGGTGACAATATAGACAATGACGGTGACGGAGTAATTGACGGAGGAGATCCTGAGTGCCAAGACCCTCCCGGTACTTGGGATCCCAATATTCCAAGCGAATCTCCCCCCCCCCCAACCTGTACCAGCGGTCTAAGTTCAATTCCCGCTACGGTTCAATCCGGGGGAACATCAAGCCTTAGCATTTCAGGATGCGGTGGCGTAGGTCCTCCTCCAGCTCCCCCCTATGTACCTTCTCCTTACACACCGGGAGACAGTCCGGTATGCACGACTGCTACAGTTGTACAAGATTCATCAACCAGTACGTCTTGGACGGGAACATGGACAGCACCGATATGCAATGACACCCCCGACCCTGTTGTCTGCCGTCCAAATGTGCTCGTAAGGGGAACCGGTGGAGAGACAACCTACGCGACGACTCCTCCTTCTATTACTATTCCTTCCTCCGGAAGAATAAATGTTGAGATAAAAGACATAACAAACGGGGCTCCTTGTGATGCGGGAGCGCCTTTTTATACAGCAACAGATGTAGCTGTAGAGGCGGTAAGAGGGGGAATCGTTTTCTCCTCAGGTACGGCAACGAATGGTCAATACACTTTTACTTGTCTTCCCAATGATACATATACAGTTTCAATGCAGGTCCCATCCGGTTTTCAAATGTATGAGCCTGCCACAAATTCCCAGACTGCAGAAATTAACAATGATACTAAGACGGCAAGATTTTGTATCACCAACTTTGAGCCTTGGTATCAAACTGAGAGTGGGGATATCAAGATGCGCGGCATAGTAAATCCAATACCTGCCGGACTATTTGGTTCAACAGATCCTAATTATCCGGGTGTATTTTACTCGACACGATACAATTCTGTGGTTTCGGCAGGAGGCAGTGTGTCCGGTAAGGGTTGGGCGATAAATAAGGGTTATGACTACAACTCTTTGACTCAAAATAGAAATGGGACTGTTACTTATTCATTCTATAAATCCCGCGCCAGACAGGAGGGAATACCAATAACTGCTCTTCAGGCGGGCACGCTAGATAGTGCTGAGATTACTGGTAGCGGGATATATGAATATACTGGTGTTCTGACTATTGACTCCTATTCTCAAATTCCGGATAGAGCGTTGGTGCTGGTTAATGGAAATGTGACAATTAACTCTGAAATAAAAATTCCTGAGGGAAAGTTATTTATACTTGCGGCAAGCGGAAATATCACAATTTCAGAAAACGTTGGGCACGCGAGTCCAGGCTTTAATACTACTGCGTCAAATTTGGAAGGATATTACAGCGCTGAAGGGAGCATAATACTTGAGGGAACCGGATGTACAGGAGGAGAACCTGACAGAAGACTGAATGTAGGAGGAGCACTGGTTGCCAATGCGCTGAAGCCTTTTGCGTCAGACGGAACGGGAACAATACAAAACAATCGCTCGCTTTGCACAAATGATGACTTATATCCTTCATTATATGTAAGCAGCCGTCCTGATTTTCTCACAAAGCTTACAGACTTTTATAAAGTCTCCTACACGAAGTGGAGAGAAGTCCGTCCCTGACGCGAAGCGTCAGGTTAGAAGCTAGAAGCTAGATACTAGAAAACGAAAATGTCATATAAAGATTTAATAGTATGGAAAAAATCCATTCTTCTCGTAAAAGAAATATATAAGCTTACTCAAGCCCTTCCAACCTCAGAACGTTTCGGGTTGACAGCGCAAATCAGAAGAGCTGTTGTCTCTATACCTTCAAACATAGCAGAAGGACATGGTAGGAAGTCACTTAAGGAAAGAACACGGTTCTTTTCTATCGCCTTTGGCTCAGCGCTAGAAGTAGAGACGCAGTTAATAATTTCTAAAGAATTATTTAATTTGAGCAAGGCAGACTCTTTACGAGCAGAAGAATTATTAACTGAAGTGTCAAAGATGTTAAATGTACTTGCAAATAAGAAATTCTAGTTACTAGCTTCTAGTATCTAGCTTCTAGTATCTAGCTTCTAGTATAATATCCCCATGGCTTATCTAGCGCTTATTCGTCATGGTTTGTCAGAATGGAATAAAACAGGACTTTGGACTGGTCTTACTGACATTTCTTTGGCACCTGAAGGAATTGAACAGGCAAGACAAGCAGGAGAGGCTTTAAAAGATATACACTTTGACGTTGCTTATGTTTCCTCTCTTATACGCGCGAAGCAAACTTTGGATGAGATTTTAAAAGTTTTTGGCTATCAAATCCCTACAACTTACGATAAGGCACTTGATGAGCGCGACTATGGCATTTATACAGGAAAAAATAAATTTGAAGTGGAAAAGGAACTCGGAGAGGAAAAATTTTTAAAAATAAGACGCGAATGGGATACGGATATTGCCCAAGGTGAATCACTTAAGCAAGTATACGAGAGAGCAGTTCCATATTTTGAACAAAATATTTTACCAGTTCTGAAAGAGGGTAATAACGTAATTGTTTCCGCTCACGGCAATTCTTTGCGCGCTTTGGTAAAGCATTTGGACAACATTCCGGATGATGAGGTTTCAAAGCTCAATATAGCAACCGGAGAAATATATTTATATGAGTTTGATGAAAACGGTTTGATAGTAGAAAAAAAAATAATAGGCAGTCAGGGCGGGCAGGACGTATAATTATGAATTATGAATAAAGATTTTAGGAGGATTCGCAATTAATATGAAGCTTTTAGTGGGGCTCGGGAATCCGGGAAATAAGTATGAAAATACCAGGCATAATGTGGGTTTTAAAATCCTTGAAAAACTACTGGAACAGGAAAATGGCGAATGGGGAAATGAGGCTAGGGGAAATGCTTTAGTTTCTCGTTTGAAGTTGGGAAACGAGGAAATAATACTAGCGCTTCCACAATCCTACATGAATTTGTCAGGAGAGGTTGTAGTAGAGCTTTTACGATGGTTCAAATTAGACATTTCGGATTTGATAGTTATTCATGACGAGCTGGATTTACCATTTGGGACTATTCAAGTGAAAAAAGGTATAGGCCCGGCAGGACACAAAGGGATAAAATCTATTATTGAAAAAGTTAAAAGTCAGGATTTTATACGGGTTAGATTGGGGATAGGAGAGAGTGAAAAAGATATGCCCTCAGAAGTATTTGTGCTTGAGAAATTTGCCCCAGAGCAAATAGAAAAGTTGGAGGAAGTAGCTGACAAGGCAATTGAGAAAATTAAGCTCTTGGTAGAAAATGGTTATGAGGAATTTGTGAGTAAGCACAATAAAAGTTAAAAGTTAAAAGTTTAAAGTTAAAAATTAAAAGTTGCAGTTTATAATTAACAATTAGTTAATTCTTGACTTTGAATTGCAATTTTTAACTTTGAATTGAAATTTTGCCCGCCCCGCCTGCCAGCACTTACGCTTAGGCGTTTGCGGGTGGGTAATTTCTAAAAAAGTTAACAAAAATCTTGTTTTATTTTCTCCTTTACTTTTGTGTTCAGAAAAGTAACAAAAGATATAAGTTTTACTCCCTCTACTTTTTGCCGCAAAAAGTAGCAAAAGCTCTCGCCTGTGCGTCCTCGTGTATTCAAAAGTTTCCTATTCGCTAAAAGTTTCAAACTTTTTTAACGCTCATATTAAGCTTTTTCATATACTGCGGTTCAACGGCGAAGTTAATAGGGAATAGAGACTTGTAAATGGTAGATGGTAGATGGTAGATGATAGATGATAGATGGATGAGAACTTATGACTGAATACTGAATACTTAATACTTAATACTGAATACCTGATACTTAATACTACTTAGAGTGCGCCGAGAAGCCTCATGCTTTGCACAATGAGCGCGTTGAACCAGTCTCCGACAGGTGTAAAAAACAAAAGGCTCAAGAGCATAAAAAGACCAAATGGCGCAAGAGATTGATATTTCATGGCGGCTTCTGCAGGTAAAACTATCGTGAAGAATTTTGAGCCGTCCAGAGGTGGGATAGGAATTAGGTTAAGTAGCCCCAAAACTACATTGTAAATAATCACATACTGTAAAACTATCGTTAGAAGTTCATTTGTACCTCCAATACTTTTCAAAAGAAGTGCACCCAGTAGTGCAAGAACTAGATTAGTTGCAGGGCCAGCGAGTGCGACCAGTGCCATATCTTTCCTGCCATCTTTTAGAAACAAAGGATTAACAGGTACCGGCTTTGCGGCCCCAAAAATTATAGGAGAACCGCTTAAAAGAAGTATAGTGGGTAGAAGAATTGTCATAATAGGGTCTATATGAGGAAGAGGATTAAGAGTAATCCTGCCCGCGAGACGCGCTGTGGAGTCGCCTAATTTTTCCGCAGCAACTCCGTGCATTACTTCATGCAGTATTGCAGAAAATATAAGAACAATAAGACCGATTAAAATTTCCATAACTTATCGTATACGTATGATATCAAAAAATCCGGAACGGTGCTTCCCTAACTAATCTCTATCAATCCCTAATTGAACCACTGATAAATCGGTTGTGATGGCTGGAAAGTTACCACCTCGTAGGTGTTATAGGTTAATTAATTTTGAAGTATACCAAGTTAAAAAAAATAAAGCAAAACTCTTATAAATGGATCTTGCCGTATGATGGTTGTCTTCGTCTTTGACGGTTCGGTAAAGCTTCTTCTTCGGCTTTAAGGTCAACAATAGCGTTGCTAATGACCAGAGGGGTGTATTTGTCAGGAATAAATTTTGCCAGAGTAAGAGTCTCGTGATTTGCCTTGCCGCCAATTTGAACCCACTGGACCTCTATACACATTCCCCATCTTCTTAATTTTTCGTCAACTTCTTTGATATAAGTTTGAAGTTCTTTTCTTGTGTCACTTCCTTCTCCAGAATTGCTTTTAAGCATCGAATGTATAAAAGTTGCAGGAACATTTCCCTGTTGAAAAAGAAGTTCTAAAATGCGAAATTGGGGTAGAGCATGGTATACAAAAATATAAGGCTTCTCTTTCTCATTTAATAGGGGTGTGCCGTCCTGTTTTTTATCTTCTACAACTTTTGTAGTAAAAAGAATAGGCAATGTTTTTTTACCGTCCTGCCTAACCAGTTGTGTTCGAACAAGTTGTTTTGAGCTAGAAACTGTTTTCTCTAAAGAAAAGTTAACTTTCTTTATTGGTGTAAAATCTCCGGTAACATTCTCAAGTAATTCTTCTCTAATTGTTTTCTCTGATGCCATTTGTGGAAAATTAATGAAAATTTGATTTTCGTCAAGAAATTCGCCTTTAGAATCTGCAATCCTGGGGTGCGTTATCTCAACGCCGTGTTTTTTAAGAAAAGAATTGAGCCTGTCTACCCTTTGTCTTATATAATCAATTTTTGATGCATCACCAACTTGATTTTCCGGGTCAACTATATCAAATAGATCCTCTAAAGCAATTGCGCGGGTTGCGTTATTAAATGTTTTTTCCAAAATATAATTAAAAATGGAAAAATCAACTGGAATAATATCTGTATCTATTTCCCAAAAGCCGGCAATTATTTCAATATCTTTATCTGAAAGACTGATGTAATCGTCAATTCTTATCTCAGCAATTGTTTCTGTCACTGTTTTATATGTGGGTTTTTTACTTTCAAGACCATAAAATTGTCCGTTTGCTGGTCGGTTAGTCGGAGAAAGACTAAATCCTTTAATTCCCAATTCGTATGTAAGACTTGAAAAATTGCTGTAATACAGATGTTGCTTTCCATGAAATTCATCCCTTATTATTTCCTCTTCAGATTTTCCAGCGAGAATTGATGAATAAATTAAAACTTCCTGTCGGCGCAAATTCATTTTTCGTCCATCCGGTGTTAGACAATCAACCTGTGCAACGCTTGCTTTAATATCAGCAGTAGTGTCTTCCGGCGAAAGGTCCGGTTCAAAAAGATCGGTTTCGCCTGCGTAATCAGAAGGTTGAATATTTGGGATAGAAATATCTATCTCTCCCATATTTTCCAGTAACATACGGTCAGGATTTTTTGATTCTGGAGTTTCTTTTTTAAGCAAGATTGCAAGTTCCCCAGGAAGCCCAGAATGTGAAAGCTGCTCGGTTGCCATAGCATTATAATTGCAATGGAGTATATCAGGGCATATGATAATTTACAATAATTCCATTTCCATGCTCTTGCCCGGGTTCTGTGTTTAAATAAAACATATCAAGAAAAGCCTGCCTAAGCGACGGATTTAACGATCTCTAGTTCTTTTTTTGATAAAAACTAGGGAGCTTGAGGAAATTTCCAACATTTTCGGTTCCAGTTTGTTAACATTAAGAGGTAAGAAAAAAAGAATCTAATTTTTTAGATGTTTTTTTTCTTTTATTTTTTATATTTAATATTAATATGACGGCAACTTCTCACGCGGTAATAGGCACATTTATAGCGGTACGGTTCATAGACCCTGTTGTAGCGGTGCCGTTGGCAGTTGTTTCACATTATCTTCTGGACATTGTTCCTCATTGGGATAGTGGAACTAACAGAAGGCAAAAAAGTGAGAAAAGATTTCTGACAGAGGCAATTATTGATGCAAGTATTTCGTTAGTAGTTTCATTTCTTATCTATTATTATATTTTTGGTCTGACTAATTATTTCTATTTGTATCTAGTTGTAGGTTTTTCTTTGCTTCCTGATATCGTAACGATGCTAACGCGGTTTGTTTTCAAAAAGAAAAGCCCATTGTGGAATTGGAACAACAGACTGCAAAGTAAATTAAACCAAAAACTTGCGCTCCCGTGGGGAATTCTAACGCAGATAATTGTAATAGGAGCAGTCTACGTCTTTTTCTTTAGGATTTTTATTTAGTTTTGGAAAAAAGCGAGGGTTGTGGTAAAATACTTAAGTTAGATCCGCGTAAGCTTTCCCCGATTGAATCGGGGAGCGCTTGTTCGGCGGATTCAAAAATACCGAGCATCTTTTTTATAAAAAAAGAAAGAGCTTTTAGAAAAAGGAGGAATATATGCATGATAGACAATTCAAAACTCTCGCCTAGCGTCGAAGCGGGCAAAAATCAACTCCGATTAAATCGGAGTCAAAAGTCAAAACCGTTTAAAACAGGTTCAGATAACTCTGGAAATACTCTATCTGCAATTTCATCAAGTCCAAAACACGCAGCGACGATTCATCCGACACCCTCAGGATCTTTAAAAGGTGCAACTACAATCCATTCGACCAGCTCAGGATCTCAGAAGAACGCTACTACGATGGCCGAGCTTATGAAAAAGCACGGTGATTTTGTAAAACCACTTAAAAAAGGCGATAAGGTAAAGGGAAAAGTTATAAAATTAACGCCTCAGGAAATTCTTCTGGATATCGGCTATAAATCATACGCTTTAGTTATCGAGTACGATAAACAAAAATTAGAAAATCTTTTGTCTATAATAAATCTGGGCGATGAGGTTACCGCAAGCGTTATTTCGCCTGAAGCGGAAGAGGGTTTTCCCGTTGTGTCTTTGCGCCGTATGCTTGACGAGAAGGTTTATGGAAAACTTGAAGACTTATTTAAAGGACAAAAATCTTTTGAAGTAACTATTTTGGATGTAACGCGTGGAGGGTATTTTGTAGCGACAAATGACGGGACGCGTGGTTTTCTGCCAAATTCTCAGGTAATAAAAGATAATTTTAATCAAAACGATAAAGTAAACGTTAAAATGATTGAATTTGATAAAGAGAAAAAGAGGGTTATTTTCTCACAGAAGGCGACCAAATATTTGACCGACGCACAAATACTTAAAAATATTATTAAGCCAAACGAAAGAATTAGAGCAACTGTTACTACAGTTGTTCCATACGGAATCTATGTCGAATTTGAGAAGGACAAGAATTTGATTGAGGGATTTATCCATATTTCTGAAGTTTCAAGCGAAAGAGTAGAAGGGCTAATGGATAAATTTAAAACAGGCGAGACGATGGATGTTAATGTTATCGAAATCGATTCTTCAAATAATAGAGTAAATCTAAGCCTAAAGGCTTTGGCTGCTGATGAATTTGTGGTTATAAAGGAAAAATACAAGATAGAAATGAATGTCAAGGGTAAAGTTTTAAGAAGCAGTACCCGCGGCGTTGAAGTAGATTTGGGTGACGCTAAAGGGTTTATTCAGTCGACAAAGGTTCCTTCAGGTATGATATTTGAAACAGGAAGTGAAGTTGAGGGTGAAGTTGTGGGATATGATGATAGATCAAAAAGAATTCTTCTTTCTCCTGTTCTAAAGACTAAATTTATAGGATATAGGTAAAATTTGATGGCAGAAAGTAGAAAATTGAGGATAGATTATACAAGGTCGACTAGTAAGTTTTCCAATTTTTTCTCAGGTTGCTAATCATTCCTCCTAAATTAGCATATCTTTCCAATAGATTGTTGCAAAATTTGGAAGGTAAATAATTCAAGTCTCGAGCAATTTCAATATGTACCTCCATTTCGTTTGCAGAGCCAAGCGCAATACCTAAATGTTTTTTGAATTCTTTCTGAAATGTTCTCTTAGCCCATCCTTCGGCAATATTTGATGGGATTGATTTTGAAGCTCTTCTCATTTGTGAAGCAAGTTCGTGTCGTTCAAATACTGGCAGATTTGGAATTTGACTGTGAAGCTCAATCATAAGCTTATAAGAATCTTTATAAACATTAAGATCTCTAAATGTTTTGATCATTATTAAATGCTATCAGTTCCAATTTCTATTTTCTACCATCTAGTATCTTAATCTACTTTCTATTTTCTACCTTCCATCACCTAGTGTTATAATTGTAAAGTAATTATGGTGAAGTTATCTACAGTTTATGTTTGCAACAGTTGCGGAAATGAGTCTGTAAGGTGGAATGGGAAATGTCCGGAGTGCGGTGAATGGAATACTTTTCAGGAATTTAAAATTGATTCAAAGATAAAAAGGAAAAGCGGAAGTGGTATTAGGGAAAAGATTGAGTTACAAAATCTAGGTACCATTTCAACAGATCCGCTTCAGAGAATTTCAACAAATATAGGCGAATTCGATAGGGTTTTGGGTGGCCCATCGGTCCGTCCGAATTCCTCAGGACAAACAGGCTCAGGATCAAGTGGGATAGTTCCGGGTTCTGTGATTTTGATTTCAGGTGATCCGGGAATAGGAAAATCGACATTAATGCTTCAACTCGCAATCAACCTTTCGAAGAATAAGAAAAATGTGCTATATGTTTCGGGAGAGGAGTCTGAGTCGCAAATTTCACACAGAGCGCAAAGAATTGCAAGCGATAAAGTAATACAACAAAGCTCTATTAAGATAGTATCAAGTACAGATATTGATCAAGTTTTCGATTTGGTTTCACGAAACAATATTGACCTAATAATTCTTGATTCTGTTCAGACAATAGGTTCCGAGGAGATTGCGGGCTTTCCGGGTTCACTTCCTCAAATTAGATACTTAGGAATGAAAGTAGCGCGTTATGCGAAGAAAAATAACATCCCGGTATTTCTCGTAGGACACGTTACGAAAGAGGGAATTGTAGCCGGTCCGCAGCTCTTGTCGCATATGGTTGACGTTGTTTTGTATCTGGAAGGAGAAGCTTTAACCGGTACCAGAATAATCCGCTCATTCAAAAACCGCTATGGCGACACCTCGGAGGTAGGAATTTTTGTGATGGATGAAAAAGGACTTGCGGAAATTACCGAGGTTGAAAACTTTTTTATAGACACAAAAAAAGCCGCCTCCGGGTCTTGTATTACTGTCATTCTGGAAGGGAGCAGGCCGATTTTAGTTGAAATTCAGGCTTTGGCGATAAAGAGCAATTTATCATTTCCCAGGCGCGTAGCGACTGGAATTTCAGAGAAAAGATTGGAAATGCTTCTTGCAGTTTTGCAAAAACATGGTAGGCTAAATACCTACGATTACGACATATTTGTAAATGTTGTAGGAGGACTTAAAATTGCCGAGACTGCCTCAGACTTGGCTGTTCTGGCAAGTATCAGCTCTAGTATTAAAAACAAACCGATTAGAAAAGCAGTCGCGGTTGGAGAAGTGGGACTACTCGGAGAGGTAAAGTCTGTGATACAGTTAGAAAGACGACTTAAAGAAGCAGAAAAATTTGGATTTAAAAATGTTTTTAGCGTAAAAAACATTTCAAACGTCGATGAATTAGTTAAAAATATATAATTATGTTAGGAAAAAGGGAAAATAAAATTAATAAAACTGTTAAAAAACAGCCCGTTAAAAAGGAAGTTAAAAAAGAACCGAAGGAAACCTTTTCGAGCCGTAGGGATCATTTTTTTCAGGGAATAATGCTTCCTCAGAGAGTTATTACTCAAATTGCAACGGAGGTAGCAGCTCAAATTACCCGTCGTGACAGGCGGGAAGAAGTAAAGCTTGACCACCCTATATTTCTGGATACGTCGGCAATAATTGACGGGCGGATTTTTGGTCTGATTGAGTTGGGCGTATTTTCGGGAAGTGTTGCTATTATAAATGGGGTTTTGGAGGAGCTAAAAAATATCGCCGACTCAAAGGATGAGAGTAAAAAAGAGCGTGGTAGGCAAGGCATGGCGATGCTCGAGAAAATTAGACTTGATAAGAAAGTGAGCATGCACGTAATAGATGATTCAGATCTAAAAAAGAGCGTTGATGAAAGGCTTATTTGGTACTCAAAGAAATATAACGGTAAATTACTTACTTGTGACTTTAATCTCTCAAAAAAGAGCCAGTTAAATGGCGTTACGACCCTAAATATTTATGAAATAGCAAACGTGGTAAAGACTATCGCGCTTCCGGGCGAGACATTTTTTGTAAAAGTGGTGCAGCGTGGTAAGGGAGATAAACAAGGTGTTGGGTATTTGCCCGATGGGACGATGATAGTGGTTGAAGAGGGGGAGAATTTGTTGGAAAAAACGGTAAGAGTTCTAATAACACGGGTAATACAAACCGAGCAGGGTAAAATTTTCTTCGGGAGAGTGGTAAGCTAGGAGTAGGAGTAGGAGTAGGAGTAGGAGTAGGAGTAGGAGTAGGAGTAGGAGTAGGAGAAATTTGTTGAACTAGGCAAAAGCCTGGTTTTTTTGTGCCTGCCTGCAACGCGATGCAGGCAGGGGAATAATAACTTTAATAGACTAATTTAGTAATATTAAATAATGGGAAAGGTAATTTATTACACTGATAAAACTGATGGGAACCCCGTTTATGAGTTCATTGAGTCCTTACAGAAAAAACAATAGGCTAAGGTATTTAGAATTCTTCAATATATAGAGATTTATGGTTTACAATCCGTACTTCCTCATGTGAAAAAATTATTGGGTTTTCCGCTTTGGGAAATAAGAGTCTTGGGGAAAGACAATATCCGGATATTCTACATATCAATCGAGAAAGAAAATGTATTATTGCTTCATGGATTTGTTAAGAAAACTCAAAAGACTGAGAAAAAGGAAATTTCTACGGCTATGAAAAGGCTTAAAAACTTTATTGACAGATGATATCATATATAGTATCATTTTGATATGAAAAACAAAATTTATACCTTTAAAGACCATTTAAAAGAAAGCCTAAAGAATCCTGAATTCAGAAAAGCATGGGAGGATACTGAAGTAGAATTCCAGTTGGGATGTAGGCTTATTGAGGCAAGGATGAAAAGAAAAATGTCCCAGCGCACGCTTGCAAAAAAGGTTGGTACTTCCCAAGCCGCTATTTCCAGAATTGAGTCAATGAGCGCAAATCCGTCAGTTTTTCTTTTAAAAAGAATAGCAAGTGCACTTAATGTCAAGCTACGCATCTCTTTTAAATAACCAAAACCGCAGAAAAATTTATATTTGGAATAGGTTCTAGGGGTTGGTTGCTACGGGACTAGGGATTAGTGTTTAGTCAAACTCGACTTAGTTCGAGTTTTTTTGTGCCTGTTCGCAACGACTTCGTCTTGCGTGTTGGGGGCGAGGCCTGCCCTGAGTCTTGCCTACTTGAATGGAGTAAGTAAGCCCCCGCCTGCAACGCTATCGCGTAGCGATTGCGGGCACGGTGCCCAACACCAATTTGTAAATTCAATGAGGTAGAAAAGCCCCTGCCCGCCAGAGCTTGCTTCCTTGAAAGGAGTAAGTAAGCCTGCCCAACTCACTTACCCCATTCAAAGCTACAAATTCTGGACGTTCCCGCGCAAAGCATTGCAGGCGGGTGCCCAACTCTTCTACCTCATTCAACCTGCAAACTCCCCCAAGCTGAGGCAATAAGAACGTGTTTGTGCAGGTGAAGTAGCATATGAATCAGCCTTCACTGTAGAGGGAACTGTGTATTATCTGAGGGTAAAAATACTCCACCATGGTTTCCTCATTTCTATTACCTTGCCAGTACGAGCATCGACATCGACCAACATATCCATATGCACTTTATATAGTGCAAGTAGCTTTGTCTGTTTAATTCCAATTATTCTATATACTGGCTTATTATTAATATTCAATAATACTGATGAAGTTGCTTCAATTCCCAACGCTTCTGCTTTTCTTATTGCCTCGCTAAGGGTGATTAAGCCTGTCAAATCTTTTATATTATTCATAACCTTAAGATTGTATGAATACACAAATTCTTTTTTTTCATCATACTTTTTCCAGTATTCCTGAGATTTAAGAGTGGCGATTTTGATTGTCTTTCCGTTAGTAACTAAATCCACATTAACTGTGGTATCAAAATTGGCTGGTGGCGGTTCAAAATGAATTAGTCCTTCTTCAATAAGAACATCATATTCGTAATCACAATTTTCATGTAAGCCGCAGCTATTATTATTAAAAACAACTTTTACTTTTGCTTTTCCATCCCGAATAACATTCCCATCCGGACCGGTCACATTCAGTCTAAGATAAGCTCCCGGTTTTCTGGGATGGTTTGGCCGTAGTGCTCCTGTTGCTGCAGAAACCGTCTTCCCGATAATTTCTCCTTTATCCCACTTAGAATTATTATTATTGTCGGCGAAGTCGCCACGGACAATAAACAACGCATCCAAGTTGTTAATCCCGTCACCGTCAATGTCATCTTTTAATCCCGGCAGATTACTTTGATTTAAAGCCCAATAAATATCCGCCATATTTTTTATATTGCTGGGAGTCTTTTCGCCCGGAAAAGTATATTTCGCTCTTAATATATTCCAGATTTGCTGAACCGTTAATTGAATTCCATCCCCCTCACCTCCGGCAACAGTGGCCGGATCAAAAAGGTCCCAAAGAAGAGAAGCCACGGCAAATTCCTCATTGGAAAAAACCGTAAAATTTGTTTCCATATTACCAAAGGTGGAATAAACCCCAGGACCATTATAGTTATAATTATTGGCATTTTTAACCATCAGGCCGCAAAATTCTGCCCAACCTTCCAGCCAGGCATCACCCGAAGTGGGATTGGTAAATCCTTTATGATTAATATTGCCTTTCTCCCAGGGAATATAATTGAATTCGTCGGCCATGATATGGTGGCAAAATTCATGCCACTCCAAATTTTCGGCCGAATTTTGATTTATTAAACTGCTTTGAGCTATGTTGTATGAAATACCCTTATCAGATGGGGATTTAGGATCGATAGAAGAATTATGACAGGCGGCACAAGTACTGTTGTTAAATTTAACCGGCTCCGGAATAAAATAATTTATCGGTGTTTTCAACACATCTTCCGCAAAACGCATTGCTTCCCAATTGTGATAATAAATTTTGGCGTTTCTGTTATTATTTGTTGTGGAGTTAAAATTGAAATCGAGTGGATTTACATAGGTTTCCGGATTATTTACATAAAAAGTTTTGGCAAGAGAGGGGACGGTACTGTTTTTAGAGACATCGATAATTTTGAATCTCCCCTTAAAATCCTCGAGATTGACCGTCACTGTCAATTTAGTCTTCGGATCTGCATACAATGCGTTAAGTTCGCTTTGAGAAATATCAATGTTTCCGTTACTGTCGGTTGCCCGGTCCGGAAGCTGTTTTTCAACTATTATCCCGTTTTTAAGAGAACCAGACCAAGAAAGATTAACTTTAGCTTCTGGAATTGGTTTTACTTTTCCATCCAGGGGGTCTGTGAAATAAGCCGGGCCGATTTTAAATTCGCACAAACTTTTTTTTATCAAACTGCAAGAGGATGTAGCGCAAGTGTTTTTTGAAAAAACACAACCATCACCGGGTGCGCTGTCATAACATTTTCCGATACTCATTTCGCCTAATTTACAGGAATTTTTACATTCGGTGTCCGAAGTACATCGCTTGCATTCTTTTTTTCCCGTATTGCAACCCAGTGAACATTGCAGTTCTTTATATACACAGCCCTTTGCAAGGGGGTATTGGTCAACATACTCACCTTCATAGTAGTAAAAATTACCTGTGCATTTATTTAGACAGGCATTATTAAGACATGCTTTTCCAGCCATATTGCAATTACTTTCGCACTTCACTACACTATATGCACACTTTCCATCCGACCCCATTTTTCCATTAGAGTAGCTCGTTTTATCTTTGCAATAATTGGGACAGTCGGCATTGTATGTAGCCACGGGTGTTGTGAAAGGTTGTATAATGGTATTTAGATTAAGTACTGGAACCGGTAGGGGGGTTGGTGTTGGACTGTTTACAGGAGCATTCGTTGGAATCGAAGTGGGACTTTCAGTTGGGTTACTAATACATCCCCTATCGCTACATCCGTTTTCACAAGACTGACGAGTATAATCGCAGGCTGCTGTTCGCACATTATATATCCCGTCAAAGTAATATATTCTATCTCTACAGGTGTTTGGACATTGTTCTTGGGCAAAAATAGAAGTATTAATAAACAGCGCCAGCCCCAAAATACCAAACTTTATTACTTTATTTATTACCATATTTCAATGTATCACATTTGTGCAATTTCTTGATATTAATTTATTGAGACATTTTAATATGCTCACTTTTCAATTTAATTTTGTCTATCTGTTGCCTATCTGAATTAAAATAGACTTTTTTTAGTTCTTCGTTTGCGATAATTTTTCTTCCAAATGCTTACGATAGATTTTGTCTCTATCTTTTCTAGGAATAAGTTTTTTTGGTTTGAGACCTTTGAGAGCAAGAAGAAATTTTTCAGAGTCAAATGGTTTTACAGGAGATGGGGTCGGTGTAATTTCTCCAATCACTTTAGATTTGTGAATAAGCCTAATACTACCACCATTTTGTAAGGTACGCATGACCTCTGATGTTTTTGTTCTTAACTCTGTACTCGTTATGTAATTCATATACATTTAAATATATACCCTTTTTATAGACTTAAGAAGTCGGGTATTAATTCTTCTACACTAAATTTGCAATTTTCTATTGCAAATTATAGTAGTTAGAATATATATTTAAGTGTACATTTTGTCAAATTTTGGGGGTGAAGCGGATGAATGATAGGAGGAGAATATTTTTTGGGAAGATAGTAATTTAAGCGTACAGCGGTTTTGGTTGGCTCGTACTATAAACCCCTGTAATTTCCCTATTGTAGACGCGTAGGAGATGGATCAGGGAAAGTCATTGTAAACTCGATGAGGTAGAAAAGCCCCTGCCCGCCAGAGCTTGCTTCCTTGAAAGGAGTAAGTAAGCCTGCCCAACTCACTTACCCCATTCAAAGCTACAAATTCTGGACGTTCCCGCGCAAAGCATTGCAGGCGGGTGCCCAACTCTTCTACCTCATTCAACCTGCAAACTCCCCCACCTGTTTTTCAGCCAAAGGCTGATGGGCCTCTGGCCCAAAAATCAAGAACATGTGCTAACGATAGGCCCATTTTTGCATTCTAAAAAAATCCCTTCATGAAAGGATAAAACGCAAAAATAGCCTCAGGCGTTATTCTTGACAAGATAAGCACAACTCTGCTACTGTTGCTACAGCATAGTCTTACCCTGCCTAAAGACTAACGCGTTTTAAAAAAGCATTGCTTTTCGTACTTGGGATTTATATTTATGAGTAGCGAAAGCGATGCTTTTTTTTCCGGCAAATTCTTCCGAGTTTACCTTCAAAATAAATTTCCCGCTAATTCATCTTTCGGTGAATAAGACGGGGGTAGGCTATATTTAAAAGATCTTTACCATGAAAGGCTGATGCCTTTTTTGATAAGTGTTTGCATTTGTTCTCTTCCAAAAGAATTCAAATTCCTCTGGTAAAAATCAGCATATTCTTGGTGCTTTGGGCTCTTTTTTTTGCTCCTATAGGGTAGGATAAATTTTGGTAACTTCATACTTTAAAGCAAGTATAGCATAGCTTGTCAATACTTACAACTTATAGCTTTTTAGGGCTAGACCTAGAGTTTTGGACATATATAAATGTGTTGAT
>JBCLLY010000010.1:0-22611 GCA_039738415.1 Candidatus Levyibacteriota bacterium
AAAAGAGAACCTTTCGGGGGTGCAATTATTGAGGATATTGTTTTAAATATCCCTGAAGCAGTTGATAGCTATATTTCTTATTCAGCGGTTGCTTATGATGCGATAAAGCCCGACGATATAGCCTCTGAGGATAGTTTGGAGATAAATAATAGAACTTGGGTAAAATGGGTAAGAGAAGGAGAGGGTTATGTTAGCTATGATTATTATACGAAAGAATTATTGGGAGATGCTGGCATCGGAAGCTTTGGAGTTCATGTTACTTTAACTAAAAAAAATGAAGAGTTAGAAAAGAAACTAACTACACTTATTACAACAATTGAGCTCTATAAAGAATTTATTAGTGGAAATGATGACAGCATAGAGTTGGAATCTACAACCTCAGGGGATTCACGCGAATAATTTTATCATCACCCCCAGATGGGATTCCGCGCCCGTCCCTATTGGAAGTAGTTATATAAAGCATTCCATCAGGTCCTGTTATAACTTCTCTAATTCTTCCAAATTCACCCTTAAAATATTCCGTTAAGATATATTTTCCGTTAACTTTGTCCACTTCGTAAAGAACATTCCCACGAAGTCCGCCAAAATAGAATTTTCCATTAGCGTAAGCAAGTCCCGCAGGAGCCCAGGTATTGTTATTTCCACTCTGTAGTATCGGTGATGTTATTCCTCCTCCTGTTTGGCTTCCTGTAATATTTGGCCAACCATAATTTGCTCCAATTTTAATTATATTGAATTCATCTGTTGCGTTACTGCCGTGTTCTGTTGCGAATAATTGTCCATTTTCATCCCATGTAATTCCTTGTGGATTTCTGTGCCCATATGAATAGATAGCATTCCCAAAAGGATTACCCGAGGCAGCTTTGCCGTCCCTATCAACACGTAAAATTTTTCCAGCAAGAGAGTTGGTATCTTGAGCACTCGATGGAATAGCTGCGTCCCCGGTTGTTATATAAAGATAGTTGTCCGGTCCGAATTTTATTCTACCGCCGTCATGCACTCTAGCACCGGGAATGTTGTCTAAAATTATGTTTTCATCAGAAAGCTGATTGTCCAAAAAAATATATCTCGCAACGCGATTCATCGAATTATTTTCATTGGAGCTTGTTGTGTAGTAAATATAAATATAGTTGTTTTTTTTAAAATCAGGATCAACCGCTATGCCATGGAGACCGCTTTCTCCCTCTTGGTAAACGCTTACATTTGCGATTACACGCACGTTCTCACCATCTATTAACCTTATTACACCACTTCTTTCAGTAACTAAAAGTCCTCCATCTGACCCGCCTTGACTCGTTGAGGAAGGTAGAAAACCAAGTGCCCAAGGAACTGAAAGATCTTCTGCGATAACAGACACACGGGGAATATTTTCTACGGGCACCTTTTTTTCATTGATTAAATTTATCTTCGTAGGAAACGAACTGGTCCGGTTTAAAACCTGTGTAAAAGAAAGTATGCCATAAGTAATTGTCCCCAGCATTATTATCAGAGAGAGTATGAGTAAATATCTTTTCATGGGAAGTTAATATTTAGTGTATAATATTTTAGTGTACTACTTCAAGAAATTTTTCTTTTGGATACGAATCCTTGCTTTTATAATAATTATAATTTACGCAGTGCTATTTCTAATAGCCGGAATCTTTAATTAAATCTGCAAGTTTTTAAATTACAATCTAATTCTCTGTAATATATATCACACCGTTCCGGTAATAATTGTTACATCTTCATTTTTTTTATTCTGTTTAAATAGTTTGAGAATGAAAGGAGGTGAATTATGCAAGACCAAGAATATTACTGCGAAAAGTGTGGGTATTACGAAAAGGATGCTAATTTTGATACCAAAAAATCGTCCAACAATAGGTCCATCGAATTGCCAAATTATTTCAAGGATTTTTTGTATAGTTTAAGGAGCATAGTATTTTAAGAATAGATAGATAAAGATCTTTGTCTTTTCTAAAAAACTATAATGTTCGAGGCTTTTCTTTTTTCACAAAACGAATCAAATTTTATACAAATATAAATTCTCTTTCTCCTTGCTTACTTTCCAATTAGGAAATTTAAAATGATTACTTACAATCCTTCCTTTTCTAAGTTCAGCCATTAATTTTTTCTCCAAGGATGGCATAATGTGTTTTATCCCAAAAACAGATATAGCGGTGTACTCATTTAAATTTACATTCCAATAGCTTTTCCAATGAATAAAAGCATTGCCCGAAAGATTTTTGTGTTTAATTTTATACTTGGAAATAAATACTAGTACGGGGTTAATCTCGTACCCATGCGCTTCCACACCTTTTTTTGCAGCAGCTATCACTATTCTTCCGTCGCCAGATCCCAGATCAACGAATTTATCACCCTTTTTAAGTTCTAAAAGACCAATCATTATTTTCATTTTCTCATTCCGGGTTGCAGCAAAAGGAGCGCCAAAAAGCATAGAATACAAAAGAACATATATAACATAGAGGAGTAATAGCGCGATAAGAGTTAGTGCCATCGTACTAAGAAATCCGAATAAAAACATTTATACATGATATCACGAGCGGAAGGGTTTTAGCCAAGTAGTATGAACAGAATTTTTTTCGACTTCAATTAGTATATTAATTTTTTTACCCCGCACCCCAATTCCCCGGCCCGCTTCGCCAAGTCAGACTTGGCTTCGCAAAGCTACAGCGAGGCGAGCCGTAAGGTCGTGGGTGCGGGGTTTACTGTCAATAGTATGTTTTGTATCAATACATTCCAATATTATTTGAAATTACTATTGACATAAAGGGAAATTTATAACATTATTATATATAATGCAGAAAAGGTTTTACCGGCTTAATAAATTAAAATCTTCTTTGCATGCTTTTGGTTTAACACACTTTTTAAGACAACAAATTAGCATCTTGAGATATAGTTTTCTCAGATAATTTCCCACATGAAAAAAAAGCAAAATAAAAGGAGAGTATTTATAGTGCTCGTTGGAATGATTACGGTAATTGCTGCTTATCTGGTAGTTAAAGGAGATAGTCCAAGAAATGATATGTCTGCAGCTGATAATCAAGTGGAAAAAGCGAGCGTGGAATTTAAATGTTCTGATAATAAAAGCATAATTGCGACCTTTGTAGGGTCTTATGATAGTTATGTTGAGCTAACTCTTGATGGCGGAGCCAAAATATCACTTCCTCGTGCAGTCTCTACGGATAGTATCAGATATACAAATAGTGATGGAAGCATTATTTTTTGGAATACGCTCGATACCGCTTCTTTAGAAGAAAATGGGCAAATGACATATCGGGACTGTATTCTCTCTAGAGGATTAGTTTTCTAACTGTATTTTTAGGAAAAATTCTTTATAATTAACTTTATGTCACAGTATTACAACCCGAACCGAAAAAGAAATCTCTATGAGCCTAACTCAAACGAGTCGTTTCGTCTAAGCCGTTCAAAAATTGATTTGTTTGTAAGTTGTCCCAGATGTTTTTACCTTGACCGGCGCTTAGGTGTTGGTCAACCTCCCGGATATCCATTTAGTCTCAATTCTGCAGTAGATACATTGCTTAAAAAAGAATTCGATATTCATCGTGCAAAGGGAAGCGCTCATCCTTTGATGAAGGAGTATGGAGTAGATGCGGTACCTTTTGCAGATGCGCGTATGGATGAGTGGAGAGACTCATTACGTCGTGGAATTACTGTTCCTATAGAGGGCACGGGAGTTATTGTTACAGGTGGAGTTGATGATGTGTGGCAAACGCCAGATGGAAAGATTATTATTGTTGATTATAAGGCAACATCGAAAAGTGGAGAGGTAAGTCTAAATGCACAGTGGCAGGATGGATATAAAAGACAGATGGAAATTTACCAGTGGTTATTTAGAAAAAACGGATTTGATGTCAGTAGCACTGGGTATTTTGTGTACTGCAATGGTGATAGTGACAAAGAATCTTTTGATGGTAGGTTGGAGTTTAGTATCAAACTTATTCCATACGAGGGGGATGATAGTTGGGTAGAACAGACGATTCAAAACGCAATAGCTTGCTTGAATTCAGACACTATCCCTGATTCAGGAGAGGATTGTGACTATTGTAAATATAGAAAAGCTGCATTTGAAGTAGAAACACACTAAATTTTTAATTGAAACAAGACTACCTAAGTGTTATCTTTTTTTCGCCTGCCTCAGGATTTAGAAGAGCAGCTCTTTTTTTGGCTGCGTAGCTTTCATTTTTCATCTTCATTTCTTCTTTTCTACGTATCTCCTCCGCAAGTTTTCTTTCGAACTCTTTTTGACACTCTTTATTAGAACATACTATTTGAGTATGAGTAAGCTTTGACTTTCCCGCGCGCGTTTCAATCATTTCTATCCATGTCTTTGCCACTTTTCTAGGGCTTCTGCATCTGGAGCAAATTAAATTATTTTCCATATAGGTTTGGTCTGTGTTAATAGTAGAATTTGTGAAATTGCTTTATTGTAAATATCTATAAATCAATTACTATTCAAAACTTTATTAATAGTATTATAGCATTTAATTAAGCTGAAAGCAATTAAACTATAGGGTGCAAACTTAATAATGATTCATCTGATATAATAATAATTAACCAAAATTATGGGAAGTGGGAGAGAATTATTGAGGAAAATGTTTTTTTTGCTCGGTGAGCGGCTGGCTTTTCTTCTCGTAATCACCGTTTTTCTGGTTCTTTTTTTCATCGAAACTACAAACACAGCCTTTTCTGAGGAAGAGTTTGTAGATACAAGTTACTCCAAGCAAGGTTTTACTTATGATTTTTATCTTGGTTCTTCTTATTCGTATTCCATAGATGCCAAAACTGGTGTTACTGTCAGCCATTCGCAGGAGAATGCCATTGGGCATTTTGTTTTTCCTGAGCCTGTTTCTGTAGATGATGGTGACATTTGGGAGAAGATTGCTGCATGCGAGTCGGGGGGGAATTGGGGTATTGTTTCGTCAAACGGATTGTACTATGGCGGATTACAGTTCAGCTTGCAAGCATGGGAATCGGTGGGCGGTACGGGTTTGCCCAATGAGGCAAGCAAGGAAGAACAGATGGAGCGTGGAAAAATGCTCCAGGAAAAGCGCGGTTGGCGTGTGTGGGGACTTTGTGCTAAAAAACTAGGACTTAATTAAATAAATCAAAAATTTCTCTTTCTATTTCAAATGCTATAATTAATACTTATGGATAAGTTAATTTTTCTGGACACGGAGACTACCGGTAATAATTATTTTATAGATAGGCTTTTTGAAGTTGCGTATAAGTTTAAAGACAAAACATACGCGGAGTACTTCACGCCTCCTTTGCCTATTTCTATTAAGTCATCAAGTATTACACATATTACTGATGAGATGGTTGAGGATAAGCCTATTTTTTCTGAAAGCAAAATGAAAAAAGATTTGGAGAAAATTTTACCTGATAATATTTTAGTTGCGCATAGCGCGGAATTTGATATTGAAATTTTAGGTAAAGAAGGACTTGTGGCCCCGAATTTTATTTGTACTTTAAAAGTCTCAAGAAGCCTGGACGAGGAATCTGAAATTCCAGAGCACGGATTACAGTATTTGAGGTATTATCACAATCTAAAAGTTAAAGACACGGGAGCGCATGACGCGAAAAGTGATATCAAAGCACTCGAGGCTTTATTTTATTTTCTATTTGAAAAAATGAAGGAAAAAGAAATGTCTGACGAAAAAGTATTAGCTGAGATGATGAGAATTTCTAAAGAGCCGGTTCTATTTAAAATTTTTGGATTTGGAAAGCACAAAGGTAAAAAACTTGAAGAGGTTATTGCCTATGATAGGGGATATCTGGAGTGGATGTTGGACCAGAAGCTTCAAGACGATAATGTACAGGAAGATTGGATATATACACTTAAATATTATCTTCAGATAAAGGATTAATTTTTACTTAGTAAATTCAAGAGTGCTTCCTCATCCCACGAAAGTCCGGGAATGCTGGGTTTTTTCCCAAAATGTTTTTCAAAGTGCGGGATTAATAAATTTGCCTCATAAGACTTAAAAATCGTTGGGTGAATATAATAGCTTCTGCAGACGGCAACAGTATTCCCCAGATGTCGCGAAACAGTCCTACAGGTCTCTATCAGAATTTTTTTAAGATGTGTTTTGTTCTCATATGGTCCTACCTTATATAAATTCACAGAAGCGAGATTTCCTCCTCCCCATGTTCTAAAATCTTTTGCGCTAAAATCATCATTTGTGATTTCCTTTAAAAATTCATTTACGTCTTGCGAGTCTATGGTGTGTCTTTCTCCACTTTCATCAATATACTGGAATAACTCGTACCCAGGGATCTCGATGCATTTTTTAATAATTCTTGAAACAGTCGGGTGAGTTATTTCCAGTTCGTGATTTACTCCTGATTTTCCGCGGAATTGAAATTTTACGTCATTTCCGCGGACCGTGACGTGTTTGTTGCGAAGCGTTGTCAGTCCAAATGAATTATTATCTTGCGAATATTGTTCATTTCCTATCCTTATAAATGTATGCTCGAGAAGCCAGACTATAGTCGCAATCAATTTTCTTTTGTCCATTCCCGGAAGTCTTAGGTCATAGTTTACTTTGTTCCTAATTTTGGGTAATGCTTTCCCAAAATCCAACATTTTAGAGAATTTATTTTCCTGGCTTATTTTTATCCAGTCGGTATGATAAATGTATTGTTTTCTTTTACGCTCATCTATGCCCGTTGCCTGAATGTGGCTATTTTTATGAGGTGCAATCCAAACCTTTTTCCAAGCAGGGGGGATTACTAAATTTTCAATTCTTTCAATGGTATTTTTATCACTTATTCTTTTACCGTCCAAATCATAATAATTATATTTTCCATTTATCTTTTGTCTAAAATACCCGGGGGTGCTGTCAGTTGTGTAGCGCAAAGATTCTTTTTTTAGCTCTTCTAGCAGTGCGTTATTTTGAGAAAGTACCATATAAATAAGAGTAGCGAAATAGAGCAAAATACACAAGAAGGTGTTGAAATAGGAAAACTGAAGTAGTATAATTTTTTTAGTGAACAAAAAATTATTACTAATTGTAGGCGCAGTACTGGTTGTAGCAGTTGGAGCATATTTGTTTCTGAATAAATCCTCAAGTCCTTCTTCCCAGACTTCGAATAATCCACAGAGTCCAGAGCAATTATCAAATATGGTGATGAGTGCATTTGAGGGTAGTGGTTCAATAAAGTGTACTTTTGCGGATGAGAATTCCCAGGGAACAGCTTACATTAAAAATGGTATGGTAAGATTTGAGTCGGTTGGAACCGATAGTGCTAAACCTACTAATGCAGTTATGAAAAATGATACTGTTTGGACTTGGGAAACAGGTGGAACAGAGGGTTTTATGATGAAAAATATAAGTCAGTATCAAAATGATCCAAATGTACCAGAGGAGAATAAAGTGACTGCTGATAAGGTGCGTGAGCAAATTTCTCAGAATGAGGCAAATTGTAATAAGGAAAACATTCCAGATTCTATGTTTGATACGCCTGCAGATGTAGTATTTGCCGACTTCTCCTCCATGATGGAGGATGCCCAAAATCAAATTCCAGAAGGATTTGAACTACCTGAAGGAGTAGAGCTTCCTGAAGGATATCAGGCTCCAGGTAACTAAGACTTTTCAAGCCGGTTAATATTGTGATTTTGAGTTTAAGTTTTATTAAAATACTATCTATATGATGGAAAAAAAAGTACTCAATGAGCAAATTTCTTCAGCTCATTTTCTTAATCGAACCGATACTCCAGCAATTATCCGGAAAAAAGTAAATATTAGAGTTACAATAGTTATTCTCTTCGTTATTCTAGTAATATTTATTATATCAGCAGTTTATATTTTCTTTATAAGAAATGGACAGTTGAAGAAGCCGGAAAAACAGAAGATGCTTTATACTTCGGAAACTATCTCGGGAGGCAGGATGCCATTTCCTTATCAAGAAATGACAATTCCTTTTTTGCGAAATAGAGAATATGTGAGCACCATGGGGGAAATGGAGCAAGTTTCTTCAAATTCAAATTACACTTCTTATTTGGCTAGCTATAATTCTGATAGTTTCAAGATAAATGCGCAGTTGACACGTCCCGCAGGAGATGTTCCTGCTGGGGGATTTCCAGCAATTGTTTTTATACACGGGTATATCGCTCCGTCAAATTATCAGACACTTTCAAGTTATTCTGCTTATGTAGATTATCTAGCTCGAAATGGATTTGTAGTGTTTAAGATAGATCTTCGCGGTCACGGAAATTCTGAGGGAGAGCCCAATGGTGCGTATTATTCAGGTGATTATGTAGTAGATGCTTTAAGTGCTCGGGCAGCTCTTAAAGATTTAGACTTTGTAAATCCTGACAAAATAGGATTATGGGGACATAGTATGGCAGGAAATGTAGTTTTTAGAAGTATGGTAGTTGACCAAAAAGTTCCCGCATCAGTTATTTGGGCAGGAGCAGTCTATACATATGAAGACTGGCAAAAATTTGGGTTAAATGACAATAGTTATCGACCTCCTACCAGAGATACCGAGAGGGAACGAAGAAGACAAAAGCTTTTTGACACCTATGGAGAATTTGATAGTGATAATGATTTTTGGAAATTGGTTGTACCAACTAATTATTTAGAGGGTTCGAGCGGTGCAATTCAGCTCAATCACGCAGTTAATGATGATGTAGTGGACATCGGATACAGTAGGGGACTTGCTAGTTTATTAGAAGGCTCATTAATAACCATTGAGTTAAATGAGTATGCCAGTGGAGGACACAATATATCAGGCTCTGCATTTAATCAGGCAATGCAGAATACAGTAAGATTTTTTAGAGAGAATCTTAATTAGCGCAATTTTACCTAGAATAAGGTATTCGCACAATACAAAGGAGCTAAAATTATAGATTCCTATCGTGAAAACAGCGACGTTAAGATTCTAAATGCGCGGTGAATATCTTCTTCCGAAAAAATTAGAATGAACTCTTTCGAATTAGAAAATGTTTCAATTATGTTTTTGTCCCTTCAGGAACTGTGATCATGTGTGAATCTTAACAAATTATCATGATTTTTAAAATAGTGTGCGTTAGCGATCTCAAGTAACTGTTCACACTTCTAACATAAAATTGTCATCGCGATCCCGCTTAGCGGGAGTGGCAATCTTCAGAGAGCTCCCTCCAGAGGCGGGCAGGCGCAATGACAAAATCGTGTCGGAAGAGTGAACCCTGACGAGTTCAAGAAATACTTTAAATTGTGATACCATATGAATATGAACGAAAGTGAAGCAGGTGAATATTTAGGAGGACTTAGAGACTATAGGAAAGAAGTAGGGGAGCCACTCAGAAATCCTGAAACAACTCCAGAGGAAAGGACAAAAACTATACAAGATCTGGGAGCATTGAGAGAACTTTATCACGAAGACCCTGATTATAGACAGGCTCTAAGAATCATAGCGGAATTAAGATCTCAAAGGGAAATAAATCACACAAAAATTGAGAAAAGGGCAGAATTTCCTACAGATCCTGAGAAGAGATTTGAGGCAATTATTTCATCCATCGGTAACCATGCAGGCAAACAAATCACTTTTCTTTCAATTCCGTCTACTCCAGGGGTTATTGTTACCCCATGGGAGCTGCATACTGCTTTTGTAGAGAATTCCGGAGGTGTATGGAGGACAAGTAAATCAGTTCAGAAGGCTCATGCTCAACACTCACTTATCCCAATTGGCATGGTAGCGGAGGAGTCTGTCATAAGAGATGGGAGTAACACTGAGCTTGTAGGGTTTACGAAGACTGAGGCAGGTAGAGAATATGGAGACCCAATAGCTAAATTTCTTCTAAAGTACGCTTCTGAGCACAATATTTCACTTGAAAGAATTTTTGGTAATACTCTATCTCCTGTAAACTCTCGTGCCCCTTATAACAGAGCGCGTATTTTGGAATACCTTTCAGAAAGGAAAGACGATCCTCATATTCGAATGACTGATTTATCCGAATTACTCGGAATAAAAGGTACAAACCTGATTGCACGTTCGTTAAAAGCACTACAAGAAGAGGGTCTTGTTATTTTTGATTCGGTTGATTTTGAAAAACTAAAAGGAAAATTTGTATATAAATTAAATCCTGATTTTGAAGGAGATACAACATCACCGTACGAAAGTGTGCTTGCATCTACTCTTAATGCCATCAAAGTATTGCAAGAATCCGGAACTACTGGGTTTGAGATTGATAATGTTTTTAAGGAAATACAAAAGGATCACGCCGATTCCAAAAGAAATTCTGTGCGCAAAGTGTTTTATGATCTTGCAAAGAATGGATATTTCAAACGCGGCGAATTCGAGGGAAGTAAGCTGCAATCCGTTGTTAGTATTCTTCAAGAAGGTACGGAATTTGTAAATGACGTTGTAATTCCTCTAAGAACTTCCCTGACTGATACACCCGAAGGCAAAGCATTGAGAGATGAATGGAGAAATATTGATTGGCAAAAGTATGCACCAAATGTATTGAAGATTCATAAAGAAAATTCATGGCTTGCAAACATGACCGATCCGACGGTGTTTCAAAATGCAATAAGGGAAATCATATCTCAAAACCTTGGTATACGAAGTAGTGAAGTGGAAAACAAAATTAAAGAATTGGGTTTGCCATATAAAAGCGCGAAAAACCAATTGATAACACTTTTCAAAAAGGGGGAAATAAGAAAAGAAATACAAGGAAAAGCATCGAGGTGGTATCTTGTAGAGAAGGGACATGAATCTGAAGAGAGTGACGAAGAAATCCCCACTCAACCCGAAAATACACCTTAAAAATTTAACAAAATATTCAGAAATGTAAAATAGTGTGCGTTTGTAAGTAAGAGTCCACTCTCCAGACACGATTTTGTCATTGCGAGCACGTTCGACAAGCTCAGCGTAAACTCCGCGAAGCAATCTCACAAGATCGCCACTCCCGCTAAGCGGGATCGCGATGACAATTTTATGTTAGCAGTGTAAACAGATACGTTTGTAGTTCCAAGAACAACTTCCAGTTGTGATACCATATGAATATGAACGAAAGTGAAGCAGGTGAGTACATCGGTGGACTTAGGGATTTTCGAAAAGAAGTGGGGGAACCACTTAGAAATCCTGAGACAACCCCGGAGGAAAGAACAAAAACTATACAAGATCTGGGATCATTGGGAGAGCTCGATCACGAAAATGCTGATCATAGACAGGCTTTGAGAATCATAGAGGAGCTAAGAGCCCAAAGGGAGACAAATCACCCTAAGATTGAGAAAAGGGCAGAATTTCCTACAGATCCTGAGAAGAGATTTGAGGCAATTATTTCGTCAATTGGCAACCACGCAGGCAAACAAGCCACTTTTCTTTCAATCCCGTCTTTTCCAGGAGCTAACATAACGCCAGATGAGCTTCATACTGCTTTCGTGGAAAATTCTGGAGGTGTATGGAGAACACACCATTCCCTGCAAAAGGCTCATACCCAAGCTTCACTTATCCCAATTGGCATGGTAGCAGAGGAGTCTGTTATAAGGGATGGACATAACACTGAACTTGTAGGGTTTACTAAGACTGAAGCAGGCAGGGAATATGGAGACCCGATATCTAAATTTCTTTTGAAATACGCATCTGAACACAATATTTCACTTGACCAAATTTTTGGTTTCACCGGAACCAATGCAAATTCTCGGGCTCCGTACAACAGAGCGCGTATTTTAGAATACCTTTCAGAAAGAAAAGACGATCCTCATATTCGAATGGCTGATTTAGCCGAATTACTCGGATTAAAAAGTACATCCCAGATTGGAGGTACGTTAAAAGCACTACAAGAAGAGGGCCTTGTTATTTTTGATTCAGTTGATTTTGAAAATTCAGAGGGGAAATTTATATGCACATTAAATCCTGATTTTCACGGAGAGACGAATTCACGGTACAAGGCGGCACTGGCTTCTACTCTTAATGCCATCAAGGCTTTACAAGAATCTGGAAGTACTGAATTTGAGACGGGTAATATCTTATCTGAAATACAAAAGAATGACGTTGATTTTAAAAGAGATTCTGTGCGCAAAGTGGTTTCTGATCTAATAAGGAATGGGTATTTAATACGCGGTGAATTTGAGGGTAACAAGATACTCTCCAAGGTTACTATTCTTCAAGAAGGTACGGAATTCGTAAATAACGTGATAACTCCTCTAAGAACTTCGCTGACGGATACTCCCGAAGGAAAGACTTTAAGAGATGAGTGGAGAAATATTAATTGGCAAAAGTATGCACCAAATGCATTGAAGATTCATAAAGAAAATTCAAGAATTGCAAACAAGACCGATCCGACGGTGCTTCAAAAAGCAATAAGGGAAATCATATCTCAAAACCTTGCTATACGAAGTGGTGAAGTGGAAAACAAACTTAAAGAATTGGGTTTGCCATATAAAAGCTCGAGAAACCAATTGATAACACTTTTCAAAAATGGGGAAATAAGAAAAGAAAAACAGGGAAAAGCATCGATGTGGTATATAGTAGAGAAGGGGCATGAAATTGAAGAAGAGTGACGATGAAACTCCTTCACAACCTGAAAACGTAGCTTTTTAGGAAATTTCCCAATAACTTATTCTTTTGGCTCGGGTGGTAAGAATTCTTCGCCGCCACTATTAAATGTAGGCTCTTCACCGGGCTTTAGCCATTGAACATAAAGACAACCTGTTGCTTTGCGCGATTGAGCGTCCCAGCCTGAAGTCGAGCATTTTTTCATTTTCTTGCCGGCGGCCGTTGTATAAAGCACTAATTTGTTTCCGCAGGTAGGACAAATCTCATCTAGTTCTTCGGTTGTTCCATTTATCCATTCTATAAAGTCGCAACCTTCAGATTTTTTCTCCTGCGCGTTCCAGACGTTGGTCGAGCATTTTTTCATTTTCTTGCCAAATCTAGTAAAAGCTATAACGAGAGTATTTCCGCACTTCGGGCATTTTTCGTCAATTTTTTCAGGTTCTACCGCCAGCCATTTAACGTAAGGACATCCTTCGTTTTGCTTTGTCTCGGGGTTCCACGAGCCCGTGGAGCAGCGCTGTAATTTGCGACCTGTCTTTGTGGTTTGAATCTCTCCTAGCGCGTTTGCGCATTTCGGACAAGCTTCGTCTTTTTTATCAACTTCTTCAGTCATGAACTACTATAATAATCGTTTTATGTAACCTAAGTCAAGCTGTAGAAATTGCCTTGACAGTTGTATTAATTGCTATTTTTAAAATAATTGAATTGTGCTAACATAAATTATCCTTTACTTATATGAAAAAAAGCGAGAAAAAAAGTTATCTCCGATTATTTATTACAGGATTTTCTATGGGAACTGCGGATCTTATTCCTGGCGTTTCCGGTGGAACTATCGCATTTTTATCAGGAATTTATGAAGAGCTCTTAAAAGCTATAAAATTAGTTACAGGTGATGTACTGCGTTTGTTTCTCCGTTTTAAAATAGTTGAAGGTCTAAAACTTATCCCATTTAAATTTTTAGTCCCTCTTGCAGTAGGACTATTTGGAGCAATATTTTTACTCGCAAATTTACTTTCGCATTTACTTGCTAATTATCCAATATTTGTTTGGGCATTTTTCTTTGGGCTAGTTCTTGCCTCTGTATTTATCGTAATGAAACGGGTTAAAAAATGGGTTCTATCAGGAAAAGTGGCATTTATAATTTCCACAATAGCTGCTTATATTTTGGTAGGAGCGGTTCCAGTCGAAACTCCGTCAACGCTTCCCGTATTTTTTGTGAGCGGAATGATAGCAATAGTTGCGATGATTTTGCCTGGTATTTCAGGCTCATTTATTTTAGTTTTGCTTGGGAAATATCAGCAGGTTTTAGGTGCTGTAACGCAAAGGGATTTTTTAACTTTAGGCGTTTTTACTCTTGGAGCTGTGTTTGGTCTTGCGTTATTTTCAAGAGTTTTGACATGGTTATTTTCTAAATATCACGATATTTTAATTGCAATTTTAGCTGGATTTATGTTGGGGTCAGTTAGAAAAATCTGGCCATGGAAAGAGGTAGTTTTGACTCGCGTGAATTCTCATGGAGAAATAGTTCCGTTGGTTGAAAATAATATTTTGCCAAGTTCTTTTGATATGACAGTCATTTTTGCCATTGTCTTGGCGCTTATTGGCGCAGGGATTGTTCTTTATTTAGGGAAAATGGATTTGGTAAAAGAAACTGAAAAAGATTTAACGGAGAAACAGTTAAAAGCCGTAAAATAAATAAATAAAGATCCCTCTTGTAAGAATTTGACAAATATATAGAAGATGTCTGTCGCCACTGTTATAACAGGTATATGAATGTGGCTTGATAGTGTAGACACAAGTTCCAAAGACGAAATGCCGATAAAAAGTTCGTGCTGGTTATCATGTAATATAATTAGAGTTCTATTATGTATTTTAAAAATAGAAAGGAGGCTGGAATTTTACTTGCGGAAAAGCTTAAAAAGTATAGCAGTAAAGATTGCATAGTATATGCAATTCCGAGAGGCGGAGTTGTTGTGGGTGATCAAATTGCCCGGCGTTTAAAATGCCCTCTGGAAGTTGTTGTGACAAGAAAAATTCACTCATCATATGACAGTGAATACGCAATTGGTGCCGTTTCCGAAAGCGGAGAATTGGTGTGTAACCAAAGTGAACTTTCGGATGTCGATAAGGACTTTCTTGCGGATGAAACAAGTAGGCAAATACTGGAAATTAAAAGAAGAAAAAAGTTGTATATTCAAAATAGAGCCTGGCTGTCTGCGGAAAATAAAATTGCAATACTTACCGATGACGGTGTAGCTACAGGACATACCTTTATTGCCGCGATTAACGAATTGAAAAAATACAAACCGCGTAAAATAATTGCAGCACTTCCCGTTGTCGGTAGGAGGCTATCTGAAAATATAAAAGGCATGGTTGACCAGCTTGTTGTGCTTTACACCCCGTCTGAAAAGGACATGAAGGATGCTGTAAGTCAATATTATGAGGATTTTGAGCAAGTGGACGATGATGTGGTAATTAAGACTCTCTCAAAATATCACCAACGAAAAAAAATGTAAATTTTTCGTGATATAATTTTTTATATGATAATTACGAAAAAGGAGCTTACTAAATATTTTTTTAAAGAATTGTATGAGTAAGAGTCAAATTATATTATCTTCCCTCGCGCTTGATTTACGACGTGTGGCGATGGGTTATTATCGGGGGTCAAACAGAATGGCTGATAGATTCTTTGAAGAGGCGTTGAAGAGAAAAGCAGAAGCTGAGGAGGTAGACCTAAAACCTTATGTGAGGGTGTTGCTTCGGAAGTTTGAACGAATAAAAACTGAAACAGATGAAAAGCATAAGGCAGAGGATGCATTAATGTATAGCACGCTTTTTCAAAACGCCGCGCTCCATCTCTAATTTAGAATCTCTAATTTAGAACTTTAATACTTTAGAATTTAAAACAAAAAAAATATCCTATATTCCCGTTGTCCAGTAAACGGGACAATTCCTACATTTTTTTTTTACACAAATCTTCCTAAACCATTCCTTAAATTTTTCACTAAATACTACCATAAATTCTCATAAATTCTTAAGTACTTTTATCTTAATTTTTTACAATTTCCTATCATACCTGTAGGGGTGGTATGAACACAACCCGACATTCTTGTCCTGAGCACTTCGGATTTGCTCAGTGTAAACTAAGTCGAAGGATTGTGCCTTTCCATGTAAAAATAAAACTTCCAACGCCACGAAAGTTCAGGAAAATTATTGAGGGGGGAAATTCGACGGGAGAGTTTGGTATGATATAATAATTATATGACTATGAAGATGAGTGAAGATTTCAAAAAACATGAGGAGGAGTGGGTTCTTACAGATAGAAAATACTCAAAAATTATACTTTTTAATAAAGACCTTAATAAGTTAAATAAAGAAGCAAAAGAAAAGGGAATTAAAGATGCTGTTGTTATGTTCGTGCCTCCATTTGATGCTTTTATTGCATCTTAAGTTCTAGTGAGTAAATTTGATTTTGAGCCAGAACTGTCTTTTAATCCCCAAACAATGCGGGTAGATTATTGTTACCGTCCATATTTATTTATAAAGTTATTATATAAACGTAATACAAGTGCAAATTTTATAAAAGCTTTGGTCGATTCTGGTTCGGATAGAAATACTTTTCCTGCAGAACTAGCTAAAGAAATCCGCTTAGATTACAAAAAGGGCGAAAAGCGCAAGACGACGTCAGTAAATGACAGTGCTTTCGTGGTTTATGGCAATAGGGTAAAAGTGAAGTATGATGGAGGAGTTATTGAAACTGTTGTTTATTTTGGAGAGAACGTGAAGCTTCCCATACTGGGGAGAGACGGATTTTTCAATTATTTTAGAAAAGTGGCGTTTGATGTAAAGGATAAAACATTCGAACTCGTCGAAAAATAATAAGCAGCCTTCATCTGCTATAATTGCTTCATGAATCTATCAGTAGGTATCGTAGGGTTGCCAAATGTCGGCCCCATACAGAGCTTACCTTCTCCCGAGGTCTACGTCCTCGCGTCGAAGGAGCGCTTATACGGGGCTGCACTCCGCAGGCCTGTTCATAAGCTTTTGTTGAAAGGAGAATCTTATGAATCTTAGTGTGGGGATAGTTGGCTTACCGAACGTTGGAAAGTCTACTTTGTTTAATGCGCTTTTAAAAAAGCAGCAGGCTTTGGCTGCAAATTATCCATTCGCAACAATTGAACCTAATGTCGGGATAGTTCCTGTTCCTGATGAACGTTTAGAAAAACTTGCTGAGATTACTGCATTAGAGATTGCTTCGTCGTCTTCGACTCCTCGCAATGACGAGCTAAAGCTTCCACCCATCAAGCCTGCATTGATAGAATTTGTCGATATAGCAGGACTTGTTAAGGGTGCATCAGTTGGCGAAGGATTAGGTAATAAATTTTTATCCCATATCCGCGAGGTGAAAGTAATTGCCCATGTCGTGAGAGCCTTTGAGGATGCGGATGTTATCCGCGAAGGGTCGATTGGTGTTAAAGAGGATTATGAAACTGTAGCAATGGAGCTGATCCTTGCAGATATTGAAACAGTTGGAAAGTCAAAAGGCAAAAATTCCTCCTTCGCCAAGGCTACGAAGGACAAGCAAAATGCAAAAGTGCAAGTTAAAAATCAAAATGAAATTTTGGAAAAAATTGAGAAATGTCTTGATGGCGGAAAGCCCGTGAGAAGTTTGGATTTTACTCATGAAGAGCAATTGTTTGTAGACCAATTGGGATTACTAACTGCAAAGCCGGAAATAATTGTTTTAAACGTTGCGGAAAAAGACTATTCGGAGGAAAAGTTTGAGAAAATTATAAACGAATACAGTTCCGTCATTCTGGGGACGAGCGAAGAGAGGACGCCAGAATCTGGATCCTGGTCAAGCTCGCCTCGATTTGACAGAGTCGAAGCGGGCCAGGATGACGGTATTGACCTTGTGGTAGTGTCAGCCAAGATTGAATCAGAACTAGCGGAGTTAGGAGACGCCGACGCAAAAGAATATCTAAAAGAGTTGGGAGTGGAAAAGTCAGGACTTGAGATGCTTATAAATAAGGCTTATGAAAAATTAGGTTTGATTTCATTTTTAACAGCTGGAGAAAAAGAAGTAAGAGCGTGGACCATTAAAAAAGGAACAAATGCGGTACAGGCAAGCGGCGAAATTCACACTGACTTTATGGCAAAATTTATCAAAGCAGAAGTAGTGTCTTATAAAGATTTTATCGGAGATAATGGGCTTGCCCCTCGAAGCCTTGGCGAAGTGGGGTGGAAGAATGCTCGTTTAACTGGAAAAGCGCGGCTTGAAGGCCGCGACTATATCGTAAAAGATGGCGACGTTGTGGAATTTAAGATAGGAAGGTAGAGTTTATTAAAATATATGGTTGAACACGGATTTACACCGGTTGAAGTTGCAATGAGGGAAGCATCATGGTCGTTAAGTCATAATAAGGATAATGCTCTCATTGAGAGGGTTGGGTCTATGGTTATTCCGAAGCATCTTATTATTAAACCTGCCGGTGTAAGAAATTTTTTGGAAATTTATGATATTTACGCACAAGATGAAGCACTTCTCATTGATGCAACGCCGTTAATTACCGAAGAAGAGCGAGAGTTACAGCGGTTTGCTTCGGCACTTGAACACTCTAAAGTAGTTGAGCGGTCAACATTTAACAATAAGCCAAGTTTGTATAGAATAAAAATTACCGGACCTCAGTGTGTTGCCGCGCACAATTTTATTGAGGATGAGAATTTAAAACAACTTCTTAGAGCGAATGGACGGCAATACCGTATTGCACATGAAATGACCGGCAATCTTTTACAGGAATACGAGAATGCCCCGATTGCTACAAGCCGTTTTGATACTATTACAAAAAAATTCGGATTTGGTAGATAAGCTGCACGTTGGATATAATGCAAGAGGGAGATGTCGTTGAGTTTAAGATTGGGAGATAGCTATCTTTGCGACCATACAACTTCTTCTTTTCTTTTCCCGATATCAATTGGATATTTACCGGAAAATGATGATGTAGAAAAGACATCTTCAGGAAGACCGGTTGATTCAATCATTCCCTCGTAGCTTAGAAATGTTAAAGAGTCGGCGCTGAGTGCCAGTCTCATTTCTTCGTTAGACTCATGCTTATTTGCAAATAAATCCTTTTGGTGCGGCGTGTCGATTCCATAGAAATCGGGATATCTGACAGGAGGGGAGGTGATAACGAGATGAACCTCTCGTGCGCCGTTGTTCCGCAAAATCTTTACCAACTCCTTTGTAGTTGTCCCTCTTACGATTGAGTCGTCCACCACAATAATTCTTTGATCCCTCAAAACTTCGGTTATCGGGATAAATTTTCTATGAACTTCGGCAGCTCTGTCCCCGGGGTTTATAAAGGTTCGGGCAACGTACCGGTTTTTTATAAGTCCTTCCTCTTTCGGGATTTTGCTTTCCCGTGCGTATCCGTGAGCAGCCGGCGAGCCGGAATCAGGTACTCCAATGACAATATCGCCCTCAATCCTTTTTTCCTGAGCAAGCCTTCTGCCGAATTGTTCACGTATTTTATAGACTGTTTTTCCCATTAAATTACTGTCGGGTCTTGAAAAATACACCATTTCGAATATATCGAGTTTTTGTTCTCCTTTTTCAAGAGCCTCCGAGCGCATTCCGTTCTCATCAAGTATCACCATTTCACCAGGGTGTATTTCACGAAGAGGTACGATATTGTCCTGAGAGTCAAAGGCACAAGTTTCTGAAGACAGAACGTATCCTCCATTTTTCCTCCCAAGAGACAGCGGTCTTATTCCTTTTGAATCTCTTAGCGCGACTATTTGATTCTTATCCATAAGAAGGAGTGAGAACGCTCCCGTAAAAAGAGGGTAAGCTTCTTTTGCAGCTTCTTCAAGTGAGGCACCTTTCTCAAGATAATATTCGACTGCAGCGTGCATCATCTCACTGTCGTTAAAACCCGGATTTGGAATACAGTTTTCATCCATGAATGTTTCAAGTCTTGTCGTATCGGGTAGATTTCCATTATGTGCTAGCGTAAGCAGATTTTTTTGACTTGTAACCGGCTGCAGGTGGTGTTCTACAGAACGTATGCTTGTCGTTCCATATCTATTGTGCCCGATTGCCATGTCCCCGGGGAGAGTGTTCATATCAAAATCATTACTATCAAAAACCTGTGAGACAAGACCCGTTTTTTTATACGTTGTAAGTCTTTCGTGGTCGGACGTAGTAATTCCGCTTCCCTCCTGTCCTCTATGTTGAAGCGAAAAAAGACCAAATTGCATTACGGGAACTACAGGGTGATTGGGATCATAAATACCAAAAATACCGCATTTTTCATTTACTTCTTCCGGCAAGAGTTGGGAGTGCTCTTTTGACATCTTATTTTCTCCAATATAACCTTTTGGTACCGGAAATTACAATAGTGAATCTTTTTCATGATAAAATATAATAAAATTATGGAAAATTGTATTTTTTGTAAAATTATAAATGGGAAGTTACCTTCAACTAAGAGATTTGAAGATGAAAACATTATTGCAATTAATGATATAAATCCGGTTAATAAAACGCATATTTTATTTATCCCAAAAGAGCATATTGACGCGTTTGAAAATATTAACAATGATTCTATTTTCCCCTCAATCCGTTTAGCTGCGCAAAGGTTGATAGGCGAAGAGGAGTTAATCGGTAAGGGATATAAAATACTTGTTGGGGGGGGGGAGGAGCGCAAGTAGTAAATCATCTGCATTTTCATCTCATAGGTCCTATAGGATTGAACGCAAAATTGTAAGAGAGTTCCATTTGTAATATAATACAAACTAGGAGAATTTGTGGGGGCTCATGAGTTGTTACCCGCCGCAACTTAGCACTCGGCTTTTCAGTATTATTCATACACGCCTCGTGCTGCGTTCTAATGGCGGGTCTAAGAATTTCTAATCCTCATAAAATTCGGAAAGAAATTCTAAGAGGGGGTGTTTTTAAATATTATGGTAGTTGTAAAAAAAAGACCCGGTGAATCACCGGATTCAATGATTAGAAAATTTTCCAGGCAAGTTATGACTGAGGGAATAATGTTGGAAATGAAAAAAAGGGAATTTTATCTCAAGCCTTCTGCTGCTAAAAAATACAGAAAAGTGCTGAATAGAAAGATGAAAAACCTCATCTAAATTTTCCTAATTTTATGGCATCGGTTAATGTTCCAATTTATATAGAGAGCAGATATAGGGTTAGCCGCAAAAAGATTAAAGAATCTGTTATTAAAGTGTTGGATGAAAATAGGATTAACGCTGAATGCGAGGTTTCTGTTGCTGTTGTTGGAAATAGAAAAATGCGCGGTCTTAATAAAAAATTCAGAGACATAGATAAATCTACAAATGTGCTTTCTTTTCCTCAACAGGAGGGGGATATTGTTGCGCCAGTTGTAAATAGGCTCTATCTGGGCGATATAGTTATTGCTTATCCTAAGGTAATAGAGGAGGCGGCACGGGAAAATATGCTGGTTGATGAAAAAGTTCAGGAGCTGGTAGAACACAGTATGCGTCATCTTCTAGGAATACACCACGCCTGAATTGAATCAAGAAGCATGAATTAAGAATCAAGGGTTTACAACTCTTTAGATATTGACTATACTCGTTTGAGCTTATCCATAACTCATAATTCGTGATTCATAATTCAAAGATATGGTTTATTACAGAAAATATCGTCCGCAAAGTATCTCAGAGCTTGATCTAGTTTCCGTACGCGAAAAATTAACTTCAATTTTATCTTCTAAACAAATCCCACACGCATTTTTATTTACAGGAAGCAGGGGTTTGGGAAAAACATCCGCAGCACGTATTCTGGCAAAAGCAATCAATTGTGAACAGAATCAAGAAGCAAGAATCAAGAAGCAAGCAGACAAAAAAGAAAAGATTCATGATTCAAAATTCATGATTCATGATTCCAACAGTATTGAGCCTTGTAATAAATGCGATGTTTGTATATCTATAACAAATGGTTCGCATATAGATATTATCGAAATTGATGCTGCATCAAATAGAGGAGTAGACGAAATAAGGTCTTTACGGGAAAAAGTAAAGTTTTTACCTTCTGAGTTATTCAGGAAAGTCTATATTATTGACGAAGTGCACATGCTTACAAATGAGGCTTTTAACGCACTATTAAAAACCCTCGAAGAACCTCCGGAGCACGTTATATTTGTTCTGGCGACGACAGAAATTCACAAAATTCCTCAGACTATTTTATCCCGCGCTTTTTCTGTGAAATTTGAAAATCCTACCAGTGAGGAGATTACTAATTCTTTAAAAAGAATTGTAAGAGGCGAGAAGTTAAAAATTGATGAGAAAGTTTATGGGAAGGTTACAAATTTATCAGAGGGAAGTTTTCGTGACGCGGCAAAGATTATGGAAGAGCTAAGCCTGAATTCTAAAGGAGAAAATATAGATTTGGAATTACTGGAAAAAGTTTTTAAAACCGGTTCAATCAGCGCTCACTGCGAAAAGCTTCTAGAAGCAGTTTTCAATAAGGACACAAGTGTATCTTTAGAAATTATTGAGCAGATTTCAAATGAAGGAATTGATTTTAAAATTATAATTGAGCAAATGGTTGAGAAGTTGAGAGGAGATCTAATTTCTGGAAAGTCTATTTTAAATATGTCTGAAACAAAGAGAATATTGGAACTTTTAAATGAAGCATACGGCGGAGTGAAATTTGCCGTTGTTCCACAGCTTCCTCTCGAGCTTGCGATTATAGAGTGGGGACTGGAGGATAATCTAAAACTTAGAAATCAAAATTCGGAATTTGAAAATAAAGATGCAAGAGAAGAGAAAGAGCAAAAAGAGGAAAAAGTAGAAAATAAGGGTCAGCCATCAGTCGTCAGTCTTCAGTCGTCAGTCTTCAGTCGTCAGCCATCAGTTATTGGAGATTTTTTGAAGGAACTTATTGAGGGCGTGCATAAGGAGAACAGGCAGGTTGCAGCTTTTTTGAGAAGTTGTAAAAGCGCGGAAGTTTCAGGTTCGAATTTAACTTTGATAACTCCATATGCGCTTCACGCGGAAAAACTTTCCAAAAAGGAGTTTTCGGACTTGATACTTAAATGCGGACAGAGCTTGGACTCTTCGATAAAAAAA
>JBCLLY010000011.1:0-21298 GCA_039738415.1 Candidatus Levyibacteriota bacterium
GGAGTTTGTCTCAAGAATCTTAGATTTCAGTATTTCAGTTTTTGCTTCAAAAAAAGAGTTTACTTTTCCCGGTAAAGCGGGAGTAAGTTTCAGTTTGCTTGAAAATAAAATTACAAAAAAGGTTAGAATCATTACTCCAAACCCAAAAAATTGTAAATATTGAGGTAAAAAGACAATTACAATTGTTGAATTGTTAAATTGTTGAATTGTCGAATTGTCTAGTTCCCAGCCATTCGCCCAGTTGTTAACTTTGAAATGTTTTTTTAGCTCAATTCCTCTAAAAAATGGAAAGGTTTGGTTGAACCAGTTATCAGAAGGTACAACATAAGCCTTCCATCCAGAGTCAAATGCGTTGTCGTTAGTTAATATTTTAGAGTGACTAGAATTTTCTGTAGTGAGCTTGATTGAGGAAATTAACTCATAGGGAAAGGGATAAACATTGACTTGTTTTAGGTCGTTTACAGTCTGTTTTTTACCAATCGACGTGTTGTTAAATGAAAGACTATAGCCTAGTCCATAATATTTCATTTCAGGAAGAAATAGATAATTGGACTCAAATTCTTTATTCTCAGTTAGGGGATATTCTATTTCTACTTTTTTTGAATCCTCATTTACAACTGCAAACTGCAGCCTTTTCCCGCTCACATGTTTGCTTTCAACTTTAACCAGGTAGCCAAGTCTTTGAGGAAGATAATTTAGAATTATCGTATAACAGTTGTCGCTGTTAATTGAGTTGAATCTGACTATATTATCATCGATAACTTCTTGCGAATATATTTCATTTGGTACGGTTGTTCCTTTACAGTTGTCTGCTTCATGATTATTAAAATATGTATCCAGACGCGAGTCATATGAATTACCTGTTTTTTTGGATATTCTTACAGACACCTTATCCTTTTCCTTAGTAATAGACAGCAGAGAAAGCTTATCATCATCTGTAATTTCTTTTGTATTTATAGTAGTATCGACATACTCCTCGGGAATTTTTGCGGTAAGAGTGAAAGATGCTTCAGTCTCATCGATTGTTATATTGTTTACTTCCAGGTCTTGCCTAGAGATACTATTATTTGAAAAAAAACTACGAAATGGATAGTATATATTTCCATTTTCGGAATACGAATAGTAGTCGTTATTGTCATATGCTGCCTGATCGACTTGTGCATATTTATAGCTTGGATTTACATTTTTCAAATCGGTTAGAATCTGAAAAGAGCTTGCACCATATGATTTAAGTCTATATATCTTAATGTCTTTTACATTTTCTATATCAGATTTAATAGTTTTAACTAACTCATAATTTGTAGAGTTATCTAGATAAGTTTCGACTGCATCTCTAAAAATGAACCCACGCGCGTTAGTGTAGGGTATTATATTTCTATCAAGCATTATCCACTTAACGTTATATTTATGAAATATTTCGTCTAGAAGTTCAAATTTTTCAGAATAAATTGCGCGCGATAATTCCCAGTAATAGCTTTCGTTTTGCTGTCCCCAGACGTCAAAAGATCTATCCATAATAGGTTGCTTAATTCCATACCAAAGAAATCCTGAGCCGCTGTATCCCCAATCGTATACGCTCCAGCCCCAATTCCACCCCTGAGGAAGATTGGCAATTCTGGCGTTGTCGTCTTGTTCATTAAAAAATCTGAAAAGTTCAAAATATGAGCTTGGAATCGAAATACGCGTTCTTTCGTAGATAAAATTTCCTTTAAATACAGGTAGAGAAAAGAACAGTATAGAGCCTATGATAAGCATCGCAATGGCTCCAGTCAGGTAAAGCTTAAGACTTCTCTTGTTGATTTTATTTAGTAAGTTAAGAATTCCGCATACTCCTATACCGAGAGTAATTGCATAAAAAAGGCTTACCGAAATTGAAAATTTAGTAAATGCAACTCTAAATGCCTGCTTAAGAACAGGTACTTGTTGTATTAGTTGCGTAAAGTAATTAAATGGAAAGGTGTCTGTTGCAAGAAGCGCAAATGTGATTATGAATCCGACAACTATAAACCATCTATATGCAATTTTTTTCTTTACAGCAGCCATGAATAAGCCGAAAAGTATGACTGCAAAAAGCAAATAGCCGATAACTTTCACAAATATCGTATTTGTGTGCTCCAGCCATGAATCAAAAATAAGAAACGTATTTCCATTTCTTGTGTCTATCGCCTCAGAAATAAATCCTTTGAGAATAGACATGTCATTTAAATTTCCATAAGTTTGGTTTTTAAGAATAAAGTTTTCAGTAGAAGAAAGATTATTATATGCTGATAAGTAAACATCGCTACGAGATATAGAATAAACAATAACAGGAAGCAGCCAGTATAGATTTGCGATGATAGTAAGAGTAAAAATTACCAAAGCTTTCTTGAATGAAGTTAAAGTTTTTTCCTTTATTAAATAAGTAAGTAGAAAAAAAGATAACAAGATTATATATACGATAAAAAGCGGAGGAATAAATCCCTGGGCGCTAGCCAGAATAGATAAGAGAAGAAAGATTGATAAATTCTTCAGGTTGCTTTTTTCTAAAAACTTAATAATGCTGTAAAAGAGCCAGGGTAATAGGGCAAAATGAATAATAAATGCCTCAAGTTGAATATAAAAATTTTGAACCGTTGCAAAATTCAGCATATAAAATATTCCTGCAGAAAGAGCTGCTATGTTTTTTATATGTTCGCGTTCTTTTTTAAGAAATAGCCCTACCAGAAAAAATGCTCCTACGGAACCTGCGAAAAGGCTTAGAAATGTAAATCCTGAGCGGAGATACATATCCGGTACAATAATTGACATCAAAAAAAGAAAAATTGTATGCGGTAGAGTAGCCGCATATCCGTGACCTCCATATGTTCCGACGCCTTGATTTGACTGCCAGACGCTTTCAATTCCACGCTGAAAATTAAGCCCAAAGTTAAATTCCGGGTGTAAATTGTCCCATCCGGACATATATTGACCGAAAGGAAAATTTGTTATAAAAACTCCTAGAAAAACAATGAAAAGCACTGCCAGATAAGGTCTAAAGCCTGTTAAGTATTTCATAATTTTTAATTTGACGAGGCAGCAGCAATAGTTTTACCCATATAAATCTTAGTCTTGTTTGAAATAGCATAGAGATTTTCATAGCATCTATGCATTAATTTTTTCTGGCTTCTTAACTGCGCAAAATTTATAGAGAAGTGCTCAAGGTCGTCAGAATAATTTTTATCATTTATAAAATTTCTTAGAACTTTTTCAAAAGAAGAAGTTGTGTAATTAAAAATAAGGTTATTTTTTGAAACTCCGCTTAAGAAAATCGCGTCTTGCGCTGTTCCATTTTCAAGAATCTCTTTCATTGAACGGCTTAGTACTAACGGCTTGTTGTATTTTATTGCGTGAATCAAACTTCCAGACGCACCGATAAGTCCTCTGTAGCAGAAAACCGTTAAGTTGGAAGCCTTAAAATACATCTCTATTTTCTCTTCGGGCACAAATCCTGTAATAGTAATACTAGGCTCATCTTTAACGCTTTTGATTAAGTTTTCATAATATTTTTTATAGTAAGCCTTATCCTTTAGCGAATAAGCTTTACCACCGGCTAAAATTAAACGTACTTTTTCAAACTCTTTCTTTTTTCTAAGTTCTTTAATGGTTTTAATAATCCAGTCAGCGCCTTTATAATAAGTAATAAATCCGAAATAGAGTAGAACCACCTCACCATTTTTTATCTTTAGCTCGTCTCTTGCGCTCTCATAGGTATATTTATTTGAAGTTTTTCCTACCCAAAATGGGTTAAGAAATATTTTATTTTTATTTACAAAAGTAGAAAGTCTTTTCTCAATTGCCTCATCCATAACTACGAATTGGTCGACCATAAGCCCCAGTGTTTTATAGTAATAGGCAAAACCATTGTTAAAAATTTTGTACTTTAGCGAATTTTTGCTGATATTTAAGTGCGGAGCAACACTTTTTAGATTTGTTATGACATTATGCGCAAAGTAGGTTAGATGTTTTCTATTAAGTTTGATTAACGCCAAAAATGGAAGAAGTAATATCAAATTTTTAACTCCACCGTTAGCACAGAATTCTGAATGAACCTGAACGTAGCGCACATGATTGAATTTTATTAGCCACTTCAAAATGACAGGAAAGAGTGATGGGTGTTTTTGATCAAAGACACGAAGTACTAAAATATTTCCGTTTTGGTAGGTTTTTGGAGTGTTATCGTATCCCTTTTCAGCAAGAACTATAAATTTAACACCATAGCGCTTTGCGATAGGGTCAATTATTTCTTTTGTATGCCAAGCGATTCCATAATTTTTTTGGCCACGAACTGACTTCTCCGGATAATCAGAGATGATTAGATACGTATCTTGTCTATTAAACTCATTTATAAGTTTTTTAATTTTCATAATTTCTAACTTGCGTCGCTTCTAGACACAAATTATTTATGTCTATAAGAGACGCGGAGATACGAAGGGATAAAACCCTTCAAGTATCTCCGCGGAATGCGGAGGGTTTGCTTAGGAAGCGTTTGCCGTACAGCTTGTGTAGCGGTTTGGCTTTCCTAGAACTCAGCTCCGTAAAGGCATATAGGATTTCCTCGTTTCCGAGGGGTATTGCCGTCTACTGCTTGAGAGGACGGCATTTGGTCGGTGACCACGCGGATTTCACGTTCGGGTTGGTACCTTGAATGGTCCAGCCCAGCTTCTTGAGATCGGTGATCTGGTCCGCCGTAAGACGGAGGACTGCTCCGGCGTTTACGCCAGCGTCTATAAGGATGCCATTGCTGGTTCCCTGAGCCCCACGGTCAATGCCGTACTTGGTGTCGAGCTCTAAGAGGCTGAAGCAGCCATTGGTCGTTGCCGTCGAGCTGGAGGGTGAGTCCACGAAGCCGAGACGGCTAGTGAACTGACCCCAGTTCTGGGCGTCGATCCAGATGGTGACTGGACCGTTGGCTACGACGTTCGTGTAGAGCGTCGAGCCGTTCCGAGCGTCCGGCGTGTATTGGACCGTGTCGGCGGTCGTCGTGATTCTCGACTTTACGTCGGTGGTCACGATATTGGGCCACTGGACACGGAGATTCTTGACGTTGACCTGGACGCCAGCCGCCACGATCTTACTCGCGGGGCTAACTTCTTCCTCGATTTGCCTAGCCTCGACGATGTTCCCGTCCCAGGTGAGACCGGCTGCCTTCAGCCATGACTCCAAGCCCTGCGAACGGAAAACGTCATCGAGAATGGTGAGGCGCGCGAAATGCGCACCCTCAGAACTACCGTTGACGCCGCCGCTTTTGCTGGCGGTTTGGGCCGACGTGCCGGGTTGAACGTTGGAAGCGATAAGCTGGTCGAACTTGCGCGAAAGTGCCGCAAGCTGGCCGGCGTTGACCCCCTGGATCTCGGTCTTGAGTGAAGCCAGATCCTTGCGGAACTGACCCTGAGCCGCCGCGAGGCGGCTGTCGATTTCTTCGATAAGCTCCTTGCGGAGCGTGTCGTTGTTGTTCTCACCGTTACCGGTGGGGATGCTGACGCCGTCGTCATCTTCGTTAGGCCACCACTCTTGATTGGGGGCGACCCATGCGAAATAGATGACGAGCGCTGCGATTGCAGCGAGCGTCAAAAGACCGGCGGTCCTCATGCTTCCCATCCTGGGGGGATTTGGCACCGGTGGAGTGACCGGAGCCACAGGTGTTGGCGTTGCGGCGGTTAGGGCGGCAATATCCGTCCTGATACGCGTACGCAAAAGATTCCGGTTTCCCTCGGTAGGCAGTCCGCGTGCCGCGGCTTCCGCCCGGAGATCACCGAGGCTACGTGTAGGGTCATTGACCCATGCAAGATCGTGCACGGTAGTTTTACCTCCTCCGTGTTTGTATGGCTTGCGCCATATTTCTGCTTAGAAGAGCGGAGTTTCCGAATTTACGGGATACTGTCTCCGTCTTTTGAGCTAAGCTCCAACGTTATCCCGCTTAGCGGGACCCGATTGCCTTGCGGCGGTGAACGTCCTCTAGTCAATAAGCTATCCTTTTTTTAGTTTGGATTTCCAGTTCTCCCAAGTGCTGGAAGGCGCGTGCCGTACAGAAGCATATACAGCACTCGCATTCCGGCACCTGAAAATAAACTAGAAAGAGTGAATAAGATCAGACCTAATTTTTTCCACCGAAACTTACCGTTCGCCTTTGAGTATTATTCATACACGGCTCACGGTTCGTTATTGGCGGATTTCGTTCCGATTAAAATCGGAACTTACCTATATACCTATGTTAAAGTGCTTTTTATCCTGCTCAAATTTTTCTAATGCAATATCAGAAATTCGCGCAAAACAAAAAATCTAGCCTGTTAAGACTAGAGAATGAAGCTTTTTTGAATTGTTGTGGGATTGGGAGTTTTTTGGTTTCTTAGCGGATTGTGTGAGAGTTTATAAAGCTGCTTCCTCTAATCTCAAGATTGAGATTAACCTAGCTTGAATTTTCTTTTCATAACAAAACCTGCAAGTCCGGCTGAAATAAAACCGATTAATGGTAACATTTCAGGGCCAGTTTCAGGGATTTTTGTAACAGGTGTCTTTTCAAATACTTGTGGTGTTGGTTTTGCAGTAACGCTTTGGCGTTCTATGCAGAACTGTGCCGCATCGTCTGCTGCTGCTCCATTATTTTCAGTTCCTTTTGCAGTATTAGTTACACAAGAAATCGTTTTGTCTTGTGGAAGTTTGTCGTTTGATACAACGCGTGTTACTATATTAACTTCTTTTTTCTCGTCAGCGTTAAGCGCCACTGTATTTGTAACAGTTCTTTTATCATTATCATATGTACCGCCTGAGATAAAATCTACAAATTGTGGTAGTGTATCAACAACAATTACAGTAGTTTTTGCTTTTCCTGTATTGTGAAGTGTAATTTTAAATATAACGTCTTGTCCTGAAATGAATTTTTCATCATTTATAGAAAGATTATCAACAAGCTCTCCGCCTTTAGTGGTTTTTTGAACTTTCTTATCGAGAGTGAAGCTTATTTCCGGATTACAAGATTCTCCCCCGCCGTAGATAACTTGGCAATTAGATTTTCCTGCAGCATGTGCTGCAACAGAGATCGCTCCTAAGGTTGTGATGGCAAGTGCTATTGAAAGACCTGCTCGAATCGATTTATTCATAACTTGTCGGGAAGTATATCATAGTAATTATAGCGTGTCAAGTCTTATAGGACACGATAAAGTTAAAAGTTTATAATTAAAAATTAAAAGTTAATGACTTATAGTTATAATGGATAGCACAGTTGTTAATTTGCTATGAGACGCTAAAAATAATAAAAGTATATGTCAGACCCGATAGGGTACTACGAGATAGTTAGTTATATGTCTTATATATATAATAGTACTGCTATACAGATAGATACTGCTAAATTGCTAAATTGCCAAATTGCTAAATTGTTAGACTGGTTAAAGAGTTAAGTTCGTAAATGTTCAGGAGTAAGGCTGCAAAAAAGTCTGCTAGAATGGATAAGTGAGGATTGTTTATACAAAACATGCTTAAGATAAACTTCTTAGGTCAGATATTATAAAACTGAAGATTAATAAGAAACTGATTAGATCGGTTTTGCTTAGCCCTGAGGTTCAAAATAAAACTAAATATGGTGATTTATGTTCAATATCGCTAATAGACGGTAGGCACGATCTCCGGATTATCTATGATATAATAGACGAAAGAGTAAAAGTGATAACTTTTCATGTTTCTTTAGAAGGGAGATATAGATGAAACTTAAATATTACAAAAAGGACGATATACTAGTAATGAAATTTTCAGATAGTCCCGTTGACGATTCATATGAAGTTGACAGTGCTATTTTGGAGGTTAATAAGAAGGGCGAGCCAGTTTCTCTCGAAATACTGCATGCTTCAGGTTTTTTTAATATTGCCTCAAAAGAGTTGCCAGACGAAATTAAGCAAAAGTTTTTTCAAACAAACTCCTAGATTTAGTTGTTATCCAGAGGTTTACTTCAATAATAACCCCAGAAATTCTATTGTTTGGTTTTGTAAACGTTTAAACGTCATTGCGAGCGACTGAAAGGAACGTGGCCCCGCTAAGCGGGGCTTCGTCACTACGCTCCTCCCTCCAGAGGCGGGCAGGCCATCCACCATCTATCATCCATCATCCGCCATCCACTATCTACCATCTATCATTTCCATATGTTTTCGTAATCGTTCAGGAACAGTCAAATAAAGTGTCATTGCGATCCCGCTTAGCGGGAGAAGCAATCTATAGAGATCGCCACGTCCGATGGACATCGGACTCGCGATGACCCCGATTTAATCGGGGACGACAAAGTTTTGTCAAATCCTGAACGGTTACCCGTTTTCTTCTTGACTTTTGATTTGTGCCGTGATTAAATAGCATTAACTTCAGATTAGCTTAATCTTTTTCCTAATTAAATAAAGAAACGCGAGATCTGACCTCAATTTTAATAATTGTTCAAGAAATAATGTCTACAAAAGCAGTTTCATCTAAAATAAGTGATATACCTAATGATTTGGTAGAAGAGGTCATTGAAGAAAAAAAAGACGTTTTAGATAACGATTCTGATGCCAATAATTCTTTAGCAACCGATATGCAAAATTCCAACGGGCAGTCTTCTAGTGATTATTCTCAAGATCAATCCTCAGGAGATTATCAGGGAAATCCTTCACAGGGCTATTCTTCTTATGGAAGGGGTAATGACAGGACATTTCAAAGAGGTGGATACAGAGAGCAAGATCAGCCAACAGAGGAAGTTTCAGGAATATTAGATATTCAGCACGAAGGACACGGATTTCTACGTCCTAAATTCAGACCTTCTGAGCGCGATGTATATATTTCTGCATCTCAAATAAGACGTTTTTGGCTAAGAGCAGGGGATTTAGTTGAAGGTGAAGGAAGACCTCCAAAAGATAACGAAAGATATTTCGGACTATTAAAAGTTCTAAAAGTAAATGGGCAGGACGCTGAAAAAATAGGTAAAAGACCATATTTTGAAGATTTGACTTCAATTTATCCAAATAGACATATTGTTCTTTCGACAGGAAAAGATCCATTATCTACCAGAATGATAGACATAGTATCACCCATTGGATTTGGGCAGAGAGGAATGATAGTGTCCCCCCCCAAAGCCGGTAAGACTACTATTTTAAAGGATATGGCTGCCGGAATTAGTAAAAACTTTCCTGACGCACATTTGATGGCAGTTCTAATAGGAGAAAGGCCAGAGGAAGTAACCGATATTTCCCGTTCAGTTCGTGGTGAGGTTATATCCTCAAATTTTGATGAGGCGCCAGATGCTCAAACGAGGGCTGCTGAAATTGCTTTGAATCGCGCAAAAAGGATAGTTGAGCAGGGAAAGGACGTAATAATACTTTTGGACTCAATTACCCGTTTGGCTCGTGCCTACAATCTTTCAATTGACCCTTCTGGAAGAACTCTTACGGGAGGATTTGACCCGGCTGCACTTTATCCTGCAAAAAGATTCTTTGGAGCAGCCAGAAATTGTGAAGAGGGAGGCAGTTTAACCGTAATTGGTACTGCATTGGTCGATACAGGGTCACGCATGGACGATTTGATTTATGAGGAATTTAAGGGAACGGGTAATATGGAGCTTCATTTGGATAGAAAACTTGCTGAAAGAAGGGTTTTTCCCTCAATTAACGTTGAGCGTTCGGGAACGAGGCATGAAGAGATGCTCTTATCAGAAGGTGATTATAAAAAGATGGTTACGATGAGAAGAATGCTTGATATATTAGGGACTGAGGAGAGGACGCAGGTTTTGATAGATAGGCTAGTTAAAACAAAGGACAATAAAGAGTTTTTAGCAGGGCTTGGGAGAGAGTAGGGCAAGCTTTAAAAGTTAAAAGTTAAAAGTTAAAAGTTGAAAGTTGAAAAATGTTCTGCCAAAAAATTTAAACTGTTAGCACATTTTTAGCCTCAGGAGATTATTTCACGAATTAAATCAAGAATTAGTATATTGTATTTAGTATATGGTATATAGTATAAATTTCTCTGGGATATTTTATTTCCATACTGAATACTCAATACTGAATACTTAATACTGAATACTTAATACTCAATACTGTCTTGCTTGCTACTTTGTGCCTGATACTTTATACTAAAAATTCTTATGAAGTTTTTCTTCCGCCAAAAGAGGTTTAACACAGCAAAAAGCAAAAAAATCATCCGTAGCGCAATTGATAATTTACTATTTATAAAAAAGGAATTTCTTGCTTATATTATTTTCCTTCAAATTTACATAAAGGGTAAAGTGTTTTATTTTTCGCAGAAGTTCGAATCAAACAAAAGTATAATTGTTAGAAATGTACTTATAAAAAGAGGGAAGAGAAATAGATTTTTTCTGCACATTTCCGCAATGGCAATTTTAACGCTGGGAGTTATGGTGTCTCCTTTTATCCAAGACCCATTTTCCCCAGATCAAGAGGGTATTGCAAACGTTTTGTCATTTTCTGAAGAAAGAAGTCTTAAACCTCAGGAAGTTTTTGAGACAAAAGAGAGCATTAAGCCTAGGTCTGAGACAGTTACGTATACTGTTCAAAATGGAGACACTTTGTCAGGCGTTGCTGACAAATTTAGTATAAGCGCGGATACTATCCGTTGGGAAAATAGCATAAGGGGAGATAGTATAAGTGTAGGCGATCAGATAATGATTCTTCCTGTAACCGGAATTTCCCACAAAGTAAGACAAAATGATACTATTTATACAATTGCAAAACGCTATGATGCCAACGCGCAGGCGATTGTCGATTTTCCGTTTAATGATTTTGCAAATCCCCAGACATTTTCACTTGTTATCGGACAAAACATAATAGTTCCTGACGGAATCCAGCCGGCAGCTCAACCTACATACATAAGACGCCAGCCATTTGTAGCAAGCGGTCCGGTTAGTGTAACGGGTGCCGGATTTACATGGCCGGTCAGAGGAACTTTAAATCAATACTATGCATGGTATCATCAGGGGATTGATATAGGTAATTCTTCAGGAACGCCGATAGTCGCAGCGCAAGATGGAGTGGTCTCTGCAGTATACCCCGGCGGATGGAATGGAGGATATGGAGTTCACGTTATAGTATCCGGAAGCAATGGATACACGACTCTTTATGCTCACATGAGTGGAATTAATGTCGGTGCAGGACAGTCGGTTAGCGCAGGAAGTACAGTTTTGGGTTGGGTAGGTTCAACAGGTCGTTCAACAGGTCCGCATCTTCATTTTGAGATACGCGGTAGCAATGGTTTTGCAAACCCCCTGAGCTTCTTACAGTAAATCTCTTCGCAATGACAAGGGGAACGCTCTGAACTCCGGTGCTGTCATCCTGAATTTATTTCAGGAACTACATAGAATCTTAAGATTCTATCGGCTTTTTGATCCTCCAGAATGACAACGGCGAAGGTAATAGGGAATAGAGACTTGTAAATGGTAGATGATAGATGATAGATGATAGATGATAGATGGTAGATGGATGAGAACTTATGACTGAATACTGAATACTGAATACTGAATACTGAATACTGAATACTGAATACTGAATTACTCCGCGGATGTTGTGGAAGTGTTATCTTCACCACTTACCGGTGGTGCTGGAATTTGCTCTCTTGGGTCACGTTCCGGGAATTGAGTTTGAGGTTTCTGAAGTTTTAATTCCGTATCCTCTGTTGGAGCAACCTCCGTATCAGGTGTAACCTGTGAGCCTTCCTCTCCAATTCTTGCCTGAAGCGCATTTATTTCCTCATTAATTAATTTAACCGAAGTTTTATCATTTGCGACTAATTGTGCGACTGTTTGGTACTGCTGGAGAGCTCCTGCCAGCTGTCCTTTTTCCTCGAGTGCATGTCCTAGATTGTAATATGCGTTAGCATAATCCGGCTTTAGACTAACTGCTACTTGGAATTGATTTTGTGCCAAATCAAATTCTTTCAGTTGGTAATATATTCCACCCAGCTCAATTCTAAGAGCCGGATTGTTTGGCTCAAGAGCTATTGCTTGATTATATGAGGCTATCGCAAACTGCTCTGCATTCTCTCCGACACCGATTAAATTCCTATAAATTTGACCTAGACTCCTCCAATTTAGACTTGATTCAGGAGCAAAAATTACAGCTTGCCTGGAAGAATTAATTGCTTGCTGAAGCTGTTGAACTATTGCCTGCGAAACTTCCTCTGTTACGGTTGGAGCATCTTTTTGGGAGTTGACCAAATTTGTGGCAAGAGCAAGATTTATTTGAGAGAATATCCTGTAAAAGTCCGCTCTGTATGGATAGGTTTGAATTGCCTCAATTTGGAGTTCGTAGGTTTGTTCTCCCGAAGTTAGCGCATCTTGCTGAAGTGACTGCGCGAATAACAGATCAGCCTGAACGTATTGATAAAGTCCGCGTGAGCCAAATCCCTCACGGGAAATTAGGAAAAATAGAGAATAAACTATAAATCCTGCGCTTATAACAGTAACAACAATAGGGAGTAAAAAATTGCCTTTTCTTGTAGTCGGCTGATCGAATTCAAAAAATCCTCCATTAGTAACTATTGATACAACTATTTCTTCAACTGATTTTGCTTTATTTCCGACTCTCAGATTCACTATGTATAGGGAAAGAAGCAAAAATAATAGAGCAATTAGCGCGAAGGAAAATGGAATTATAAAGCTTAGTACTAAAATTGAAGCTGCTGATAGAAATAAAGGGCGGATGGTCATGCGGCTATGCGACCTAACAAATTTTACTATAATAAAGAAAAACGCAAGAAATCCCAAAATTCCCGTAGTTGCTATTTGCTCCAGTACAAATGATGAAGAGAATGAGAAAGTTAAATTCCAAGAGGGAAGTGCGTTAAATGAAGCTAAATGGAATTTCGTAAAAACATCTGAGAACATCCCGTAGCCTGAGCCAAATAAGAAAGATGGAAGAAGTCTAGCCTCGTTCTGGCTAATTGAAGCAAGAGAGAGCTGGAAGCCGTGATTAAATGGCAATAGAATGGGAGCGTCATTTGTTGATACTATACGAAATATTATGATGCCAATTGTTATAGATAATAGTAGAAAAGATATCGCATAAAATATTACCGGAATTCTCTTTAGACTTTCTTTGCCGAATTTACGGTATTTGACCAAAAAGAAAGCAAGGGTCAAAATTATTATAGGCGTCAAAAATCCTATCATTTGAATTGGAGAACCTAGCGTATTGAAGAATTCATTTTTCGTCTGTTCAAAAGGCAGAAGATATACTCCAAACGATGACAAAACACTTAAAAGTGCGGCAAGAAGCGTACCCGTGATAAGTGAAAAAAGCACTATCTGAAAATTTTGTTTTTCATTTATCAAATTTACAATTGCGAAAAACATTATCGCGGCAGCGATAACCGGCATAACCTGAGGAAGAGAGCTAATTGATGAAGGGGAAAAATATGATGATACTAAAATAACTAAAGCGAATAAAAATACAGGAAGATTTAGCGGATTTTTGACGAATGTAATTCTTCTCTCGGAAAGGCTTTTTAGACAATATATAATAAGTAGTAGAAATGCTCCGGTAACAATTAGAATTTGTTTTGGAAAAGTAAAAAATTCTGTTGTGTTGGTTAAAAATATAAGCGGTAGTAAAAGCGCGATGACTGCCGCTACTACAGTTGAAAGAGAGCCGAATATTTGTGGATAACCTTCCTGCGAATTAGTCATTAATCTATGGTAAGAAGTTAGGAGTGTAATGTCAAGGAGAAAAGACCCGCCGAAGGCGGGAAGATGAAATGGCGAATGGCATTTACCATCTGCCATCTTTTTCCGCTTGACAAGTGGGAAAATCTGGTTCTATACTTAATCTAGGTCTACCTTAAAATGGGTTCATAAGCCAGGTAGCAATATATGGTTAAAAAACATCATGCCAAGCAAAAAAAACACACAAGCCCTGATCAGCAGGCCCGCCTTGAGTTGGTTGATAAGGCGAGGCAAGCAGGATTTCTTTCTATTAATTTTAAGCATTTTATGAATAGAAAAGATAAAACGGTAATTGTTCTAATAGTACTTGGAATATTGGTGTTGTTGCTTCTCTCAATAGCCCTGATATTTAACAAAGGAATTCAGGAAAGAGATGCAACTTCTTTAATTTCTCCAACTCCGGCAAAAGTTATAACCACTCCATATCCGACGATACCAAAGGAAATAAAAGATACAACCATTTTAGTTAATACTCGTGCTATAAGTCCTCTATCAATAACTATAATAGTAGGAGGTTCAGTCGGATTTTTCAACGAAACCTCAGAGCCTGTTGAGATAAGAGGGTATGATAACGCCAGTAAGATTTTGAATATCGGTACGATTGCTCCCCTTGATGTTCCGGTAGTAGTTTTTGAAAAAGCAGGAACTTACAAATATATTAATCCCCAAAATCCCGAAGAAATAGCAGAGATAGTAGTGGAGTAATTAGATGGCAGATGGTGAATACTGAATGCTGAATACTGAATACTAAATACTAAATACTGTATACTCAATACTGAATACCCCTTATCGTTTCACGTTGTTTTTGGGTGAAACCCATACAATAAGCCTCCAAATAAGCAGAATCTTTCCTACACAATTTTAGAATATAATCTTTTTTTTAAATATCTATAGACTTTTCACAAATCGATTATAAATTTTTAACGATTACCATAAAAACACTACTTGACAAGGCTGTGGAAAGTGTACTACGCTGGAGTGTAGGCTAGTTTTACCGCCCCGATTTAATCGGGGTCTGCCCTAAATTATGGCCAAAGTTATAAATAGTAGTAAGTATAAAGTAGTAAGTATAAAGCAGTTTATGCGAAAGTTGAGGCTGTATATTTCAAGTCTTTGTCAGTATTCAGTATCCGGTATTCAGTATTCAGTATTCAGTATCCGGTATTCAGTATTCAGTCATAAGTCTTCAGTCTTCAGTCTTCAGTCTTCAGTCTATCACCGTGGTTTCACACTTATAGAGTATTTGGTCGCAATAACTATTCTTGCAACTTTAGTCGGAGGTGCTCTTTTGACCCTAAATCCATTCACCCAGGTAGAACGTGGTCGCGACGCACAGCGCAGGCAGGACTTACAGCAGGTTAAAAATGCACTGGAAGTCTATTATCAGGACTTTAACTGTTACCCGGAGACTTTAGCCTTTGGAAAAGAGTGGGAAGTAGGGGATAGTATATATATGAAAGAAGTTCCCCAAGATTCTACCTGTAACAAGCTGAACGGAGAGTGTTACCAGTATATAACTGATACAACAAATGCATGCCCTCAGTGGAATGTGGTATTTGCCCGTTTGTCAAGAGTTCCGGAGCAGGCAGCCGGTATTTGTCCACTTTCAAGTATTTCAGACTCATGTGTGCCTGAGGGATATAATGAAAGATGGGCTTGCGTACTCTCTGGTGCTGTAAATTGTACTCTTTTGGCAGCAAGCGGGTTTGGGTATGACAGTGGTACTGTAGGTGGAGACGCTTTACCAACTCCGATTACTTCAGGACCCCTTCCTCTACCTACAACTTCTCCCAACGCGGTTAGATATTCTTTGGGTGGAACCTATGATTATAACCCCTACATGAAGTATATGACCATAGATCCTCTATGGCCTACTCCTCCCGGAATAGCACAGACTTTTATTTTATCTGTTGAGGACGCGACTTCCGACATAGTTAGTGCTAAAATTCACCTTTTTTCAGATAACGAATCTAAGATTTTAACACTAAGCCACTCGGGAGGCACAGTCAGAAGCGGCACATGGTCCGGAACGATAGACGCGGATACTTATAATAAAAAATTTAGTATGGCAATAGTTGCGACTAACGCAAATGGCTCTAGTAGATGCACGGTGTTGACACCCGGAGGATACAGCGCACAGCCGGATATCATCTGCGCGGGGATAAATAAGTAAGAATATGAAGCATGAAGCATGAAGCATGAAGCATGAATTATGAAGCATGAAGCAGGAAGCAGGAAGCATGAATTATGAATTATGAAGCAGGAATTATGAATTACGAATTAAGAATTATGAATTATGTAAATAAAATACTTTTTGCCCTTATTTTAGGGGTGGGAATATTGCTAGTTTCAAATTCTACTTCTCATGCTGCTTCCCCAACAATTCAGTCAGTAACCGCAACGCTGTTTGCTGCTGACACGACTGCTCATGCAGTTGCAATGCCTGCAACAGTAGGCGTAGGTGATTTACTATTGGTGCTCTTTGCAAATGATGGAAGTGCAACAGTAACAACTCCTGACGGGTGGACTCTTATTGCGAGCAACGCTAGAAGCACTTTTGTCAGAGGTGTAATTTATGCTAAGACGGCAGATGGAGCCAACGCCACTTCACTTATTACGGGTGTGGTGAGGGGAGATGAAGGAGACATAAAATGAAAAAAGATTTTTCAAAAAAAATATTAAAATTTTCCTTAATGGTTTTTGTGGTTGGTTTTTTATTTTTTGCTGGAGCGGGGAAAGCGGAAGCTGCTATAACTTACGTTGGTGGTCAGGTGGGTGGCTTTGTAGGCATCACTACTGCTACGACCGTAACTTTTAGTTTGACTGGCGGAGTTGCTTCAGTGCCAGCGTCTGGTGATCTCGTTGTCGTATCCTATACAGTTGGATCCACTATTGATAGAGCTCTAACGATTCAAAACGCAGGAGAAACTAATTATATATTAGTCGGAACCGAACTCTATCAGAACGATGACTTCGATGTCAACTTAAGAGTTGGTTATCGTTTCATGCCATCAGTGCCAGAGACTACGGTGATTCTTTCTGGTACTGGAAGTGCTAATGATGCAGGCCGTTACACCATTCACGTTTTTAGAGGCGTAGATTCAACTACTCCGCTTGATGTTGCAGCGGTGACAGCAGGAGCCATAGATACGCGCGTCGCTAATCCTCCAGCTATTACCCCTACTACTGCTGGTGCATGGGTTTATGCTACTGGTGCTGGAGCATCTGCAACGGGAGGAACTTATACTAGTTCAAATCTAACTGCATTTCTAGCTGGTACTACAGCTGATACTAATGATGCGCAAATAGGCTCAGGTTATTTTGTCTGGTCTTCTGGCGCATTTGATCCTGCAGCTTTTGGTGGTGGTGGGGTAACCCTCTCAAGCGATTCCTGGGCAGCCGTTACCTTAGCTATTAGACCGGCAGTGGCTCCCACAATCACTACCCCAACCCAAACTTCAATTACAACAACCGGCGCGACTCTTGGAGGAAATATCACTTCAGATGGTGGTTCGGCAATCACGGGCAGAGGAGTGTGCTATAGCACAAGTGCTAATCCTACAACTCCATGCACCACTACAACCGGTACAACAGGAGTATTTACCGTAAGTGCAACCGGGCTTACGGGAAATACTACATATAATTACCGCGCATATGCAATTAATGCTATAGGTACAATTTATACAACGAATACTACTTTCCTGACTATGCCGGGTGCACCGGGAACTCCTACCTATACTTCAGTTACGTCTACCGGTATGACTGCTAACTGGACAGCACCAACAGGAGGGGTTGCAAGCTATTCAGTGTTTTATTGTGTAGGTGCCGGTTGCACTGCAACCTTCACAACTGTTGCAACAGGTATATCCTCAGCTGCGGTATCACAAGCAATAACCAGCTTGACATGCGGAACAACTTATAGAGTCAGAGTTACGGGGGTTAATGCTACCGGTTCCACAGACTCTGCTTTGGGTGCCAACCAAGCAACCTCTGCCTGTCTTGCTCCCACAATCACCACTCCAACCAAGACTTCAATTACAACAACAACCGCACTGTTAGGAGGTAATGTCACGTCAAACGGAGGGTCAGCAGTTACAGGCCGTGGGGTATGTGTTGGCGCGAGCGCAAATCCTGCGCTTGGCGGGAATTGTTTTACTACAACCGGCACAACAGGCATATTTACGGTTAGTGCTACAGGGCTTACTCCAAATACTCTGTATAATTATAGTGCTTATGCTACGAATTCGGTAGGTACGAGCTACACAACGAATGATACGTTTACCACACTTTCTCCCCCAACCGTTACAACAAATGCGGTGACAGCATCACCCACTCAGACCACCGCGACCATAAATGGTACCGCAAATCCGAATGGATATACCACTACGGGTTGGTTCAGGTATGCTACTGTGAATCCTGGAACATGTACAGACACAACGACATGGGGTGGTACGTCAAATACACGGGCTCCTATTTCCGAAGGTACGGGTTTGGGAAGCGGTAGTACAGGAGTTGCGTATAACAGAATGCTAACGGATCTCACCCCTGGAATTCCCTACTGGGTATGTGCTATCGCGAGCAATACGAATGGTACGGGAGTAGGGTCACCTGTTCGATTTGACACAACTGCGGGAATACCGACGTCAGTCACTGTTTCGACCGGAGCAGCACTACATTCTACTGCAGGTTCTTACTATGTGACTCTAAATGGCTCCGCAAATCCGAATAATCTTGACTCTATTTCGAATAATAACTCTTTCGGATTTTTCAGACTTTACACTTTAAATCCCGGTTCGTGTACAAACAGCGGTGGAGACAAGTATCCAGCGCTTGAAGGCAACGATAAGCCATTAGGTAACGGGAGCACATCTCAGAATTTTAGCTTCAATTTAGTTGTTGAAGCTGATGTTTCACTTATTCCTCAAACCCCCTACTGGTACTGCGCGTTTGCGAGAAATATGCATGGAACTGTTGCCTCAGGCACGGTAGTCTCATTTACGACTGATGATGGAGCTACGGATCCCTGCGACCCTCCGTCAGGAGGAAATCACACATTAATTGGCTCGTGTTCATATAGCAATAGCAGTTCTGTAGGCGGAGCTGATGCAGGAACCGGAACTGCAAATACCGGAGTATTAACCATATCATCTCCCAACAGAATGACTATAAATGCGGGTCAGAGTGTTGCGTGGGGAAGTATATCAAAGCCTACAGGTGCTTCTATTCATTTAGCTCCGGGAGGCGCACTTAGAAAAGCTGCAATCTGGGTGACTGATGCAGATGAAGATGGATACGTGGGCTCAACTATTCAGGAAGTTAGTACGACTAAGCCTTTGGGTAAAGTGAGGAGAAATTCTGTAAGTACGAATTATAACTATTTCTCAAAAATGTTGGTTGCTACGACAAATACAGATGCGCCATACATTTTGGACTGTAATGACAGTAGTGCAACTGCTTATAGAAATGTACCTGACTTGGTCAAGGATGCTGATAATGACGGATATAAAACTTCGGCTGTTGCTGCCACTCAATGTGTGGGAGCGTCCGCAACATTTAACGGAAGACTATACTATAACGACGGATCCGGATCGAATTAATATGAACACAAAAAAGATAGCAATAATACTAGTTGGGGGCATTATAGTCCTCGGGACGGCAGCACTTTTGATGCTTATGACATCGGGGAAGAAAAACGTAAAGACTGTGCCTACGACTGTGTCTACGACTGTTGTGCCGACGAAAGAGGTGGAATTTGTGGTAGTAAGGGTCTTGCCCTCAGGATTTTCTCCAAGCGAGGTTACCATCAAAAAGGGAATGATAGTCCGCTTCACCAACCCTCTTGAAGATAAAGTAACGTTGAAATGGGAAGGGGAGCGACAATACACAAATGAAGCTGTTTACGAGGGAAATGATATAGCAACCACACCTTTTGATACAGTTGGAACATATACATTTACAGATGATGCCACAAAGCCTAAGCAGGGGAGGGTGGTAGTTAAATAGGGTTTAGGAAGCCAAGTAATTGTCATTGAGCCTGCCCGCCTTTGGAGGGAGAGTAGCGAAGCAATCTAAAAATGAACATTATAAAAAGATTTAACAAATTATTATTTGCACTCGTTTTGGGGGTGGGATTTGTTTTGGTTTCAAGCGGTCAAGCCCACGCGGCAATAGCGTTTAGGGCGGCTTCAATTACTGCACTTCCCGGTGGAACTTCATTGACTATTAACATGCCTGCTGGGACAGTTCAAAATGATGTCATGGTAGCGGCAATTTTTGCAAACGCGAATCAGGCAACGGTTTTAGGAGTTACTCCGCCAGCAGGTTGGGTACAAGTTCAAAAAGTTGATAATCAGACTGGGACTTATTATCCAATGGTCACCTTGTTTTATAAAGTTGCAGGAGCTTCAGAGGCGGGTCCTTATGTTTGGACGTTCTCAAACTATTTAACAGCAGTATATGGTGGTGGGTGGATAGCTTCATTTACGGGAGCAGACACATCAACACCCATTGACGTTTCCGGTTCCCAGAATGTTGGTAATAGTTTGGCAACTACTACCGCATATTCAACTCCAAGCATAACAACTACTGCAGCAAATGAGATGCTCGTATTTACTTACGCCGGTAATTGTGCGACAGACGGGTTCGGTACCCCCTCTTCACCGGCAGGAGTCTCTGTTATTTCGGGAAACATAGTTGGAGGATGTACCAGAGGATCAGGCTATTATGTACTGCAGTCAGCTACGGGAGCAACTGGTAATATTGCATCAACCGCAGTTACGGCTTCGTATGGTGGAGCAGCAATTCTCGCATTAAGACCCGCCGTAGCTCCCACAATCACAACTCCAACCAAGACTTCAATTACAACAACAACAGCATTGTTAGGAGGTAATGTTACTTCAGACGGTGGTTCGGCAATCACGGGCAGAGGAGTGTGCTATAGCACAAGTGCTAGTCCTACAACTCCATGCACCACTACAACCGGTACAACAGGAGTATTTACCGTTAGTGCTACCGGGCTTTCTCCAAATACCCTATATAATTACCGCGCATATGCAACAAATGCTGTAGGTACAACGTACACAACGAATGATACTTTCTATACAATTCCCAACACTCCGACAATCACAAGTGTCGGCTCAGCAACTGCTACAACTCTTGCTATTACTTGGAGCGCTCCAACGGGCGGTGCAAACAGCTACAATCTGGTCTGGTGTTCAGGCTCTGCATGCTCGCCTGCGACTGTCATTACAGGAGTCACCTCCGTTTATACCCATAACGGGCCTCTTACATGCGGAACTCTATACTCATACAAGCTGCGTGCGCTTAATGCAGGCGCTGGAGCATCAGCCGATTCTGCTACAGTTGCCAATACCAGCACTTCTGCCTGTACTCCCACCGTTACCACACCAACACACACTGGGGAGACTAACGTTAGTGCGATTTTGGGAGGGAATATTACATCTCAGGGAGGGTCAGCGGTTACGAGTAGAGGAGTCTGTTACTCTGTCACTGCAACAAATGCAAATCCTCAAAGTGGTGGAGGAGGAGTCACATGTGTCCCCAAAGGTGATTCGGGTACAGGGATATTTACTCAGACCGTGA
>JBCLLY010000012.1:0-15892 GCA_039738415.1 Candidatus Levyibacteriota bacterium
TTTGGTATTTATCCGGCACAAAAAGCAGCAAACCTACAACCAATCGAAGCGCTACGGTATGAGTAGCGTATAGATCATGAGCTTGTGGTTCGACTTTGCACACCACCATGAGCTTGTCGAATGGGTGGACTTACCGAGAATCGAACTCGGGACTGTACAATGCGAATGTACCGGTATGCCACTTATCTATAAGCCCCAAATATGAACTCTACTCTCCGATCCCTCTTTTTCCCTCAATATTGTAAAACTTAATTTTATCCCCCCGGAATAAAAGCTCTTTTTCCCCTACCGGTCCATTTCTGTGCTTTGCGACTAAAACATTCACAATTCTTTGAGAAGTAAATTCCTCATCAGGTGAGTACAAAAACATCACAACGTCAGCATCCTGCTCTATCGCACCCGACTCACGCAGATCGGCAAGCTGCGGTTTTCCTCCTCCACGCTGCTCTACTGCACGGGATAACTGAGAAATACCAAGTACCGGAATTTTTAATTCGCGGGCGATATTTTTTAAACTCTGAGAAACATAGCTCACTTCCTGCACGCGGCTTTCAAATTTTCTACCAGGATTGACCAGCTGTAAATAATCAACTATTAAAAGACGTAAACCATGCTCTGCGTGAAGCCTGCGTGCCTTAGACCTCATATCGGCAATTGTCAGACCCGGTGTATCATCAATAAAAATTGGGGCTTCCGCAAGGTGCCCCATCGCAACAGAAAGTGCTTCGTAATCACTGTCTGTCATCTTTCCGGTTTTAAGTCTCCAAGCATCTATTTCGGACTGGCTTACTAAAAGTCTATCGACAAGCTCCTCCTTGCTCATTTCGAGTGAAAAAATCCCAACCGGAAGTTTATTTACAGAACCTACGAATTGCGCAACATTTACGGCAAATGCGGTTTTCCCTTGACCGGGGCGTGCTGCAAGTATAATTAAATTTGAGTTTTGAAGACCCGAAAGCAAATTGTCTAAATCTATAAATCCTGTTTCTAGACCTCTCAAACCCTCTCCTGTTTTATGCAATTCGTCCAGTCTATCAAAACTTTCAGCGAGTGTTTCTTTAAGCTGAATAAATCCTTGAGAGATATGATCTTGTGCTACTTTAAATATTTCGGCTTCTGCCTCGTCCAAAATTTCCGAAGCTTCTTTTTCTTCTTCAAATGCTTTGTCAGTCATTCTGCTTCCCATTTGAATTAAAGACCGTCTTATGAAAGCATCGCGTACAATTTGCGCGTAGTGCTCACTATTTGCAGAAGTTGGAACCACGTTGGTCAGTTCCGAGAGGTAAGTTGCTCCGCCAACTTCTTTTATAACCTTTTTTTTCTTTAAATGATTTGTAAGGGTCAATATGTCAATTGGTCTTCGCTCATCATAAAGTGACAACATCGACTCAAATATTATCCTGTGTCTTTCCTCGTAAAAATACTCGGGAAAAACTAGTTGAGATAGAGAGATCATTATATCCTTGTCTATTAATATTGATCCTAAAATTGCCTGTTCCGCTTCATTATCGTGCGGAGGGACTCTAACTACTGCCATATTTTTTTATTGGAGTATGTAAATATTTTTCTCCTCCGGAGTTATTTTTTTTAAATTAACATTTTTAACTTCTTCTGCATCAATTTTCCCCAATAGAGCTTTTCCGTTGTCCAGATAAATCGTTGGGTAAGAAGTTTTGCTTATTTTTGACGCGTCAAGTCCGCTCTTTATGTCAATGATAACTGCATCAAACATTTCATCTTCGGGAATTGAGGAAATGCCATCACTATCTGTAAAATAAATCTTTCTTTCGTTGTAAGAAATAGTAAATGATAACGTATCTGCCTTTCTCACTCCCTTTATGTAAATTCCCTGATACTCATACTCACCCGGTCCTTCGATAATGAGCCTGGCATTATTTGTGTCACCTTGAGGGTTTGAATTTGTATATATAACAACACCATTATCAATCTCACTTGAAGGATTTATATAAACACTAGTATCACCGGTGCTAACCCTAATTCCATTTAGGTATTTTGAGATTTCCATATTAAGTATTCTATCCTACCATAATAAAAATTTCTTGACAACATAATTTATTTCAATTATTATAGGCAATTACTCCATGAAAGAACGGTTGATAATTATTGTGCTTGCAGTAGTTTCGGGACTTATCATAACTACGGTAGCTTTCTTTATTTATCAAAATTTTATCGCAAATAGTAATATTGCTGGAGAAAAAAAACAAACCACCCAAGCAACCCCTCAGTCATCTGAAAATTTACTTTTGGAAATTTCAGAACCCACGGATGGAAGTCTTACAGATAAGCGGACAATTTCTGTCAAGGGAGTTACAAATCCCGAGAACGTTATTATAGTTTCATCAAACCAAGAAGATAATTCGGGAAGACCCACATCGGATGGAAAGTTTTCACTCACTGTAACAATAGACACTGGAGCAAATGTTATAATCGTAAGGGGAATTACTCCTGATGGAAATGAGATTAAAAAGGAATTGGTAGTTACATATTCAACAGAAGAATTTTAGGATGAAAAACATTTTATTTTTACTTTTAGCATTAACCATCGTTTTGCCAAATGCAGTCTTTGCTCAAAAAACTACTCCTACAGCTGCGCCTTCTGGAAATCAGGTACCCGAGAGCGCGGAGGAAATCGAAAGAGTTCAGAGGATAAAGGATATTGTTGCAAGTAAGGTTGCAGAGCTTAATTTGGTCGAAAAAAAAGGAATCCTCGCAACAGTCAATAAAGTATCGAATACGGAAATTAAAGCAACGGATAACAAGGATCAGAGTATCACTATAGACGTTGATGAACTAACAAACTTTGACTTTGATGAAGATGATTTCGGCATTTCAGATTTGAATACGGGCTCTATTTATTCATTCGTCGGACTTTATAATAAAGACTCCGAAAAACTTCTCGCCCGCTTTATTTCGCAACCAGACTCTATTCCAAATTATATTGAAGGGGCAATTTCAGAACTTTTTGAAGACGATTTTCAAATTTCGGTTGTAGACGAACTGGGAAATGTAACTACCGTTGACATCGAAAAATCAACAGACACTATGATATTAGGAGATGATGGATCTCTTGAGAAATCCGGATTTTCAGGATTTGAAGTTGGGCAGAGGATAATTGTTGTCGGTTTCTCAACCGGTAAAAATGAGGCTCAAGCAAGCAGAATAATTCATTTTGCAAATATTCCTGCTGCTGCAAAAGTATTGGCAAATCTTCAGGCAGAAACAACAGTGGCAACCGGAAGTGACAATACTCTGGAAATTTTAGAGGCTGAAGAAGTTGAAAACTAGAAAATAAATTGAACCTATATTTTTTTTAGCACCCTGCTCTTCTTATCTCCATCCTCAATCATATATCCCATTTTCTCAATTTTCATACGCATTTGATCGGCGAGCAAATACCTTCTTTGCTTACGCAGTCTATCACGCTCCCGACTCATTTCTTTTACTAAGTCAGGAACATCCATTATTTCAATTGCATTCTCAAATATATTTAAACCTAAAATTTCATCCATTAACTTAATTGTTCCAATCTTTTTACTATCAGGCTCATTTGAGCGAATTAACTCCCAGACAACAGCGATTGCCCTTGGCATATTCAAATCAGCTTCCACCGCCTCCATAAATTTCCCCTCATACTTATTCGAGATTTCATTACTGGTAGGATTTTTTGATACAAAATCCAATATCTTTAAATACGCAGTGCTTGCCGCCTTTAGACTTCCCCAAGTGAAGTTCATATAAGCTCTATAGTGGGTAAAATAAGTAAGATACCTAAAATCCATAGCGCTAAATCCTTTTTCCTGAATATCTTTTAAGGTATAAACGTTCTTCTTTGAGCGACTCATTTTCTCATCGTCTGTAAGTAAGTAACTAGTATGCATAAAATATTTTGAAAATTTTTTCCCGGAGAAAGCCTCACTTTGTGCTATTTCATCCTCGTGATGAGGAAAAATTAAATCCTCTCCTCCGAGATGAATATCGAAAGAAATTCCCAAATATTTCATAGCCATAACAGAGCACTCTATATGCCATCCCGGAACTCCTTTTCCCCACGGACTATCCCAGCTCATGACTCTATCCTCCTGTGTTTTCCACAATGCAAAGTCTGCGCTATCTTTTTTGTCTGTTTCCTTTGATATTCGGACAGCTTCAAGAAGTTCTTCTGCTTTGTCCAGAGTATTGCCTGACAATTTTCCATAATCCTCAAACTTTTGGACATTGAAGTAAATATTTCCACCTGACTCATACGCAAATCCTTTGTCAACTAGAACTTGAATTACTTCTATCATCTCCTCTACATGATCTGATGCTTTAGGAAGTTGTTCGGGAAGCGCGATATTCAGTTTTTTGCTGTCATGCAAAAATTTATCTGTGTAATTTCTTGCCAATTCTAAAGGTGTTATGCCTAAAGAATTTGCCTCATCAACAATTGGATCTATTACTTTATTTTTTTCATCTGAAAATCTGAAATGTCCCACGTCGGTTATATTCATAACCGACTTCACTTCGTATTCCTTGTACTTAAGCAAACGGACCAAAATATCTGTAGTTAAATATGTCCTGAAATTGCCTATATGAACATCACGGTACACTGTCGGTCCGCAAGTGTAAATTCCTGCCTTTCCGGTAACAATCGGTTCAAACTCTTCAAGTTGCCTGGTAAACGTATTATAAAGTTGCATAATAATGTCATTCCGAACTTGCCTGCCCGCCTCTGGAGGGTTTTGGAATCTTTATGGATCCTGAAATAAATTCAGGATGACCTAAGATACTTGAACAAATTCCTTAGGTCATTTTAACAGATTGAAGGTAGAGAAGAAAGAAGCTTTATTTATTGAGTTCGAAGACTGCTCTTATGATTTGGTTGTCAAGCTTATCCTTCTCAAGACTAGCGCTTGCTGTAGCGTCATACTCAACTAGTATATCCGGCTCAAGCCCTTCGGTTTCATTAACCCAAGTGCCATTTGGTGTCAGCCATTTCGCAATAGATATATGCACACTCCCACCTCCGTTAACATCCACCGGTTGCTGAATAGTGCCTTTTCCAAATGTCTTTTCTCCAACTAAATCTGCGCGATTATTATCTCTTAGTGCTCCAGCAAGTATTTCTGAGGCTGATGCCGAGCCCTGATTTGTCAGCACTATTACAGGTACATCCAAGAGCACTCCGGTTCTTTGCACTTTCAAAGAAACTTTCCTTCCCCGTCCATCTTCCTGTATTACAACATCCTTTCCTGTCTGTATAAATTCCGATGCGATATAAACAGCATCGTCCAGTATTCCCCCGGGATTACTTCTGATATCAATTATTATTCCCTTAAAATTTCTTGAAGCTTTAATTTGCGGCATCAATTCATTTATGTTTTCCATCCATTCATCATTTGTTTTTTCACCAAATTGAGAAAGTCTTATATAAGCAACATCAGCGCAATTTGCACAATCTTCCTGTTGTACGCATGTATTTGCTGAACAATTAAAAGAGCGGAACCATGAAGTAACACTATCTATTTTTATAATATCCCGAGTAATTTCTATATCGACAACTTCCGACTCCCCTTCGTGAATAATGCTCAAGACTACTTTTGTTCCACGCTCTCCCCTGATGTTTTCTACCGCCTTTGGCAAGTCCCAACCAAATGTTGAAACTCCGTCCACTTTTACAATTACATCTCCACTCTCTACCCCCGCTGCTTTTGCAGGAGAACCGTCCAGAGGAGCAACGACAGTTACTTGCTTCTCTTCATTTAAAGATAACTCCGCTCCAATGCCACTAAATTCTCCAGCAAGTTGTGTCTTGAAATTTTCATTTTGTTTTGGAGGGAAAAAGGCTGTATATGGATCATCAAGACTGCTTAACATTCCTGAAATTGCACCCTGAAGAAGTTTTGTCACATCAATTTTGCTCTTATCATAATACTTTTCGTTAATTTCGCCTAAAACTGTATAAAAAAGCTCCATGTCAAGACTTTGTTCGTTAGGTAGGCTTTGATTCTTAATTTCAATAATTGGCTTGAAATTATCCCATTTCGCCGAAATTTGAACTCTACCAAAACCATAACCTAGTCCAACAGAAATAAGGACTATTAAAATAATGTGGAATAATCGTAGAGAAAATTTTTTCTTCATGCTTCTTGAGTTAATTTTATCCGAACTACTCAGGCTTTACAGTGTAGGGAATAAGTGCCAAAAATCTAGCACGCTTTATTTCCGTAGAAAGTCTGCGCTGATTTTTTGCGCTTAAACCATTTCTCGAACGGGGAATTATTTTACCTCTCTCACTCGTAAATTTTAAAAGTGTTTCGTATTCTATAAAATCAGGCTTAATATTATTTTTTTCAAAATAATCCTCCATCACTGCTTCCACTACCCGTCTTTTTCTTTTTATAATTTTTCTTTTAGCCATAATGCTTTAAATAAATTTAAAGAATATCTAAATTCTAAATTCTAAATTCTAAACTTTTTAGGATTTAGAGCTTAGTGCTTAGAGCTTTCTAGAATGGTATATCGTCTGGATTTACCTCTTCCTCATTAACCTTTTTTTCCTTCTTACTCTCTTTCTCCTCTTTTGCCGATTCTTCTTCTACCTTTGGTTCTTTCGGTGCAAGTTCCTCACCGGTTGTTCCTTCGATGTCGCGCCTAGAATCAAGAATTATCATGTCATCAATTACAATTTCTGTCGTAGTTCTCTGTGCTCCATCTTGTCCTGTCCAACTTTTCGTAGAAAGTCTACCTTCAACATAAACTTTTCTTCCCTTTGAAAGAAGCTGTGAGCAAAGCTCTCCCAATTTATTCCATGCAACAATTTTATGAAACTCTGCTTCCTCTTTTTTCTCTCCGTTATCTGTTGTCCAACCTCTATTCGTAGCAAGTCCGAATGAACAAACCGCTGTCCCCTGCGGGGTATAGCGCAATTCAGGATCCCTTGTTAAATTTCCTATCAACTGTGCCTTATTTAAACTTCTTGCCATGTTATTATTATACTTTAATCAAGTCTTACCAACAAATGTCTTAAGACACCGTCATTTAGCCTTAATTTTGTCTCTAAGTCACTGGATACTTTCTCTGTTTCAAACTCCCAAACTACATAATTTCCAGACTGCTCATTATTAATCCTGTAAGCAAATTTCTTTTCTCCCATTTCGGTAATTTTGTCATTTTTTACCTCACCAGAGAGCTTTTTGATATCTTCTAAAATTTTCTCGATACCTTTTTTATCAATCGCTCTTTTTATAATTAAAACTAATCTATACTTGCGCATAAAATAAAATAAAACGGACTTAATCCGTTACGATTTCCCAATAATACACAAAATTACCTCAAAATACAAGAGTTTATTTTAAATAGTACTTACGCTCTTTTCTGCAAACATGAGGTGCCCGGGCTGTGTTTGACAAATAAATTAATCAGTAGTACACTTTAAGCTTAATTAGCCTCATAAATTATGAAAAAGCTTCTTGTCATTCTTGTAATTTTAATAGGAATTGCTATCCTATTTGAAGCATTTGGAGAAAGATATTCATCCGTTTTATCTTTGTTTAACAATAAACAAAACGTTGGGTCTGTTGCTCTTTTGAGGGAGGAAAATATAGTAATCAATGTTGTTGAAAAAGTCGGACCCTCTGTCGTAACCATTGGAGTAAAACAACAAAAACTTAGTCAACAGATAAGTCCACTGGAATTATTTATGCCTCAGGAAGAAAGTCTTGGGAATGAAGATGAAATAGAAGAAAAATATATAGGATCAGGATTTGTAGTTCAAAAAGATGGATTAATAGTAACTAACAAGCACGTTGTTTCGGAGCGCGGGCGACAATATTTAGTAATTGATGAAAAGGGAAATAGCTTTAAAGTAGAAAGTATATACAGAGACCCTACAAATGACATAGCAATACTTCAAGTTGAAGGCATTCCCAAAAACGGCTTTAAGGAAATTGAACTGGGGAATTCCAATAAGCTAAAGGTTGGGCAATCTGTTATTGCTATCGGAACCGCACTGGGACAATTTCCCAGCACGGTTACAACCGGTGTCGTCTCAGGACTTGGCCGCGGAATAACTGCCAGTAGTCCTTTTCAAGGATTTGTGGAAGAATTGGATAACGTAATCCAAACCGATGCTGCTATAAATCCAGGAAATTCCGGAGGACCTCTCCTCAACTCTTCCGGTCAAGTAATTGGCGTAAATACTGCAATTTTCGGGCAAGGTGAAAATATCGGCTTTGCTATCCCCATCAATATAGTAAAAGATTCTATAGATAATTTTAATAAAACAGGACGTTTCTCACGACCATATTTGGGAGTCTCCTATACTATAATTTCTCAAAGAAGCGCTCTTTTAAACGACGTTTCGCAGGGCGCTTTAGTACAAGCTGTAGCTCCTGATTCTGCCGCGCAAGAGGCGGGAATTGAGGTTGGAGATATTATTACTAAAATAGATGAAAAAAAAATAACTGAAGCGCAAGAAAGTCTTGCTATATTAATTTCTGAGAAAAAAATTGGAGATAAGATTTTGCTTACTATTTTCAGAGATGGTAAAACGTTGACTATAAATGCTACACTAAAACAAGAGCCACATGAGTGATAAAGTAACATATGTTCCCGATAGCATAAAAGAGGCAGTAGAAAATACTGGTGATGCATTTAGAAAAGAGCTTAAGAGGGGCATAAAAGAAACTTTCGCTCAAGTCTTTGGCATAAACGCAAGCGAAGTAAAAAAGAACCAGGAAGAAACAAAAAAACTTGCGGAAAAGGCTGAAAAAAGTGGCAATACTATTGAGGAGCAAGCAAAAATTGAGGCTTTGAGACGCCAGCTTCACCAACAAATGGTTGCACCTCAACCCTCGGCTCCTGAACAAAGAGCAAGCGAACAGGAAGATCAAGTAGGAACAAATGAACAAACGCAGCCAATTAGCCAACCCGAAAATCTTAATACAAACGGTCTTCCTCCGCTCGCCCAACCCAGCATGCGCCAAGGAGAGCGTCTTAAAATCCGCGAATAATTGGTATTTCGACAAATTTGTGGTATTTTATACTCACAATGGAACAAGCAACTTCAGCAGAACGAGCAGATTCAGCACCTAGGATATTCCCTCTTAGCAGCTATGCATCCAGGACTGCATTCGAAGGAATTTTTCCACAACATGGATCAGACACTGAAAGGCTAGAAAAGTCTAGAAATTTTGTTAATCATGAGTTAAATGTAGTTTCAAAACACTATGAATTTACAAATCAGTACTACATTTTTATGACAGGCAATCCAGAATATCCATTTCCTAAATTGAAAAATAACGAGATCAGTCTTGGGATGCTTTTTATGCACAATGCGTCAAGGATTGAAGGCCAGACTAAAAAAACAACTTTGCCCCATATTAATGAATCACAGCTGGTAAAATATTTGTTACAGTCAGGATTTTTTGGATATGATGAAAGTAATGAAGTCCCGATCATTAATTACAAACCAATAGTTGATAATTTCCGGATTCAAGAGCCAAATGCTTATTCATTTGTCGAAAAGGTGGCGGGAAGTTTTGACGTTGGAAGTGTTTTGATGTGGGATTTTCTCAAAACCGCCCCTACCCTACGATAGCTTTTAATATAGGGGTCGAACCCCTACACTCTTCGATCCAAAGCAGTAGACAACGCTCAAAAAAGGGAGACAGCAATTTTAAAGGCTAGGAGTCAAATAGTTTTTTAGGGATTGGTCCAATATTTTTCTTTTTTCGCTTTGAATATTGATCTTGCTCTTCTTCATCAACATCATCAATCACTTCAGGTTTTTCTACCTCTACATCAACTCCATATTTACTAAAATCAGTTTCGGAAGAATCCCCGGAAGTCATTCTTTGCTTAATTTTTACTGCCAAATCCTTCTTTAATTCCATCACCTCCAGTTGTAACTTTTTTTCCTTCATAGAAACGTATTTAATTCCCATTTCTCCACTAACATATTGGCTAATAATTTGTTCTGTCGTGTCTTGTGGTGAAAATAGACTTTCTATAACTTCAAGCATTTGAGGTTCAATAGGAATTGCCTGATTTATTTTTTCGGAAGGGGCAAACCAGAAATGCTTGTTGGACATAAGCTCACTATATTTCTTACGCATTCTGTTGATAAGGTAAAAACGCATTGACTGATCTAGATAGTAGTTGGCTGTAAAAAGACTTTCACCTTTATAACAAATTGTTGAAGATAATCCCTTCACTTCGAGTGAAAAATCACTTTCGTCAGCTTTATAAATTAATTCCTCCAATCTGTGTCTAAATTTTGAAACCTCACCATTATCATCACCTTCCGCGTTAATTAAAAAGGCTCGAAAATCAGAAATGGCTTCATTCATATAGTTCGGGGACGATGGTGCATCTTCGCGTTTTGCAGCAATTCCTAATGCTGAAATTGCGGTCATATCAAAAAGAATAACCTCAAATCCAGAAACGGCTTTACGATCAGGCATATTCTCTCCCCTTAGACGTACAAGAGGTCTGAAAAAATCGGACGAGAGAACTACTGATTTACCATCATTTGCAAACCTCCCTGAAGACTCAAAAAGTAATGAAATAACTGGATCGCTCATAGAGCCAAAAAGGGCTACCACTCCATTTTCTTGCAAAAAAACTTTTCTCTCAATTCCTTCAATCATTGCCTCAGGAACAAAATCTACACGTCCCATTTCAGACATATCAGGTGATGTTAATCCATGATGCTTCAGAGTTTTGGCAGTTAGGGATATTCCTGTTCTTAGCTGCTCAGGTAATCTGGATATTCCTAGAGATTCTACACGTTTTTCCATTCGGATATTATAGGATAATATAATTAATTTGTCAAAAAAAGTAAAGAAGTTTTACCTAAAATATTGTAGAATTAACTCATATGAAAATTGAATCGAGCGGTCTATTCTTCGACACTGCTCAGGATAAAGTTCTAGAAAGGAAACGCTATGAATAAAATTGCACCTAAAACTTTAAAGGGATTTCGTGATTTTCTACCAAATGAAATGCGGAAAAGACAGTTTGTGATAGACAAACTCAAGACCGTATTTGCGTCCTATGGCTTTGAACCGCTTGAGACCCCCGCTCTCGAATATGCACAAATCCTAACAGGAAAGTATGGCGAGGAAGGCGATAAGTTGATGTATAAGTTCAAGGATAATGGGCAGCGTGATGTTGCCTTAAGGTATGACCAGACAGTGCCTCTGGCGCGCGTTGTAGCACAATATGGTTCGACAGGCTCACCATTGAGCCTTCCAATGCCCTTCAAGAGGTATCAAATACAAAATGTGTGGCGGGCTGAAAATACTCAGAGAGGCCGCTTCCGCGAATTTTTACAAAGCGACATAGACACGGTGGGAACGGATAATGTTTTTGCTGATGTTGAGATAATCGCTTGTGCGGTTAAGTGCTTAGAAACGCTTGGGTTTAAGGATTATAAAGTACTAATTAATGACAGAAGTATTTTTAAAGACATCCCAAAAGAAGCAATTACTATTATTGATAAACTTAAAAAAATAGGTGACGAGGGAGTAAGAAATGAATTGGGAAATAAAGGGCTTGATGAAGGACTTTTGAGTGTGATTAAAAACAAACCCGCAACTGCCCTTATCCAAGATGTCCTATCAAATCTATCTATCTTAGGGATTGAACCCCTAAAAGCTATCTATGAACCGACACTTGCACGCGGATTAGATTACTACACAGGACTTATTATTGAGGTTGAAATTGACGGATACTCTGGTGGATCTGTGGGTGGTGGAGGTAGGTATGATAACTTGATTGGGATGTTCTCGGACAAACAAATTCCGGCAGTGGGTTTTGCTTTCGGCTTTGACAGGCTTATTGAGGCGATGGAAGAGCTTAATTTATTCCCAAACGAATCTTACACCACAAAAGTTTTAATTCTAAGCCTTGAGGGAATGCAGGATAAATCTTTTGAAGTAGCAGACAAACTAAGAAACAATGGAGTAAATACAGAAGTTTATCTGGACAGCAATATAGAAAAAGGTAAACAATTTATCTATGCTGATAAAAAAGGCATTCCCTACACTCTAACTCCAAAAGAAAACAGCACATTTGAACTCGGACAAAAAAACATGCAAACAGGTGAAATAACAAGACAATCGTTGACACTTGAGAAACTCCTTGAATTATTTAGTAAATAATTCCTATACTATTAAGAAGTGAGATTATTTAGAAAGCTAACTTCTATTCCTGAAAAGCGCGAAGCGCTCATAGCGCTAACCGTAAGCTCCATCCTTTGGGGACTATCAGCGCCCATCATGAAACTTCTTCTAAATATAGCCCCTCTTTTTCTAGTTGCCTTTCTCCGTTTTTTCATAGCGGCAGTTATTCTTCTGATATTCAAACCTAACTTGAATGTTGACCGGAAAGACCTTCCTAGATTTATTCTTGCTGCAGTTATTAATGTTTCAATTCACATTCCGCTCTTTTTCTATGGACTTATGCTTACAAGTGTTATAAATGCAACCATGATAGTGGCCGCAGGACCTCTACTTACATTAATTTTGGCCCGGAAATTTCTAAAAGAAAACGTAAAAAAAAGCATGATTATTGGAAGTCTTGTCGGAATCTTGGGATTTATCATCATAGTCATAAATCCCCTGTTAACAACAGGACTTTCGAAAAACTTACTAGGAAATATTTTACTTGTTCTATCAACATTTGCATGGATTTACTACGAATTATTATCCAAAAAATTGCACAATAAATACGATTCAAAGACTATAACTTTTTATACATTTTTCTTTGGAAGTCTCCCCCTTATCCCATTTGCGGCAGGCTCTTTCCACTTGCTTCCTGAATTAATTAAGATACCATTTTTTGTAATTGGAATACTTTGGGGAATTTTTATAACTTCACTTCTTGCGTTTTCTGTTTGGCAATGGGGACTTTCCAAATTAACACTTACACGCGTAGGATTCTTTGCCTATATAGATCCAATTGTCGCAACAATTGCTGCAATAGTAATTCTCGGCGAAACCCTAAGGTATCATTTCATAATGGGCGCGCTTCTCATATTTATTGGACTATATATAGCTGAGGCAACAATCCATTTTCCCCACTTCCACCTATATCATGCCCATATGAAAGAACGGAGATTGAAAAAATAATTCTATTTAGCTTTTAAAAGAAATGAGTTGAGTAATATCAACATTTTCGACAACAAATGCTCTTTCCTCAAGCAACTCTTTATCGTGCGCAAGTTCAGGAAAAACCATATTAACAGTATCTATATATTGTCCTAATCCATCAGGATTTTTCTCCCTTTGTGCTCTAACATTAACCAGGGCCTCGAGGTGAAAAAGTGTAACCATATCAGGTAATTTTCTGCCCTTTCTGTTATAGGCCCTGTTTATACTATCGAAAACTAACGTATCATTTATCCACCCTCTCTGTACGAACTCATTTAAAAGCCTAATATATTGAGGTTCCATAGGAATTTCGCATTCTCTCTCCCTGCTAATTGTAATAATATCTTTCCCTCGGAGAGAATTGGTTGACTCTCCTTCATCTGTTCCAGTATACGGTCCATTTTCTTTCAACATTTAATTGCATTTGAAGCAGAAGTATTATAAAATACTTATATTATGAAAGCAAATATTCATCCAACATATTTTGATGATGCGAAAATAACTTGTTCTTGTGGTAACTCATTTACTACGGGTGCTACTGTGGCGAAAGTTCATGTTGAGCTTTGTAATAAATGCCATCCTTTTTATACAGGAACACAAAAATTCATCGATGCAGCCTCCAGAATTGATAAATTCCGAAAGAAAATTGAGATTGCAAAAGTTACACCTCAAAAATCAAAGAGGGAAAATGCTAAAAAAGAAAATGCAGACGATGCTCCACTGACACTTCGCGAGATGCTTCAAGCACTTCGCAAATAACCTTCTTTAACATAATTCAAATGGACGATTCATACCTGAAATCTCAAGTTGAGATGATTGATAAAAAAATTTCTGAAACACAATTACTCCTTTCAGACCCTGAAATGAGGGAGCTCGCGCAGCAAGAAATTGACGAGCTAAAATTGCAAAAAGAGCAACTTGAGCAATCTAATGCTCATATTACGAGTAGCATAAGCACGAAAAATACAAATTCACTGGATAACAGAAGCGCAATACTGGAGGTAAAAGGTGCTGCCGGTGGAGACGAGTCTAAAAATTTTGCAGCAGAGCTTTTGCGTATGTATATACGTTTTTCAGAGGAAAATAAATATAATATCGAGCATATTAACGACAACACTATTAAATTTACCCAGAAAGGCACTTTTGGATTACTAAAATATGAAGCGGGGGTTCACCGCGTACAGCGGGTTCCGGATACGGAAAAACGTGGTAGAATTCATACCTCAACCGCTGTTGTATCTGTTCTTCCTGAGCTTGAAGATATAGATTTACATATTAAAGATGATGATATTGAATTTGAAGCATTCCGCGCCGGAGGACACGGCGGTCAGAATGTAAATAAAGTTTCTACTGCGGTTAGACTCAAACACAAACCCTCAGGAATAGTCGTTACCTGCCAACAGGAAAGAACACAGGGGAAAAACCGCGATTTGGCGATGGGTATGCTCCGGGCAAAACTTTGGGAACAAGAACTCTCAAAAAGACAGGAGCAGATATCTGAGTTGAAATCTACTCAGGTGGGAGCCGGAGATAGATCTGAAAAAATCAGAACGTACAATTTCCCTCAGGATAGAATTACAGATCACAGAATTAAAAAATCTTATTCTAACCTACCGGTTGTAATGGATGGAAGAATAAAAGAAATTCTAAACGACCTCAAATCAATAGAAAGAGGTTAAACTGATTTTATAATATCAATTACTTCCCGTAGGCTCAATCTACTACCCCTCATCTCTGGGTTTTTACTGCTCCCATTAAGAAGCATTTTTTTTGACACGTGGAGAAACCATGTGGATTCAGGATCCATTTCCTTAATTTTTTCATAAACAGGCGTCAAGTCTATCTCAGAACTTTTGGGTTTTTTTGATGTTTTATTACTGGGTTCAATTTGAAACTTGAAATTTGAAATTTGAAATTCCCGCTTACGGCGGGTTGGGCGTGCTTTAATTCGCACAAATCCCTGCTGAGGATCTTTTCTCACGACGATTGAATAACCCTGTAGCTGGGCAAGTTTTAAAACAACGTCGTTAAGAGTTTCAACTCCCAGTCCTTTCCCCCATTTAGTATCAAACTCCACGCCCTTATCTTTTATTTCATTTTCTGCCCATATTTTTGCCTCAAATGCATGTAGAAGTGAGTCAAATGCATTAAGAATTAATTCTGTAATTTTATTATCATCAGACTGATACATAAGTTTGTAGCCTTGTAAAATCCCACGCAGACAAAAATCATAGACATCGCTACTTGGGTTTGGATTGTAATATTCTTGAAAATGATCATCATCTATAACCAACTCGATTATTCGCTTAACTGCTTCACGTTTTGTATCGTGGCGGTTGAGAGACGACTCCTCGTTTGCCAAAACGTATTCAAGGGTCAAACTTGCACCACAAACATTATTATCTTGTGTCTGATGGTGGTCTAATCTCCCTAACCCCGTATCTACATGGATTGTTTCAACCGCGTCAATAATTTCAATAACTTTGCCCTCGCTCTTATAATTTCCGTCAAACTTTTCTCCAGCAGAAACAAATTCAACTTTGCTATCCTCCCACGTAGGCAAAAAACGCAAAATAAGCCAAGTAGATCCTATGGCGTCTAAGTCGGGTGATTTGTGGGTAACTATACGTTTCATATGAAGTTTTTTAGTATACTCTATTTGAATTCCCTTGACAACCGACTAGTAAGATACCTAATATAAATATATGGATACCCAAAATAAAACGCCACAAAAT
>JBCLLY010000013.1:0-14051 GCA_039738415.1 Candidatus Levyibacteriota bacterium
CCAAACCCATTGCACAAGGACAAGCAATGATTAAAACCGCAACCATATTGAGTAGTGCAAAGAGAAATGCTGACTCTCCACCAAAAATATACCAAATCCCAAAGGTCAAGAGCGCGAGCATAATAATAATAGGAACAAAATAAGACAAAACTACATCAGCAAGTCGTTGAATCGGCGCTTTACTACCTTGTGCTTCTTCAACCAATTTTATAATTTGTGAGAGCATCGTATCCGCACCGATTTTAGTCGCTTTATAGGTAAACGTTCCGGATTCATTCATCGTTGCTCCGATTACCGTATCGCCACGGGCTTTATCGACAGGAATACTCTCCCCTGTAACCATCGATTCATCAATTGACGATTCACCGTTAACAATGACTCCGTCAACCGGAATTTTCTCTCCGGGACGAACACGAATAACATCGTTAAGCACAACTTGATCAATAGGAATATCAATTTCCTTACCGTCTCGTACTACTCTGGCTGTTTTTGCCTGAAGCCCGATAAGTTTTTTAATTGCATCAGAAGTACCGGCTTTAGCTTTGGCTTCAAAATACCTTCCAAGTAAAATAAGTCCAATAACAATTGCTGCCACATCAAAATAAGGCATAGCTTCAAGTCCTAAATTCATTACAACATTAGGAAAGAAGGTAACAAATGCAGAGTAGATATATGCAACAGTTGTGCCTAAGGCAACAAGCGTATCCATATTGGCTGTTCTATTTTTGAGTGCCGGGATTGTTGCCCGGTAAAAAGCTGCTCCTGCCCAAAACTGTACAGGTGTGGCAAGAAGCATTTGGACAAAAAAGTTTTGCAAAAAGGCTGGAGCTGTATTCATGAGTCCTGGAAAACTACCCCAGAGAATAAGGGTTCCCAAAACTAGACTGACGATAACTTTTTTCCGTAAATCTGAAAGTTCTTTTTTCTTTTCTGCGCGCTCATCTGCTTCACTTTTCTCTTCAAGCTCTAAAGTATAGCCTGTTTTTGCAATAGAAGCTGCTAATTGTTGTGGCGTGCAATTATCGGCATCATAAGTAACCATTGCCTTTGCGGTTGCTAGGTTAACGACAGCATCGGTAACGCCTGGAGTTTTTTTGAGTGCCCGTTCTGTAACCCTTACACAAGAAGCACAGTGCATGCCTTTAATTGGATATGATTTTTTGATTTCTACCATATTATGTAACCCTTCGGCTTTGCTCAGGATCTACGACAATTATCTTTCCATGAAACATATTCATTCCACATGCATAATCGAAAGTGCCTGTCTTTTGTGGCGTAATCGTAATGGGCGTTTTTTTATTCAGAGGTAAATACTTTCTTACTTTAAAGTCGCTTAATATTACTTCCTCTAAACAGCTTGCTGGATCTTTACGGAAAAAATTAAGCGTTGTTGGTTTCCCTTTAGGAATAGAAACAACATTCGGTGAATATCCACCTTCAACAGTAATATCCACGCTATTTGACTTAACGATTACTGCTTCTTCCTCTTTTTTCATTAAGAAAAACCAGTAAGTGAATGCCATACCTGCAAGGGTAAATAATCCGACTAAAATTTTATCTGGTGTCATAAATGATTAAGATATTTTTTTAAACACTTGCATTATTTCTTCAATAGATTCATCAGCTTTGCCTTTTTTAATAGCATCCGCAACGCATGATTTTAGGTGGTTTTCGAGAAGCAGATTACCTGTTTCCTTTAGACCACTTTCGACAGCCTGCATCTGATGCATAACATCAATACAATAACTATCCTCTTCCATCATCTTTATAACTTTGTCTAGATGTCCGCGCGAAATCTTAAGGCGGTGTGTAATTCTCTCGTGTGTATTTTTTGGTCTATATGCCATATTGAAAAGGTCACAGGTTGGTTGGGGTATATCCCCCCATAAGGGATATATTAACATCTTTTAAATTTTTGTCAATAAACAAAAATGGGGCAATTAGTAACATAATTTCTTTGATTTGCACTTATCCAAAAATTAATATCCAGGATATTATGAAAGTTAAAATTCTAGTTCTTCTGTCTCAGAAATGCGGTCGCTGCTATGAGTGATCCTTGTCTTCACGATTTTTTTTAGAATGTTTTTTGAGCCACGCGGCGATTTCCTCAAGTTCTAAAAAATTATTTTCAACATTCATAGCAAATTCTAAGCTTGCTTTATGCATATTCTCAAGTTTATATCCATTCAGCTTTAAAAAAACACCACAAGAAGAATAAGCAGTTCTTTTATTACCGTCCACAAAAGCATGGTTTTTAAGTAGGGAATGCATTAAGGCTGCTGCTTTTGTGAATACGCCAGTATATAAATCTACCCCATCAAAAGTTGCTTTTGAACGCTCAACTGCTGACTCAATTAAACCAAGGTCCCGAACACCATGTGAACCACCAAATCTTTTTACCATTTGGTCGTGAAGGACTAGAACCTGCGGTGTAGTTAAGTATTTCAACGTTTAGCAAGAGCTCGTAAAACGTCCTTGTGCTCCTCTATAAATTCATCGGCCATTTTCATAAATTTCGCATCTACATCACCTACTGATTTTTTCACAAGTTTAACATCTACCTGAACTTTGTCGCCAACCTTAATTTTGTTTTCTTCTAAAACGTTCTTTGGAATGATTATTCCAACAGAATTGCCTATTTGAATAGTTTGCTGAATCATAATATAACAATGTTATAACAAATTAAAAATTTTGTCAAAAACTAATTCGTCTGTTCTGGAAATGCGGGCTTGCCTCGCCGAACTCCATTTAATTTTTTTGACGTAGGAAGGCGGGGATTTCGAAAATATCATCATCATTATTATTGCTTGTATTATTGTTGTTGTCATCACCATATCCTCCGTTTGAAGAATGACTATCTTCTCCCTGAACCTGTTTTTCTACAGTGTCCTCCACCATCTGTTGAAGACGTACACGGCTTTCATCAAATCCGGTCGCAATAAGCGTAATTCTGATTTCGTCCTTTAGGTCTTCATCGATAGCTGCGCCAAAGATTATATTTGCGTCAGGATCTGCTAACTTTGCGATAACGCGTGACGCATCCTCAACCTCCTGCATGGTCATATCCAAACCTCCTGTAATATTAAATAAAACTCCACGCGCACCTTCCATGGATATTTCCAAAAGGGGCGATGAAGTTGCTTGGCGGGCCGCAAGCTGTGCGCGGTTTTCCCCAACCCCAACTCCTATTCCCATTAGAGCCGAACCTGCCTCACTCATAACCGCCTTTACGTCGGCGAAATCGACATTTATAAGACCCGGCACTGTAATAATATCCGAAATTCCTTTTACCCCGTGTCCTAATACTGAATCTGCGACTTTGAATGCCTCGATAAGAGAAAGTTTTCTATCAACTGCCTCAAGAATTCTTTGATTTGGTATTGTAATAAGAGTATCAACTTTTTCTTTTAACTCCTCTATTCCCTCCTCTGCCACAACTTTACGGCGTGCGCCCTCAAAATTAAATGGTTTAGTGACGACTGCAATAGTTAGCGCCCCTGCCTCTTTTGCGGCTTGGGCTACAATCGCGGCAGCTCCAGTCCCTGTACCTCCACCCATTCCTGCTGTAATAAAAACCATGTCAGCACCCTCTAAAAGCTGTTTTATTTTTTCAACACTTTCTTCTGCTGCAGCACGTCCTATTTCAGGATCTCCCCCAGACCCTAGACCACGTGTGATCTTTTCTCCGATTTGAAGTTTTGTCGTAGCTTTATTTTTTAGAAGTGCCTGTGCGTCTGTATTTAGAACAATAAAATCAACACCTTGTATGTGTCCCTCTGATATCATCGAGTCTGTAGAATTACCCCCCGCCCCCGCCGATTCCAACGACTATTATTTTGGCAAATGTTGAAGCTTGAGGTCTAATAAGCATATTACTTAATGGTAAGTTATCCTACCACAATAAAAAAAGCTTTGCAATTAATCTTGTTAAGTTATAACGGTATAAATTTACTAATAAGTTTTTTTATCTTTTTTGCTATATCTCCACCTCCAAAATTTAGACTAAAATTACCAAATAGACTTCCTATGGAAAATGACGGCTCTGTTGCTTTATAACTTTCCGATGATCTCATAAGTCCAATTGCGGTTGAAAAGGCTGGAGTTTCTACATCATCAATCAACCCTGTTATATTTGTCGGATATCCAATTCTTACAGGCATCGAAAGCATTCTTTTGGCAGCATCTTCTACTCCTATAGTCTTTGCACCACCTCCGGTTACGACAATTCCCGCAGGTGTCTGCGCCGCAAATCCGCTCTTTTTTATTTCTATTGCAATCATTGTAAATAACTCGTTAAGACGCGGTCTTATAATCCCTTCAGTCAGGGTTTTTCGGGATACCTTTCTAATATCCTCAGGAATATGCAAATTCTCTAAATCCAGTTCGTCTTCTTCTTTGCTTTGTGCAAAATCCCCCCTCTTTTTCTTGTATCCAGATAAGAATATCTTAACTCTCTCAGCGCTTTCTAAAGAAATCCGAAGTCCTATCGCCAAATCGTTCGTGATATGCCGTGCGCCAATTGGTATAACGCTGGTATAGCTAAGAGAACCGTCTACATAAACTGCTATATTTGTAACTCCTGCTCCAATATCAGCGAGTATTACTCCAAGCTCTTTTTCCGTATCAGATAAGGTCGCAAGGGATGAGGCAAGCCCTGCAAAAACTAATGCCTGCACTTCAACTCCTGCTTCTTGAGTTAAAATTCTTTCTATATTTCGTATTGTGGCGTTATTTGCTGTAATTATATGCGTGTCTACTTCAAGCCTAACACCCGACATTCCTACAGGATCTTTTATCCCACCCTCTCCATCAACAATAAAAGTTTTGGGAACTACATGAATTATCTCGCGAGTTGTAGGGATGGATACAGCACCAGCAGCTTCCAGTACTCTTTCTACGTCATATTCTGAAATTTCTCCATCGGGATGCGATACGGCAACAACACCTTTTGAATTTTCGCCTACTATATTTACTCCACTTATAGATACAAATACGCGCTCTGCAGAAAGTCCAGCCATCCGCTCAGCACTATCTAGTGCTGCATTAATCACGCTTGCAGCTTCATCGATATTAACAATTTGACCTTTTTTAATACCTTTTGAGGGAACTTCTGAAACTCCGAGAATATTTATAGTATCATCCTCCATGCGACCGATAACGACCGCAATTTTTGATGAACCGATATCCACACCAACTACTATTTCTGGGCTCTTCATACTCATTTAAGCCTACAATATGTACTAAAATTTTACAATAGGTCTATTATATCTAATATCAATAATCTTTGCATTTCTGCCTTCACTTTTGAGGCTATCAAGAATCTTCCCTAATAATTCTGCTTGTTTATCAAAAGAAGCGGTTTGCGAAAAATACACGGTCGGACCCTTCTCTATGATAAGCACTAATGACGCGGAGCCTGAAGAATAGTTAAAGCTTTGAATGGCAATCTCTTTTTCTATAAGCAATCTTCTCGCTTTTTCAATCTCAACAACATTTATTACTCCCGGAGATAATATTTCATTGTTATTTATTTTAGGATGAAAATAATAACTATAAAGATAGACACCAAAAAAAAGTAGAACAGAAACGCTAAACAATATACCCGAAATTATACTTAACTTAAAAATTTGCTTTGCGGATTTAACTTTGGCTTTTTTGTCAGCTCTATTTGGTTTTTTACTTGACTTAAGGTTGGTATTAAAGGTCTTGTTCTCTTTTATTTTCTCTTTCTTGGGTTTTTTTAAAAAGTTTTTCAGTTTCATTTATAATTGCGTCTGTTGCGGACAGGCTTTTTTGCATAGCTTCGCTTGGTTTTTTACTTTTTCCTCGTTTTATCATATCACGAATTGCACGCACCATAATTTGCGGAGTAACTTTTTCTTGAAGAAAATACTTTACCCTACCATGCTTTTGAGCATATCGTGCATTTTTCAATTGCTCGTTTTTCTGCCCATATGGAAGAGGTATAAAAATCGCAGGAAGTCCCAAATATAGAACTTCACTTACCGTATTTATTCCGGATCTGGAAATAATTAGAGATGCGTTTCTCATAATCCAAGCAACTTCTGTCGGTGAAAAGAAAGGTTTTGCTAAATAGTCTTTGGTCTCTTTAATAATATCGTTGTCTGACATTCCATGTTGGTGGATAATAAAGTAATCCGAAAGAGATGGGAGTATTTTACTCAATAAATCATTTACCGCCATAGACCCCGTACTGCCTCCCGTTACATAAATAATCGGCTTGATTGTATTTACTATAGGTTTTAATTTATTGTCAGATAGTATTTCCGCACGTATTGGATTTCCCGTAAGGTAAGTTTTTTTCTTGGAAAAGTACTTTCTCGACGAGCTAAATGAAATAAACACCCTATTTGAAAACATCGCAGAAATTCTATTTGCAAGCCCTGCACCCAACGTTTGTTCGTGAATTGCAACAGGTTTTTTAAGAGTAAATGCTGCAATAACTACGGGAAGCGCTGTGTATCCACCAAAGGAGAGTACCACGTCCGGATTTATTTCTTTAAGAATTTTTCTTGCATTTCTTACTGCTTTAAGAAGAACTGAGGATGAAATTAAAGATTTAACCGGGGAAACTCTCAAAAACCGGGAGACATCCATAACTACAAATGGAATCTTTTTTTCCTCACAAAGCTTATACTCGTACGAGGCTTTGTCGTTATTACTTAAAGCATATTTTCTACCAATCACCGTAATGTCCCACTTGCTTTTTTTTATCACCGCGTAGGCTGGGGAGAAATGACTACCTGTTATTACTACTTTCATTTTTTATTAGAATGATTTGCTACGTTCATTAAAAGTCCAACTGCAATAAAGTTAATTACCATAGAACTGCCTCCGAAAGATATAAAAGGCAAAGGAACTCCTGTCAACGGCACTATTATCGCTTGTGAGGAAAGATTTATCAAGGTCTGGGTTGCAATAAATATAGTTATACCGGATGCAAGAAGTCTTCCAAACATATCTTTCGATTTTAGCGCTATTAAAAATCCCAACATCGCATGGAATATAAATAATAATACCAGAACCACAGAACCTAGAAATCCTGTTTCCTCAGCATAAATAGCAAAAATTGAGTCTGTTGTGCTTTCTGGAAGATATGCATATTTTTGAATAGAATTCCCTGGTCCTACGCCAAAAAGACCTCCGGAACCAATTCCCAATATAATCTGGCGCAAATGATATGTACCATCAGTTGGATTTTCTATAGAAAATTCCCTGAATGAGGAAAATCTTTCCAAACGGTACGACGCAGTTGTTATAAAAAAACCAACTCCCAACGTAAGTATTAATCCTATTACTAACATTTCAACAACTTTTGCGCCTGATAGAAAATAAAGCAAAATTGCAGTCACAGCGACTATAAAGGTCGTTCCCAAATTCGGTTGGATTAATACAAGACCGCAAGAAACTCCCAAAAGTATCATAAAAGCAAAAAATCTACCCTTTTCTTTGCCGGATAACCAAGCCGCCAAATATAGCGTTAGAGATATTTTTAAAAGCTCTGACGGCTGGAAGCCTGTAAAGCCTAGATCTATCCACCTATTAGAACCCTTAAGCTCGAGTCCAATTCCCGGGAGAAAGACAGCAACTAACAATACGAATGTTGCCAAAAGAAATGGAAGGGATAGAGCATAAAGTTTTTTTTCTGGAATACGACTTACAATCAAGGCAGCAATTATTCCTATTGGAAGATACAGTGCCTGATTTTTAATAAAATAAAATCTATCTCCGAGATTTAAAAGTGCAGTGTAAGACGAACTTTCATATATAAAAAAAAGGCCAATAAGCGAAAGGAGTATTGTAAGAAGAAAAATTAGAATAGCAAGCTTATTCATTCTATATAAAAGCCAAATAAAGTCCAAGTAGTGCAAAAGCAAACGCCAAAAGCCATCCTCTCATAACAATTTTGGGCTCTTCCCAGCCTCTTTTCAACAAAAATAAATGTAGCGGAGCTATGGGTAAAATTTTTCTCCCTAAAAATCTTCTGGACAAAATTTGAATTAACGAAGATCCGACTTCTAAAACAAAAACTCCCCCTATCAAAGCAAGAGCTGCGGGTTTTCCGGTTAAAAGTCCAATAACAGCAAGAGATGCCCCTAAAGACAAAGAGCCTACATCCCCCAACCAAATTCTTGCAGGGAAAATATTGAAATACAAAAATGCCGCAACAGAACCCATAAGAATTGCTATGTAAATTGCCAGGAATGTGTCAAGAAGTGCGCTAGAAATAACTAGAAATGCGCTCAGACATATTAGGTAAACTCCTGAGGATAGTCCGTCAAGCCCGTCTGTTATATTAAAAGCATTTACAAAAGCGACAATTACGAAGGCTGCAAATAAAATGTAAAATATTCCTAAATTTATTTGTCCAAACCAATGAAGATATATAAAGTCATATCCGCCAAATTGATACATTACAAAACCAGTTATCAATGCAATTATCCACTGGAGTATGAATTTTGATCTAAATCTTAGTCCAAAAAATCTATTTTTTTTATCTCCAAAACCGGGCATCTTCTTAAAATCATCGTACAAACCCAAAAGACCAAACCCAACGAAAGTAAAAAGCAGAACAAAAAGCTCCCAAAGCCTAACTTCTATCCTAAAAAGTCCAAATGCCCAAAGAGACAAAATGCATACGACAAAAATTATTAAAATCCCTCCTCCAACCGGAGTTCCAACCTTACCAACGCTTAGCTTATCAAAAAAAGTAGCTGGTTCGTTGAATAAATTCAGAGTTTTTTGCTTTCTTCTTAAAAATTTGATTTTATACAAAAAATCTATAAATGGGACTATTAAAATTGATGTGATAAATAGCGATAAAATTGCAAAACCGAATATTTTTTCCATAAGAAATGTAATTATATCATTAAAACTTGTGTGTCTAAAAGACTATTGTTTAATTATGCTATCTTCCGCATGAGAGCCGGAGACGGAAACAAGAGGATAAACCAAACTCCCTTTTCCCAAAACTGTTCCCGGATTCAAAACTGCATTGACTCCGATACTCGTATGGTCGCCTATTGAGGCTCCAAATTTTTCCAAACCTGTGTCAATTCTTTCGTCCAGTCTCTTTACTACAACATTTTTTTTATCAAATCTCCAATTAGCAATTATCGCGCCGCCGCCGATATTTACATTATTCCCAACTATACTGTCCCCAATATAATTAAGGTGAGCAATTGCTGTATTATTTAAAATAACACTATGTTTTATCTCAACTGCATGACCTATAAACACATTCTCTCCTATAATACAGTTGCCTCTTATCAATACAGAATCTGATATTGTGGAATTTCTTCCGATAATTATTTTACCTTCAATCTTTGCTGAAGGATCGATTCTTACTCCTTCTCCAACAATCCTGTCAACACCTTTTTCCAAAACTTCTTCCATATAAGAATCCAAACCCTTTATAACTTCCCAAGAGTAATTAAATCTTTCAAATAATTTACTCTGAAAAAAATCCTTATAATCAAATAGCTCGTTTAAATTTATACTACTCATTTTTTTTAAGATCCTCATCTGCAGAAGTTAACTCTTCGGGAGTATTCACTCCCCTCCAATTGCTTCCCGGAATGCTGATTGATGCAATCTGATAGTTATTGTTAACAAATATTTCAAGTATATCTGTTAAATAATACTCACCCTTAAGCTCGTTTTTCTTTATTTTTAAAATATTTTCTCTTAAGAATTTTTTATTAAATAAATAACATCCGGTATTTACTTCTTTAATTTTTCTCTGCTCCCCCGTTGCATTCAGTTCCTCAATTATTTTAAGTATCTTCCCGTTTTCATTCCTAACTATCCTTCCATAACCTGTTGGATTTTCTAAATTTACAGTTGCAAGAGTCATAACGGAGTTTGAATCCCTGTGAATATTTACCATTTGGTTAAATATTTCCGGAGTATACAAAAATGAGTCATCTCCATAGATACTTAGAACAATTTCAACATTTGGAGAAACTTGTCCTAATCCAATTTTCTCCGCATCTCCCGTTCCCAAAAGCTCTGGCTGCACGGCTATTTTTATATCACTTGGTAATAATTTAATTACAGAGTCTTTTGCAAAACCTACAACTACAACTATCTCCTTAATTCCGGCTTTTTTTATAATATCTATCGACCTTAAGATTAAAGGCTTATCGTTTACGTTAAGCGCAACCTTATTTGTATCTTTAGATTTCATCCTTGAGCCCCTACCGGCTGCAAGTATAATTGCTCCAACTTTTTCCATATTATTCTTCTATATATTCTATATCTGCTCCCAATTTTTTCAAACGTTTATCGAAATCCTCATATCCACGTTCTATTTGCTCTACTCCATATATAATAGTTTCTCCTCTAGCAATTAGTGCTGCAAGAACTAAGGTTGCACCGGCACGTAAATCCATCATAGAAAGCACTGCATTATTTAAATCTGTCTTCCCTTTTATACGTATAGCATGACGTGTATCTTTCGTACAATCATCCGAATTAAAATTATAAAAATCTTCAGGATTATCTACGGGGGGATTAAATAACTCTATCTCTGCTCCCATTTTTTTGAGTTCATGAACATACTGAAATCTATCTTCATAAATTGTTTCATGAATTTTAGATTCACCATCTGCTTGAGTCATCAGCACGCACCACGGACCTTGCCAATCGGTCATAAAACCAGGATAAATTTTAGTAACTATTTCCGTCGGACTAACTTTGTCTTGAATATAAAATCTCAAACTGCCACTCTCATTCTTTTCAACCTTACCTCCCGCTTTTTCAAATTCCTTAACAAACGCACCCATGAATTCCAAGTTAACCTCTTTTAACCAAACATTTCCTCCTGTTAATGCAGACGCTATCGCAAAAGTTACTGCTTCATTTCTATCAGATTTAATTTTATACCTTGCCCCACTTAATTTCTCTACACCGCAAATTAGTATTCTTCTATTTTCTTCTCTCTTAACATCTGCTCCCATCAAATTTAATAATTCAATTAGCTCATTTATTTCAGGTTCATCCGCACAGTTTTCAAGCACTGTGGACCCCTCTGCTAAAACTGCTGCTAAAATCATTTGCTCAGTTCCTGTGTGCGTATTTTTGTGAAACGTATAATTTGCGCCTTTTAAAGAATTTGCACTGGCGTAAAAATAACCATCCTCGCGGTTTACTATTGATACACCCATTTTAGTAAGACCTTCTATGTGCATATCTATTCTTCTGGCACCAATTCTATCCCCACCAGGGTTTGGAATTTCCGCTTTTTTACATCTGACTATAAATGGTGCAAAAAATAGTGATGAAGCACGCATTTTTACAGCGGTTTCCAAAGGTAATCTATAATTTGCAATACTTTTTACCGTTATTCTCAAAGTATTTCCATCTTGTATTACTTGCCCTCCAAAACCCCTAACCATCTCTATCATATAATGCACATCACTTATGCGGGGGACATTTTCCAAAATAACCTCCTCATTTGTCAAACAGGAAGCTACAATCGCCTTTAAAGCTACGTTTTTTGCTCCGGAGATAGTAATTTCCCCTGAAAGCTTATTTCCCCCGCGAATAATATATTTTTTCATATTTTTAATTTATATCCTACTTTATATACATCCCCTGCACCCATTGTTACGATGATGTAATCTTCGTTGAAAGATTTTGAATTAATAAATTCAAATGCATCTTCTATACTTTTGGACATATACACCTTCTCTTTTTTCTCTTTAAAGGGTTTGGCAAATTCTTCGTCAGTAATTATATCTAATTCCGTATCTCTTTGTGACTTAAATATCGGAACCAATATTAGCTCATCAACATCAGAAAATGACTCTGAAAATTCATTTAATAACTTTTTGGTCCTAGAATAAGTATGAGACTGAAAAACACAAACTATTTTTTTACCATAAAAATTTTTAAGGGCCTCAAGTGTCGATTTAATTTCAACAGGATGATGACCATAATCATCAATTATACCTGCTCCACGCAAAGTTTTTCCAATCATCTCCATTCTCCTTTTACATCCTTTATATTCTAAAATCGAAGATCTTATTTTCCCACAATCTATTCCAAAAGAATCTAAAAGAGCAATTACTGCTAATGCGTTTTTGCAGTTATGACGACCAGGTATACTTAGAGAAAAATTGCCAAAATCCTCTCCTTTTTTACTAACTTTAAATTTTACCGACCCGACTTTTTCTTCGATATCGTAAATCTTGTAGTCACAATCCCCCTCACCGTAAGTAAATACCTCTACGCTTTTTTTTATGCTACTTTTTATATCTATCAAATTCTTGTCATCAGCATTTATAAATAATTTTCCTCCGTCTTCTATTCCATTTATAAAATCCCTCATAACCTCTACTACATCCTCTATTCCACTGTAGATATCAGGATGGTCAAAATCAATATTATTTATAATTGCATACGTAGGGTGCTGGTAAAGTATTTTTGGGGTTTTGTCATATACCGGTTCACCTACATATTCATCGCCTTCAGCTATAAATAGACTTCCCTTTCCTAAATGACCGGCAGGACCAATTGATACAATTCTACTTGTTCCAACCGCATATGAAGGATCATATCCCAATTTTACAAAACAAGAAGCAATAATTGCAGAAATAGTTGTTTTCCCATGAGAACCCGTAACTGTAATTCCAGTAAGTTCTCTACCAAAAGGTAAACCTGTCATAAAAATGCTTAGTGCTCTACCCTGATTTATATAATTAATTCTCAGTTCTTTTCCTCTTAACACTTGAGGATTGTTGTATCCAGAATGAGCACCGGTTGTTATTATCAAACAGGACTCTAAGGATATACCCTTAAAAAATTCTGAAATTACATCCGGGTCAAAGTCTGTATATATTTTTAAATTATTCTCTATTAAAACTTCATCTGTAATAAATTCTTCAGACAGATCTGACCCTGCAACTTCAAACCCGGCTTGCTTTGCAATTATTGCAAGAGGTGTCATACCAACTCCTTTTATCCCTACAAAAAATATTTTTTTTATTTTCTTCCAATCAATATTAATTTCCATATTTTCTGTTAATTGAAGCTCCCACGACCTTACGGTCAGGGAATCAGTCAAACGCTTCGTCGAGCGCAAATCCGCCGAAGCGGAAAATCGCTCTGCATCCCACGGGCTTACGTCCTGGGAATTCCGCGAAGGCGGATTAAATTTTTCGTAACCTCTATATCATTCCATGGAATTTCACCGTTACCCATATTCATCGACTCCTCAGGGCCTTTACCTGTAATAACTATACTGTCGCCCTTTTTAGCTATATTTAATGCAAACTTTATAGCCTCTGTCCTGTCGGGTATATCGATAATACTTTTATCACTAACTTCATTATTTTCAATTTCTTTTATGCAAACCAGTCTAAAGCTGGGGTCAATACCTTTTCTAATATCACTATTAATTTTATGAATGTTTTCATTTCTAGGATCCTCACTGGTCAAAATTATTACGTCAGAATATTTTGAAGAAATTCCGCCCATATCGGGTCTTTTTGTTTTATCTCTTTTTCCTGCGCTACCAAAAACATGAATAATTCTATTCGTAGTTATTTTCTTAATTTCAGGTAAAAGAGAATCAAAAGCATTTGGGGTATGTGCAAAATCAACTATTACCCCGTAAGGAGATTTTTTCAGATATTCAAATCTACCTGATGGCAAAGTAAGATTCCCTAAATTTGAGTAAACTTTATTTGTATCAATATCAAGAAGTTTTAAAGTTAAAAGAGACGCTAAAAGATTTTTTATATTATATTGAGTCAATTCGTCCACTTTGAATTTTTTTATTAAATCATAATCAAAATCACTTTTCTTGCCACCAATTGAAAAAGTATAAATCTTTCCATTTTTAAGTTTATTCTTTATGTAATTAATAAAAGGATCCTCTTTATTTAAAATTACTTTTTTTGATTTCTCCAAAAGTTTAATTTTTGTATCTAAGTAGTTATTAAAGCTTCTGTGATAATCTAAATGCTCATTGGTTATGTTTGTCAAAATTCCAATTTCAAAATTTATTCCCAGAACCCTATGCT
>JBCLLY010000014.1:0-9461 GCA_039738415.1 Candidatus Levyibacteriota bacterium
GGCACATCTTCTAACTATCAGGCTTGGAGAGAATAATATCCAAGCATTTGTAAACAATCAGGGAATGGGCGCTACAAGTATGGTGTTTAATGAAACATCACCCCGCGACATGGGCAATTTGTTGTCAAAATTTTACAATAATGAGTTAATGTCTGAGGCTTTCAAAAATGAGCTAATGGATTATATGTCTGACACCGAATTTGAAAATAGGCTCCCCAAGTACATCGGAGAAAAAGCGAGGATTTACCACAAAGTAGGAGACTCTGACAATATGGTTCACGACGTGGGAATAATTCATCCTCAGGCGGGCAATGGACAAGCTAATGAAAGTCCATTTATTTTAATAGTTATGACTCAGGGAATTGTTGATGAAAATGCAGCCTACGATTCTATCGGAAAAATTGCCAAAGAGATTTTTGATAAAAGATAAGTTTATCCCGTACCTCAAAACGCCCCCCCCGTAAGGTCGTGAGCCTGGGATTTATTTTATTAACTGTCTCGTGAGTGCTTCGTAAGCTTCTTTTGGATTATTACTTTCCCAAATAAAGCTTGTTGCGACAAAACGTGTTGCGCCTGCACTAATTGCTAGAGGAAGACTGTAAGCTTTTACCCCACCGTCAACTTCAATTGGAATTTTCGTTTTTTCGTGCAAGGCTTTAACCTTTTCAAGTCTTTCAGCAAGTATGGGAGGACCCGTAAAGCCAACCTTCTCAGATGTATAGATGAGGAGACAATCCAAATCATCAAGGTCTATATTGTCTATCACGTTTAAATCCGTAGGTCCGTCAAGTGCAAGTCCAACCTCACCTAGTATTTGTCCTTGTGCGATAAATTCTGAGATATCAGGCATTTTTTCCACGTGACCTAAAAATCGTTTAAATCCGGCCTTTGCAAAGGGTTCTAAATATTCAATTGGATTCTCTACCATTAAATGCACCTCTAAGAATAAATCATTGGAGAATTTTTTAAATGGTTCTGGGTCAAGATGAGTAAGATTATCTACAAATTTTCCGTCAATTACATCTATGTGAGCCGATTTTGCAAAAGTTTTAATTTGCTCGAGTTTTTTCTCAATCTCCGCCCATTCCTTTTCCAGTATCCCGGGTATAACTTGCATAGTTTAAAGTTTAAAATGAAAAGTTCAAAGTTACAATTGCAATTTTTAACTTTTAACCTTAAATTTTTAATTGTTTTTTTCTATTTCCTCAATTTTTTTAATCCTTCTTGCGTGACGTGGTTCGTTTGAGAATTGAGTGTTGATAAAAATATTTATTAGTGTTTTTGCCTCATCAATTGAAGTTAGGGTAGATCCAAGAGAAAGTATATTTGCATTGTTGTGTTCACGTGAAAGCCTTACATTCTCCTCATTTACGGCCAAAATAGCACGTATGCCTTTGATTTTATTGGCAACAATTGCCTCACCTGCCCCAGACTTTCCCAAGACTATTCCAAAACCACCATTTCTTGAGACATATTCAGCTGCCTTTCCGATAAAATCAGGATAATCATCCTCAGGATTTAGCTCAAAGGCTCCAAAATCCTCTACTTCATGTCCGTTTTCATAAAGAAACCTTTTTATCTCTTCCTTTAATTCAAATCCCGCATGGTCGGCTGCAATTGCTATTTTCATATTATTTCTACTTTAATATCTTGATTGTCTGAATTAGCAGTTTCCATCTCCTCAAGAGATAACTGCCCAGTTTGTGCTCCAATTTGTTTCATCTCACCAATTGCATTAAATACTCCCCAGCGCATGCAGTCCTCAATTGATTTCTTATGCAAATATGCAGCTAAAAAGGCTCCTGCATACGCGTCTCCCGCACCAGTTTTTTCATACCCATCCGTCTCTGGAGAATTAATCTTGTAAACATTTCCGGATTCATTGGTTGCGTACGCGCCATCTGCCCCATCAGTAATTGAAAGAATTTCAAAATTATTTGTTCTAAGTTTTAAGAGAAGCTCCTTCGGATTTTCTATTTCTGAACTGTTGAGTGCTTTGTTAATTATTTTTGCCTCTTCCATATTGCACATCAGAATTTTTGATTGCCTGACGGTGTTTAGAAAAGTTTCATTAATTTCCCTTAATTGTTGTGAGCCTGGTGAAAAAGCAAGAGAAATATTATTTGAGCTTGCGAAAGACAAAACCTTCTCATAAGCCCCAGTCCACTCTTTTCCAATTGATGTAAGAAAAATTATGTCAGGTTTTTCTGTTACTTTTTCAGCATCAAACCCGTGAGCGGCAATATTGTGATGAGAAAAAATAACTCTATCAGAGGGAAAGTCAAAAATTAAAGAAAGGGAGCCGGTTGTAGTGTCTATATCTTCAACCAAAAGTTTTATATCCCGCTCCTCCATTTTTCCGCGGATATGCTTTGACAGCGGGTCACCGCCTAGATATGTGTATAAGGAAGTTGAAATAGAAAGCTTTTCTAACGCAGAGGAAACATTTGCGCTGTTGCCGCCAAGAGAAAAAGATTTAATATCTATAGGGATCTTTGCCCCAAGTGGAAAAGATACACGTTTGTCTTTAATTTCCACCTGCTCTAAATCTTTAACTCTAACAAAAAAATCTATAAGGCACGATCCTACAACTAAAACGTTCATGTGGTTTTTACTGTAGCAGAATTAGTTATAAATGAAAAGATTTTGCTATATTTTGTAAATTTTTGTATGAGTAAGTACATATTGTAAGCTATCCTATAAATTTATTATAATTACAGCAAACGGAGAGCACTGTCCAAGAATTTATTATAAAAAATATTAATAATTTATTATGGCAGTGTTAAAGTTTTTTCTATATTTAACAGCTTATTTACTAATTAAATTAGGTATCTTCAGTAATTCCCTTATTGGACTTCCCCAAAGTTTATTTAAATTAGTTGAAATATTAGCAGGCTACGGTGTTGCTAAAATAAAGTCTTATAGTAAAAAGGTATCATTAAGAAGATTGCCTAAAATTAGATTACCATCAGTAAAATTTTCCCTCTTTAGCTTCAAAATAAAGAAAAAAAATAATAATAAAATTATAACTGAAATAAAGAGCACCACAAAAGATACTATATATAAGCTAACATTTTTGTCAAAATTGAAATATTTTTTGTTAGGGATTATATTTTCATCATTTTTTATATTTATGCCATTGGCGTCATACATATTTATTTCAGAGCTGCCTACTCTGGACGGTTTGTCTGTGAATAAAATTCCTCAAACAACAAAGCTTTATGACAGAAATGGAGAACTTCTATATGAATTCTACGCAAGTCAAAATAGGACAATTGTTAACCTGAGCGATATTCCCTCTTATTTAAAAAACGCTACGATTGCAATTGAAGACCAGAATTTTTACAGTCATCCGGGGTTTGACATAAGAGGGATTAGCCGCGCTATTATTGCAAATATTACCAAAGATGAGCTTCAGGGAGGGTCAACAATTACTCAGCAGCTAATTAAGTCTGCCCTTCTTACTCAAGAGCCGACATTAACTAGAAAAGCAAAAGAAGTAGTGCTTGCATTGTGGGCTGAGCAAAAATATAGCAAAGATGAAATCCTAGAGCTCTATTTTAATTATGTTCCGTATGGAGGAACAGCTTGGGGTGTTAAGGCGGCGAGCAATGTTTATTTTGGAAAAGATGTATCGCTGGTAAATTTACCTGAAGCAGCTTTTCTAGCGGGTCTTCCGCGTGCTCCATCCATATACTCACCTTTCATAAATTCGACCGGTGAGTGGAAAACAAGGCAATGGGAGGTATTGGAAGCAATGGTACGGGATAATTATATCTCTGAAAGAGAGGCTTATGCTGCATACCGGGAGCCTTTAGAGTTTAGTACCCCCCAGACATCTATTAGAGCTCCGCACTTTGTTATGTATGTTAAAAACGAGTTAGTCAAAAAATACGGCCTATACCAGGTAGAAAGAGGTGGCCTTCAGGTAAAAACAAGCCTCGATTTAAAAACTCAAAAATTTGCGGAAGAAAGGGTATCAGCGACCGTATTTGAAAACTCATATTTAGGGATTGGTAATGCGGCAGCTCTTATTACAGATCCCAAAAGTGGTGATATTCTAGCCATGGTGGGAAGTAAGGACTATTTTGATCTAGAAAATGATGGAAATGTGAACTTAACTACTGCCCTTAGACAGCCCGGTTCGACAATAAAGCTGGTAACCTACACTGCTGCTTTAGAAAATGGCTATACGGAAGCCTCAGTTCTTCAGGATACCCCTATAACAATTCAAATTCCAGGAGCGCAAAGTTACAAGCCGGTTAATTATGATGGGCAATATCATGGAATGGTTCCATTTAGACTTGCTCTGGCAAATTCATACAATATTCCAGCTGTAAGAATTGCCAAGAATCTTGGTCCGGAGATCATTGCGGAATATGGGCGAAAGATGGGGATTTCTTCATGGTCGAATAACAGAGCATATGGACTATCGATTACCCTAGGTGGTAATGAGGTTACGATGATGGACCTGGCTACAGCCTATGGAACTATTGCAAATCAGGGTAAAAGAGTCGATTTAAATCCTGTGGTAGAAGTTAAAGACAGTAACGGGGAAATAGTTTATGAGAAAAAGCCTATCGAAAACCAAATTGTAGATAGAAGTGTTGCTTTTATTATTGGAGATATATTAGCTGATAACCGAGCACGAAGTAGAGCTTTTGGAGCAAATTCTCTCCTTAATATCTCCGGAAGAAGAGTCGCTGTTAAAACAGGTACGACTGACAATAAAAGAGACAATTGGACAATAGGATTTACTAATAATTTTGTGGTAGCAACTTGGGTTGGAAATAATGACAACACTCCCCTCTCACCGACACTCGCGTCAGGTATTACGGGCGCTGCTCCTTTATGGAGAAATATTATGGAAGAGTTGTTAAAAGATGAAAAGGAAAATGTATTAGCTGTTCCTTCTGAGCTGATAGTTAAAAATTGCTTTGGATACGATGCTTACTTTGTATCCGGAACACAAAGTTCGTCGTGTCGCATTATAATCCCTTCACCGACATTTGCAGAGCAGTAGCTAGGAGATTTTACTAAGTTTTTTTAGTGTTGTTTGAAAAGCGTCTTCTTGATTTAATTTGTAGGTATTTATGACTAAATCATAATATTTCTTGTTCCAATAAACCCAGTTAGGATCATTATCTGCATAAAGCCTTCTGAATTTTTCCAAGTTTTGTCTGTCCCTTTCCTTAATTTCGTATTTTGCTTGTTCAATTGAATACCCATCACGATTAACCAGTCTGTCAATGCGGATGTCTGTTTTGTCGTTTCCTCTCTCATCCTCAGTAATTACAAGGATTTTAAATACGCCGTTAATGCCCCTAGCATCATACCCTGCTAGATGACTTTGAATTATATGATGAGTTTGTTCGGTCAATATCTTTTTTATGTTCTCTTCGTATTCGAGATCAAAATGATCAGGTCTCTTGCTGGTCTCCTCTACTCCTACACCAATATCGCTTTGAACTTTTCTCATTATTTTCCCGCCATCGAGTAGTTCCCATGAAAGGTAACCGGAGAGTTTTGTAGCTAGAGTAGTCGCGCCGCTTCCTATGCGACCGGAGACAGTAATATTTTTAATTTCTAAAAAATCTTTGACCATTGCCTATTTTAAGACATTTGTACGCTTTTTCCAAGTAGGAGGGATTGTTCGACCAGTCTGTTTGCATATCCATATTCATTGTCATACCAAGCAATTATTTTCACCATATTGCCTCCAACAACTTGTATTAAAGATAAATCAACAATTGATGAGTGAGGATTTCCAATTATATCCGAGCTTACTATGGGGTCGCTTGTTGTTTGTAAAATTCCTCTATATTCATCCTGCTCTGCTTTTTGAAATAATGCCTTAAGCTCTTCTTCGTTCGTATTTCTTTTTAGTAAAAATGTAAAATCAGATAGAGACCCTACTGATACAGGAACACGGATAGCAAGTCCGTTAAAAATTCCTTTCAGGCTAGGAATTACCTCAGCCACTGCCTGAGTCGCGCCGGTTGAAGTTGGAACGATGTTTTGAGCCGCTGCTCTTGCGCGTCTGTAGTCTTTATGTCCCCCGTCTTGGAGCCTCTGATCGGATGTGTATCCATGAATTGTTGTCATCATGGCCTTTTCTATTCCGAAATTATCTTCAAGAATTTTTGCAACGGGAGAAATGCTGTTGGTTGTGCATGAGGCATTGTTAATTACAACATCAGAAAATTCCTGTCCTTTAGGATTTGCATTTACTCCCAGAACATATGTAGGAACAGGAGTGTCTCCTTTGTATGGAGCAGATAGAACAACGGATTTTGCGCCTGCTTTGATATGAAGCATCAAGTCTTCATGTGTGGTAAATGCACCGGTTGATTCAATAACCGTATCTACGCCAAGCTGTGCCCATGGTAGATTCTCGGGTTTTCTGTCCGCAAAAATAGCAATTTCCTTGTCATCTACAACTGCCCATCCTAAAAATTCTGCCTCCGTTTGTACATGCAGAGGTTTTTGCCCAGGTGTCTTAACTGAGAACGAATGATTTTTTAACTCTCCATAAGTTGTATCGTATTTTAAAAGATACATCCAGCCCTGCAAATCCGTGCTTTTTCCTGCGTTTATAGCCACAACTTCTATTTCAGAGGAGTGTCCTTCGATAATTATGCGATGTGCGACTCTCCCAATTCTTCCGTATCCGTTTATAGCAATTCTAATCATGTATTTTAAGAATAACAAAATGGATTATAATTGCAAGCCTCTTTGTAAATAAAAGCAGGGATAATTTGCTTGTTTTTTTAGCTTAATTTTGGTATTATCACACTCATGCCAGAGTTATTAACAAAAGCAAATAAAAAGAAAGCCAACAGAAAGCATGGTTTTATGAATAGAAATAAAACCAGGACAGGTAAAGCAGTTATAAAAAGAAGACAGCTAAAAGGACGAAAAAACGTTTAGTCCGAATTTTACGGGGAGAATTTGTGTTTGGTTTTCATTCGACTCCATTCACACAGAAAATGTTTGAAAAAGAAAAGAGATATTCTTTTAAACAAGGATTGCCCAAAAAGGCAATATCTACTCCATATTTTACTATACGTTTTGGCAAATCGCTTGCACAGTCAGGAACATATGCGGTTGTAGTTAGTAAAAAAGTTAGTAAAAAAGCAGTTCTAAGAAACAAGATAAAAAGAAGAGTTCTTGCTTGTTTAAAAGAAAACTTGAGTGAAAAACAGGAGAATGTCGACTTAGTCATTTACATAAAACCGCAAATTATGGAACTTGATAAGGTTCAAATGGATGAGAGTATAAAAGAGACTATTATTAAAATTTAAAATGGGAATTTTTGAAATATTTAAAATACTATTTACGCAACCGATAACTAATGTTCTTTTGGGGTTTTATCAGTTATTAAGTTCGTGGGGAGTTTATTTTGCGTTGGGTTTCTCTATAATCCTTCTAACAGTTTTTCTGAGAATAATTCTCTATCCTTTCATGTCCGCCCAAATTAAATCGAGCAAAAAAATGCAGGAACTTACGCCTGAGATGAGGGAGATAAGGGAGAAATACAAGAAGGACAGAAAAAAACAGCAAGAGGAAACGATGAAGCTTTATAAGAAATATAATATTAATCCCGCTGCAGGATGTCTTCCTGCAATTATCCAAATGCCTGTTATATTTGCACTTTATCATGTACTTATCAGTGTTGTATCTATAAATACTTTTGAAAAATTTCTTTCTGAGGTAACACCCCTTCTATACTTTGATTTTTTAAAACCTAGCCAAATATGGAGCACTACATTCTTTGGAGTAGAACTTGCCGCAAAGCCTGCGGATCTGTTTGCCAGTTACCCCGCGATGATTTTAGTTCCTATTCTCACAGGACTTTCTCAGATGATTTTATCTAAAATGATGATGAGTAAAATTACTCCACCGAAAGTTGACGGGAAAGAAGATTTTCAGACTAGTTTTATGAAACAATCCCTTTATATATTCCCCATAATGATAGGGTTTTTCTCATTTACTCTTCCGATAGGACTTTCGCTATATTGGAATACATTTACTTTATTTGGTATACTTCAGCAATATTTATTGGTAGGATTTGGAGGTCTAACGCAATGGGTTCCAGCTTTAAAAAAATATGAAAGAATTGAAAAATAATATAAAGGAAGAGGCGCAAAAACTCTTGGATTTATTGGATATAAAAGCAAGTTTGGAAATAGAAGAGGAAGAAGATGCACTAAAGCTTGTAATTGATGCAGGAGAGCAGAACGCTTTCTTAATTGGAAAACACGGAAATACGCTTGCCGCATTTGAGCTTATTTTAAAAATGATAGTTGCTCAAAAAACAGGTGAATATCATCAGATTACGATAGAAATCGGAAACTATAGAATGGAACGCGAAGAGTATTTACAGGGTTTGGTAGAAAGGCTTAAGGAAGAAGTTGAAGCAACAGGCGCGCAAAAGCCAATCCGCGGCCTAAAGCCTTGGGAAAGACGATACGTGCATATGCTTTTAAAAGAAGACGCGCTAGTTTATAGCGAATCAGAAGGAGAGGGACGCGATCGCGTACTCGTTATTAAAAAGAAATAACTGCCCCAAATATCTCATGCTATACTTAAAACGGCTTGAGGGTATAATATTTTACTTATCGGTTTTTTCAATTAGTTTACAGTTGGGAAAACATTTTTGGCCCCCATTTGCATTTATAAATGGAGTAAGGGTTGATTACTTATCACCTACACTTTATCTAAGCGATATTTTTATCTTACTGCTTTTTATTTTTACTTTAATACTAAATCCAAAATTACTTCTTGGTTTTTTGTCAAAGAGTTTTATTCTCCCTCTTTTTTTGTTTTCAATTTTAATTTCGTCACTAATTGCAAAATCTCCTGATGCATCTTTTATCTGGAGTCTAAAAATTTTAGAAATTATTTTTTACGGATGGTATGTCTCAAATGTTTTTTTTAGTAAAAAGAAGTTTGGGCACGTTATCGATATTATAATTATTGCAGCCTTGATACAGTCAGTAATTGCGTTTTTTCAGTTTATTTTGCAAAGGTCCATTGGTGGAAATTTGTATTATCTAGGAGAGCGAACATTTAACGTTGATACTATTGGAATAGCGACATTTTTTACGAGCGGGCGCGAGTTGCTACGAGCTTATGGTACATTTTCTCACCCAAATGTACTAGCACTCTTCTTGTCTATTGCGATTATTCTAGGAGTTTATTACATAAGCAGTAGAAAAAGCGGTAAGAGATCGTATTTTTACATTGCGGCATTATTTTTTATAACCTTAGGACTTTTTTTGACTGCTTCAAGGATTATTATCTTTCTAACTATAATCATCTCGCTTTTTGCTTTTATAAAATCCCGAAAACATTTCACATACTCAGTCCTAGTCCTGCTTATTATTATTCCTGTCTATTTACTTCTTTTTTCAGGTAGATATTTAACAGTAGAGCCTCTTATTGACGCAGCGAAAATT
>JBCLLY010000015.1:0-6652 GCA_039738415.1 Candidatus Levyibacteriota bacterium
ACAATAGCAGGCTTTATCATGAAAAGAAGTCAAGGTAAAAGCTGTTAAGAAAAGAGACAATTACACTTGTCAGTTTTCTTATGATGACATCTACAGAAGACATAACGGACCATTAGAAGCTGACCATATTTTGCCAAAAGCTTATGGTGGTAGAAATATTTTAAGTAATGGCAGAACTTTGTGTAAAAATTGCCATGCCCAATATCTAATTGAAGCAGAGCAAAAATACGGAAGAAGCGAGAAATGGATTCAGCAAAGAATGATGGGGCAGGAAATTAGAAACAAATTGGCAAATTATTGGGAAAGAAGTATAATGTAGATGAGTTAAGGAGGCAATTATATGAAGAAACAAATAAAGCTTATCAACAAAAAAAGATTAACCCAGATGCCTACAAAGGCTATACGGGAAGAAACGCCCCTGAAAGAGTTAGCCAACAGATGGGGACAGGCAATGGTAAGCAACCTCAACAAACAAACCAAGTAGCTCCACCATCCCCAGAAGCTAAAGAGTTTCAAAGTAAAGTATTCCAACGATTACAACAAGAACATCCTGGACAATTAGAAGGAGAATTACCTTATGACCGAGCCATTCTTAAAAAAGAATTTGACTTCCTAGCCACAAATATTTTTTGTGAAACGAATCTATTCTAATTCAAGCAGGCCTGCTTAGAAATTTTATTTTACTATTAGCCTTTTTATTTCTGCCGTTCACACTGAAGAACAAACCCTCAGTTGGTTTGTAAGATATTTAGAATTAGAGTAGAAAGTCACGACGAATTTTACTTGGACTCGGTGGATTTTTATTTGAACTCGAAGTACAATTAAACTCTTATGTCCCAATATTACAACCCAAATCGCACGCGAAATTTGTATGACTCAAGCTCGTCTGAATTATTCCGACTAAGCCGGGGAAGGATTGACAACTTTCTTAATTGTCCTCGGTGTTTTTATTTGGATCGCAAGCTTGGTGTTGCTCAACCACCTGGATATCCTTTTTCACTTAATTCCGCAGTAGATAAACTTTTAAAAAAGGAATTTGACATCCACAGGGCTCGTGGCTCGGCGCATCCTCTGATGGAAAAATATGGAATAGATGCAGTCCCACTCGCTCATGAAAAAATTGATGAATGGAGGGATTCTTTAAGACGTGGAATCACTTTTAAAATAGATCGGGAAAACGTCGTAATAACTGGCGGTGTTGATGATGTTTGGGTAGCGCCAGATGGAGAATTTATTATTGTTGACTATAAAGCGACATCAAAAGATGGGGAAGTAACTCTTGATGCTGACTGGCAAATTGGGTACAAACGCCAAATGGAAATATATCAGTGGTTATTCCGAAAAAATGGATTTCGGGTTAGTCCGACCGGATATTTTGTTTACTGCAACGGAAATACCGACAAAGTAGCTTTCGATGGAAAATTGGAATTTGATATTAAAATCATTCCTTACACTGGAGATGACTCATGGGTTGAGAAGACAGTTTTAAGTGCAATCGAATGCTTGAAAAGCGATAGTTTACCCGCATCAGGGGAAGATTGTGATTATTGCAAATATCGTGAGGCTGTAAAGCAGTTTGAAAAGTAATATACTTCATATATGAGTAAACGTTCTGAAATCAAATATTCTCCTAAAATCCTGCAAGCAGTAAATTTTGCCACACAGGTTCATAGGGGTAAACCAAGAAAAGGAAAACCGGATATTCCTTATTTAACACACCCGTTAACTGTTGGTATTTACCTTGCAAAAGCCGGTGCTAACGAAGATATAATTGTTGCGGGTATTTTGCACGATACTATAGAGGACTGTGAACCCTATGGAAGTGTGACAAAAGAATTTATTGCCAAGATGTTTGGTAAGGAAGTTGCTGAAATGGTTAATGATGTTACAGAACAGGATAAAAGTCTTTCTTGGCCTGAAAGAAAACAACGAGCTCTTGAACATATACCCGACATGAGTCACGCGTCTCTGATGGTTAAGGCTGCAGATCAACTCCATAATATGACAGACCAGATTGAAGATTTTAAAAAAGACGGAGATAAAATGTTTAAGAATTTTAATGCTTCAAAGGAAGATCAACTTGATAGATATGATAAATTAATACCCGCAATTGAAAAAGCATGGCCGGCAAACCCACTATTACCGGATCTTATTTCAGCATTTAACAAAATTAAAAGTCTTTGGGTATAAAATCAATCGGGAATAATATGAGTAAGAAAAATATTATCTCAGAAGTGGTAATACGTCTCAGGAGTTGGCAATCAGTGAAGTAAGTGAGTATATATTTCCTCAACCTCGTAGGTTGGATAGCTTCGCAACCCTGCAACTTGGCCCGGGAGTTTTTTATTTTTTCCAGTCCGAGTAACTCACCTCATCCAAAAAATAACTTCCCTTAACTTCGATCCAACGTTCTCAAGAACATTGGAACGTGCTATTATTAATTTATGCAGAAAAAGAGAGTTCTAGAGCAGTGGATGAGAGCTGCAGCAAACCACAGAAGAATTGAAATGCTGGATTTGCTGGAAGCAAACCCGGAATTATCGGTAAGTGAGGTAGCAGAACGCTTGAAGATAAATTTTAAGACAGCCAGTGAGCATATGAAAAGGCTCACAATAGCAGGCTTTATCATGAAAAGAAGTCAAGGTAAAAGTATCCGCCACAAACTTACTACTCGCGGATCTCACATTCTAACATTCTTGAGAACATTGGAATGAAACTATAAATTCGCAATGTGGCCACAGAAGTTTTTTTAAATCTTGAATCTAACATGTCTAAATTTTACAATCTCGATGCCATTACTTACAATTCTATTTAAGGTAATATAAATATATGAAAAAAGATTCAAAAAATTCAAATTTCCAAGTGTGGGTGTCTAATCAATTATTGCCACGGGGACAGAGAGAGAACCTACAACCCAAGCATGCTTTACTGAGGTATACCCCCCTTGCTTACTTATTCATTTGTGGGATAATGTGCGTATGAAGAAGTTGCTTAAGAGAGATAAAAGAGTATTACTACTTACTATTCTTCTAGGGCTATTCGTAGTATGCATTGGTTTTTTCTATGTTAATACCCGAAATTCTTCTATTTGCGTCAATCCCTTTGAGCTAAAAGATTCATCTTCAGCAAGAAAAGAAATTGTCAGAATCTGCAATAACACGCTATATCGCGGATCTATAAAAGTAGTAAGCAAAAATGAATATCCGGACTTGTTTGAATTTATTCTCAATAAAGACAGCGAACCCGATAAAGTTGTTCAGAAAGTCAGAGTGTTTGAAGAAGATAAGCAGGAATATGTTTCCATAATCTCAATAATCGATTATGCATCTTGGAATAATAGCTCAATTGGGATATATAGAAAGGAAAAAGACAAATATACTTTAGTTTTTAAAAAATCATTTAAAGATAATCCAGGGAGGTGGGTAGATATTGAATTCGGCGAAGATAGTGTTTCTAGGGAAAATATGTTTGCATTATCAATTATCGGAGAGGGAATTACAATATCTGGAGATATAGGCTATCTAGGCTGCTCGGGAGGTTGTAGGATGTTATGGTGGGATTTTTATGATTGGGATTCAAACATAGGGACATTCGTATTGGCAAACAACAAACATCCTGAAAATTTTAAGAGATTATTGGAAGACTATGAACAAATGGATCAAACTACCTGCCAAACCGAAGCTAATGTCTCGGAAAGCATAACCAATTTATATCCTATTAGGAAAGATAAGGAAAAGATTTGCTCAGACGACGTACGGGAACCAGCTACTAGTCTTGAACAAGCAAAAATGCTTCTTAAGGGAAAGAGAGCAATAGAGTTAATAATTAAAGGTGAGAATATATCAAACTCTCAAGTTGATAAAATAGAAATAAATAATTAATATGAAAAATAAACGTGAATTTATTATCGCAATAATTTCATTATTTGTTGGCGTAGCTATAACGGCTTTTATCCTACAGAATTGTGTTAATACTAAAGATTCTGTTCCGAAAGCCTTGTCTGTTGAAGTCCCAAAAATTCCAGAATGTGTTGCTTTCATATGTCCAGAGTATTTTGGTTTTCCGGTAGCTGGCATAAACTATCTAGGTGATACTAGTGTGGTAATAGTTCCAACAGCTATGACACAAGGAGCAGGAAAATTAATGATAATAAGAAGAGGAAAAATTATTTTTGAAAGTCCTGTAATGCCTGGTATTGGAGTTAGTGAGGTAGGAGATGGGGATGGATTTATTCTGGAATATAACGGTCCCTCAGATGAAAATCTTAATAGAGCTAGATATGAAGTTAGATATAGGTATAGGAATGGTCAATTTATTCCAGATTCAGAATCTAATATAAATGAAAAATAAACGTAACCTTATTATTGTCTTGCTAATAGTTGGAATAGTAATGGCATACCTCATTCTGCAGAATAATATTTCTAGTAATAGAAACTCTGCCGTAAAAGAATTGCCTAAAACTTCAGAGAATACTTCAGATAACATCAAGATTTATGCTGACTTAAATGGTAATGGTCAAAAGGATTATCTTGTTTTAAATATTTCTTCAGATCGTGTACGTGTTGATTCAATAATTGCTTACGATCCTGTGGGAAAGGTAATAGGTAAACTACCGGACGGCATGCCAATTCTAGCCCCGATGACTAATAGCGGCAAGGTATACACGCCGAATACGAAAGAGAAGAATCAGTTCGTCAGTTTTGATTTTTCAATTGGACCACATTCTTCTGAAACTATGTTTTTTGGTCTCTTCAAACTAAAAGATAATAGTATGGGTGTTTTACCAATATGTTTAAGTGAAAACGCAAATGAGCCGAGCGCATGCTTATTTTGGTCAGGTGAGATTGGGGAACTTCTAGTAAGAGATCTTGATAATGATGGTGTGATTGAAGTCGTAGAAACTGTTGACGAATACCCCAAAGATGGACCAATAACAACAGACATAGAAAAAATTATCAATGAAGAATTTAAAGACTTGGGTCAAGATGTAGCTGATGGAATGACTAGGATTGCTAAACGTGAGCAGGGTGGAAGAGGTAATAAGGTTATCTGGGGATTATACAGATATAATGGCTCTTGGTTTGAAAATCAACTTGGCAAAAAGTATGATAAATACTATACTCTCGCAAAAGAATATTTAGAATCATCTAATCCTAACTATCCTGAGGTAATGAGGAAGAGCGAAATGAGTACATCTTCTCTTGATTATAATGAGTTTATGAGAAAATTCTGGACTCATAGGTAAAATGAAAAGCAAGAAATAAATTGGCAAATTATTGGGAAAGAAGTATAATGTAGATGAGTTAAGGAGGCAATTATATGAAGAAACAAATAAAGCTTATCAACAAAAAAAGATTAACCCAGATGCCTACAAAGGTTATACAGGTAGAGACGCCCCTGAAAGAGTTAGTCAAAATGTTCGGGAAGGCAATGGTAAGCAACCTCAACAAACAAACCAAGTAGATTCACCATCCCCAGAAGCTAAAGAGTTTCAAAGTAAAGTATTCCAACGATTACAACAAGAACATCCTGGACAATTAGAAGGAGAATTACCTTATGACCGAGCCATTCTTAAAACAGAATTTGACTTCTTAGCCACAAATATTTTTTGTGAAACGAATCTATTCTAATTCAAGCAGGCCTGCTTAGAAATTTTATTTTACTATTAGCCTTTTTATTTCTGCCACCTCAGTTTCCGACTTTTCTCTCGCGAACCTTTTAAGCTAAGCATTGATAGTTTATTTCTCTTCGCGGGATAATCCGCCAAGTGATATTTTGCTTGGTGTCTTCCAATCTACTAGACCATTAGATTGTCTTGCTAAAACAACGCTTGAAGCCGCGCTTGCACTATCAAAAGTATGATTTTGTGAAAAGATGTATTCCTTATTGTTTTTCTGGTTGATTTCCAAAATCTTTTGCGCAACTAGCTCTTCTCTTAGTTTTTTGTACGTTTCCTTAAGAGATTTAGTGTCGTTTGCTCTAACAACTGAATCTTTAAATACCGTAAAACTTTTACCATTACTTATTCCTATTGCTTTAGCGTTCAGACCCTCACAAACTAAGTAAGTATCGCTGTAATTCATTTTACTTAAATTTATTATATTTTTAATTTCACCAAATTCCTTTTTTAAATAATCGAAGAGATTTGGTTGGTTTTTAGTAAGATCATCAGGCTTTTGTTTTTTTTGTAACCTTTTTTGCCTATTATTATCACTGCTAATTTGTTTTCTGAGATTTTCAAATTCAGTTGATGAGAAAGAAATAAAATTTTTTCCATCTTCGGTTAGCTTATATAAGCCTCTTTTTGGACTTTCAACCAGTTTCGCCTTTTTGAAGAAAAGTAAAGCAAATCTGATTATATTTTGAAATTTAATATCTCCGGACGGATAGCGGTCACTTTTTTCAACTTCCGTAAGATTAAAAGTATTTTCGATATGTCTACTTAAATCATCCATTGAAGCTTCATCTTCTTTTCTTAAATATTCAAACACCGCTACTGCGATCTGGTTTTTTGTTTCTTTATCTGTTTTTATATGTTTTCACCTCCTTTCGATTGATTTTTATAGTCATAGATCATATGATAATCTACGTCGATCATTTTGTCAAGTACCAGTAATTTTGATTTTAAGATGATTTCTGCTAAATCATAGCA
>JBCLLY010000016.1:0-5790 GCA_039738415.1 Candidatus Levyibacteriota bacterium
CATACACCGACACGAGAATTCTTTATGGTGATCCGCAGCGCGAAATAAAAAGAGTTCTTGCCGGAATTGATGCCGAAGGAATGGAAATTCTGCTTGCTGACAGGTTATCCGAGAAGGGTAGAAAAATAGATTTAGTCATCTCACATCATCCGACAGGACATGCTCTTGCAGCCCTTGACGAAGTAATGGACGTACAGGTCGATATGTATGTGCAGGCGGGGGTCCCCGAGAATATCGCGCATTCGTTATTTGAAGAGAGAAAATCGCATGTAAGACGGGGTATAGGACCTTTAAATCATGCACAGGCAGTAGATGCCGCAAGGCTGCTCGACGTGCCCCTAATGGCGATCCACACGGTTTGGGATAATTTGGGAAATGATTTCATGAATAAAAATATTGAAAATAAAAAGTTTGATTCACTTGGGGAACTCCTTGATACTATAAATGAAATTCCTGAATTTACTGAAGCGGTAAGGGGAAAAAGTGCGCCAAGTATTGTTGCGGGAACTCCCACTTCGAGAACCGGAAAAATTGTAGTTAGTTTTACAGGAGGAACTAATCCTTCAAAACAGTTATATATAGAGCTTGCAAAAGCGGGTGTGGGAACGGTTGTTGAAATGCATGTACCCGAGGATGCTGTTCAAGAGCTTAAAAAAATGCACGTTAACGTTATAGACTGTGGACATATGGCGGCAGATAGCATTGGCGCCAATCATTATTTAGACGAGCTTGAGAAAAGAGGAGTAGAGGTAATCCCATGCTCAGGACTTATCAGAGTCAAAAGGAACCCCAAAAAATAATTTTTAATTTGAAATTTGAAATTTGAAATAAAACTTAAATGTTTAAAAATTAAAATATTAAAACATTCATTAAAAATTTTAAATTGTAAATTTAAAATTAAATAACATTATGATTTCAGTAACAGATTTACGGTCTGGGGCCAACTACAAAGAAGGAAATGATTTACTTCAGGTTATCTCTTATGAGCATATAAAAATGGGGAGAGGTAGCGCAAATATAAAAGTAAGGGTTAGGAATTTAAAAACTGGCTCAATAGTTGAAAAAAGCTATATCAACGGAGCAAACGCTGACAATATTAGGCTTGATAATCAGGAAATGCAGTTTCTTTACAAAGATAGTGAAAACGCTTCATTTATGGATCCTAGAACTTTTGAGCAAAAGGAAATTCCGCTGAAAAATATTCCAGGACATGAATTTTTAATTGAGGGTGGCTTATGCACGCTTCAGTTCTATGAGAATGAACCACTCGGAATAATACTTCCGCCCAAAGTGACTCTTAAAGTTTCTGAGACCGCTCCTGGAGTAAAAGGAAATTCTGCAAGCAATGTTTTTAAAGACGCAACTTTGGAAAATGGTATGAGTGTAAGAGTGCCTCTTTTTATTGATACCGGCGACTCATTTGTTGTTGATACACGGGATAAAAGCTATACTAAAAGAGCATAATGTCTTCAAAGACTCTTCAAACAATTGAACAACCTGATGGTCCAAGATTAATTGACGTATTAAAAAATCCTGCCTTTTTTATATTTTCCCTTTCGGTTATTTTTTCCCAAATTGCATTCAACATGATGAATATCGTTTTGATATTTCTGGCGTTCTCTTTAACCTCTTCAAATCTTGCAGTATCATTTTTAATCCTAGCGATTACGGTTCCCCAGGTTTTATTTAGTTTTATGGGTGGAATTGTTGGAGATGCGAAGAATAAGCGCGTTATATTAATTTCAGGGAATATAATTCGCGCGATACTTGTCATGATGTTTTTCTTTTTTAATGATTCGCTGATTTATTTATATGTAGCAGCGTTTTTTATTTCTGCAACTACGCAATTTTATGTTCCAGCTGAGACTCCTATAATTCCTCATATTGTAAAGAAACAGTATTTGCTGGCCGCAAATTCGCTTTTTGGAGTATTTCTTTTTGGTTCGGTTTTGATTGGTTATGTCCTTGGTGGTCCTTTTATTAAACTATTTGGGCATTCATACAATTTCCTTTTTATCGGAGGTTTATTTTTATCAGCTACACTTTTTGCCTATTTAATTCCCAACATTCCTCCTTCAGTTAAGATTGGATTTACCGATAAGGGGGGATTAAAAAGCTTTAGGAAAATTGTCGGTTTAGTTTTTGATGAGCTGAGAACCTCAATAAATTTAGTTAGAAAAAATAAGGAAGTAGGGTCGGCTGTGCTTTTTTTGGCTCTTTCTCAAGTAATTACGCTTATCATGGCAACAATTATTCCTGATTTTGCAGTTTCCCGACTCGGAATTGACGCGGAGGACATGTCCTTAGTAGTTTTTGCACCGGCTGCTTTGGGAATGATATCAATGGCGCTTTTTATAGGGGCTTATTTTAAAAATGCAAGTGGAAATAGTTTGATGAATTTGGGTATATTTTTGTCATCAATTGTATTACTGGCTCTTGCGTTAATTCCTTATCAGATTGTTATTCTACCCATCGTGGGTACAGTAATACTTGCCTTTTTTGCAGGTGTTGCAAATGCGCTAATTTTTGTTCCATCTCAAACAATAATTCAATCGAGTATTCAGGATAGTTACCGGTCTAAAATTTACGGTTTAATTTTTACACTAGCAGGCGTGCTGGTTCTTATTCCAATTCTACTTACCGGACTTTTTGCAGATATTTTTGGTGCAGAGGTTATTCTAGTAACGATTGGTGCAGTTATATTCTTACTTGGAATAAAAAGAGTAAAAATTAAAGACAAATTACAACAACGATGATTTTAATACTTTTACTTTTTATATTTGTTAGTTTGTTCATTTTGTTTATTACATCGCGGCATGATTTTGTTTTATTACGCCAGAATATTTCTATACGTTTTATATTTGATAAAGCCTTAATAATAGTTTTATTTTCACTTCTCATTTCAAGAAGCCTTTATTTAATTGATGAAAACTTATATGATTTCTTTCTTGATCCTTTAAGTTTTATGCATATAGTTTTATTTTACGGCTTTAGCTTTTTGGGATTTTTTTCTGCCTTTGCTTTGGGAGTAGTATTCTTTTTTAAAGATAAAAAAAATCTATTCAGGATTTTAGACATCTATCTGCTTTCTTTTTATCCATTAATTGTATTTGAGGGAATATCATATTTGATACTGGGAAAAGTAGAGTCACTGATCCTATTTATTTACATGTTTATTGCTACGATTATTTTTTTTGTACTCGTAAAAATGCATACCGGCTTTGGGATTAGGGATGGAGTAGTAGCCTTTTGTATTCTTACTTTATCTGCGTTATCATATCTTGGTTATTCTATATACCGAAAGCAGGAATTACTAATCTATTCACCCGTTCAAATATTGGCAATAATTGTTTTAGCGATATCAATATATTGTCTTATCTTAATCCGTATCGATTTCTTTAAAGAAAAATGAACGAAATAGAAAAAAAAGGTAAAGTTGAAATTGTATATGAGGATGAGGATATTATTGCCGTTGTTAAGCCGTATGGAATGATAGTAAATAATGCTGACACTTCTTCAAAAGAATTTACCCTACAGGATTGGACTGAGGAAAAATTAGAAATTAAAAATGTTAATTTAAAAATTGACAACACATTGATTTCGGATTTTTATAATAGATCGGGGATAGTGCATAGGCTTGATAAAGAAACCTCTGGAATACTTTTAATTGCAAAAAACGAGGAGTCATTTAAAAACCTTCAAGCACAATTTAAAGAGAGGAAGGTTGAGAAATGTTACGTAGCTCTTTGTCACGGAGCTTTCGTACAAGAGGGTAGCATATCTGTTCCCGTTGGACGTCTGCCATGGAACAGAATGCGCTTTGGTGTAGTTCCGCAGGGGAGAAGCGCTGTGACCGATTTTAAAATGGAGCAGTTATATCAAAATCCTGATGAAAAAAATGGAAAATTATCTTTGATAAAGGCCTTTCCAAAAACCGGCAGAACTCATCAAATCAGGGTTCATCTTCAGTATGCAGGGTTTCCTATTTATTCAGATGTGCTTTATGCAGGGAGAAAAGTTGCAAGAAATGATAGGAAAAGACTGCCCAGACATTTCCTTCATGCGAAAGAAATTTCTTTTTTTCACCCAAAAACCGGAGAAAAGATGACTTTATCTTCACAACTTACTAAGGATCTGTCCGACTTTCTGTCATCACTTACCAAAATAAATTCTTGATATTTATCCCGCACCCCAAAACCCCGACCCGCCTCGCCCGCCTAGACTCGCAGTCGCTTGTCGACGCGAGGCTTGGCAATGAGTCGAGCCGTAAGCAACGTGGGTGTGGGATTTATTGATTTACTCTTGTGTTTAACCTAAACTTCATTTTGTAGGAGAATTTTTTTAGGCTTATGTTAAAAGAAAAAAATAGTAACCTTTCCTATTTAAAGGTTTTTTTTGTACTTTTGGCGGTTATTGTATTTTCGGCTATGGTTTTTCGTATTTATAACTCCTATGTCAACAGATCTTTTACTCAAAATATTTTTAATATTTTAATTATTTCTGATAAGTATGTAAGCGTGGTAGGGGTTGATGAGAAAAATAAAAGTCTCTCAACGGCTCTAGTAATAGGGGATTTGGGAAAAATAAAAAGAGAGAACATAATGTTGCAGAGTATAAATTTTGGAATTCCTATCCACGCCTACATTTTGTATCCGAAAAGCGCAGATCCCATGTCACCAACAAAATCATTTTTTTCACCAATTAATATTCAAAAAACTAATACAGATATTAATTTGAAATCCAAGAATTTAGTTTTTTTTGACTGGTTAAAACTTTACCAGATAGGAAAAAGTATTGATGAAGACAATGTCAATATAAAAACATATGCGACAATTTATGATTTAAGAGCCTTACTCCAAAGGGAAAAAGAAGATTTTTTTAGGGATTCTTCTCTGGCCGGGCGGAAAACAAGTCTGCAAATTATCAACGGAACTAATATTAACGGACTGGCAACGGAGGTCGGAGAGATGTTCTCAAGAACCGGATTCAATGTTGTTTCTATACTAACAGAAAATAAGCAGAGTTCTAAGATTGTTTATAGTTCTGACGATGTTTATCAGGACGCGCTTTTAATTGGAAAAAGCTTTAATTTTCCTATCGAGAAATCTTTTGAGTATCAGATCGCATCAGTTACTCTTATAATAGGGGAGGAGTCAGAGTTGGAACTAGAAAATTTAGTAAGATAAAGTATGTATATCGTTTTGGGAATAATTTTACTCTTTACATTGTCCTTTTTCTGGGCTTATTTTTCACTTAAGGGAGCTTTAAAAAAAGAAAAGTTAAAAAAAGAGGAAAATAATTATAGAAAAAAACTAGGTAAAGAATTAAGCGGAGGAGAAGTGGTTTTATTTGAAAGAAATAATTAGGAAAAGGTAAATGATGGTTGATTGGCAAATTTTTTTCCTTTTTTAACTTCTTTTACAAAAATCATCACCTTCTTATCGTCTGCGCTCATAATACACGAGTAATATTCGTTTCCACCATTAATAAGACTCGTGAGCCTCATTCCGATATCATCAGGTAGCACTCCGATATAGGTTTTATCGCTCTTTTGAACGAACACTTTTGAACGCTTAATAACCATGTTGACCTCGTCAGCGGTTTCTAAAAGTAGCAAGGTTTTTTTATCCGCAAGATTTCTTAATTCAATAGCTTTTGTTTTTCCTGTTTCTTGAATAAATAGACCGTTAATGTTCTTAATATTCCCGTTTTCTTTAGTTTTATTTTCGGAAAGGGCTTGAAGTTTTTTAAGATTTTTGTGTGCTATTGGATTTGTTTTATCAAAAGATA
>JBCLLY010000017.1:0-5742 GCA_039738415.1 Candidatus Levyibacteriota bacterium
CTTCTCCTAAAAATTTAGTTAGTGTTTTGGCTTTTGTGGGAGATTCAACAAATATTACGGTTTTCATCTTTATTCAAAAAAGTATAGCATAATTTATTATTTTGCCATTAAGTCTGGGATTATAGTTAAAGATTTGGGGTTTGGCAAGTTACACAAAGTAAAGTTCGGGATTTGATTTTATATCTTTCCAGTTTTTTTCTTTACCGTTCATAAGAGCATAAGCGCCAATCATAGCAGCATTATCGGTGGCGTAAGTTTTGCCTGGAGCAAAAACTTCAATATCCAATTTCAAATTTTCAATTTTCAGTTTGAATTCTTTGTTCAGTTTTTGGTTTGCACTCACTCCACCTCCTATTAATATAGTCTTGCAATTATAAACTTCTGCAGCATTTATGGTTTTTTTAACCAACACATCGGTAATTGCTTTTTGTGTTGAGTAACAAATTTGGTTTTTTAAATTAGCATCAAATTTTTGTGGATTCTGAAGTTTCGTGTCGTTCGTACTTACTTTCTTTACATACCTCATAACTTCTGCTTTAAGGCCTGAAAAGGAAAAGTCAAAATCATTGGAATTTATCATAGGGCTTTGGAATTTTATACTTGGAGTTTTAACAATATTTGCGCGCTTTTCCATTTCAGGTCCTGCAGGATAAGATAGATCAAGCATTCTCCCTATTTTATCTATCGCCTCTCCTGCGGCATCGTCGCGGGTTCCGCCAAGCCACTCATAATCATTATGCGATTTAAAATATAGCAGGTCGGTGTGTCCTCCGGAGACGATAAGTCCGATATATGGATGGTGAATGGTAGATGGTGAATGGTTGATGACAGAAATATAGTTTGCGTAAATGTGTGCGAGTAGATGATTCACGGGGATAATGGGTTTGTTAAATACCAGGGAAAGTGTTTTTGCAGTCTCCACTCCTATTAAAAGTGAACCGATAAGACCCGGTCCGTAGGTTATTGCGATAGCATCAATTTCATTTCTTAAAACTTGACCTGCAGTTTTCCAAGAGCTAGCATCCTGTTGTTTTTCGCCACCCGCCTTAGTAGATGTTAATAACGCTTCAACAATAACCGGAATTATTACTTTTACTTGTTCACGTGCAGCATTTTCTGGAATTATCCCGCCGGTTGCAGCATGCATATCTGAGGAAGTTGCGAGAATATTTGACAACACAGTTATTTGATTATCTTTTTTCTCAACTACCGCAGCGCCCGTTTCATCACACGATGATTCTATAGCTAGAATTCTCATGGGGTTAATTAATATTTTCGAAGATTACATCGTTGCCTATTTCAAATTTAAATTCATCGGAAAGACCTCCATTTATTTCCAGAACAAAATTTGCATCAACTTCTGGTTCGAATACCGGAATATCCTTGGCGTCAAGTGCTTTTGGTTCGGCATTTTTTATAATATCAACAATCTTACTGTCAGAAATGTAAATTAAATCCAGAGGAAAATTTACATTTCTCATCCAAAATCCGTATTTTCCTTTTTGCTCGAATATAAAAAGCATTCCGCGGTCTTTTTCCAAACTTTTTCTTTCAGATAGTCCTTTAATCCTTTCTTCATCAGTATCTGCAACTTCAACACTAAATTTTTGTTCACTTATCGTTACTGTCGCATTATTCCCCCCGATCTGAGGTAATAAATTTACTCCTCTAAATTGAAGTACTGCAACAATTATTATGCCAAGTACTAGTAGTCCGTATATTAATAAAACTTTTTTCATTTATTATTTGTAAGCTTTGTTGACGAATATCTTTCGTCTCTTTCCATTATTACCTTAATTTTACCCCCAACAATTTTTGCTTGTTCCCTCTTCTTTCCGGTTAATGAATCGTTTTTCGTTATTGCAATTATATCAGGCTGAATCAACTTTGTCAGGTTATAGTAGTAAGAGTCAGAAGTTTTTTCTGACAATTCTACTATTAAGTTAATAAATCCAAGCTTTTCGAGCTCAATTGCCCTTTTTTCAAAAGTATTAATCGGTCTATCTGCGCCCTTTAACTTTCTTATATTTTCATCCGATTCCAGTAAAATTACTAAAATAGTGCCTTCCCTTTTTGCTTTAGTTAAATATTCAATGTGACCATTATGTAAAATATCAAAGCATCCCCCAGTCAAAACTATTCTTTTACCCCTTGCCTTGTAGCTTTTTATAAGTGGTTCTAATACGTCCGTTTTTACAATCATCTAAATACTCTCCTTAATAATAAATTCTAGTAATTGTGAAAAAGATATGCCAGCTGCGAGAGCTTCTTTAGGAATTAATGAAGTTGAAGTAAATCCCGGAAGAGTATTTGTTTCAAGATAATAAATTTCTCCATCTTTATATATAAAGTCTGATCTGGAATACACAGAGCAATTTAGTTTTTTGTGAATGGTGTTTGTTAGAGTTGATATTTTTAAAGATTCTTTTTTTGGAATAGATACAGGAGGGGTTATTTCCTCAGATCCATTGATGCTATATTTGGAAGAGTAGTCAAAGAAATTTGATTTTGGCCTTATCTCAATTGGAGGAAGAGAAATAAATTTACCCTTTTTTGTTTGTAGAGATCCGCAGCTTAGCTCTATTCCATTTATTAATTCCTGAATAAGTATTTGCCTTACTTTGCTTTGTTTTATTTTTCTTATGGCATTTTCAAAATCCTTTTGATTATTAATTATAGATACCAAAATACTGGAACCTAGTGCATTTGGCTTTATTATAAAAGGAAAGTTCATCGGAGCTTTCTTATTTATCTTTTCAGTATTTAATTTAAATGTTTTTGGAATACTAATTCCCTTAATTTTCTTCACTTTTTTCATCGATAAAAATTTATCCATACAAAGATTACTTGCTTTACTATCAGAACCTGTATATTTAATTCCCAAATTTTCCAAAAATAATTGAATTGTTCCATCTTCGCCAAATTCTCCGTGAAGTGCGGAAAGCAGTGCGATGTCAAATTTGTCTTTACTATCTTTTAGGATTTTATCAAAATCGTCAAAAGTAGTTTTTGTGGGGGGAACAATTGTTTTGCCTGCTTTATAGTAAGCACTTTTTAGATTTTTTTTAATGTAGAAAATGTAGGGTGTATATTTTTTCTTATCAATGTTAGCAAGTATAGATTTTGCGCTAGATAAAGACACTTCGTATTCGGAAGAAGGACCTCCGCAAAAAATTGCAATTTTTCTCATCATCCCTGCTTAGTTCCCACCTTATAAATAGCGCGCCATGGAGAGTATCTCGATGTAAAGGTTTCATCAATTATAACTTCTCCGTTCCTGGTTACAGTTCTGGTAAATTGAACATACGCGCCAGGAGCTGCGTAGTCAACCTGTCTTGTTGTTCCAACGGGAAGATTAGGATCGTCTTCATAAAGGGGAGCTGGTGCGGGGGAGCGGCTTAACACTACAGGTTCTGAGATGACGGATTGCCTACCGTCACTTTTTCCAAATAGGGTAAAAACCAATTTTTGTTCAACCGCATTAAAATCTGAAACAATTAGTATATGATTTCCTGTATCATTTTTAAATTTCAAATCAACTGATGGCACATAAATAGTTGCATCAATTCCCATAGGGGACTGTTGTTCGTAGTACCCCACTCTGTATGAATGAGCATTTCTTTCAGTTATTGGGACTCCTGCATCAAGCATAGCCCTAAATAGAGTTGTTGAGACCTGACAAACTCCTCCACCATCACCCAGTATTGTTCTTCCTCCTGAGATAACATACGCTTCTTTATAGCCTGTGAGACGGGAGATATCTCCAATATATTTATTAAACGAGAATTCTTCGTTGGGGGCGACCAAAATACCGTTTATTTTATTTGCAGCATGTCCAATGTTAAAAATTCTATTTGGGATAGAGCCTACGAAATAAGAGACCCCCTCTCCTATTTGCTCTTCGATTCCATATTCATTTACTTCCTCAGTTGTAATTTCGGGTTTTAATGCAATGGTTGGTAGTAAATATTCAAAGTTTTTATTCTCACCGGATTTTATAATAGAGGGAATTCTCTCTAATACAAATTTTCTTATTTTTTCCGTATCAAGCGTTCTTCCGTCTTCGGATTGAGAAAATTTTATGACCTTATTATTTTCTACAACAAATTCAGCGTTAACAGGTTCCTTACGTGCCATTTCTAAATACGGTTTTAAATATTGCGCGAGTTTTTCTTCGTTGAATGTGTATGGGGAAGATAGGCTGATTTCATTTAAATATGCATTTGTGATTATAAAGAAGTTAGAAAATATATTCGGAGATTTACCAAGTCCGACTGCCTGTTCTGCGATTAGATTGTAATCATAGCCGATATTTAAATCTGCCGCAGATATTGTTGTAGTTTTGCCCTCATATATAAATGTAAAACTGCTGTTTTGGATAGCTTTATTTTTCTCTTCGTATATATAAATAATTTCCTCTTTTGTTTTTTCACCAACATAAATATCATTTATAAAAACCCCAGGTATGACGCGAGAACTGTAGCTATTTTGAAAATAAATAATAGTAATAGAAAGAAGAGTAAGACCAGCAACAGAAAAGCCTACAAAAAACCATATTAAAGACTTGCTTACTCTAAAAATTCTTTCAATAATTTTTTTTAATCTATGTTTCATAACCACTCGAAGATAGGGATTAGATTTTTATGCGTAATATTATTATACTATAACTAGATTAATTTATGGATCCTAATTCCAATACTAACCAAGTACAGCAAGATCCTTATTATACAAATGAGGACGGTTCGCATTTTTTCGCGAATAAGAAAAAAATACTTATTGTTATAGGTATAATATTTTTTGTATTTATTCTTATCTTCTTTTTTGTCTGGTTATTTTTCCTGCGCAATAACGATGAGCCTTCACAGAGAGAGGTGACTTTAACTTATCAGGGAGTTTGGGAGGACATAAGCGTTCTCCAGCCTATTTTTGATGATTTTCAAAGGGAGAATCCGAATATAACTATTAAATATGAAAAAATTGACATCAAAATTCTCGGTGATTATGTAGATAGGTTAAAAACAAGAACTGCTGAGGGAAATGCTCCAGACATCATGCGTTTTCATAGCAGCTGGTTGGTGCAAATTCAGGATATCCTTTCCCCATTTCCGGAGGATGTCGTAGTAGATACCGGACTGGAAGATGATTATTTTAAAGTAGTTGGAAGAGATCTAAAAAGAAATGGTGCGTATTATGGAATTCCCTTGAGTATCGATACGCTGGCTTTATATGTAAATACAGACTTGTTAAATAACGTGGGAGGTCAGCCACCTACAACATGGAATGACCTCGAAAGCCTTTCTCGCGAGTTAACTACAATAGAGGGGGGAGGAATTGTTAAATCAGGAATAGCTATGGGAACATATGACAATATAGCGCACGCTTCCGATCTGATTGCTCTTTTGCTCTTACAAAACGGTGCTAATTTCGATAATCTGGCTGGTGAGAATATAGAGAGTGCAGTAAGCGCACTGCAGTTCTATACGCTTTTTTCAAGTGGTAGACAGACTCCTGTTTGGAGTCAGACAATGGAAAATTCCAAGATTGCATTTGCAGGAGGAAAATTGGCGATGTACTTTGGATATTCCTGGGATATGCTTGAGATGGAGGCATTTAAAGATTTAAATTTTCAAATTTATCCAGTTCCTCTACTTCCGGGAACCAATTCAACGGTTGCAAGCTATTGGGCAGAAGGAGTTTCAAATAAAACCCCTTATCCCGAAGCTGCATTTAAGTTCATAAAGT
>JBCLLY010000018.1:0-5104 GCA_039738415.1 Candidatus Levyibacteriota bacterium
TGGGTGACGTTGTAGAAACTACTGCCTCCAGATGTGATGGTGTTATCATCATCGGTACCTGTAAGCGTGACAGTGCTATTTTGTGGCGTAAACGTCCCTGTATTCGTAAAGTTACCACCGACATCCACTGCATGATTAGACCCACTATTGGTGGATGTTCCGTTATTGGTGAAGTTACCACCGACATCCACTGCATGATTAGACCCACTATTGGTGGATGTTCCGTTATTGGTGAAGTTACCACCGACATTCACTGCATTATTAGACCCACTATTGGTGGATGTTCCGTTATTGGTGAAGTTACCACCGACATTCACTGCATTATTAGACCCACTATTAGTGTATGATCCGTTGTTTGTAAAGTTACCAGGAACGGTGGTATTTCCTCCTGATGTAAAGCTGTGGCTAGCTGGAATAGAGAAGTTCATACCGGGTGCGAGGTTGAGACTAGATATACTATAAATACTGCTAATATCAGCGTCTTCGTTATTGTTTGCAGTATCAAGGTTGTCTATGGTAAGAGAACAACTGTTGTTATCGCAACGAGCGATAAGACTGTCTTGGTAGAGGTCTACTCCTGTTTGGTCACTACCTGTTGCCTTGGTGACGGTGACTGCTTTCTCTATGGCTTCGTCAAGGTAGAGGGTTAATACATCGCCGGCCGAAATCGTAAGACCTTCAAGAGTATATGTTCCACCTACTCCTGTAGTAGTGGTAGCAGCTGCGGCTGCGCCGTTGATACTTATGGCGACACTTCTACCACTTGCCATTGTTGTTATTCCTTCATCGGTGTAGACGGTGCCAGAGATGGAAGTAGGCACAAAATAAAATGCGATTGCGTTCATGTGTTGCATATCTGCTGTTTCTCCTTTAGAAGTGATTTCACCGGTGGAAGTAGCAACAGTGATGAGGTCAGCAGGCATACTCCCATAGTTACTACGTGAAGCAAAAAGAATATCATTGCCGTCAAAAGCGGCAGCGCCGATTGGGTAGCTATCTCCGGATGGATTCTCAAAATCAGTTTCTCCCATAGATAGACCTGTATCTGGGTCAATTTGATAAAAAGAGTCATCGCCATTTCCGAATAAATATAGATTGTCAGAACTGTCAAAAGCTAGGCCACTACCATAAGTACCAATCTCTGATTCTCCTACTTTAGTCACTAAACAATTAGTATCAGAAATTCCATCACAAGAAGTAAGGTCTACGGTATAAAGGTCATCGCCATTTTCTGACCATCCGTACAATGTTCCATTAGAATGGAATGATATATCAGCTAGATTATGAGTAGCATCTCCGCTATCTCTGGCTGTTCCAAGTAAGGTGCCAACTCCTGTTGTCGTGTCAATGGTTATAAGACTTCTGGAATTATCATCTCCTATTGGGTCATAATTTCCCGTGCTTCCATATAAAATATCCGTGGTCGGATGAAATGCCAGACCGGTAACATGGAAACCGACTGGGTCGGTGCTGGTGCTTAGTTTTTCTCCAGTATCTGGGTCTAGAGTATATAAATTTGGATTATCAGAATTTGAGCCTGCTCCGTCAACGCCATAGAGAATAGTGGTGCCAGCGAAAGTAATCACACCGGTATCGTTTGTGTAATTGATAACATCGGACGCAACAGCGGTATCAGTGAAGGCTCCATCTAAGAATGTGATAGTAAGATTTGAAACATTGTTTGCCGACGTATGACTGGTAGCATTGCCAGTGAAGGTAAGAGTGGCTACGTCGCCGTCCCCATTTACGGTCATTACGGCCGTCAGTCCCGCCGGTTCGTTGGCAAGGGCGTAATGAACTCCTTGCGTTAATGTTCCGCCGGAAATTACAAAGGTCTCGTTGTACAGAGTGGCTATTCTACTACCTATTAGAGAACCGTCGTTTACTACATAAGGTTCATTGAAAGAACCGGAGTAAAGTATTGTGGGTGCTATTATAAACGAAGATACCGTGAGTGGGTCACTAACATTATCAGCAATATCGGTAACAGTAATCGTGCAATCTGCATATGTGCCCACGGCAAGAGTATTGAAAGTAATTGTATTGTTTCCCGCATCGGCAGTAGTGTCGGCAGACGAACACGAACCTCCGTATGTAATATCGCCTGCTTCGTCGGTATTAAAAGTATAGTCTGGAGTTGAATCTCCTGTTGGACTTGAAACAGGAGTCACTTCGGTGAGAGTGGGGGGAGTGGTATCACTATCTGTCATTGCATTAGCAGAATCGGACGGATTACCAATACCAATAGCATTGATTGCTGAAATGCGATAATTATATTGTGTTTCTGCGGTAAGCCCTGTATCACTATAAGCGGTACTAGTTGATTCAGTATCTGCAATAATCGTAGAAAATCCTCCATTTACAGGTGATTCTCTTTCAATTTTGTATCCAGTGATAGCAGACCCGCCATTAGCCGGTGCAGTCCAAGACAAATCAATTTCAGTCATAGAAATAGTACTTGCTGAAAGGCCTGTAACTTGATTAGGACCAGTAGATTCATCAGCAAAAATTGCCAGCAATTCTGGATACCCGCTTGGAATCATTTCCCACACCAAATCAAAATCCCAATTATAAATAAATGATGTCTCTGTTACATAAACCTTTCTCGCATTAGTAATCTCTTGATTGACTCTCGTATCAAGAAGCGTCCAATCACTCCCATTAGCGCTTCCATACACTCTCCAGCTAATTGGATCTCGACTTACCTCATCATTTGCTGTCGCCCAATGATAACTATCAAATTCAATAGTCTCTCCTGCATCGACAATAAGAACTGACGACCCGTCTTGTCCTCCTCCTGCAAAATTGAAATCAAGCCATTTTGAATTAAGATCATTGTCAATCACTTTTTCTGGCCCTTCAGATCCTGGAGAATTACCGCCTGGATTTGTCGCGATTGATCCTACAGGCCATGACACTACATCTTCATCAAAAAAAGTTCTAAACTCTGAAACTTGAATGCTATTGTTACTACCTTTTCGCTTAACAATTTCCCATTTGATATAACGATACTCCGCACTTCCTTGAAGTAAGTATGGGCTATTTGTGAATGGTGTGTTGGTGCTATTATTTTTAAAATGATTTGGATTATTACCATTACTATTCACACCTTCGCATTGTTCTGGAATAGGGTTAATGACATAGCCATCGTTACCATAACCGCACATGGCTCTGGTCGAGCGCGTAATATCAAAAAAATTGTTTGTAAAACCTGCCGCTGGCGTTCCTCCTCCCCCTGACGCATCATTTCCCCAAATACCACCAAAGAAAAATGTTTCTTGAGAAGTAAGAACTTGTCCTGCATTAAAATTATTACTGATCGTCGGCGTGTCACTTCTCCACCCAGTAATACCGCCTACGTGATAACTACCATTCACTTGTCCGCGATTGTAACTGTTGGTGATAGAACTCGATCCAGAAATTTCACCAGTGATACCTCCAGTAATAGACCCGCTATTTGTTACAGTTCCTACATTGTAACTATTTGAGATTGCACCTCCGTCCAAATCCCCCACAAGCCCACCGACGTACCACACACCTGTTACATTTGCAGTATTTGCAACTGATGAAATAGTACTTCCATTTATTGCCTGCCCCACGATTCCACCAACTTTGGAACCGGTTGATTCTATTGAACCAGCAACTCGAAGGTTCGTCACCGTTCCGCCACTTATTGTAGAAAACAAACCAACATTGTTGTCTAAATCATCTGCAGGTGCATTTTCAAGAATATTGATAGCTACGGTAATAGTATATCCGCCACCATCAAAGGTACCAGTGAACGGAGTAGCACTTGAGCCCACCATAATATTGTTGCCTTCACTAATACAATCGAGATTGGTAGTAAGTAAATAAGTACCACCAAGTGACATATTTTTAAAATCAGTACACGAGGCAACTAAGGCGTGTGATGCAGCATAAGCAATATTCAAAAAAGAAAAACCGACTAGAAATAATGTGATTACTACGAGCAAACTGGAAACAATCTTTTTCACTGATTAAATTTTAGCATACTACACCTTGAATCATGAAAACCATAAGTCTTATTAAAAAACTAGCAAGAGCCGGTATAAAAAGAAAATCTTTGGAGCTGGACGCAACTGTCAGAAAAGGCCAAACCGTGGTAGATTTTGAAATAGAATATGTCATTAAAGTTGATAGTACTGATAAAGAAAAAGTGATTGAAGTGTTGGCTAACAAGCTGGGTGTGCCCAAATCTTATATTATTAAACACTTAAACTTTCCTGACAGGGATACAAAATATCAATCAAGACACGGTTATTTAAAAGAAACTTACTTGCACTCAACGTTTCCTTCTCTAACGGCCATCCCTACTTATAAACTACTTGTGTCTGACAGCATCTCAACATTACTTGATAAACAATATCTGGCATGGTAAGATATTGTCTAGGTTAGATAATATAGGATGCTATGGAAAAACAAGCATTATTACAACGCTTCATGACAGTTTCTATGAAATGGGGAAGAATAATGAAGCCCTCCTCTGGAATTTCTATGGAGGACAAAATTGCGACATTTTTACAAGGTCATGCTTTGTACTACTTACGGGAAAATCCTCTTGCATCAGTTGGCGAACTCGCATCAGAGCTTTCCATGTCATCTCCTGCTGTTGCTAAGTTTACAGACCGGCTTTTTGATGCGGGATGGATTACAAGGGAAAATGATCCTGATGACCGGCGCATTATACGGTTGGAATTAACACAAAAAGGGAAAGAAGAGCTTGAGCAAACACTGCGTCAGCATTTTGAGAAAATGAGCGAGATCGTATCTCTTATGCCTGCTAGCGATTTAAAGGAACTTGTGCGCATCATGGAGAACTCGGTTAAGGCTTGGGAAGAAAAAAATGAGCAAAGCTCTTCCGCAAACAAATAATATGAACCTGTTCAAAAACATTTCAAAAAATATATTTAGTAGAGTTGCGGGTTTTAAAAATTGGTTTTTGAAAGCGTCCTTAATAAAAAAAGCGGTTGTTGTAATTGTCATTGGCGTAATTCTCTTTTTTGCAACCTCACCACTTCGAAGTAGCAATAAGCCACTATATATTACAGCTCCTGTTATCCGAAATACTGTTTCAGACATAGTG
>JBCLLY010000019.1:0-2297 GCA_039738415.1 Candidatus Levyibacteriota bacterium
ATATATTTGCATTAAGTATACTTGCTGTAATAATTACAGTTGAAGCCCTATATTTGGCGCAATCAAGTGCAATTGACTCGGAAAGCTTAAGAGCGGGGGAGATTAGAGTAGCGTTATTAGAGGTTGACGAAGAAAATCAAATATTGGAATCCAGAATTCTTTCTTATTCATCATTACTAGTTATTTCCTCAAGAGCTGCTGAGTTGGGTTTTGTAAGACCTAAGGAATTTATTGCACTCAAGGATTATAATTCAATTGCCCTAAAGCAGGAATGAAGTACAAGATTTCTGCAAGATTTATAGTTATCGTTTTATCACTCCTGTTTTTTTATACGATTTTAATCGGAAAACTATTCTACTGGCAGATTATCCGTGCAGATGAACTCACCGAGATTAAAAATAGACAAAGTACGGAATCCTTAGTTTTAAGTCCAAAAAGAGGAGAAATATTATTTAATGACGGTTTTCCAATTGCTACAAATAAAATTAGTTATCTTACATACGCAAATCCAAAATTAATTCCTAACGTACAGAAATATTCAAATGAACTTGCAGATGTTCTGGGATATGACTCAGCTTCTATTTCCGCAAGACTTAATCAAGATCTTTATTGGGTTAGGCTTGGTATTTTTGATCACGACAAGAAGAAAGAAATTGAAAGCTTAGATTTGGAGGGAATAGGGTTTCAAATAGAAACAAATAGATTTTATCCGGAAGCGTCTATGGCAGCGCATCTAATAGGATTTGTTGGGAAAAATGATGATGGACAAGATCAAGGTTATTTAGGACTTGAAGGTTACTATAATAGACAGCTTCAAGGTAAGTCCGGAAGACTATATGTAGTAAAAGATGCGCTAGGAAATTCGATAGTAACCGACGTGAGAGAGGAGAGGAAGGTGGATGGAAGATCCCTTCGAACAACTATTGATAGAACCGTGCAATTTATTGCTGATGAAGCCTTAAAAAAGGGAATAGAGCGTTATGGAGCAAGGGGTGGAAGCATAGTTATTATGGAGCCATCGACTGGGAAGGTGCTTGCAATGAGTTCATTTCCAAAGTTTGATCCGCAGAAATATTATGAATATGACGGAGATTCTTATCAAAATCCTGTTATATCAAACCTATATGAACCCGGTTCCACTTTTAAAGTATTAGTAATGGCAGCAGCCTTAAATGAGGGAGTGGTTAAGGCAGATACTAGATGTAATATTTGTTCAGCTCCTGTTCAAATGAGCGGTTTTACTATAAAAACGTGGAATGATAAGTATCATCCTAACTCTACTATGACAGAAGTTATTCAGAATTCGGACAACACCGGAATGGTTTTTGTTGGGCAAAAACTGGGAATTAAACGGATGAATGATTACTTAAGGCAATTTGGACTTGGGGAAAATACTGGTATTGATTTGCAGGGTGAAGTTTCTGGAAAATTGAGGAGAGAAGTGGAATGGTTACCAATAGACCTTGCGACTTCAAGTTTTGGGCAAGGGATTTCTATTACCCCCATCCAGCTTTTGGCAGCCGCTTCATCAATTGCAAACGGAGGCTATATGAACAAACCGTACGTAGTTGAGAGAATAATTGAGAATGATGGAGGTGAAATTGAAGTAAGGGTTGAAAGTAGGAAAAAAGTTCTTTCGAGCAGCGCATCGGAGGTTATGAAGTGGATGATGGTTAATGCTGTTGAAAATGGAGATTCAAAATGGGTTACTTTGGGAAATATTGCAGTAGCAGGTAAAACAGGAACAGCGCAAATTCCCGTTGAGGGCCGCTATGATTCGAGTCAAACAGTCGCTTCATTTATAGGTTTTTTTCCAGCGGAAGAGCCTAAGATTGCAATGCTAGTCTTAGTTGATAGACCTAAAACTTCAATTTATGGTTCGGAAACAGCTGCTCCAATATTTTTTTCTGTTGCTTCCGATTTAGTCCAATACTACGGAATGCAAGCCAAATAAGTTGAATTAATCACTATTCAACCGTATAATTTCACTATGAGTCAGACTATATTAGATTTTGCTGTAGTACCTATCCCGAGTGGAGCTTTTAGTTTTCTTAAATTCCCCGCGTTTACTACGGCGACATTTGCAGTAGTAGGTTTTTTTGGCTTGGTTTGCGGATATTTGGTTATGTCAAATTTTTTTAACTAATGATTCTACCTCAAATTCTTATACGAAGAGCTAAAAATATAGGGCACCTGCTTTTTGCATTAATTGCTGTTGTTTACTATGGGAATTCAAGTAAAAATTTAAAAGTAATTGGTGTTACGGGAACTGATGGTAAAACAACAACAGCAAATTA